>JBIKIQ010000015.1:0-85724 GCA_044361535.1 Crocinitomicaceae bacterium
CAATGAATCAATGATGGCATTATCTGATATTTGTTTTGCATTCTCCTCGCTCGATAGTAAAGTAAAAATACTGGAGCCTGAATCAAACATTAAGTTCTCTATTTTACCGTTAATTTCAAAAGGAATGATAATTCGCCCATCTACTATTGAACAAGGTTGAAAATTTACTTTTGCAAATTTCTTCGGTAGTTTTTCTTGAACACAAATTCGTTTGTTGGCATAATCGATAATTAAATACTGGTCTTTAAACAAATCAGGGGCAATGGTTCCAATTTGTTTTTCTGTGCTTGTATAAATTGAATCAGATGGAATCGTATCTCCAAATTCTTGAAAATAACCTATATCTCTTTTCCCGAATGAAATATTTCCTAATCCCAAATTAACATCTTTGAACATAGGATTTTTTTGGCCGTTGATTGTAAAGCTCGTATTAGTGTCTATTTTATTTTTGAGCTCAGAATATTTATCAAGATAATTAGCAATTGAGTTTCCATAAATAACTGTTGTTACAGCGCCTAAATCAAATTGCATGTTGAATTTATGGGGTAAACCATCAATTGAAACTGGAATATTTATAGCAGCCTTGTCAAAATATTTACCGGACACGCTATCACCAACCCAATCAAACGGAATCCAATTTAGCTTCTGACTAAAAGCTACAGTTCCAATAAATAGGTTAATTACGATAAAGCAAATTGTTTTCATTTTTAATTGATTATAAATTATTTGATTATTAACTGGTAGCTTAACGAACAATTACCTTCCCTAAAGAAGTTGCCATTATCACTTTCAATTTACCATTTCCCAAGTTTAATTGACTACTTGATTTCTTCTTGAGATCTGGCCGATCTACTTTTACCTTCCCTAAACTTGTGCTTAAATCTAATCTCAACTCAGATAGTGGATTGCTCAATTGAACGTCGATATCTCCCAGGCTGCTCTCTAATTTACAGTCATCTTTTACGGTTATATTCTTTCCGGATACATCACCAAGCGAGGTGAAACATCTTATTTTCCCCGATAAATTGCTGATATTAATATCTCCTAAATCCGTTTTTAAATCAAGTGTGCCTGACGTGTTCTTTGTACTTATATCCCCAAGGGCAGTGTGAAGAGTCGTGTTTTTGTTTTTCAATCCATTAGCATCGATATCGCCTAAATCTGAATCCATTTTCACATCTACGTTATCCGGAACATAAAATTCTATTTTACTACTTTCAGAGAGCACACTGATACCATTGAAATTCTGATCTTTTCTTTGCAAATGAATCGTCAGAACGGAATCCTTCAGCACATAGTTTAATTCACAATTCCCTTCCTTTTTGCGTGAGAAAACTCCTTTTGCATTTAGCTGATAGTTGTACTTCATGGAAATGTCTGTTCGATTACTTCCACTAACCAAAATATCACTTTTATCCCCTTTGAACACCAATGATTTCACCCCATTGAAAAGTGTATCGACGTGCAAACTGTCATTGTTAGAGAACCAAGATCCGGCATTAGATTGAAGACTTGTTTTTGTTGAACTTTGTGAAGGGAAAATGGGGTCTAATTGAACTAAAGCAGCAGCATGATCTAACTCCGCAAAAGGTAAAGTCACAAGACCTTCATTGATCCATGGTTGAATGAAAGCTTTTTCAAGGAAACGATTATTTTCAACGGGGAGCTGATTGGGTTGAATAGTTGGATTAGGGGAATTAGTCGAAGAATCTACCATTGCAGCTTGCTTGTCCTTTTTTTGTTTTGGAGCAATGTTTGGCTCTTTATTTCCGGACATAAATAGAATTCCGGTTACAATAATTGTGGCAATTGAACTCATAATAAAGAAGTTTTTTTGAATGATAATTTTACTAGTTGATTTTGGAACAGCAATCTGAGCAGGGGCTTCAATCCAAGAGGTAACATCAGAAACACTCGTAGAGGTTTTCTCGGTTCTTAATGTTTCAAATAGGTGATCTAATTTTTCTTCAGATTTCATAATACACCGTTTTTAATTTCAAGTGACTGCATAAGCGCCAATAATTGCTTTCTACCTCTGCTCAGGCGTTGCTTTACGGCAGATTCACTTGAGTTTTGAATACCCATGATTTCTTTTATCGAAAACCCCGAAATTTCAAAGAGAATAATGCACTCACTTGTTACCTGATCAAGATCTTGCAAGCATTTATACAAATCATTGATTTCAAATTGTTGTTCAATCGAATCATTTTCGTTGTGAGGATGCTCGTACTTCCCTTTCAACTGATCAACATATTCTGGTCGTTTCTTCTTTCGGTGATTGGCTAATATTCGCGTAGCCGTTCCAAACAAAAAGTGAAGAAATGCATCCGTAGATTTGAGTTCATCAAACTTCTCAAACGCAACAACCAAGGTATCGTGCATAATGTCTTTGAAATGAAATTCACCGTAAACACGCGTTTTGCAATAGCGCTCAAACCGTTCATGAACCGGCTCGTATACTTGCATAAAACGTTCTTGTTTACTGGATTCCATTAAGAGGTTTTAGGAGTAAGTGTCTAGACTTTGAAAAAAGTGACATTACTGAAAAAATATTTGGAAGCACCACCGTTCAAAATTAGATAAAAGCGTCAGAAGAAGCGCTGAACCAAGCCTCGTGCAAATCAGAAGTTGTATCTAACAAATGGTCCTGTATTAAAATCTAAATTCCTTGAATCAAAGTTTTGAGTCATGTCAATACCAATTCCAAATTGAATTTTTTCTTTGTAATCGGCACCAATTCTCACGATTTGAGCTGCTTCAACTGGGTCTATTGAAAAAATTATTTGCGAAGATAACCCCCAATTTTTACTCAATTTTGGAATAAATCCAATGAGTCCCAAAACACTCGGAGCAACCTGCCTTTCAGCATAACCAATTGTGGGGTACATTTGAATAAAAAAGTCTTCCTTTTTGTTCATGTATGAAAGACTTAATCCAATCGCTGGTATAAACAATTCACCGTAAAATCCACCTCCTGCCGAAAGTCCAAGCCAAGGGTTGAATTGATAAGTAAGCTGTCCCTCAATGGATAATGTGTTTAGTGCTTTGTCTTTATAGTTTACTGTAAAGCGATTAAGATTGAAAAAGTTCCATTTTCCAGAACTATCCAAATCTTTATTGAAATAGTTTATGTAATGTGTGTATTTGTTTCCCCCCAATATTTCAACAGCACCTTGAGCGCAAATATGATTTGTAACTAATAGTAAAAAGGCTACTAAAATCGTTTTTTTCATTTGATACAAATTTTGAGTGTTTTTTCTGATTAAGAATAGACTGACAATCTTTTATATTTAGTGCGTTGAAGTTACTTTTAGACCAATTACACCAGTGATTATTAGAAGAATGAAGCCAATACGGAGTAGACTCGTTGGCTCCTTAAAAAATAGCATACCAATTAAAACCGTTCCAATTGCGCCAATACTTGTGTAAATAGCATAAGCAGTTCCTATGGGAATTTCTTTAAGTGCTAGTTGCAAAAAATAAAAACTTGTTGTGATACTCACATAGAAAATAATAGTCCAAACTATATTTTTGTGATTGTCCATTTGTTTAAGACCAATTGTCCAACCAATTTCAAATATACCTGCTAAGAGAAGATAAAACCAATTCATAATTTTAAAGTTTTTATGCGTTTTGAATAGAAATTTTTTCGGTTTGAGCCAATGATTGACAAGTCAAAATAAATCCATCATTTATATCTGACTCTGAAAGCACTTGATTGTTTAGCATTTTTACATTGCCTTCAATGCATTTCATTTTGCACATTCCACAAAGTCCGTTTTTGCAAGAAAAAGGCAAGGGTATGTTTTGGTTTAATGCACTTTGTAAAATGGTTTTCCCTTCCTCTGTCTCGAATTCATAGGATTGACCAAAAACTTGAGCTGAAACTTGTGCTTTTTGTGAAGCGTTTTCGCTAGTTTGCTCTTTGATTAGAAATAACTCTCGTTCAGAAAAGCTAAGAGAATGAAAGGCTTGGTTAGATTTTTTACTATTTTTTCGTTCAAAGATTTGTTCGTGGCGAGTTTCATAATCTTTAAATTCTGTACCCATCCATTTGTCCCACCATGTAAAATATAAAGCATAATTGCCGTTAAACAATTGGTGGTGCATATTGTGGTGAGTAGATGCAGTTTTGAATTTCAATAGTGGAAATTTTACCCAACCCTTAGGATAGACTTCATAGCCTAAATGGCCTAAAACATTGTTTAGCATGGAGAAGATTTGCCAGGTAATTAATACTCCAAAATTCAGTGGAAGTAAAAACGGTAAAACAAAGCCTATAAAGTATTCAACTACAGCTTCCGTAGGATGAAAAGCAAAAGCAGTTAGTGGCGATGGGTCGGTACTTTCGTGATGTACCTTGTGAAAAATTTTATAAAACCTTGGCATGTGCATGGCCCTGTGACTCCAATAGAAAAACATATCATCCAGAAAGAGTACAATGAAAAAACTAAGCCCTAACCACAAATAGCAATATTTGCTGATATCGAAATAGACTTGAGTGTATCCTTTGCTTTCTAAGTAAAGAATAAAAACATCCATTATTGCGAAAACAAAAAATGTAACTACTGAAAAGCCAAGGTCGTGTTTGAAATGCTGCAGCTTTGCTCTTTCAGTTTCCTGAATTCTTATTTTTTTAAAATACTTTTTGCCTACTATCCAAAAAATGATAAAGAAAGGAAAAGCAAATGCTGAATACCAACTTAACTGTTCGATATATGCATCGATGAAGTTTTCAAAAAAGGGAGTTACGTTCATATTACTTCAATTTTGTAGGGCTCAATAGTTTCGCTGCAAAATTGAGAAGTATACTAATGAATACTTTTGATGTAAATCAAAAAATGGTTAGATTTTGCCTGCCCTGATCCTACTGAGTGTTTCTTGAGTAATGTTCAGGTAGGACGCTATATTACCAAGACTAATTCGGTTTGTAATATCTGGATATAGGCTTAACAATTTCTGGTAACGTTGCTTTGCATCCAGGAATTGCAAATCGGTAAGTCTGTCTTCAATTTGTGCTATGTAATACAACTCCACCAACTTAATATACCAAAGTGAAAATGCATGGTGTTTTTGTATCAAGGTTTGCAGTGAAGTATATTCAATGGCATACATTTCACTAACTTCCAATAGTTGAATACTTTCTTCAGATGGTTCCTTTTTTACAAGACTCGAAGTGTCTGCAATTACTTGTCTATCCATGCTAAACCATGTATTCATTTCTTTCCCTTGTTCATTTGTGTAATAATATCTTACAGCACCCTTTGTCATAAACCAAATGTGCTTGCAATGTTTACCCGGTTTAAGTAAGAAATGGTTTTTGGGATATTCCAAATGTTTAAAATTTCCAAGAACGTCATCCAATACTTCTTGAGGTAAAAAATAAATGGATTGTATGATCTCTTCTAATTTAACTTGCATGATTTTAATAGGGATTAAGCAAAAAGGCTGTCAGTGGGTATTCGTTTCTTAAGTTACATTCGGTCATAAATAGGTCGCGGTATGAGCTTTAAAAGCATAGCAATCAAACGCCATCTTTTTGTGACATAAACCACTTTCTTTTTTCTGATGATTGCTTTATACATCTGATTGACAGCTTTTTCGAGAGACATTACCCAAAACAATCCTTCGCCTTTCGCCATTTTTGTGTCAACAAGACCTGGACGAATATCCGTTATAAAAATGGGTGTTTTAAGTTTAGCTGCTTTTTGTCGTAATCCCTCAGCGTAATTTATTTGATAGGCTTTTGAAGCATTATATGAAGGAGCTTGACTGCTGCCACGAATTCCGCCAATGGAACTAATAACCAC
Source organism: Crocinitomicaceae bacterium (assembly GCA_044361535.1). Classification (GTDB taxonomy): domain Bacteria; phylum Bacteroidota; class Bacteroidia; order Flavobacteriales_D; family Crocinitomicaceae; genus UBA952. Next base: position 5,811 of record JBIKIQ010000015.1, read on the forward strand.
CAAATGACCAGATTGCTGTTTTTCAAAAAAGTTGAAGGTCCAATCTGCAATGGACGTAAATCCTACTATGTTGGTATCTATGGTTTGCTTTTCAATTTCAAAATCTAACGCTTCGTTTATTTCTCCTATTCCTGATGATATGACAAGTAAATCCAAGCCACCTAGTTCATTAGTCAATTCTTCCAACTGTTGAATGGATGATGCGGTATCGGTAACGTCTAAAACTTTGGTCAAATAGGCATCGGGATTTTCATCTTTCAATTCGAGAAGCAATTCCTTTCGACGACCTGTTATACCAACTTTGTAATTATTTACTGCAAAACATTCAGCAAGTCCTTTTCCTATTCCGGATGTCGAACCGATTATTATTGCTTTTTTCATGCTGTCGTTTATAAAAATAGATACTTCTGAAGTAACTAAAAATATTTAGTGCTGGCCATTTTATTTCCTAACTCAAATTTTTATTATAATGCTGATTTTTATAAATCAAATAAAGTGAATAAGCATGTAAAATACTAATTGCTAAGTTCGACCATGGAACAGGATTTAATATATCAGAAACAGCAATCAGCGTTAAGATTTTATAGACTATTTGAATCGGAAACAAAACAACCGCTATACTTATTATTTTGCTTTTTGAAATCAATGCCACACTACTCATAACTGCAATTGAAAGGTAGACGCAAGAAAGAATTTGTCGAGCTGGAGTTTCAGGTCCAAAAACTTCAATTATCGGACTATTCAAGTTAAAAAAAAGCAGAGTTCCCATCATCCCAGCGACAAGCACATTTACGATGTGAGAAAAGTAAACAATTTTCATTTTACAAAATTACTAAAAAGTAAAATAGGCAAGCTATTGAACGCGGTTAGCCACTACCTCGATTATTTTTTCAAATTAAATCTCGCTCCAACTTGAAGAAAGTAAATAAATCCTCCTGCTGAAGCATTGTAAGTGGTTTGTCCTAAAGTTCTTGGGTCTGTACCGCTCACATTAAAACTCCAACCAAAACTGGCATCAGCATAAAGAATCTTTTTGAATGGAAAAACCCTTACTCCCAATCTCGGTACAACGTAACTTTTTACAATTGTTTCTCTGACACCACTTATTTTATCCTCCATCATAAACCACTCCGGTCCACCTAATACTCCTGCATAAATTCCTTTTCTGTCTTTCCGTAAATAGTAGTTTGCATAAAGTTCTATAGCATTATTTCGTCTTACTGAAATATTTTCAGCATTTTCGAAGAATGTGTTTTTGATATAGTCCGGTGGAGCAACACTAAAACCAATTAATCCAACTTGCCAATTGTCAAATTCAAGGCCTATACTTCCGCCACCACCTTTAGAAAGGAATAAAAATGGATAAGCGTCAACGCTTAACTGCAAAGGAGCTGTTTCTTTGTCCTTACCGAAAAGTTGGCTTTGAAAGAAACTTGGTTTGTCTTGCGCAAAAAGACTTGTTGTTATTGAAACAACTGCTAGGATTAAAATGGACTTTTTCATTGTGCTCTTTTCTAAATTATTTATGGCACAAAGTTCAGAAGTGGGAAGTCTATTTTTTGTTGACTATTGGTAAGATTTTTGTCTCGCTCTAATTCTGCTTAAACTTTCAGGGCTTATACCAAGAAGATTAGCCAAATAACGCTGTGGTACTTCTTGAAATAAATCAGGTCTTTGTTTAATCAATTTTTCAACCCTCTCTTCAGGTTTATCGGAGGATAAGGACATTGCAATGTCAATCGAACGGAGGGCTACTTGCTCAGCCATAATTCGTCCAAAGGATTGGATATTTTTGTTTACGTTATAAAGTTCAAATAAATCCTTCTTTTTAATGATTAACAATTCAGCGTCTTTTAATAGTTGAAAATTATAATTGGAAGGAATATCCTGGGTAAGACTTTTAAAGTCAGTAATGAAATTATTGCTTAGGGTAATATCGCATGTTATTTCATTCCCATCCTTTATGTGATAATGCCTGATAACTCCTGAATTTAAATAGGCGACAAAATCACAAACCACACCTTCTTTGAGCAAAAAGTCTTTTCGTTTGATTTGAAATGGTTTAAAATTTAGTTCAATCGCTTCTTTGTCCAACTCTGTAAGCTGAATGAATTTTGAACAGTAATTTAGTAAGTTGTCAATCATTTTCGCTTTTGGTATTGATGCGGTATCTGCTACGTCAAAAATTTTGGTCAAATAAGTTAAACGATGCTATTTTTTATCGCCCCAGGTGTTTGACCATATTGCATTTTAAATGCTTTTGAAAATGTAGGGGTGTCCGCGAAACCATAGCGAATAGCAGTGGACAGAATTTCTTCGCCGCTCAATAGGTCTAATTTGGCAAGTTCCAATCGTTTGCGCTTTTGGTATTGATATGGGGAAATTCCGAAAACAGATTTAAATACACGAATGAAATGGTATTTTGAAATTCCTATTTGATAGGCGATTTTTTCCAAAGAAAGGTTTTCCGTAATGGATTCATCAATAAGTGATTTTGCTTGGAATACCGCCCTAAATACTTCTTCGTTGGTCACGTTTCTTTTGAAATCCAGTCTGGATAAATGGTCAAAAACAAATCGTTGATCAGTGATAATGGATTCTGCAAGGCTATAAAACAGTTCATTTTGCTGCAGATCATTCGTAAATGTCCCTGATTTTATCTTTTGATTGATTTCATTAAGTGTGTATCCCAAACTGGTATTCTTGACATTATATCGATTAACAAAAAACTGATCGGAAAGCAAAAATTCTTTTAACTCAGAACCATTAATATCATGAAATTCAGCTACTTCAGAAATTATCTCAGATGAAATATCAATACAAAGTCCTTGAACCATTTCTGCGTGATCAATTTGCACAATGGACTTGGTAAATTCATTCCCAATGATATATTCACCGGCATTTACCTTGTACTTTTTATCATTTGCGTAATAGATTTCTTCACCGGATGCCACGTATTTCACCCCAAAACCAGAGAACGGGCAAGTCGATTCCAACTTCCTAAAGTTCGAAAATCGAATGGAGTTTTTTTCAGAGTCTGTGTAAATGGTGGTGTTCATTCTTACTTCCAGCAAGCCAAGAAAATCCAGCCGAAGGTAAGAATCAACAAGGAACAAATTAAAACTACATGTTGTAAAATAGGAACAGATAATTTGGAAGTCGTTTCACTATTTTCCTTCGAAAGAATAGTCATGATTAATCTTAAGTAGATGTAAACACCAATCGCTGAATTTATTAATGCAAGGATAATCAACCATGGATAATTTGTCCAAACAGACGAGAAAACCATCAATTTACCATAAAACCCTGTAAACGGAGGAATACCAGACGTTGAAAGTAAAGCTACAATTGCAACCAAACCAATCAATGGATTTTTATAGCCAATTCCTTTTAATGAACTAATTTCATCGCTTTCGTCATTAACGATTGTTGAAATGGTAATTAAAGCAACTACAGACAATCCATAGCCAACCATGAAAATCCACAATGATGAATCTTGTACACTTCCCGGATATAAAATCGACATTAAGGCATACGATCCATTTGTGATACTAGAGTAGGCGAGTAGTCTTTTAAATTTAGTTTGAACTAAGGCGGATAAATTCCCAACGAACATGGAAATAGTAATTAAAACGGCAATTAAAATTGTCCAGAATTCATGCACGTTTACAAATGCTATATGGAAAAACTTAACGAAAGCAAATACGCCCACCAATTTTACAACCGATGACATATATCCCATGAAAACAGTTGGACTACCTTGATACACATCAGGAACCCAAAAATGGAATGGAGCCGCACCCACCTTAAATAAGAATGATGCAAGAATGAACAATAATCCAACGTAGAACATTGGTCCAGCAGGATTTTTAGCAGTAAATTCTAAAATTTTCTCTAATTCAAACGATTGCGTTGAACCATAAACCAAAGCTACGCCGAATAAAAGTAGGCACGTAGCAAATGCTCCCATGAAGAAATACTTTACTGCTGCTTCCGAAGATTCTTTCGATTGTCTTTTGGCTCCTGCAAGAACGTATAATGGAATTGATAAGATTTCTAAACCTAAGAAAAACATAAATATATCTTGGAATCCTAATAATATAACTCCACCTGACAAGGAGAAAAGCAAAAGTGCATGGTAATCGCCCACATGCGTTTCATCCTCTTGAAAGCCTTTGTCTCCAGTTAGAATAATCAATCCTGTTATTAAAAGTGCTAAAATCACAAATGCATTTCCAGCATCTCCAAATTTCAAGATATTGTATTTATCACTTAAAATATCAAGAGGAAAATATTGTACGATACCCGCTGCAATCAAACCTAAAATAGAAGAAATTGTCGTTAACTTGGGTTGTTTAAGTATTCCCAAAAATAGAGCAATGATACCAGTTAGAAAAAGAATAATAATTGCTTCCATGTCTATAAAGAAGTTGGTGCGTTAAAAATAGCTAGTAATCGATCTAAACTTGGTCCAACCAAATCAGAAATGAGATGCGGAAATAATCCAAATACTACGACTGCAATGGATAAGATGAAAAACACAACAATTTCATTCCAACGCAAATCTTCGAAAGTATCATTTTTAGGAGCGCCAAACATGGATAATTGATAGGCTCGCAATGTGTAAACTGCACCAAAAACCAATGTTGTTGCACTTAAAACACCAATCCATGTATTAAAATCAGTCAATTCTTTCAATAAGGTAAATTCACCGATAAATCCGGCTGTAAAAGGAACTGATACTGAAGCAAAAGCAATTATTGCAAACCAGAATCCGAATTTGGGAGCGAGAGTTGCAGTTCCACGCATTTCACTCAAATCACGCGTTTTTAGACGAGATTCAAGTATTTCAGCAATTAAGAATAGTCCAACTGCAATTAACGAGTGATTTACAATTTGAACGGAGGCACCCACAAGAGCATCTTTTGTGAAAATCATAATACCAGCAGCGATAAGTCCTAGGTGACTAATTGATGCATAGGCAAACAATCTTTTGATATCATTCATTCTAATACACATGATAGCAGCGTAAAGCAAACCAACCACTGATAAAATCAATATGAGCCATTTGAGATCTGCGATTCCTTCAGGAGCAAGTGGTAGCATCCATTTGATCATACCAAACAAAGCCATTTTCAACATCAAGGCTGACAATAACATAGTTCCTGACATCGGAGCAGAAGTATAGGTATCGGGCTGCCAAGTATGAAAAGGAAACACGGGGATTTTAATCGCAAATGCTAGCATAATTCCTGACATGATCCAACATGCTTCTTTTGCAGGAAGTTGAACCGCAACCAAGTCAACGTAATCAAATGATTTTGCTTGAAGACCAAGAGCGATGAAGGACAACAACATACCAAGTGAACCAATCAGGGTATAAATAAAGAATTTTAATAAAACTTTGTTCGTACCATTTCCAAACCAATAAAGAATCAAGAAGATAGGAATAAGGGTAAATTCCCAGAAAATATAAAATAGAATTCCATCTTCAGCTGAAAAAACTCCTAAAAGACCGAATTGCATCAAAAACACCAATGCATGAAAAAGGGGACTTTCAGATGTTTTATCATTGTTATAATTACTGAGTAAAATAATAGGAATGATTAAGTTGGTCAACGCAATCATTAATAACCCCAAACCATCGTAACCAATGTGGAATGTCATTCCAAAAGGCAAGGTATGATTTTCGTATAGGGTAACTGATGAAGCTGAATCGAAGTTTACTAAATGAAAAATAGCAGCTCCGGCAGATAAAATACTACCAAACAAACCGAATAACTTTATGCTATTTCGGGGTATAATAAAGGATATTAATCCTAAGGCTAAAGCAATGATTAAGAGTTCCAAAACTTGAAATAAATTAAATAATACCCAATTAATCCAACAATTCCGATAATCATCCAGAAGTAATAACTGGAAAGGATACCGGTTTGAATTTTTCTGATTTGATTTCCTGAAGAAACCACTAATGTTGTTAGTGTAGAAATAATTCTAACGAAAATTCCATTTTCAATAACAGGAAGAACTTTTTCTGATTTCCATTCTGTAGTTTTTACAAAAAGAGAATGATACAATTCATCAAAATACAGTTTGTTTGTAGATAGTTTCTCCCAACCAGTAAATTCAGATTCGTCTTTGGTTGTTTTTTTCTTGCTAACATATATGGTGTAGGAAATACCAATAATAATTAAAGTTAGAACACTGGTTCCAATCATTATTCCAACTGCAGCAGACGTTTCTAAATGATGAGGATGTACAGCGCTTAAACCAAAAGTACTGTGATTTAGAAAATGATCTAACCAATGTGAACCAGATTCAATTAAGAAAGATGGTAAATTCAATGCGCCACCTAAAACTGATAAGATTGCCAGAACGACAAGGGGCATCGTCATTACTGCAGGACTTTCATGCAAATGTTCTTTTGTATGATGATCTCCTCTGAATTCTCCAAAGAAAACCAAGAAATACATTCTAAACATGTAGATTGCTGTAAGTGAAGCGGATAAAATCAACAATCCAAAGATCACTGGTCCATGACCAAATCCAGCGGCTAAAATTTCATCTTTTGAGAAAAATCCTGAAAGGAATGGAAAACCAGCTATGGCAAGTGTTCCAATTAAGAATACCATGTGAGTGATTGGCATATACTTTCTCAGTCCACCCATTTTGGTAATATCTTGCTCATGATGATTGGCATGTATGATACTTCCTGAACCAAGGAATAAAAGCGCTTTAAAGAATGCGTGTGTTGAAACGTGGAAAATAGCAACGGTGTAAGATCCAAGACCAAGAGCTACGAACATTAATCCTAATTGAGAAACGGTAGAGTAAGCTAGTACTTTCTTAATATCGTTTTGGCGCATAGCAATAAATGCAGCAACAAGTGAAGTTGCCAAACCAATATATAAAATGATATTCTGGGTGTATGGAGCAAGTTCAAATAAGAAATTAGAACGAACCACCAAATAAATACCAGCCGTAACCATTGTTGCAGCGTGGATTAACGCAGAAACGGGTGTTGGACCTGCCATCGCATCAGGTAACCAAGTAAATAATGGGATTTGAGCTGATTTTCCAGTAGCTGCTAAAAATAGACATAATGTAATCGCAATTATCGCAACTGAATCAACACCAATAGACATGGTTTTCATCTTTGTCGCAATTTCAGCAAATTCAAGACTTCCAAATTGGTTGATTAACAAGAAACAACCAATCATCAATCCTAAATCTCCAATTCTATTCATTACAAAAGCTTTACGAGCGGCCAATGTATTTAACATCCCTTTTTCTTTATCATTGTAATGAAATCCAATCAATAAATAAGAGCAAATCCCTACACCTTCCCAACCAAAGAACAACATGAAATAGCTACTTCCTAAAACAAGAATTAACATGGAAAACACGAACAAATTCAAGTAAGTAAAGAATTTATAAAAACCAGGATCTCCTTTCATGTAACCCATGGAGAAGATATGAATTAACGTTCCAATACCCGTAATGATCATTGTCATCCAAATAGCCAATCCATCCACTTGAAGTCCAGCATTTAGAGAAAAATCTGACATCTGAATCAAGGTAAATAAAGGTACCTGAACAGCTTTATCTAAAGAAAGAAAAATGGTGAAGGAAACAATGAAAGGAATTGCCACCATGAGTGTTCCAATTGCCCCAACAACTGTTTCAGAAAAGTTTTTCCCGATTGTACCATTGATAATTCCACCCAACAGAGGAAAAAGTAAAACCAGAAGAATGAGTGATTCTGTAGCCATCTTTTATCCTTTTAAATTGTTTAATAAATCAGCATCTATATTTCTATTGTTTCGATAGGCCATAATAAGAATAGATAAGCCGACAGTTGCTTCAGCAGCTGCAACAACAACGATGAAGAACACAAAAATTTGTGCATCACCATTGCCAAAATAAGAAGAGAATGCTACTAAAAGTAAATTAACGCTGTTCAACATTAATTCAATGCACATAAGCATTACAATCATATTTTTTCGCGTCAAAAGTCCAATCGCTCCTATTGAAAAGAGTATAGTGGACAAGATTAAATAATAATCAATTGACAATCCTTGCGTAACTGCTAAAATTCCAGTCATAATTAATCAATTTGTTGTTTTTCTCTTTTGGCAAGTAAGACTGCACCAACCATCGCAGAAATGAATAATATTGAAGATACTTCAAAAGGAACTAAATACTTTGTAAACAAGGTGTTTCCTAGATTTTCAACCAATCCTGAGAAATTCTTTTGGATTGTTTCATTAAAGGTGAATTCTTGTCTTAAAGCCGCTAAAAGTATCAACAATAAAGAACCACCTCCAATAATTGCCGAGAATGAAATGTAATTCTTTGATTGAGGTTCATCAGCTTGATTGAGGTTTAGCAACATTAACGTAAATAAGAACAATACCATTATTGCTCCTGCATATACTATAATATTAACGATAGCTAGAAATTGAGCATTCATTAACAAGAAATGTCCAGAAATAAAGAAAAATGTTACTACTAAATAGAGTACACTTCGAATGGGGTGATTGCTCAAAACTACCATAAGCGCTGATCCAATGGTTAATCCACCCAAAATATATGCAACAAGTTCTAATGTCATACTGCTCCTCGTTTTCCTGTATTTTGTCTTTTAGTTATATCAATACGATTTTCCATTGATTCTACTAAAATCTCTTTACCATAAATAAATTCGTCTCTTTCAAATTCTGTAGGCACAATGCGATCTGTCAAGAAAATAGCTTCTTTTGGACATGCTTCCTCGCACAAACCACAAAAAATACATCTCAACATATTGATTTCGTATGTTTCAGCGTATTTTTCCTCACGATAAAGATGCTCCTCACCTTTTTTTCGCTCATTGGCTACCATTGTAATCGCTTCAGCGGGACATGCAACAGCGCACAATCCGCAAGCAGTGCAATTTTCTCTACCCTGTTCGTCTCTTTTGAGTACATGTTGACCTCGATAAACTGGTGCGAAAACTCTTGTTTCTTCAGGATACTTAATCGTTTTTTTCTTTTTGAACATATGTTTCAACGTAATAAACATTCCGCTGAAAATTGCTGGCAAATATAACTTTTCAATGAAAGTCATTGGTTTGTCAGAGACTACTTTTCTTCTATTGGTTAAACTTTCCATTTCTTTATGTTATTAAAACCAACCTTTTGTAAATGCAATTACAACCCCTGTAACCAACATGTTGATAATAGCAACAGGAATAAGAGTTTTCCATCCAAGGTGCATTAATTGATCAAAACGAAATCTCGGGATTGTCCAACGAATCCACATAAAAATGAAAACAAAAAAGAATGTTTTAGCAAAAAATACCAAAACACTAATAATGGCTAGCATATTTCCATCAAAGTAAGATTCACCAGGGAAATGGTAACCTCCGAAGAATAAAATTGAAATTACAGCTGATGAAATGAACATAGATACATATTCAGCAAATAGGAAGAGACCTAATTTCATGGAGGTATATTCAGTGTGATAACCACCAATTAATTCAGATTCGCACTCCGGTAAGTCAAAAGGCGCACGGTTGGTTTCTGCAAGTGAACAGATAAAAAAGATAAGAAAACAAACGGGCTGATAAAAAATATTCCAATTAATTCCTGCTTGTTTGGCCAAAATATCATTCAAACTCAATCCTCCAGACATTAAAATAATAGTTATCAATGAAATTCCCATCGCAAGTTCGTAAGAAATCATTTGAGAGGAAGCTCGAATTGCACCAAATAATGAATATTTATTATTGGATGCCCAACCACCGATCATAATACCATAAACTCCAATTGAGACTACTCCAAAAATGAATAATATTCCAATGTTGAAATCAGCAATTTGAAGGGTTACTTGTCTTCCAAAAACTTCAACGGGTGGTCCCCAAGGAATAATGGTACTGGTAATTAAAGCCATGAACATTGAGACTCCAGGGCCGATAATAAATAACCATTTATCAGAATTTTTAGGAATAAAATCTTCTTTCAAAAACATTTTTACACCATCAGCAATAGGTTGTAATAGCCCAAATGGTCCAGCGCGATCCGGACCAATTCTATCTTGAATCCAACCTGCTAATTTTCGTTCAAAATAAGTAGAATAAGCAGCTACTCCTAAGGATACAAGGAAAACTAAAAGTACAAGTGATGATTTTTCTATAATATATGCTACATCCATTAGTCTAGTTTTTTAGTTGGAGTATCAATACTTGTTTCATATTTACCTTGGGAAATAACAGAATGACGATCCACTACACGAGGACCAATCACTTTCCATTTCGATAAATCTTTTTTCTCAAAACGACATTCGTTGCAAATCCATCCTGGTTTACCTTCTATATCTTCAACCTCTCCGTATTTGTCCTTACGTGCCGTTACGCGATAAATTTCATTTCCAAACATCCAAAGGACAACTTTTCCTGAACATTTATCACATGAACACTCAGCTTCCATTGGCTTCAAGAACCACACACGACTTTTAAATCGGAATGTTTTATCTGTAAGCGCTCCAACTGGACATACATCAATCATATTTCCAGAAAATTCGCTATCAATTGCGTTTTCAATATACGTACTTATTTCTGCATGTTCACCACGATTTAACACACCGTGAACGCGATTTTCAGTTAAATTATTCGCTACATGAACACAACGATAACATAGTATGCATCGATTCATGTGCAGTTTAATCGTATCTCCAATATCTACAGGATCGAAAGTTCTTTTTTCTTCTTCGAAGCGACTTTTCTGTGAGCCATGCTCATACCCTAAATCTTGTAAATGACATTCACCTGCTTGATCACAAACAGGGCAATCTAATGGGTGATTTGCTAATAAAAATTCAACAACGCCGCCTCTATTTTCATGAACGCGTTCAGAAGTTTTATTCTTAACAATCATTCCATCCATAACATTAGTTGAACACGATGCAACTAATTTTGGCATTGGACGAGGATCAGCAGCAGAACCAGCGGCAACTTCAACCAAACACGTTCTACATTTCCCTCCAGAACCAGGAAGTTTGCTGTAATAACACATAGCAGGAGGAACAACCTCACCACCAATTTGTCGAGCAGCGTTTAGGATCGTTGTACCCGGTTCAACTTCAACTTCAATATTATCTATCGTTACCTTTACCATAGTTTTAACTTTATGCTGTAACTGGTTCTTTACTTAAACCATAATTTCTTGTCTGAGATTCTTCTCTACTGGTAACATGCCATTCAAATTCATCTCTAAAATGTCTAATTGCAGCAGCAACCGGCCAAGCAGCAGCATCTCCCAAAGGACAAATTGTATTCCCTTCTATTTTCTTATTAATCTCGGCCAATAAATCGATATCACGTATATTTCCTTCTCCGTGTTCTAACCTATACAATACTTTCTCCATCCAGCCTGTACCTTCTCTACAAGGTGAACATTGTCCACAAGACTCATGGGAATAAAAACGAGCAAAATTCCACGTATTTCTTACGATACATTGGTCTTCATCAAAAACAATAAATCCACCAGAACCGAGCATTGATCCAGAGGCAAATCCACCATCTGCCAAACTTTCGTAAGACATTAAGCGATCTTCGCCTGCAGCTGTTTTTGTAATTAAATAATGGGGTAGAATAGGAACAGATGATCCTCCAGGAACACACGCTTTGATTTTTTTGCCATTTGCAATTCCTCGACACCAATCGTCTCCGTATATAAATTCTTCAACAGAAAGTCCAAGTTCTATTTCATAAACACCCGGACGAGCTAGATTTCCACAGGCAGAAATAAGTTTTGTTCCTGTACTTTTTCCAATTCCAATTTGTGCGTATGCATCACCACCGTCGTTTACGATAGGAACTACAGCAGCAATACTTTCAACATTATTAACCACGGTTGGACAACCCCAAAGGCCCTTAACAGCAGGAAACGGAGGTTTAATTCTAGGATTTCCTCTTTTTCCCTCTAAGGATTCGATTAATGCAGTTTCTTCTCCACAAATATAAGCTCCACCTCCCGGCATAACGCGTAGGTCAAGATCATAACCTGTACCTAAAATATTTTTTCCTAAGTAGCCATTATTATAAGCTTCGGCAATAGCTTTTTCAAGAATATGAAGAATCCACATGAATTCCCCTCTGATATAGATAAATGATAAATGTGAACCTAAAGCGTAACTTGAAGTAATCATTCCCTCAATCAATAAATGAGGAATATGCTCCATTAAATACCGATCTTTGAAGGTTCCTGGTTCAGATTCATCTGCGTTACAAACCAAATATCTTGGAACTCCTTCAGGCTTGGCTAAAAAAGACCATTTCATTCCAGTAGGAAAACCTGCGCCACCCCTTCCGCGAAGCCCAGATTTCTTAACTTCCTCAACTACATCGTCAGGCGACATTGATTTCAAGGCTTTTTCAACAGAACGATAACCACCATTCTTTTTGTACACCTCGAACGTTTCGATGCCCGGAATATCAACTTTATCTATTAGTAATCTTCTCCCTTTCATAATCTTACGATTCAAATTGACCTGAACGATACGCTTCAATTAATTGATCCACTTTTTCTTTGGTAAGAAACTCATGGTTTTTGTGACGACATTGCAACATTGGGCCGTAGCCACAAGCTCCTAAACACTCAGCCGTTTTTAATGTAAACATGCCATCTTGGGTAGTTTCACCTACTTTAATATTCAATTTTTGCTCGATGTAAGAGATAATGTCATCACTTCCAACTAACATACACGGACCGGTACGACATACTTCAAAAACATGTTTTCCAACCGGATCTAAATGGAACATCGTGTAAAAAGTAGCAACTTCGTATACTTCAATGGGTTGAATTTTTAAAAGATCTGCGATGTAATCCATTGTTTCAATACTAACCCATCCAAATTCGATTTGAGCTAGATGTAACGCGCGCATCAGAACGCTTTTATGTTTGCCTTCTGGAACATGGGTTATAAGTTCATTGATTTTCGCCAATGATTCAGGACTAAGTTCCTTTTTTTCGCTGTGACGTTTATTCCAATCGATGTGTACTTTCATAATCTATGCGTCTAATTCTCCTGCGATAACATTTAAACTACTCAAAGTCAATACGGCATCACTAATTGTCATACCAGTAATCATTTCTGGATAAGCTTGGTAATAGATAAAACAAGGTCTTCTGAATTGCAGGCGATAAGGACTTCTGCCTCCGTCTGAAATTAAATAATAACCCAATTCACCATTTCCACCTTCAACCGCGTGATATACTTCACCGGCAGGCATTTCCATTTCACCCATAACAATCTTGAAATGGTAAATCAAAGCTTCCATTTGATTGTAAACTTCTGCTTTTGGTGGAAGAATAAATTCTGGTAAATCTGCTTTGTATGGACCTTCAGGAAGATTATTGTAGGCTTGAGTTATAATACGTATACTTTGACGAATCTCTTCTTGGCGAACCATGAATCGATCGTATGTATCTCCATTCACACCTACAGGAATGATAAAATCAAAATCTTCGTAAGACGAATATGGTTGCATTACACGAATGTCATAATCTACACCTGTTGCTCTTAAATTAGGGCCGGTCATTGAATAATTCAACGCTCGTTCTGCCGAAATTGGACCAGCACCTTTGGTTCGATCCATAAAAATACGATTACGCTCAAGCATTGAATTGAATTCTTCAAAGGCAGGAGGAAAAGTTTTTAAGAAAGATTTTAATTTTATGTGAAAGGTTTCGTTGAAATCTCTTTCAAACCCACCGATGCGACCAATATTTGTTGTCAAACGAGCACCGCAAATTTCCTCGTACAATTCGTAAATTTTTTCTCTTTCCGTAAATGGATAAAAGAAACTCGTTAATGCGCCTGCATCAACACCAACAACCGAGTTACAAATCAAGTGATCAGCAATTCGCGCTAATTCCATGATAATAACACGCATGTATTGAACGCGTTTTGGAATTTCAGCACCAATCAATTTTTCCACTGTCATTTCCCAACCAATGTTGTTAATAGGGGAGGAGCAATAGTTTAATCGATCAGTAATTGGTGTAATTTGGTTATAGGGTCTTCTTTCCGCTAATTTTTCAAAAGCGCGATGAATGTAACCGACAGTTTGCTCTGAAGAAATAATTTTTTCACCATCAACTTGAAGAATGTTTTGAAAGATTCCATGAGTCGCGGGGTGAGTTGGACCAAAATTGATCGTTGCAATTTCTCCATCAATTGTTTCTTTGGAGAGATTGTGTAAGTTTTTGTATTTCAATTTTTCTTCCATAGCTATTAAAATCTTCCAAAAAATCGATCATCTTTATCTTCTCTAGTTGCATCCTCCAAATGGTATTCTTTTCGCATAGGAAAATAATCCATCGAATCTTCATTCAAAATGCGACGCAAGTCAGGATGATTTTTGAATTGCACTCCAAAAAAATCATAAGTTTCTCTTTCCATCCAATTTGCCCCGTTGTAGATATCAACAATTGAGTTTATTGCGGGATTATTTAATGGTAAATATGCTTTTAATCTAATTCTAAAATTATTTCTCCAACTGTGTAATTGATAAACTACAGCAATTTCTCTGTTTGCATCGTTGGGATAGTGAATTCCAGCTATATTCGTTAGAAATGAACATTGTAGATCAGAATCATCCTTTAACCATTTGATAATATCACTGTTTTTTTCAGGATTTATTTCAATATTCAATAGTCCAAAAGCTACATCTGAAGCAATAATATCCGAAGAAAATTGATCCGAAATTCTTTTTAAGATATCTTCGTTAGTCATTTTCATCGTTTGTTATTTCAATTTTATAATCGTGTAAAAGATGCTTGTATTCATCGCTATATCTTCTACGCATTGATTCTTTTTTCACTAGCTTATGAATATTCATAACGCCATCAATAATTTGCTCAGGTCTTGGAGGACAACCAGGAACATAAACATCTACAGGAATAATTCGATCTATTCCTTGAAGAACACTATATGTATCAAAAATACCACCTGAACTAGCACATGCGCCAACTGAAAGAACCCATTTCGGTTCAGCCATTTGTTCGTAAACTTGTTTTAATACAGGCCCTAATTTTTTTGAAATAGTACCAGCCACGATTAATAGATCAGCTTGTCGCGGAGTAAAGGACATTCGTTCCATTCCGAAACGTGACATGTCGTACATACTTCCCATGGTTGCCATGAATTCAATACCGCAACATGACGTTGCAAATGGTAAGGGCCATACTGAATTTGCTCTTGCTAATCCAATTGCTTTATCGAGAGTGGTTAATTGATAACCTTCTCCGTTGATCGTTTCTAAATCTTCTATTTTTCCCATTCTAATGCACCTTTTTTAAGAACGTAGAGAAATCCGAGAAGGAAAAACCCTACAAACATTATAACAGCTAAAAGCCCTTCAAGTTTAAGATTTTCGAAATTTACTGCATAAGGGTAGAAAAAAATAACCTCAACGTCAAATAATACAAATAGAATGGCAGTCATGAAATAGCGAATAGAAACAGGGAAACGGGCATTTCCTACAGACTCAATACCACATTCAAAACTCTCTTCTTTATTCTTAGTTTTGAGACGAGGCATTAAAATATGAGTAACAAATAAGGTAAAGACTACAAAACCCCCAGCAACTATAATTTGAAGTAAGAGTGGAAAATAGTCAGCAGTAGAAGAAGTACTAGGATTCATTTTTTGTAACTCAAATTATATCAACATGTTATGAATAAACTTTTGTTATTTGAACATTAATATTCAAATATCGGAAGCAAAATTAACTTTTCTTTTCAATATAGCAATTGATTTTCGGATAAAAAAAGTAACGACATTCAAAAAAAATGTTGCTATTCAACAAATATAATTAATGAATCATTTTTCAAGACAATCTTTTACTTTTTCCCTGTGGCGTTCTCTATCGGATGGTTTGTTTGATTTTAAATCAGTCAAAAGAAGTTTGCATTTGTTTTCAACTTCATCGGCGCTTTTAAGAACATTATCCAATTCTGCGTCGGTGAGCGTGTTGTTTTTTAATAATTTGTCTATGGAATCATTTTTTTTAACACAATCACAAAAATCCCACTGAATGCCATATTTTTCTACTATTCGATTCTTCTCTTCTCGTTGATTTAAAGTATCAATATTCTTGGAGTTAATTCCCTTTGCACTTTCGTTTTTTGTAGAATTAACCGATTCAGAACATCCAAAAAAGAGTGTAGTTGATAGTATAAAAATATACAAAAATCTATTCAACCTTTATTTTGCTAATTCTTCAGAAGATCGAACGATAGCATTCTTATCAATTCTCAATTTGCTTCCTTCAGAGGAAATAAGAATTGTTGTATCAGAAATTTCTAATACTTTTCCATGAATACCTGACGTTGTGATTACTTTGTCCCCTAGTGCTAATGATTCAATAAATTTCTTTAGCTCTTTTCTTTTTTTCATGGGTGCACGGAAAATCAAGAAAAAATATACTAGCACAGCTGCTAGTAGTAATAACATATTTATAACTTCTTTACTCATTTTATTTTTTTTTTATTTTAGTACAACGTTTGCTTTAACATGAACTACTGTCAAACTGGGAACGGTATTGGCAGTAATTCTAACTGATTTTGAAATTTTTCCTTCTCCTGTTTTGTCCGTATTTACTTCTGCTTTTATTTCTCCTGTTTCCCCAGCTAAAATAGGTTTTTTAGGAAAATCAGCAACTGTACACGTACACGAGCCTTTCACCTCGCTTATAACTAATGGACTTTTCCCGGTATTTTTTACCTTGAAAACAGCTTTTATTTTTTCGCCTTTATTAATTGTGCCTGCATCGAATACAGGATCAACTTTCATTTCTGTTTTTTTGCCTATTTCAACAGTATTATCAGCAGTACAGCTAATTAGTAAGCTGACGGAAATAATTGAAATGATAAATAAACTTTTCATAGCTATTAATTTAAAAGTCCGCGACCAATTTTAATGATTTTTTTATCCTTTTTAAGACGATCTATTGCCTTGTCCAAAACGCCATTAATAAATGTATTACTTTTTGGTGTACTGTAATACTTGGAAATCTCAATTGTTTCATTTAGAGTCACTTTTGTAGGGATTTCCGGGAAAATTTGCAATTCTGTTATCCCAATTTTCAAAAGAATTATATCCATTTTGGCAATTCTTTCCAGCTCCCAGTTTTTTGTGAGTTCGTCAATTAACAACTCATTTTCAGCATTCATAGCGACAGTTTTGCGAAACAAATCAACCACAAATTCTTTCTCAGAATCGTTTGGTTTAAAAAGCGGGAGAATCGAAAATTCTGAATTTTCTTCGCTTGATTTAAGTGTTTTTAAAACCATTGAACAAGTATGATCTAAATCATCCATCCAATGAATACTTGTTTCCTCAAAAAAATGATGAAGTAGTTCTGAATTAGCAATCTCTGATTTGAACAAATTAACAGCAAATGCTTTGTGATTTTCAAAAGAATTTTCAGAATCATTCATGTACTCAAAATAGAGTTCGCTTTCTTGAATTTGTAGAAATAGTTTTCTAAATATCTCTTGTTTTTCAGCACCTACCCAATTAGCTTTATGAAGTTCAGATTCTTTTCTTAATGCTGTGCTGTCTTGTATTTTTTTAAATATTGAGTTGGTAATAAATTTAAGGTTCGGATTTAAATCTTCCTCCGTTGGTCTTAATTTTTTCTTTTTATCCTCTAATCTGTTTTCAGCCGCAACAACGAGCTCTGGCATGGTTAAAAGTAAAAGCATGTATAAATCATACATTCGCTCAACTGAATTCAATAATTCATTTTCAAATTTCAACAAATTTTCCTCGCCTGATTGATAATAGGCATAAAGCATTTGAAGAATCTTAATACGTAAATGTCTTCTGTTTAACATGAATTAGTTTGAAAAATCTATTATTCCAACATTTTTAATTCTCTCCTCCGCAATTGCATTTGCTATCTGATACGTTGGTAGATTTTCATTTTTTGACCGTGTCACTATGTTGAAGATGGTTTGGTATATTTCTTCAGCTTTTGTCAACGCCCATTCACTTGAAAGACCATGTACTTCTGAGAAACAATTAATAACACCTCCGGCATTTATGGCATAATCCGGTGCGTAAATTATTCCTTTTTCCATCACCGCTTTTCCATGAATACGCTCGTTTTTTAATTGGTTATTTGCCGCGCCTGCAATAATTGAACATTTTAATTTACTTAAAGTTTCGTCATTAACAGTTGCACCAAGAGCACATGGGGCGTAGATATCCATGTCTATTTCATAAATATTCTCAGGCGAAACTACCTGGGCATTATATTTTTTAGAAACTCGATCCAATGTTTCTTGATAGATATCAGAAATAAACACTTGAGCGCCTTCTTTCGTAAGGTGATTGACGAGATATTCTCCGACATGGCCAACCCCTTGAACGGCAATTTTCTTTCCTTCAAGTGAATCTGACCCAAATTGAATTTTAGCACATGCCTTCATTCCCATGTACACACCTAGGGCGGTTACAGGGGATGGATCGCCACTTTTCCCGGGCAAGCCTACAACATGTTTGGTTTCTTGACTCACCCAACTCATGTCTTGTGGAGAAATCCCAACATCTTCAGCTGTTATATACTTTCCAGATAAGCTTTCTACAAATTTTCCAAAACGTCTGAAAAAGGCCTCGTTTTTCATCTTGTGTGAATCGCCAATAATTACTGCCTTTCCACCGCCTAAATTCAAATTTGAAATCGAATTTTTATAAGTCATTCCTCTTGACAGACGAAGAACATCATTCAATGCCTCCATTTCATTAGAATACATCCACATTCTTGTTCCTCCGAGTGCAGGACCAAGAACTGTACTGTGAATAGCAATAATAGCTTTCAAACCTGTTTCTTGATCTGTACAAAATAGGACTTGTTCGTGTCCCATGGCATACATTTGAGACAACACAGGATTTTCTGCTAAATTGACCTGATTAATTTCTTGAATTTCCATTTTTCAATTGTTTAAGCACGATTTTGCTCTTATTGTCTTACGTTTGATTAATTTTATCTCCTGTAATTAACGACACTACAAATTTAGAAAAATAATCAGATGAAGTCACTGAGCTATCTCAACAAATATTTCATAAAGTACAAATGGAGGTTTTTGTTTGGAATGTTTTTCACAGTAGTATCCAATTATTTTGGGGTCAAAATGCCTGTATATGTGAAAGATACAGTTGATCAATTCATGGCGACAAGTGAATTTAATTCATTTGAAAATATTTTAATTCTGTCAGTTACATTGGGTGGAATCTACATGCTTTTATCTCTTTTAAAGGGATTTTTTCTTTTTTTAATGCGTCAAACGATTATTGTTATGTCTCGATTTATTGAGTTTGACCTAAAAAATGAAATTTTTACGCATTACCAAAAGTTAGATACCGCATTTTACAAGAAAAATTCTACCGGTGATTTAATGAATCGAATTTCAGAAGATGTAAGTCAAGTTCGCATGTATCTAGGTCCTGGTGTTATGTATACCATTAATCTGGTTGTATTATTTATAATGGTAATTTATCAAATGGTAGAAATTAGTCCATTACTAACATTCTATGTTCTTTTACCACTTCCCATAATGTCTTTTTTAATCTATAAGGTTTCTACAAAAATGAATTTTTTAAGCAAAAAGGTTCAGGAGGAACAGTCCGCATTGTCAACAATTGCACAAGAATCATTCGCTGGTATTCGCGTTATAAAAGCATATAGTCGCGAACAAGAGATGGCATCGGGATTTACGGATTCTTCTTTTAATTATAAAAAGCGAACAATGAGCTTAGTGTTGGTAAATGCGCTATTCATGCCAACGATGCTATTTTTGATAGGGTTAAGTACAATTCTTTCAATTTATCTTGGTGGATTAATGGTCTATGATAAATCAATTACTCTCGGTGCAATTGTTGCGTTTATTTTCTTTGTAAATAACTTAACTTGGCCATTTGCAAGTATTGGTTGGGTTACGTCAATTATTCAACGCGCATCGGCATCCCAAAAAAGAATCAATGAATTCTTAGAAATTCAACCGGAGGTCATTTCAAAAACTAATGAAAATTTTGATTTTCAAGGCAAGATAACATTTAATCATGTTTCTTTTACCTATCAAAACACAGGCATTGAAGCAATAAACGATATAAATTTTGAAGTTAATAGAGGAGAAACATTAGCAATAATTGGAAAAACAGGAAGTGGTAAATCGTCTATTTTAAGTTTGTTAATGAGACAATTTGATCCTTCAAGTGGAGAGATTCTAATAGATGGCTTAAATTTAAAAGACCTAAATAGTAATTCCTTTAGGGACCAAGCTGGAATAGTACCTCAAGAGGTGTTTTTGTTTTCAGATACCATTGCTAATAACTTAAGGTTTGGTTCCTTAATTAAGGATGTTACCGAAGAAAAGCTATTTGAAGTAGCTAAACAAGCACATGTTTATCATAATATAGTTGATTTTCCCGATAAATTTGATACAATTTTAGGAGAGAGGGGTGTTAATTTGAGTGGTGGTCAGAAACAGCGATTGAGTATTGCGAGGGCTCTTATTCGAAATCCTAAATTGTTGATTTTAGATGATTGTTTATCGGCTGTTGATACTGAAACAGAGGAAATTATTTTGAGTAATCTCAAAAAAGAGCAAAGCCATCGAACTACAATTGTTGTTAGTCATCGAATTTCAACCGTTCGGAATGCAACTAAAATTATTGTCATTGACAAAGGACAAATTAAGGAATTTGGTGATCACGCATCACTGATGAAGGAAAATGGTATTTACGCTGAAATGTACGCTAAACAATTGGCGGATGAAGCTGATTAATACGATGCTTTAATTCATTCAAAAGTAATGATGTCGCACCCCAAATAATTTTATTTTGAATTTTGAAACAAGGGGCATTGCTTAACTTCAGTCCATTTTGCAGTTCAATATCAGAAAATGATTTAGATTGTGGAGAAATTACTTCGGAAAGAGGAACTTCCAATAGTTGACTAACCTCATCAGGATTAATCACTAAATTGGGTTTTTCATTATGAATGAAAACAAATGAATGAACAAGATAATTACTTACAGGAATGTAAACAGTTGATAAACTCCCAATTGGATGTAGATTTTGAATAGTAATTCCAATTTCTTCATGACTTTCACGTAAGGCTGTTTCAACTAAATCGTAATCGCCTTCATCCTTTTTTCCACCTGGAAATGCAATTTGTCCTGCGTGCTTTCGCATTGTGAGTGGTCGTTCAATCAAAATGAGTGTTGGTTCCTTTTCAAAGTAGAAATGAATACCTACGGCTGAGTTGATGTAGTTTTCGTCTTGGTCAAAGCCAATTTTACGATAAGGCGCCATTTCTAAATGAGCCTCTGATGCATCAAATGGCTCATTCAGTACGTATTTAAGACTTTGTTTCCAGGAGTCTAGATGAAATAACATCCTTAAGGTTTGAGGTACTTATCCAAGGTAATGTGTAGATTCAATCCTCTCAATTCATCACCTTTTGCCACAATATTCCCTTCGCCATCCATTAAAAATGCTGAAGGAATAGAGTTCACAAAATAAGCTTTTGCCGCTTTTGATTCTGAATCAATGGTGTGGTTTTTCCAAATGAGTCCGTCCTGTTCTATTGCCTCTTTCCATTTGATAAGGTCTTTGTCTAAAGAAACGCTAAATACCTCAAATCCAGTCGCATTCTTGAACTTTTTCTTGCGATATTTGGTATATGCTTCAACTACTTTTGGATTTTCCTTTCTGCATGGTCCACACCACGAAGCCCAAAAGTCGATTAAAACCATTTTTCCTTTTAATGAGGATAATTTAATCTTTTTACCTTTAGGATTTGTTAATTCAATTTCTAACGCAGGTTCTGGTTTCACACTAGCACTTTGACCTTGTGATTTACACGAAAATAAAAATAATGCAAAAAATAAGATGAAATAGGTTTTCATAACTAACCAATTCTTCGAATATCTGCTCCAATATTATTTAAGCGAAGTTCAATGTCTTGATAACCTCGGTCAATTTGTTCAATATTGTGAATGACGCTTTTACCTTGAGCTGAGAGAGCTGCAATAAGTAAAGAAACACCTGCTCTAATGTCTGGAGAAGTCATCTGAATACCTCGCAATGGAAACTCTCGGTTCAGACCAATTACTGTTGCTCTATGTGGATCACATAATATAATTTGTGCGCCCATATCAATTAATTTGTCAACAAAAAATAGACGCGATTCAAACATTTTTTGATGAATTAATACCGAACCTTTCGCTTGGGTGGCAATAACCAAAATAATAGATAACAAATCCGGTGTAAATCCTGGCCAAGGAGCATCGTAAATGGTTAAAATTGAGCCGTCAATAAAGGTGTCAATTTCGTAGTTTTCTTGAGCTGGAATATATATGTCATCACCTCTGCGTTCTAATTTAATTCCAAGACGACGAAATACATTTGGAATTATTCCTAAGTTCTCCCAGCTTACATCTTTAATTGTGATTTCTGACTGAGTCATGGCAGCTAATCCAATGAAACTACCAATTTCAATCATATCTGGTAGAATACGGTGGTAGCAGCCATTCAATTTTTTTACACCTTCAATGTGAAGTAAATTGGAACCGATGCCTTCAATTTTAGCACCCATTGCATTCAACATCTTACACAACTGTTGAATATAAGGTTCACAAGCCGCATTGTAGAACGTTGTTTTTCCTTCGGCCATTACAGCTGCCATTAGGATATTTGCTGTTCCTGTTACTGATGCTTCATCTAGGTGAATGTATGTTCCTTTCAGGTTTTTTGCTTCAATGGAATAGAAATGTTCGCCAGCATCGTAATTGAATTTGGCACCCAAAATTGTAAATCCTTCAAAGTGTGTATCTAGTCTTCGTCGACCAATTTTATCGCCACCCGGTTTTGGGATAAATCCTTTTCCGAATCGCGCTAAAAGTGGACCAACAATCATAATGGAGCCACGAAGTGCGGCTGCCTTTTTCTTGAATTCCTCCGTCTCTAAGTATTTTAAGTCAATGTCTTTTGCTTGGAAATTATAAGTTCCCTTCTCGACTTTTTCTACTTTAACACCCATCGACTGAAGTAGGTTGATGAGTTTATTTACATCAACTATATCTGGGATGTTAGAAATTGTAACTTTTTCTTCAGTAAGAAGTGGAGCGCAAAGAACTTGTAACGCTTCATTTTTAGCTCCTTGTGGAATTAATTCTCCCTTTAATTTTTTTCCACCATGAATTTCGAAAGATGCCGACATATTAATTCTTTTTGAATTTCTTTTTCTGTTTTTGCTTGAAATTGTTGTTTTTATTCATCCTTTTTTGACCGCTTGACATACCCATTGATTTTAGTAACGTATTGGTATTGGTCAATTCATCCGGATTTTCTAAAACCAATTCACCTTTAGAAAGCTCTTTTAGATTTCCAGCGATGACATGATTCTCAACTGCATCGTTGTTGTGAGAAAGATAGAGTTTCTTCATGAAATTAGCCATGGTATTTTTTAAGAACTCTTTTTCTTCAGCTGATTTTGTGTCTTTTGCCGTGGCTAGAATTTTCTCCGTATATTTCCCATAGTGTCCGTATTTAATTGAACTTTTTGGATATTCCAGCAATTCTGGTTTCTCCATTAGTTTTTCAATTTTTGGAATTTCGTAAGGTGAATCCACGTCAAGTTGAAAATCAGACATTAAGAAAAGATGTGTCCAAAGTTTATGTCTAAAGTCATCGACATCTCGTAAATGAGGATTTAACTGACCCATTACCTCGATTATTGCTTGAGCAGCTCGGTTTCGTTCATCGCGATTTTCGATTTGCATGGCAAATGATATCATATTTTGAACATTTCTACCATATTCAGGCAAAATCATTTTAACCCTAGTTGTGTTGTATTCCATATTAATTATCTAAGTGATTGCCTAAGGCATCATTGTAGAGATTTTTCACCTCTTTTATAAATCCAAAATGTTCTCCATCGATTTGTAATTTCCCTTTTGTAACGTGACCGATCAATGTGAAATTAACTCCTGAAGAGACCATTGTTTCAATGAATTCATCTTCTTTATCTTCAGAAACTGATACAACGACTCTTCCTTGACCTTCTCCAAAAAGAAATGCATCAGGTCTGATTTCTGAATCGGTCTCAATATCAAAACCTAATTCATTCGGGAAGGACATTTCAGATAAAGTTACAAATAAACCGCCATCTGAGACATCATGAGCGGCATTTATTGATTCAGAGTTAATTAACTGAATAATGACTTGGTGTAAATTATATTCCTCGTCTAAATTAAAATAAGGCGCCGGAGATTTTTTCATTCCGTGGTGGGCAACTAAATATTCTGAGGAAGATATGTCGTTGGTACAATTCCCTAAAATAAAAATCAAATCTCCTTTCTGCTTAAAGTTGAGTGACATCGCCTTGTTTTTATCAGGAACGATTCCAATCATTCCAATCGTTGGAGTAGGGAAGACAGGTATTTCAACACCGTTTGAAACGGTTTGATTGTAAAAAGAAACATTACCTCCGGTTACAGGAGTGCTAAATTTTATACATGCAGAAGACATTCCTTTTATTGCTCCAACAAATTGCCAATAGGATTCAGGATTGTATGGATTCCCAAAATTTAAACAATTTGTTACAGCGCTTGGAATTCCACCAGAACAAACAATATTACGTGCGGCCTCAGATACGGCTATCATTGTTCCGACCTCAGGGTCAGCATGTACGTATCTTGAATTACAATCCACAGTCATTGCCAAGGCTTTGTTCGTTCCTTTAACATCTACAATACCCGCATCTGATGGTTTATTGGTACTCATATTTTTAGTTCCAACCATTGAATCATATTGTTCATATACCCAACGCTTTGAAGCAATATTTGGTCGTTGAACTAACTTGTAGGCTATTTCTTTTAAATTTTCAGGAACGGGAACAGAATCAATTGAGAATGATTTATACTCTTGGTAGTAGGCAGGTTCTTTGTATTCTCTTTCATTTTGAGGTGCTCCTCCGCCTAAAACAAGCGATTCGGCAGGTACGTCGCCAACTAGTTCTCCTTGCATGTAGTATCTAATTCGTCCTGTATCAGTTACAAAACCAATTTCTTCAGCATTGAGATCCCATTTATCAAATATTTTCTTAACCACATCTTCTTTTCCTTTGTGAACTACAACTAACATGCGTTCTTGTGATTCTGACAAAAGGATTTCATAGGGAAGCATATTTTCTTGTCGCGTTGGAACTTTGTCCAAGTATATTTCCATTCCCACATTACCGGCTGCACTCATTTCACAGGTTGAACAAGTGATTCCAGCAGCACCCATATCTTGCATTCCAACAATTGCATCTGTTTCAGCTAGTTCCATTGTGGCTTCTAATAGTAGTTTTTCCATAAATGGATCGCCTACTTGAACGGATGGTAAATCATTTGCTGAATCTTCGGTAATATCTTTGGATGCAAAAGCTGCACCCGCAATTCCGTCTTTTCCAGTAGATGAACCAACAATGAATACAGGATTTCCAGGTCCTTTCGCTGTTGCAGAGATAATTTTCTTTGTATCAATTATTCCAGCTGAAAAAGCATTGACAAGTGGATTTGTATTGAATGATTCATCAAAAAACACTTCACCACCAACAATTGGAATACCGAAGGCATTCCCATAATCGCCAATTCCTTTCACAACTCCTCGAATTAACCATTTTGTGCGGTCAGATTCAATATTTCCAAAACGCAACGAATTCAATTGAGCAATAGGTCGAGCACCCATTGTAAAAATATCTCGGTTTATTCCACCAACACCAGTAGCAGCACCTTGATATGGTTCTAATGCACTGGGATGGTTGTGTGATTCTATTTTGAAAACACAGCCAAGACCATCGCCAATATCAACTATACCTGCATTTTCCTCTCCTGCTTTAACGAGCATGTGAGGTCCATCTTTTGGTAATTTTTTTAACCATAGAATGGAGTTTTTGTAGGAGCAGTGCTCGGACCACATTACGGAGTAAACAGCTGTTTCTGTGAAATTTGGTGTTCTACCTAAAATTTCTTTAATCATTTCAAACTCTTCGGCTCTAAGTCCTAAATCGATGGCTTGTTCTAGTGTTGCTTCTTGTTGAATTGTACTTTGCATATAATTACTTGGTGAACAAAAATAATCAAACTATTTATCCTAGCGTTTTCAAAAACCAACAATTTGAGGAAATTTAATAACAATGAAATTTGAAAACATATTTAAAAAAAAAGAGTGAGAAACTCACTCTTTTTTTGGTACCCGGGGTCGGGATCGAACCGACACTCCCGAAAGAACAGGATTTTGAATCCAGCGCGTCTACCAGTTCCGCCACCCGGGCAATTGGGCTGCAAATATACGATTAATTTTTAATTTGATTAAAATTAGGTGGTTTTTTTTAATCCTATGGGATGGTTTTATTACGATTGTTATTGGAACCGACCTCCTTCAAGAAATAATCAAATACAGAAATGATTTCAGCCAGTTTTCATTGCAAAACAATCTTTTGAACGGTCAATGTGTTGTTGTGCGGTTTCATTAAATGAATGAAATTCAATTCGCCCCTATTGATGAAATAATTAAAATTCAATTTTATCATGAAAACATAAAAAAGCCCACCTCGACATGCTCGGTGGGCCAAAAGATTTTAAATTAATTCTCACAAAGTCCCCCGAGCTTATCGAGGTGGACTTTGTCTTTTTATTGCAAGACGATTTTCCTTACTGTAACTGTATTTCCTTGTACGTCGATTAAATGAACAAAATACAATCCGTTTCCAGTCCAAGTGCTCAAATCCACATAAAACTGCGCTTGATTAATGGCGCTTTGAAATACCTGTTGACCTGCATTGTTTTCAATTTTAATGCTATAACCAGCCATGGATGCAAAGTTTCCATTATCAATGGTGATGTGGTCACTCGCCGGATTTGGATAAATCAAAATCGTATTCTCGTTATTTGGTGCCGGCAAACTCAAGGTAGTGTTGATGATGAGTGTATCTGTTACGGTAGTTAGAAGGGTATCATAAATTGTAACATTTGTAATACATGTATCAGCAATTTGGATGGTGGCCACATTGGAGGTATCAGAACAATTTCCTGCATTAGCAATGAGTCGGAAAGGTTGATTGTGATTGGATAGTTGAACATTGTTTACTGTTAACGTATTTGTGTTGCCGCCGCTATATGTTGCGTTAGACGGAACATTTTGCCAGCCATTATTGAGGGGGTTATTTTGCCATTGAACATTTTGAGAAGTAGTCGAGGAAGATAATGTAACGGTTGAACCCACTGCCGCAGATTGAGGAGAGGTTAAAATTGAACCTGCAACAGAATTGATTTGGGAATTATATAAATCTTGAATTTCGCATGTATTTAAGGCTCTATTAAATATTAGAAAATCATCTAAATTACCATTATATGGAGCACTTGTAGATGGAGCACCATTTCTTACACCTAATTTTAATGGATTAGTGGTAGTTCCAATTTGTGCATAATGAACATAGGTTAAAAATAAATTGCCGTTGATATATGCTTTTGTATTTGTTAAATCTGTTGAAAAACATACATGAAACCATTGATTTAATGGAATATTTGCAAAAGGAACTGATGTTCCCTGTGAACTAGATCCTGCCGTTGAGGCAAAACGATAAACCATTTCGTTAACACTACTATAATTTGAAATCATGGATTGATAAAATGTTACAGATGGTAAACCAATATTATCAGATTTATCAAAAATATAATGTTCTTTACCATCAGATGGAAATGAAGGTATTTTTAACCAAAATGAAATTGTTTGACCAGAGGGGAAGTTCGATATATTTGGTTGTGAATTGATATTAATAAAATCATCCACTCCATCAAAATAATACGCTTTATTAGCCACTCCAAATCGATCCGTGGTCAACGTAGCGCCATTCACGGTACCATTGTTTCCATTACCACTTTCGTCGTTGGCGTTCCCATTAAAGGGCCAATAGCCCACTAATCCGTTTATTGGTACATAACTAGGTACTTGCGCCCAAATATTTACTGTCAAACAAAGCCCAACTGCAAAGGCGATTAATACTTGTTTTTTCATGGTTAATTCTTTATTAGTTTATGCAAATATATTAAAGTTATGTATATACATAACTAATTATGGTGAAAAATCAAACAATTTGCCAACATGGCGAAAAATACAGATGAAGTTTTATTGCGTTTGGTTGGAGATAAAATAAGAGAATTACGAAAGTCCAAGAAACTTTCTCTTCGTGATTTGGCATACCGCATTGGAATGGAGTCTTCAAATTTATCTGTTATTGAGAATGGTCGTTCGAATCCACAATTACTAACGTACGCTAAAATTGCAGCTGCACTTGATGTTTCACTTTCAGATATTTTTGAAGTAACCTTTGATTTTAGTCAGTTAAACACGAGTGAAAGCGTTTACAATCCAAGAAAACATAATCCAAAAAACTGATTCTAATTATAATTGTATTTCAAGAATTCTTTATAATTCCAAACACGAGCGAGTAATAGTTTATTTTCCAATTAATTTAACAATCTCCTGTACATCCTTGTAATTTCGGACGATAAACTTTTGTTTTGCGTCCACCTTATCAAACAAGGCTTGTTGTTTTTTGGATAATGCTTCGTTGTGGAATTTGCATTCAATCAAGATTTTAGTCTCTGAGTAAAAATCCAGTTCAATTGTATTTTCGTAGATGTATTTCAAATTCAACTGTTTCAAGCTCAAAAAAGCATAGTTTTCAAACATAGCGCCCCAATCTCGTTCACCCGTATAATAATTTCTAATTCCCGTATCGCAGCAATAAATTTTCTTTGGAGAAACAAGTTGTTCATTCAATTTTCCATGTCGTGAAACCGGATAAATAATGAAAGTATCGCAAAACAAATCAAAATACCTTTTAGAAGATTCCGTAGAAATGCCAAGTATTTTAGCGATTTTATTGATGCTCAATGTTTTTCCACTCCGTTCCATCAACAAGAGAAAATAGTCTTTCAATACACTGATTTGACGAATTCCATGAACTGCCGCAATATCTTTGTAGATAATATTGTCCATTAATTCCCGGATATACGCATCATCATTCGTTAAAACGTACTCGGGAATTCCACCTTTTACGAGATATTCCTTAAAATAAGTTTCGTGTAAATGAGCATCCGATTTGGCGATTTTGATATTTCTAAAATCAAGAAATTCTTCGTAATTCAAGGGTAAAACTTCAAACGTTATGGATCTTCCCGTAAGCAAGCCACTTTGAGATTTTAATAAAGATGCACTGGAAGAAGAGGCAATTACTTTGACATTACCAGCATCGTACAAGTTTTTCAGCTGTTGCTCGTAGTTTGGACAAAAGGTTATTTCATCCAAGAACAAATAGATTTGATCTTTAATACTCAAAGCATTCATTTCTCGAAAATATTCAACGATTTCTAAAATCGTTTTTCCTTGTAATAAGTAATCGTCTAAACTGACGTATAGAATATTTTTTGCTGGGAATTTTTGCTCAAAAATCAAGTGTTTAATGCTTAATTTCATAAGACTTGTCTTTCCGATGCGCCTTAATCCAGTCAGAAAAACTACTTGTTTATTGGTTAGATTAGGAAGTAATCTCTTCCGAAAATCAGTTCGTTCCTTCAAGATAGTTAATTTCTCAAAATCATCTTCCCACCAAGGATTATAACGATAAAGATCTTTGTCCATGACTCTTCAATTAGTATATTACAAACAAAAATAACAAAACCATTTGGTATAAACAAACGAAATTTATTAAAACCATTTGTTTTCAGCAAACGAAAATTACAAAAAGCGTTTGTTATAAACAAACAGAATCGTTAAAAACCATTTGCTCTTAAAGAAAAAATCATAAAAGTATGTGATAAATAAAATCTTACACCATCAAGGAGTACTCAACGAAACGGGTAATATTTTTCCTTTGAAAAAACGGTTGCCATTCAGCGCAAAATCTACGATAAATGCTGCCATTTGATCTGGTGTGGTTGGTGCCTCATAACCGGGGAATGCTTCTTGTAACATTTCTGTTTGAACCGCACCTAAGCATAAACAATTCATGGAAAGGTTAGTTTCTTTGTATTCTTCTGAAAAAAGTTCTGTAAAACTACACAATGCCGCTTTGGAAGTGGAGTAGGCGCTCAATCCAGCAAATTTTACCGAGCCTTGAAATCCTCCCATGGAACTGATATTTAAAATATGAGCATCTGGATGAAACGAAGGTAAAAACCCTTGAACCGTTTCCATTACTCCAATAACGTTTATTTGATACGATAACTGAAAATCTTCGTGGGAAATGGTTTCAAATGGTTTATTCACCAAGTAACCTGCATTGTTGATGAGGATGTCAATTGCTCCTATTTTTTCAGAAAGTACCTGTACTTGTTCGCTTACCTCATGGGATAAATCAAAAGCAAGTGAAGTAACATTAGAGTAGCCTTCGAAAGCTTTTTTCATTTTTTCAAAATCTCGCGACAAGGCAAAAACGGTATTCCCAACTTCAGCAAATTGTTTCACGATTTCAA
This sequence comes from Crocinitomicaceae bacterium, assembly GCA_044361535.1. GTDB lineage: Bacteria > Bacteroidota > Bacteroidia > Flavobacteriales_D > Crocinitomicaceae > UBA952. Next base: position 36,389 of record JBIKIQ010000015.1, read on the forward strand.
AGCCAATTCCTCGGCTTGCTCCAACAACTACAATTGTTTTAGACATCGAAGGTAATTGTAACGTTTTCACTTGTTGGATGCGCCTGACATGTTAAGATATACCCATTCTTAACCTCTTCATCTGTAAGTGAATAATTCAATTTCATAGAAGCTGAACCTTCTAATACCTTTGCTTTGCAAGAACAACAAACGCCCCCTCGGCAAGAAAAAGGAACATCTAGTCCTTCATTTTCGGAAGCTTGTAAAAAGGTGTCGCCATCTGTTTTTAACTTAAACTCAGCCGTTTCTCCATCTAAAATAACTTTCACAGAGCTCTCACCAGAGAAATCTGAATGCGATGTTTCTGTTTGTTGCGAAGCTAAAAGAACGGGGGTAGTAAAAAGTTCATAGCGAATTTTATCACTTGAAACACCGAAGAATTTCAAATTATCTTCAACCGTTTGAATCATAGCTTCCGGCCCACAAATCAGGAAGGAATCTGCTTTTAAAAGGTCAAGATTAGATTTAATTTCATCACGCAGATTCTTTTCGTCAATTCTTCCCGTTTTACAACCCTCATGTTCTTTTTGACTCAAGAAATGTATTGAATTTGTATTTGTTAATTTACCTAATTCCTCCCTGAAAAGAATTTCTGAAAAACTTCGACTTCCGTATAAGAGTGTTAATTTTTTAGTGGTGCCTTCTACTGATTTTGCAATAGATAAAATGGGTGTTATTCCACTTCCGGCTGCGAAAGCAACAATGTTTGAGTCAGAATTTTTGATGCCGAAATTTCCTTCTGGCTTACTCAGTTGAATAGCATCTCCAATTTTAAGTGAATGAACCAAGTAATTGGAAGCCTTTCCATTTTGGATTGCTTTTACTCCAATAGCAAGAGGTTCATTTTTACCAGAGCAAATAGAATAGGATCGTCTTACTTCTGAATTATCAATTACGAGATTCAAATTAAGGTACTGACCTGGAATAAATTCAAATTCTGATTTTAAATTTTCTGGAATATCAAATATGATTTTCACTGAATCTTCTGACAAAACAACCTTATTAGCAATTTTCACCTCGTGAAAACCCTTGTGTGATTTTGGTGTCGAACTTTTTTTAAAAATATCAAATAATCCCATAATTAATCGTCAAATGAAACTACCAATTTATCACTCGTTGGATGTGCTTGGCAGGTTAATATATATCCTCGTTCTACTTCCTCTTTGTCTAAAGCATAGTTAACATCCATGGATGCACTACCTTCTATTACCTTTGCTTTGCATGTGCAACAAACACCTCCTTTACATGCAAATGGCAAATCAGCACCAGCGTCAAAACCCGCATCTAAAATACTTTTTCCTTGTGATGACATGTTAAAATCAATCGTGTCACCGTCCAGGATTATAGAAACACGAGAATCAAAGGAAGGTTCATTTGTTTCTGCTTTTACGTTGTTTTTTGCACTGCCAGAACTAGTAAACAATTCAAAATGAATATTTCCCTTGACTACACCTTTAGAGATCAATGTTTTTTCTACATCTAAAATCATGCTTTCTGGTCCACAGATATATACAGCATCTATGGATTGGTTTTTTAGAAATGCATCGTATAGGTCGGCGCATTTCTCGGAATCAATTCTTCCTTTTTGTATTTTATTCCCTAAACTTTCTCTTGACAGAACATGAATAACACGGAAGTTAGAAAGATGTAAACTTTTCAAAGCTTCTAATTCCTCTCTGAAAATAATACTTGAAAACCCTTTATTTCCATAAAATAAGGTAACATCACTTTCAGGTTCTTCCTTTAAAACTGTTTTGGCAATGGATAGAATAGGGGTAACACCACTTCCCGCAGCGAATAGTACATAGGATTTTTTGGCTGATGTATCTGGATTAAGTAAAAAATTCCCCATTGGGGTCATTACTTGTAATTCATCTCCAATTTTCAACTCATTATTAGCATATGTAGAAAAAATCCCGTTTTCAACTTGTTTTACTGCAACTCTCCATTCATTTTCAAATGGAGCAGAGCACAAGGAATAAGAGCGTCTTACATCTTCATTATTGATTAGGGTGCGAAGGGTTAAATATTGACCTGATTTGAATGTGTAATCTTGATTTAGCGTGTTCGGAATATCGAATGCAATTGAAACACAATCGTCCGTTTCTCTTCGAATATCTTTGATTTTTAACGAATTAAACTTTGGTGTCATACGTGGTTTTTCTGAGGTTTCAAAAGTACAAAATTCATTTGAAATCCACCTTGTTTTTCGATTTCGTAAGCACAATCATTAAAAATAGTTGCTTGATATGTGTAACAAAAGAAGCAGCTTCTCCGTAATTAAGTGTCAGACTATTTATGAAGAGAATTTTCATTTTATTTGTTTTTTACGCACAATTTTCTTTTGCAGAGGAGCATTTGATATCTCGTTCTGAATATATAGCATCCTGGAAATTTGTTGCAATTGAACAAATGAATTTAACTGGTATTCCAGCCAGCATCACAATGGCACAAGGTATTTTGGAATCGGGTAGTGGAAACTCAAAATTAGCACGAGAAGGGAAAAATCATTTTGGCATCAAATGTCATGGATGGGAAGGGGATAAAATGTATGTGGATGACGATATAAAAAATGAATGTTTCAGAGTTTACAATGATGCAAAAGACTCCTATCAAGACCACAGTGATTTCTTGAAAAAGTACAAACGCTATGAATTTTTATTTACCTACAAGTCTACTGATTATAAGAGTTGGGCAAGGGGTTTGAAAGAGGCAGGGTATGCAACCAATCCGAGCTATGCTGAAAGTTTAATTAAGTTGATTGAAGAAGAGAAATTATTTGAACTTGATAAGCAACAACTCAGTACAGAAACAATTTTCGCCGCCGATATTCAGAAAAGTTTTGTAAAACATACGTTTTATACAAATTCCAATGGCACAAACTATATTTTAGTAAAAAAAGGTGACACATTCTTTAAAATATCAGAGGAACTAAGGATTTCTATGACAGTTTTAAGGAAATACAATGATTTTCATTCGGATAAAGAATTTTTAGTTCCTGGTGAGAAAATATACATACAGCAAAAGGTTCGAAAATCAAAAAAGGAGAAATTTATAATTCTTGATGGGAAGAAGACATTACGAGAAATTTCACAGGAAAAGGGAATTCGCTTGAAATCTCTTGTGAAAAAAAACAACACGTTCATAGCCGATCAACATTTGCCTAAGGGCACAAAAGTATTCCTGAAATAGCTTTATTGACACTCAGGAATTTGTTTGTTGTTGTTTGTTTAAATGGAAAGAGGTCGCTTTGGTGACCTCTTTTTTTGTAAATAAAATCAGCGAAATAAAGTAATGTTTCCTGTTTTAATTTTTTTTAATCCATCATTGTAAATAACAACCATTTGGTAAGCATAAATACCAGGCATACAATTGTCGCCTTTGTATGTTCCATCCCATGAAAAATAAAGGTTATCACTTTCAAAGATGAGTTCACCCCATCTATCATAAATGAAAAAATCTATGTAAGAAACAGTTTCATCAACAAGAATAGAGAATGTATTATTTATTTCTGCACCAAAATTATTTGGACTAAATGCCGAAGGAATTGTAACACCATCATCTTCAATAACTTCACCAGGAATAGGGCAATTAAAAAAAGTACTATCAACACTTCCAAAGGTTGAACCATTTCCAATTTTTATTTTATCCAAAAAAACTTCAAAATAACCATTACCATAAGCACAACAAATTCCATCATCACCGGAATCATTTACAACTACAATTATGCATTGTGTAGTATCCACGCAAACTTGATCGCTATTGCTCGTTCCTGCTAATATTTCAGTATTGTTAACTAGAATTTTCCAAGAAATTTCATCTGCAAAAAAATCAGGAACCATGTTGATTTCTAGCAAGGCTTCTCCGGAGGGACATTGAGAAAAAATCGACGTTTTGGCGCAAAAAGATAAAAAAATAACGACCAAAAGTTTATTCATAGTACAAAGTTCTAAAATGTAATCAAATTTTACTGAATGAATGTCTCTCAAATTATTACAAGTTTTAAACAAAATCAAGCGATTTCAAACATGAATTCTGTTAATGTTGCTAAATTTGTGTAGTGTCTGTTTTGAAGTTTCTCTTATTTCCTTTTTCATTCCTCTATGGATTAATCATCGGGATTCGAAATTTATTTTTTGATTTTTCAATTTTGAAATCAAAAACGCACGCCAAAAAAGTTATTTCTATAGGAAACTTGTCTATGGGAGGTACGGGTAAATCACCGGTTACAATGTACATAACAAAACTGGTGAGTGATAAAATTAATTTGGCTATTTTAAGTAGAGGTTACGGAAGAAAAACAAAAGGATTTAAATGGGTTGAACAAAATTGCTTATCATCAGAAGTTGGTGATGAACCTTTACTATTTAAAACAATAATTGGCGACAAAATTCCTGTAGCCGTCTGTGAAGATAGAAATATAGGTGTGGAAAAAATCGTAAACGCTTTCCCGCAGACTGAACTCGTATTATTGGATGATTCATTTCAACATCGAAAAATAAAACCAGGTTTTTCAATTTTACTATCCACCTATCAAAAACCTTTTTTTCGAGATGTTATTCTTCCAATGGGTACGTTGCGCGAGTGCAGAAATGGAGCCAAAAGAGCCAATGTTATTCTCATTACAAAATGCCCGAACGAACTTTCTACACATGATAAAAAAATGTTTAAAGATAGCCTCGAGAAATACAATAAACCAGTTTTTTTTTCCAGAGTAGTTTATGGAGATTGGATTAATTTTACTTTTGAGGTGACTATCATTAAAAACGTCATAGTTGTTTCGGGAATTGCAAATCCTACAGGTATGATTGAAAATCTTGCAGCTTCCTATAAGGTTGAACCTTTTATTTTCGCTGACCACCATGAATTTACTCAAGAGGAAATCGCTAAAATTCATCGAAAATTTGATACCTTTGTAACAATTGAAACAGCAATCGTAACCACCCAAAAAGATTTTATGCGTTTGAGAGATAAAACTGAAAAATGGGGATTGGTGAACTACCCATGGTATGTGTTGCCCATTACTATTGAAATTGAAAATGAAATTGAGTTTAATAAATTAATATTTGATTATGTTGGAAAAAATTAAGGAATCTGCTGCTTTTATTCAGTCAAAAACAACCGTTCAACCTTCGATTGGTATTATACTAGGTACTGGTTTGGGAGGTTTGGTTAAAGAAATTAATGTGATTGATACGATTTCGTATGAGGACATTCCAAATTTTCCGGTGTCAACGGTAGAAAGTCATTCTGGTAAGTTGATTTTCGGTGAATTAGGAGGGAAAAAAGTCGTTGCCATGCAGGGGCGATTTCATTATTACGAAGGGTATTCTTTGCAGCAAGTAACTTTTCCAGTACGTGTTATGAAACTGCTCGGAATAGAGCGTTTGTTTGTGTCAAATGCATCCGGCGGAGTAAACCCCGATTTTGAAGTTGGAGAAATTATGATTCAAGACGATCACATTAATCTTTTTCCAGGTAATCCACTTATTGGAAAAAATATCGATGAGTTAGGTCCGCGTTTTCCTGATATGAGCGATGCGTATGACCCAGCGATGATAGATCTCGCGAAGAACATTGCGAATGAAAATAATATTAAAGTTTCAGTTGGAACTTATGCGGGATTAACAGGGCCAACTTTGGAAACTCCTGCAGAATATCGTTATGTTCGAAATATTGGAGCTGATGCAGTTGGTATGTCAACCGTTCCTGAAGTAATTGTAGCTAGACATATGGAAATTCCATGTTTTGCCATATCGATTATAACAGATCTTGGCGTACCTGGTAAAATCCAGAAAGTAAGCGTTCAAGATGTAATTGAAGTTGCGAGTAGACAAGAACCAAAGATGACGTTGATAATGCGCGAACTTATTTCTAGAATTTAATATGGATCAAGCACTTCGCGACAAATATGAGGTAGTAGTGGGACTTGAGGTTCATGCCCAAATGCTAACACGCTCAAAAGCATATTCAAATGATATAAACGAATATGGAGCAACGCCAAATTCAAATGTTAGTGTAATTTCCCTAGGTCATCCAGGTACTTTACCAAAAATGAACAAGAAAACAATTGAGTTTGCCATTAAATTGGGGTTGGCTTGTGGAAGTCAAATTGCAGAAAATCAATATTTTGCGCGTAAGAACTATTTTTATCCCGATCTACCAAAAGGGTATCAAATCACTCAAGATAAAACACCTATTTGTATTGGTGGTCAAATTGTAATTAAAACAGAAACGGGTGAAGAAAAATCCATTGGTTTGACGAGAATCCACATGGAGGAAGACGCTGGGAAAAGTATTCATGACGTAGATGTATATGATACTTTAGTGGATTTGAATAGGGCAGGAGTTCCCTTGTTAGAGATTGTTTCCGAACCGGATATTCGTTCATCACAAGAAGCTTATGCCTATTTGATTGAAGTGCGAAAATTGGTTCGATACCTCGATATTTGTGATGGAAATATGGAGGAAGGTTCTTTGCGCTGCGATGCCAATGTATCTGTTCGATTGAAGGGAGCTGAAGAATTCGGAACGAAGGTTGAGGTAAAAAATATGAACTCAATTCGTAATGTACAACGCGCCATTGAGTTTGAAATTAGTAGACAAATTCAGGCAATTGAAAGTGGAGAGCCTTTGGTACAAGAAACAAGAAGTTTTGATGCATTAAAAGGAATAACAATTTCAATGCGTACGAAAGAGGCAGCAAACGATTACAGGTATTTTCCAGAACCAGATTTACAACCTCTTTTGGTAACCGAAAATCAGATTGCTGCTGTTAGAAACGAAATGCCAGCGCTCCCTCGTGAATTATTTCAAAAGTATACCATAAATTATGGATTGACAGATTACGATGCGTACAACCTTACGGATAATAAGTCCATTGCTTTGTTCTATGAGGCTGTTGTTAGTTTCACCACCAATTACAAAGCTGCGGCAAATTGGGTAATGGGTGACGTAAAATCGTATCTGAATGAAAATGGGGTAGAGGTTGAAGATTTTCCAGTTCAACCTGAAAAAATCGCCCAATTAATACGTTTAATTGATGATGGTAAAGTTTCTTTTTCCATTGCTTCTCAACGTATTTTTCCAGAATTAATTAAGAATCCAAGTGATATGCCTTTAGCCATCGCTGAAAAGCTAAATCTTATTCAAGATTCAGATGAAGGAACGATCTTAGCCTACATACAAGAGGTAATTGATTCAAATCCCAATGAAGTAGAGCGATATAGAAACGGAGAAAAACAATTAACTGGATTTTTTATGGGGCAACTCATGAAAGTTTCCAAAGGTAAAGCCGATCCAAAAAGTGCAAATGCATTATTGCGTAATAAATTAGAGTCATGAAGTTTGTATTACCGTTAGTTCTGCTGATTTTTTCCTCAATTATTTTTTCTTCGTGTTCAGAGGGTACAGATGAAGAAGAATCAAAAGCTAATAATTTTGAAATTTCCGGAACTGTTAAAGGTGCCTCTGGAAAAAAGATAATTTTAGTCAGTACAAATCCCGATGGACAACAAAAGGAAATTGCAAAAACCATTGTCGACGGAAAAGGGAGTTTTTCACTAAATGGTCATGTAGATTTTTTTGACGCATATCAATTATTTCTGGAGAATGAGCAAAAAATCCTCGAATTAGTTGTAGCACCCAATGATAAAATTAAATTGAACACAAGCTATAAAGAATTTGATCTGAATCCACAAATTAGCGGAGTTTCATGGGCAAAACAAGCAAATTCTTTCACGAAATTTAAAAACGATTTTTTGTTACAACAAGATCAATATCGAAAAGAAAGGCCAACAGCAACACGCGAAGAATCACAATTGTTTTTGAGTAAATTGATGGCTGAGTTAGATTCAAATGTTGTTAATTTAGTTAAAGGCAATGTTAATTCGGAATATAATTTGGTCTTATTTTCCTTTTTAGCCCCCGTTCAATCTATGGATGATTGGGATAGTTCTAATCTTGGATTAATGCAACAAGTCGTTGCATTTTTGAAAAATAAATTTCCAGATGCTCCACGTGTTCAAATGATTGAGCAACAAACGGCCCAAATTGAACAAATTTATAATGAGGAAAAACTAATGAAAGAGGGCAAATTAGATGCCCCAGATTTTACTGTTAAAACACCTGAGGGAAATGATATTAAACTTTCATCGCTGAAAGGACAAGTCGTGTTGATCGATTTTTGGGCATCGTGGTGCGGACCATGTAGACAAGAAAATCCAAATGTGGTTCGTTTGTACAATACGTATAAATCTAATGGATTCACTGTTTTTTCTGTTTCATTGGACGACAATGCAGATAAATGGAAAGAGGCCATAAAAAAAGACGGGTTGCTGTGGCCAAATCATGGTAGCGATCTTCAAGGGTGGAAAACTCCTCTCACGCAATTGTATCAATTTAATTCCATTCCACAAACTGTTTTGGTTAGCAAAGAAGGCAAGATAATTGCAAGAGGTTTGCGTGGTATTGCCCTAGAGAATAAACTCAAAAAACTTTTTGAAAAATGAAAAAAACATATATTTTAATTCTACTTGTTGTTTTTGCAAAATGTGCCTATTTCGCTCAATCGGAAATTTCGATTTCGATAACTGGTCAAATTGTCAATACACAGTTTAAGGAAATTGAACTTATTCAGATTTTACCCAACGGAGCCTTTCAGAATATTATGAAATCGCCTTTAAAATCTGACGGTTCTTTTTCTTTCAAGGGTAAACTTAATTCACCGGATTATTATCATGTAAAATTGAATAACCAGTTGGTTCCATTGGTTTTACGTAACAATTCAGAAATAAAAATTTATGGTGACGGAAATAAATTAGATAAATTTTGCAATATCATAAATTCCGATGAATCTCAACAATTAATGGAATTTCAACGCGCTGAAAATGCATGGAATAGAGTTTTAGATTCAGCAAATAATGAGCTCAAAAAAAATCCGTCAAAGCAACAAGAATTATCGAACGAAATCACCCCGAGATACATGGATTTTCAGCAATTTAAACAGAATTACGTCCAATTGAATCAAAATTCTGCATCGCTTTATCCAATGATAAAAATGTTTGATCCAGATAAAGATTTTGAGAATTATCAGTTGGTTGTTTCTCAAGTAATTAATTCTTTTTCAGAAAGTTCATTGGTAAAAATAGAACAAGAAAAGTATTTGAAGTACAAAAAGAAAATGATAGATGACAACCCATTGGCGAAAGGAAAAGTTGCTCCAGATTTTGAAGAGTTAAACACGGATGGTAAAACAAAAATGAAGTTATCAGACCTAAAAGGTAATGTTGTTTTAATAGACTTTTGGGCGTCTTGGTGCGGTCCATGCAGAAAAGAAAATCCAAATGTGGTCAAGACTTATGCGAAATACAAAGATTCAGGATTTACAGTAATGAGTGTATCATTGGACAGTGATAAAGCAAAATGGCTTGAGGCGATACAAAAAGATGGTTTGGTTTGGCCAAATCACGTTTCAGATTTAGGAGGTTGGCAAAGTAAAGTAGGACGAATTTACGGTGTTAGTAGCATTCCTCTAACGATTTTAATTGATAAGGAAGGAAAAATTATTAATACTAATTTACGAGGTCAAGCATTGGAGGCTGAACTTCAAAAAATCTTTGGTTTCTAAGTTGGGATTGGATAAAAATATCTATTTCGCCTCTGATTTTCATTTGGGATCACCTACTTATGAAAAAAGTCTAGAGCGTGAAAAACAAATTGTTTCGTGGTTGGATTCAATTAAAAACAAGGCCTCTGAGATATTCTTGGTGGGTGATGTTTTTGATTTTTGGTTTGAATACAAGCATGCGATTCCAAAAGGGTTTGTCCGTTTGCAAGGAAAGATTGCTGAATTAACAGATTCAGGTATAAAAGTTCATTTGTTCAAAGGAAATCACGACATGTGGATTTTTGATTATCTGCCACAAGAATTAGGAATAGAATTGCACGATCATACGATTCAAAGAGAGTTTTTTGGTAAGAAATATTTGATTGGTCATGGAGATGGACTAGGGCCTGGTGATTACAAATATAAATTCTTGAAACGAATTTTTAGAAATAAGGTCTGTCAATGGTTTTTCGCCCGTATACATCCTAATTTTGGAATAGGACTTGCAAGTTTATCCTCTCGAAAAAGTCGCGCAGCAACAGGAAGCGAAGATTTTGTTTTTAATAATGTTTCGGATGAAAGACTTTTTCATTATTGTCAGGACTATTTAAAAAAGGAATCTGTTGATTATTTTATTTTTGGACATCGACATCTTCCTTTGGATATTTCACTTGATAAGAATGCCAGATATATAAATTTGGGAGAATGGTTATTTGAACAAACTTATTTAGAAATTACCCCTTCTGAGATTCAAATGTATCAATTTAAAGACGGTATATCTTCAAACTATATCACATTAAACAATCGTTAATATTAAAACGGAAATCCAAGTCCAAAGTGAATTGCCGGCGTAAATCTCTTGGGTAATATGTTAAGGACTTGTGTTCGTTGAGCTTCTGTATATCCTCCCACTGGTTCTGGTCCAATGAACTTTTGTAATCCTTCATTAACATAATTGGTACTTGGTTGAAAAAACCACTGTGAGCCACTAGGAAAAACAGGATTATAAATTGGAAATCCAATATCAAAACGAACGATAAAAAAGCTAAGATCTATTCTTACACCTGTTCCGGCTGCAAATGCGATTTGTTTATAAAAATCACTTGTAAACTCTCCTCCCTCACGTTTAGGATCAGTCTTATTCGTCCATATATTTCCAGCATCAACAAATAAACATGACTTAAATGTTTTTGTGATATTAAATCGATATTCAACGGACATTCCCAAACGAATATCAGCAACTTGGGTAATTGTTCTATTTGTGTCCAAGTAATACTTATATACACCTGGACCGAGGCTTCGAGCTTTCCAACCACGATTATCATTGGCTCCTCCGGCAAAGAAACTGTAATCATAGGGTAATGATGTGGATGAATTCCCATAAGGTAATCCATAACCTGCTTGAAGTCGAGCATGCAAACTGCTTTTTACATTGATTTTTGTTGAATAAATAAAATCATTATCCAATCTTACAAATTGAGAATATCCAAGTCCGAAAATTTGATATTGATTTTGGGAATTCATCTCTTGATTTCCTCTAAAAAACCATGGTGTATTACCCGCTAAATCTAGTGCGGAACTGAAATAGATGTTGTCCTGAATTTTTCGTTTTGACTCATCTCGTTTCATGTTATTTAATTCATAAAACAAGCGGAAATCTTGCCAGATAAATTGATTTGAATATGTGTTTTTTAAGAATGGGTCATTTAATTGGTTTATTTTCGAACTGAAATCATCACTTGGATTAAATAGAACGTATTTTATCGAAGAAGCCAAGGGTAAACCAAATTGAAAAAGTTGCCATTTATCCTCGATGAATTGCCATGAATAGTTTAATTGAAATATTTCTCTGTCGAAGATATCTCGCTTTTGAAAATTATATGCCAAGTTGATCATGGTTTGTGGCTTTTGCCGCTTGGATAATTTAGTGACCGGAACCGGGAAGAGTCCTGGTATTTCTAATTTTAACGATGGTCCAATTTCAAATGTGTTAAAGCTTCTATTCGAGGTTTGAATTTTTTCTCCGCTTTCTGTTCGGTCAAAAACGGGGGGTTGAGATTCAAATCCACCACCGAATGAAAGAGTTAACTTTTGACCACCCCTAAACAAGTTTTTATTCGTGTAATTTACTGAAGCTGAAAGTCCTAAAAACCCATTTGAGTTTTTAAATCGCGGTTCAAATCTTACTAGTTGTTTTTCAGCAGGAACAAGGTAGTAGTGAACATCGATTTGGTTTTTATTTTGAATCTCAACGAAATGAGGTTTTATTGAACTAAATAAACCGAGTTGCAGAAGACTCTTATACGACCTGTCCAAATAATAGTCTTTATAATAGTTTGTTTTTTCCAAGTAATTTTGAAGTTCAAGATAACTAGGGCGTATAGGTGGTTTTTTCCCATTATACGTAACAATAACATCGCGAAAAGGATTAAGCACCTTTCCTTGTTCCTTTATCTTATTCTTTTTTTTCTCTGATTTAGTGTATGGTATTTTATTATAACGTATTGTGTCTATCGTATTTACAAACTGAGATAAAATCGGATCGTTTAGTTGAAGCCCGCGATTAGCAATTTCTTTTGAAAAATCGCGAAATTTAGTAGTGTCACACAAGTGATAAAATACATTTCGAACCCGATAAACTCTGTATTCAGATGAAACAATATTACCGTCTTCTTTTGAAATTATTCGGTCGGAAATTTTAATTCCAAGAGTAACGCTGTTGTTTCTAAGGTTAGTATCTGCCTTGTAGCTTACACTTGAGCTAGTAAATCCATAATAACCATTATCGCGCATTCTTTTTGCAATTCTACTTCGTAGCTCGTCTAAATAAAAACTATCAAAAGGCTTACCAATTAATGGATGTTCTTTTTCCTTTTTGATATAACTTTTAATAAACTCGTTAAGCTCTGACGTGTAATTTTTATTTTTGAAATCAAAATAGATGGAATCAATTTTAAAAAGTGGACCCGTATAAACGGTGTATGAAACACTAGCTTCCTTTTTATATTTAACGGTACTTTGAACGGATGAAAAATAATAACCTTTCTTTTTTAAATAGTTTTTTACTTGTTCATTAGATTTTTTCATTAATACACTATCAAAAACGATTGGTTTCTCGCCGTATTTATACTTTAGCCATTCTTTGACACCTAATTTTGGGACAAGTGTGTCAATGATTTTTTCAGTGTAGTATTCATAGCCTTTTTCTATTGCTTTTTGCAGCCGCTTTTCATTAATCAAAGCTTGTTTTTCTTTACGTTTTATATTTTTAAGCTCGATTTTTTTAATCTTTTTCGCTCTGTTTTTTGCAACAACGGCTGAATCAATTAGATTATAAACACGCAGTTTCGCTCGAATTCCAATCGTCCGATAATTAGGTTGTGGTCTAAGTAAGATAGTTAACTCTTCCTTGGTGATGTTTGTTTCTTTAATCAAACTTGAAAGGTCAAGTGAAATGGAAGAGCCTTGAGTAGTGTCTTGTGTCGAGTAATTTAAGGTTAATTTATTTCGTTTTAGTAAATACTTACCTTTTGGCACATTTTTCGAAACATTACAACTTGCAAAAAGTATGGCAAGAATCAAATAAAAATAGGTAAGTTTACGCTTCACAAACATAATTAATAACAAAAATAAGAATAATACGCTTTCATGGGTGCATCTAAACAATTACTCAAGGATATAGCAAAATTAAAAATGCATAAATTTCGTCAACTTCAAGATAGATTTGTTGTTGAGGGGGATAAGTTAGTTTACGAAGCTATTACTTCAATACCTGGAAAAATTCTGCAAATTTTTGTTACTCCCGAAACAAAATTGCTACCCCATGATTTAGCCAAATTTAGTGTTTCCGAAATTTCAAGTGCTGAATTAGTTAAGATTTCTTCACAAAAATCTCCTCAAAATTCACTCGCTATAGTTGATTCATCCTTTTATAATTCAGATGTAATAAAAGATAATTTACTTTTGGCATGTGATGATATCCAAGATCCTGGAAATTTTGGGACAATTATCAGAACAGCTGATTGGTTTGGTATCCACACCGTTTTAGCATCTAAAAATAGTGTTGATGTATTTAATCAAAAAGTAATTCAAGCCAGTATGGGCTCAGTTTTCCGTGTGCGCGTTGAATATGTAGATTTGAAAGACTGGTTATCCAAAACAGATAGAAGAATTGTTGGTGCCTTATTAGATGGAACAACAATTTTTAATTATGCCACACAAGCAAATTCAGTATTAATTATTGGTAATGAAGGAAAAGGGATTTCTCATGAGGTTATAGGACTTATTCAAGATAAGGTAACTATACCGTCGTTCGGAAATGCAGAGTCATTGAATGCAGCAGTTGCCACTGGTATAATCGTTGCTGAATTGACAAATAAAATTCACAATGGTTGATTTGGCATTTAAAAATAATAGATTTCCTAAGAAAGGAAGTATATTAATAGCTGATCCTTTTTTAAACGATAACTATTTTACAAGATCCGTTGTTATTCTATGCGATTTTTCAAATGAAGGTTCATTTGGTTTTGTTCTTACAAATTATTTAGATGTTGATTTAGCCACTATTGATTCTACATTTCCTGTTAAAAATGCAAAAATCAGTGTTGGTGGACCTGCGGAAACAGAACATTTATTCTACATTCATCAATTTGGTGATCAGGTAGATGAATCAATAGAAATTATGGATGATTTGTATTTTGGAGGAAATTACAGCCAAATTCAAACGCTTTTGGAAGCAAATACAGATAATCATAAAAAAGTGCGATTTTTTCTTGGCTATTCTGGTTGGGGGTATACTCAATTAATAGAGGAACTTAAAGAAAATTCGTGGATGGTAGTGAATAATGTAACAAGTAGTGAAATTATTGAAACTGACAGGGAAGATTTTTGGAAATATTGTATGGAAAAACAAGGGAAACGCTACCAAATAATGTCAAAATTTCCTAAAAATCCAAATGAAAACTAAAGGTGTTTTTTTTCTTTTCAGCTTGTTTTTTGTCTTATTTGGGAATTCCCAAACGGAAGATATTAGACTGAATGATATCCGAATTTTAGCATCACATAATTCTTATAAAAAGTTGCCGAATAAAAAAGTCCTTCGATTTTTAGGCAGATTCAAAAAGCAACTCGGAAAGGAAAATGATCCTATTCAGTTAGATTATGGTCATGAAACGTTGGAAGAACAGCTAGAGAATTATCATGTGCGAGGCTTTGAATTAGATGTTTATTATGATCCTAGGGGAAAACTTTATCGAAAAAGAAAAATTAATCGATATTTATATGGAGAGAAGGTTAAGGTGAAAAATAAGTCTATCACAAAGCCTGGGTTTAAGGTTTTACATATTCCTGATATTGATTTTGAAACGAATTATTTGACTTTTGTAGAGTCCTTGCGTGCAATAAAAAGTTGGACAGATTTGAATCCCAATCATTCACCTATTTTTATTAATGTAGAAGCCAAAGGATCTACAGCTGCAGATGAATCTCGATTTTTAAGGTTCATTGGTTTCAAAAAGGCTATTTTATTCGATAGTTTAGCTTACCAGAAATTGGACGATGAGATAAAATCAGTATTTGGTAGACATAAGTTACTCATACCAGGCGATTTGAGGTCTGATTTTACGTCAATAGATGAACGATTATCGAAAATTGGTTGGCCCTTACTTAGTGAGTGTTCAGGGAAAATCATTTTTATTTTGCAAGGAAATAAGGATGACTTATATAAGAGAAGTATTGATAATAATGATGATCGAGTGATGTTTGTTTATTCAGAACCGGGAGAAAAAAATGCAGCATTTGTTATTCGGAATTCATCACTGGGAATAGAAAAAGAGATTAATGAATTGTCTAATAAATACATTGTTCGCTCACGAACAGATGCAGGTACGCATCAATCAAGAGCAAATGATTACACGGATTTTCATTCTGTTTTAAAAAGTAATGCACAGATAATTTCAACTGATTATTATCGAGCAGACCTTCGTTGGAGTTCGTATCAAGTGAAATTAGAAGGGGCTACGAAGAGCAAACCGTTTATTTATAGGCATGATTAAAAATCTTTTTTAAGCCATCCTCTGCTAATAAAATACGCTAAAAGAAAAACTCCAATTAAAAACATCACACCAACGACAGTATAATAACCATACGTGTATTCCAATTCAGGCATATATTTAAAATTCATTCCATAAACACCAACAATAAACGTGAGTGGAATAAAAATAGAACTTACAATAGTTAAGACTTTCATAATCTCATTCATACGTTGTCCCTGTGAGGCGTAGTACAAATTGGCCATGCCATCCAATATTTGTTTATTCGCATCAATTTCATCCAATACAGTGAGACAAGCGTCCTTCAAATTTTTGAAATAAAGTTTATTATTCCTGTCGATAAAGTTTGTATCATTCATTTCCAATTGGTAGGTAATATCCCGCATTGGTTGTGTTATTTTTCGCAGTTCAATAAGTTTCCTCTTTTCTATTTCAATTTCTTTCAAGATGTTTCTTTGACTTTTTTTCAATACAATAGAGTCAAGTTCAGCAATCTTATCGCTAATATTCTCGATTACTTCAAAATAATTGTCAATTATAGATTCTAATAGTCGAAACATTAAAAAATCCGCCTTTTTAGACCGTACCTTTCCGCGTGCTTTTTCAATGCGATCTCGCACATCTGTAAAATGATCTGAGGATTGGTCTTGGAAAGAAATAAGATAGTCCTTACTTAAAATGAAGGAAATATTTTCCTCAATTAAAAGATTTTCAACTTGATTAGATGGTAATGCAGATTTGATACTAAAAAACATGTAATTTGAGTACTCTTCAACTTTTGGACGTCGTGATGGAAAATAGATATTTTCAATATTAAGCTTCTCAATTCCCAAATTTTTGCAAAGAATCTCAATACTATCTCTATCATTTAATCCATGAAAGTTCAACCAAGACACATAATCAGAATCAATTTCTGAAATATGGAATTGATCTTTAAAAAATACGGGAGTTTCTCGGTTAATTAGATAAAACTCAAGATTGTATTTATATAATTGACATTGATCTAATGTATCAGCTTTAATCATACTATAAATAGTTTAAAAGTAGTGAATACAGTTCAATCATACTGTAAATGTCGGATTTGTAGACCGTTTCCTTGATTGTGTGAACATGATCTTCGGGTGCGCCAATGAAGCACCAATCAACCGGTAAATGGCTTTTTTGCAATATGCTTCCATCACTTCCACCGGCAGACTCAACCTCTAGTTGAAAAGGAATTTTATTTTCTTTACATATCTCAACAATTCTGGTTAAATATGTTTTTCGAGGAATTAATGAATCACGCAAAGAAATAGCTACACCACCTTCGTGTTTAACGCCTTCAGTTACCCAAGTAATATCACATATGAGCGCTTGATGTAGGTTATAATGATTAAACAAATAATTGGCGCAATAGGCAACCGAGTTACCACCATGTTCTTCATACGTGGTGAACACAATGGCTCCATTTTCAATAGTTTCGGCCAATTTTAGCGCAACGAAAACACCTAGTCGATTGTCTAAATAGGGTGATTGTATATAGCGATCTGTTTCAATAAAATTCGGCTTAAAACTTAAAAGTGTACCTGGATCGATTTGTCGATCATAAATGCATTTTAAATCAAAATCTCCATCTGGCTGTTCAAATAACATTATTTCAGTTTCAATTTCGCCATGAGAATCTGAACCCACTAAAATCATCGAATCTGTGTATCGTGGGCTTCCAATTGGAATAAGGTTATTGGAATACCCAACTGTGTATCCGATAGTGTCAATGTGGGCGTAAATAGCAGTTTTAGGGTCTCCGAAAACCAAAATCAAGCAGTCGTGTAAATGTGGTTCAACGATGATTTTAGGTTGCTTTTTCCATCCCGACATATTTTCCTCACAATAGTTTTGGATGAATTTTGAAACAGTACTTTCATCCCCTGAAACACCTTGAATTGATACTAATTTTTTTAGTAATTCCATTTTTGTTGATATAGGTTATTCATCTAAAATTAACTTTCTTCCAATTGGTCCTTCGCAGAAAATAAGATCCAAGATAGATAAATTTGATTGAAATGGAAATCTATCAGAAAAAACTTGAATATATTCTTTTGAATTATGCTTTCTGTCAAGGAAGTCAAAAGTGAGGTCGTGATTTATTTTTTCGTCAGAGTAGTAAATTTTTTTAAGGTCGAAAGCTTCTAACATGAAGTTTAAAATGTCGTAGTTTAAATCAATTAAAAATTCTTGTTTTGAGTTAATTAGGTGAAAAATTTCATCATCATAAAACTCAAAAAAAGGAGAATTTTGATATGCACTTTTTATAGCACCCCAATGGTCTTTTCTCCAACTTTGAGATTGTACTATTTTAATATCTTTCGTCAATGATTTCGATCCTTCTGTCTTAATGACAGGAACGGATAAGGCTTGAATTCCATTTCCAGTAAAAATTTCACATCGATTTCTAAAGGATTGTTTCAAATATGTTTCATTTCCCGATATCGCAGGATCCTGACAATTATTAATTGTTCGGAAGTATGAAATAGAAGGAAAATAACTCGTTGGAAACAAGTTCATTATTCAATCCACTTGAAAATTCGTTCCCAGCGAACACCTAAATATGGACTTTTGGAAAACCAAACAAGTGATGCTCTTCCTACAACATGATCTTCAGGAACAAATCCCCAAATCCTTGAATCTGCTGAATTGTAGCGATTGTCTCCCATTAACCAATAATAGTTCATTTCAACAGTATATGTCGATGTCTTTTTCCCATCTATGTATATACCGTCCTTTTTTTCTTCTAATTTATGACCTTCATAAGCCGTAATAATACGTCTATACCACGCAATATTTTCTTTTGTGAAGTCAACAACTTTCCCTTTGTATGGTATTTGAATGCGATGGAAATCCGTGATTGTATTGTCAACATCAAAATCGTTCGGGAAGGTACGTAAATTATCAAGTTGTAAATTGTTTTTACTGGTTGACTTTTTAGCAATAGCCAAATTAAATTTAGCCTTTGGAAAATCTTTTAATATTCTATTTTTTTCAGAAAGGCTAATATTAAAGGCATAAAAATCTTTGTTTGGATCTACATTGTATTGCAATGAATATTCCATTTTATCAGAAAAATCCATAGTTTCTGGGGCTTTGAAATCGCCTCTTTCGTATTCAAGACCGTATTTATCAAACATTTCCTCTGCAGTAGGGAAAGTTGCGGTTGATTTTTCAACAAAGTACAATAGGCACTGATTATCAGCGATATACGCTGGCTTGTTGTTGACATAAAGAACGGATTTTTTGATTTCAATCCAGTCTTTTGGAACAGCAACACAACGTTTAATGTAGTTTTCACGCTTATCAACAGGTCTATGTACGAGTCCGTAATGTTCTATGAAATTTAATTCACTTCCGGATGCACCGCCTCTACAATACGTTACCCCATCAGCCATGTTTTTGCGCGCTATTCCTTTCCAGTTTGTGAAATCTTTTCTGAAATCTTGACCAAATGAATCAATAAATTTTTCTCGAGCCTGAAATTCATATTGATATTTAAATTTTTGAGCTATATCTCCAATTTTAGAGGCATTATCCTGCGTCCAATAGTATTTCGCTTCATCGTTTAAAATACCGTGATAATCGTGCCCCATTAAACTGCTTTCAGGACTACTTGGGTCGTATATAGCAGTATCACCTGAAGGATAATTGAACACAACGACATCGTTTCTATTAACATCTCCAAAACCAGGCAAACGGAAATAAGAACCTTTTTCAAGGGTTGTATACGATTTCATATTTACCAAGGGAACAGTGTTGTGAACAAGTGGATAGGAGAGAGGAGTAACAGGAACTTTTGATCCATAAGCCAATTTATTAACAAAAAGAAAATCACCTACCAAAAGCGTTTTCTCCATGGAACCTGTTGGAATTTGAAAAGGTTCAAAGACATACGTTCTTATAATTCCAGCTGCAATTAGTGCAAACCAGATGGAATCTCCCCATTCTTTTACAATTGTTTTGTCTCCACTTTTTTCCTTTTTAAATAGTCCAATTAATGTTACTAATACATGAGCAATAACAGGAAGACTCAAAAACAAGATAAGGTGATCACTCCACGCTCTTTCCGCTTTGTCTTTTTCTCTAGCCCAATTTGTACCAGGAACACATGGATCTCCATTTGAACCAATTTTATACATTAGGTAATATGGAAAAAGAATTCCTTGAATTGTGTCTGAAATAGAGAAATAACCAAATTTTCTAAAGTATGAGATATTTAGAACAGCTAACATAATCAAATGCACCCCTGGCACCAACATTAGCAAGGACCAAAAAGGTTTATTACAAGTGATTTTAAAAGCTACAAAATAGTTATAGCCCGGAACAAGCGCTTCCCATTTTTGTCTACCAGCTGTTGGAAATGACATCCACCAACAAGCAAGATAAGGATGAAGTAATATAAGTCCGTAAAAATAGATAAAAGACATTTTATGAATTTAATATGTTTGACATTGTAAAAACACCTTTTTTATTGACAATCCATTCTGCAGCAATGACAGCACCAAGAGCAAATCCTTTTCGGTTGTGTGCTTGATGAGTCATACTAATAGTATCAATCTCTGATGTGTAATTAATTGTATGAGTGCCCGGTACATCGGGTTCTCGTTTAGCAATGATTGGTAGTTCATCGTAACTAACATCGGGTTTTTCATTTAACCCCGTTTTCCAATCGTTGTAATTTTGGTTGTAGGATACAATTCCTTTTGCAATTTCGATGGCAGTGCCGCTGGGAGCATCCAATTTTTGTAGATGATGAATTTCTTCTACTTCCGCTTTGTATTCAGGATGATCTGATAGAAGTTCAGCCAAGCGCTTATTTATTTCAAAAAATATATTTACACCTAAACTAAAATTTGATGCATATAATAAACTACCATTTTTATCTTGACAGATTTCTTTTATTGTTTCCAATTCTTCATGCCAAGCGGTAGTTCCTACAACAACAGGCACATCTGAATGGATACAATGAACGATATGCTTAAAGGCTAATTCGGGTTTTGTAAACTCAATTGCCACATCTGTTGATGAAAAATCTACATTTTCAATTGGATTTGAACTAGTAATAATACAACTTATTTCATGCCCACGTTCGAGAGCTATTTTTTCAATAGCTTGCCCCATTTTTCCATATCCGACTAGTGCGATTTTCATACGATTATTTGCGAATTTAATGAAATTTCAATTGAAGTGATAATCCAATGGCATCTTGTTGAAACATTTTAGGTTTAATTCGCAAACTGATATCGTTGGAAACATCAAAATTCACAAAATGTGCCTCCACTCCGGCATCAGCTACTTGAAGACCATACATTACAAAAAAGAGCAACATAGAAAGATCTCGATTGTCTAGGTATTGGCGTTGAAGTGTTATTAAGGCTTGATTATCATAAAGTTCCCATGTTGGGTTTAATGTTCCTCCTGAAATCCGATTACCGTATTCATTTTTTAGACTTGCTTGTGTTAGTTGATTTTGAATAAGAAAAAATGAAGTTGTCCCAAGTCCTGCATAAATCAGAGGTACTTTCCAGAATGCCTTCTTTTTTCCTTTTGGCATAGCACGATGATTGTAAATTTGGCCTAAACCAGGTAGGCACGAAGAGTAGATAACAGCTTTTTTAACAGAGTGAACGTTAGATGTATCTCTAATTGAATCAGATGGTATTTTTTGTTGAGAGAAACTTATCAACGAAAGGCTTAAAATCAAACTAATCAATAAATAGTTGATCATTGATTTTTTAAAATTTGAATAATGCGATTTAAGTCGGCTTCTGAGGTAAAAGATAACATAATCTTTCCTGAGCCTTCTGGTGTTTTCTGTATAGAAACTTTAGAAGCAAGTTTTTCAGTTAAATAACTTTTAAATTGCTCTTGCTGTTTCGAAAGAGATTTTTTTTCAACTGGTTGAAATACAGGTGACGTTGTAGGAGGTTTAACTAAGTATTCAACGTCTCTAACCGATAAATTTTCCTCTAACGTAATTCGGTACTTCTCGAGCATTTCTGCTTCATTTGTAATACTTAATAGAGCCCTGGCATGTCCCATGGATATCTTTCCATCTCTAACTCCAAGCTGAATTTCTGCAGGGAGTTTCAATAGACGCAAAAAATTTGTGACAGCCGATCTCGATTTTGATAATTTTTGACTCAGTTGTTCTTGCGTTAGATTACATTCTTGAATAAGTCGATCATACGATAGAGCAATTTCAATCGCATTTAGATTTTCACGTTGAATATTTTCCACAAGTGCCATTTCCAACATGGATTGGTCATTTGCTATGCGAATATAGGCTGGAATATCTTTTATGTTTGCTATTTGACATGCTCTAAAACGTCTTTCACCCGAAATGAGTTGGTATTTATCTCTACCCATTTTGCGAACAGTCAATGGTTGAATGATACCGTGTTCTTTGATTGATTCAGCCAGTTCCAATAGGGCTTCCTTTTCAAAATGTGTTCTAGGGTTGAAAGGATTTGCTTCAATATCAGAAACTGCAATCATTGAAATGGAACCAACAAGACCGGATTGATTTGTTTTGGTTGTTATGTCCGTATCTGAGTTTTCAAGAAGTGCGCTTAAACCCTTACCTAATGCGGGCCTTTTTTTAGCATTAGAGCTCATGATCTATTTCAATTTTTTTGTCGTCGTTACCAATTTTGGTTAAATTGTTTTTCTGTAGAATTTCTCGTGCAAAATTAAGATAATTCACAGACCCTTTACTTGCAGCATCATGCATTACAATGGTATTGCCATAGCTTGATGCTTCGCTCAAGGTTGTATTGCGGTGAATAACTGTATCAAAAACCAACTCTTGAAAATGCGTTTTTACCTCATCAACTACTTGATTTGCAAGACGAAGACGAGTATCGTACATGGTTAACAATATTCCTTCAATTTCTAAATCTTGATTCAGTCTACCTTGAATAATTTTAATGGTATTTAACAATTTACTCAATCCTTCAAGCGCAAAAAATTCGCATTGAACCGGTATCATTACCGAATCTGCAGCTGTAATTGCGTTGACGGTAATTAAACCCAATGATGGTGAACAATCAATTAAGATAAAGTCAAAATCATCCTTAATTTTTTCAAGTGCTGAACGCAACATTTTTTCGCGATTTGGCAAATTTATCATTTCCAATTCTGCTCCCACTAAATCAATATTCGAAGGAATAATATATAGGTTTGGATTAGTTGTTTCAACAATTAGTTCGTTTGGATCTACATTATTTACAATACTTTCATAAATATTTCTAGAATTTTTAGGGTCAATACCCAAACCAGAAGTCGCATTTGCCTGAGGGTCAGCATCGATAATCAATGTTTTATATTCAAGAACACCTAAACATCCGGCAAGATTTATTGTCGTTGTAGTTTTACCAACTCCCCCTTTTTGATTCGCAATAGCTATTACTTTTCCCATAGAAATATTTGAATGTTAAAGTTACGCTTCTTTTGGTTTGAAAATGAGTATTGACTCGTTAATTTATCAACGAAAAACGAACATAGTAATCAACGTAGCATTGTTCACTTTATTATTCTGAGTATTCCGAAATCTTGGAATGACTCAATTAAATTTGTTTGTATGAAATATACGTTGAATTTATTCCTTGCAATCTTCACGCTATTCTCAAGTTTTACTCTAGAGGCTCAGCATCCGATTGGTGATAAATTGGAACAGTTGTATAGTCAAGGTCATTATGCGATTGTATATCGTAAAGCTAATAAATTCGTTCAAAAAGAGGAAACCAAACATCTTATTGCACCCAAGTATTATTTTGCATTATCTGGTTTGCAGAGATCAAATAATCTCTACTGGTTCAAACGAAATTCGGAAGTCGTAGAAAAGTCTTTTCTTATATTAAATGAAATCAAAAAAACAGAAACTGGAAAACAATTTCTGATTGCACATTCCTACGAGCTTTATGAATTAGAAAATGACTTATATAATTGGATCACGGAACTTAAACAATCCAAAATAAGGGATGATATTCCAAAATATTCTGCATTAGTTAATGGATTTTTCAAAGATTTTGATTTTTCTGAATTTGAAGTTGCTGAACTCTCTGATGCAGTTTGGAAGCAGGATGTCAAAGGTATTTCAAAAGTTCGAACTGATTTGGCGACTTATGCATCCAATTATATGGGAGTACCTTATAAATGGGGCGGTACAACTGCAGATGGATTTGATTGTAGTGGATTTACGCAACATGTTTTAAAATCTGCAGGCTATTCTATTCCTCGTACTGCCGGTGATCAATACCAGAAATCAACAAAAATAGAATTGGAAAATGTACAGTGCGGAGATTTGGTTTTTTTTAAAAATGATTCGAAAATATCACATGTTGGAATGATATTATCGCGCAAAGGAGATCAAATAAAAATGATTCATGCCAGTTCCTCCAAAGGAATAAGCATTGTTGAGATTAACGGTTCAGAGTATTGGAAAAAGCGCTATTTTGCATGTGGAACCTATTTGAAATAAATGGATCCATTAATAGTATACTTGAAAAGTATAATAAGAGATGCCTTCTTCTCTTTTAAAAAAGATCATGCATTTGGGTTTAGGTAGGATAGTATTCCCTTCAATTAAATAACCAATTTCAGGTTTAAAATCTTTCGTGTCAATCCAAAGATTTTTTTGAGAACAGGCATTTTCCTCTGAATACATTTTTTGAATGAAATCTGTATCAACCCATGAAATAGAGTCTTTTTGTAAGCCAAGTGAATCCAACCCAATCAGATAAGCTTTCTGTTCTTCTGCAGTTAAATTATTGAAAATTTCTTCGGACATAGAACCTCCAAATCGAAAATTTTCAGAGTCAATGGTTGTTTTGATTGCAGATTGTGAATAAGTTGAATAAACGCATCCAATCCAAAAAGTTAGAAGTAAGAAGTTCTTCATTTTGATGTATAAAGAGTAAAATTTAGTCCTTGTAATTATTAGGGTCAAGTGTTTTTACAGACCAACTTTCTAAAAATTCTTTCACTTTTTCAGCGCTATGCCCTTTACCTTCTTCGAGGTAGGAACTATTTTGCGTATGTAAACGATTTCCATCGGCATCAAGAATAACAAATACTGGAAAACCAAATCTTTGTGGATAAGCAAGCTCCTTTAAAATTTCGCTATTTGTATTTTCCTTGCTGTAGTTGAGGTGATAAACTACGTAATTTTCGTTTAGGATTTTCTTCAATTCCTCGTTTTCATTGACCTTTTTATCAAAGGCGATGCACCAGCCACACCAGTTTCCTCCAATTTGAAGAAAAACATGTTTGTTTTCTTTCTTTGCTTGAGCGATAACATTTGAAATATCCTTTTTTGCATCTGCTGTTGGATTGTATAAATTTTTCGTATTTGAAGGATTGTTTTGAGCATTCAACTTAATAAAGAAGAAGCAAAAAATAATAATTGAGAACAGCGAGGTGACGTTTTTCATATTCATTTATATATAAGTCGAATTCCAAATTTAACACCAATTTTTATTCCTTAATGAATATTGGTACGTTCCAAGTTGAATTAAAATGACTTTTACAAAACCTAGGGTTGGTATAATTTTCAAAATTAATAGTTAAAAAGGCTCTTTTGTTTTTGGTCATTAATTCAATACCTCTTAAAAGATCATTGATTGAATATAATTCTTCCTTCCTTGAATCATGAAAAACCACGCCGTCAAGATGTTCAAATTCTGTTTTTGCCAGTTCTAACGCGTCTATTTTTATCAAAATTGTAGAATCAGTACTAGACTCTAGTTTTATTACGCTATATAGATTTTTCACCAGCATTTCATCAAAATTAAGCCAGCTACTTTCCTCTTTGCCAATACTATTGTAGACTTTATCACCAAGTTTTTCTTTGATTCGTTTTTTCATTATATAATTAAATCCAGCATTTTCATCAAATATTCCTCGATCAGTTACGATGTCACCTGTCATGATTAGTGCTACGCCATATTTTTCGTAGGAGTAATATTCGCAAGGAGTAACATGGGAATTATCGCCTATCAGCCTAATCGATAAGATATTTGATTCTAGAGCTTCTTTCACACCAAAACAAAAAGCATCCAAGTCATATATACAATCAGGAATAACAGTTTTAGAAGAACCAGTATCCTTGTCTAAATAAACAAATCCTCCAAGGTAATTTGGAAGGTTTAACGTATCTGAATGTAGGCTTTCACAATATTTTTCGTAGTAAAGAGCACATTCAAATGTTTGGCATGAAAGATTTAATGAATTAACCACTAATGAAATAAATATTAGTATTATTCGATTCATTTGTTTGTTTACTATTAGTGATTTGATAACGAGCAATTTTCTATATTATGCCATTCAAATTAAATGAATCTAAAGATAATCTAAAAACATAATTTAGTAACAGGAAATCAGTTAGTTATTTTGCAAAAATATTGTCGTTATTGGCATAAATTATTTTTACCTTTTTTGTTTTTTCAAGTTGAATATTCTTCTGAATGATTCGAATGAATCGCTTGCTTTGTCTCCCCATAAATCGACTCCAATAAACAACTATTACGTAATCATAACTTTCTGTTGAAATTAAATATGATTTAGAAAGTGGTTTTAAAAAATTCAATTGCGTAGTTAAGGTTAGCAAGCTATCTATTGGTGCTTGTTGTTTTGGAATGAATTCATTAAAAATACCTTGTCGATTCCAATTTAAATTGGGAAACCCTCCAGCATAGCAATTCACTTGATATGATTTAAGAGAACCAGATATATCAAAATATAGAGCTTGAAGTGGTTGAAAATGATTGTTTAGTTGTTGTTGTGTGTAAATGCTTGTGTCCTGAATAAAGAGAAATGAAGTGAATGCGGTGTCAAGTTCATAATTATCCGTGTTAGGTATGTTAAACTTCTTAGCATATCGATTGATTATCTTTTCATCTAGTTTTTTTGTTTTTTTTATTCCATACGAACCTGAAAAAATAGATGAACATCCTGTCAGGACAAATTGCAGAGATATGGATATGACAACAATAAAAAGGTTGAATTTATTCATTCAATTTTTAATTTTAATTTAAAAAACTCTTTATCAAAGGGCTCAGTTTAAAATTCGTGCCAATAGGTGTTTTCTACTTGAATTTTTGTGAATTCACGAATTAAATATTACTCTATTACAACCTTGTAACGAACTTTTTCTTCATTTTCAACCCAAAGTGTATTTCCGGCAAGATGTGAAATTCCATGGTATTTAAATGGAATAAATAGAGCGTTTTTTTCATCAATTACGCCAAACTTCTTGTCCTTTTCCACTACCCATAATTTTTCTTTTGGTCTATTCCAATGACCTAAAAATTTTATTGAATCGTATTCAAAAGGGACTAAAATAGTATTTTCAAAATCAACAACACCCCATTTGCCATTTAGCTTGACTTTGAAAATATCTCGTTCTTGTTCATAGTGTTCATCGTATTTTATTTCTTCATAATTTTTTGTTAAAAGCTTCTTTTCAGTATAATCCATCGCGCCACTCTTTCCATTTCTATCATAGATAAGGTAGTTGAGATTGGAGGAAATAGGTTTTAAATTTTCATAGGAAGGATCAATCAAAAAATTAAACGTAGTATCAATTACTCCATACTTGTTATATGCATTTTTTACGATAATTTTATTTTGTAGAAACAAAATTTCATCAATCATATCAGGTTTATCACCTAATAATAATTGCCGCTGTTCAAATTGATTACTTTTCCGGGCATAGAAAGAAGAAATCTCGTTTGATTTTAATTGCTTGTTATAGACAAAGGGTAAGATAATTGAGTTGGTAGAGGTATCCACAATCCCCAAGAAATCATTAGTTTGAACTGAAAGAAAGTTTTTATCTAATATGAAATCTAGGTAACCGATTTTCCATGATGGGTTAATCTTTCCTTTGGAAACCTTTTTATTCTTCGAATCAATTCGATAAAACATCTTATTTTTTAAGACGAGTGCAGTGGAGTCATCCTGAAAACTCTCAGCATAATCAAATTCGAGTGGAATTATCTCTTTTAAATTAATATCCCAAAACCCAAATTTTCCTTCACTTGATACCCTAAATAAAGTATTAGTATACCTATTGAACTCAAAAATTTCAAAATTTGGTGGGACAATTTCTTCGTAGTTTTCATTCAACATACCTATTTTACCATTTTTAGTAACAGGAATGAATCGTTTTTCCTTGTCTTTAATTGGATTCCATGAGTTCTCGTGTTTAACCTCATCGTACGTATTTAGTGTAATAAGCTTATTTGTTTTGCTGAGAAAGAGAGCGTCAAATCTATATTTCGGATTGTAAACATCCGTTCCAATAGAGGTAAGAAAAAACAGGTTTAACCGTTCATCTCGGTTATTCGATTGATTATAATAATCAAATTCATAACTATCGTAATTTGGAGATATAACAATTTTGTTATCAAATGTAATAATTCCCCATTTTGTATCTTTTTGAACTAATAGATTATCGTAATATGGTAGAATCGCATCGTATATTACAGGAACGACTATATTTCCTAAAGAATCTATCAAACCATATTTTAAATGACTTGTTTGTCCACTTTTTTGATAATGATCTTGAGATGGTAGTTGTTCTGCATAGCCGTTGGAAATTTTATAAAAACCCGAAAAATTAAACATGATTTGTGGACTTTGGTACCAAATACCTCCCATTTGAATTCTATTTTTATGAGATGTGCTTATATTGCCAAAAATATTGTTCTTTTTTCGCAGAGGGACTTTTTTGAATGTGTTGGTTAATTCGGTTAATGTCTGTTTTGAATTAAATGCTTTTACAATTGTACCCGATGAATCTCTAAAAATAAATTCATTGCCAATAGGCATTGGATTAAATGCAGAGTGGGGGATTGCCCGTGGTTGACTTTGTTCCAAAAAGAAAATTTTTCGGTCCCAGAATCCAATATGATCTATTTCAATCATTTGAATACCCATGTAAAAAGGATAAAAAATCGTATCCAATTGTAATGGCATTTTTGAGAGAAAAAAATCTTCTAGATTTGATTCATTACTCGTATTATTAGATTGTGTAAATGATATTTGAGTACAAAGTGAAAATAATAAAATGGAAATAACTAAGTTTCTCTTCATGAATACATTATTTTGATCTATTATTGCTCTTATTGTGATTAATTCAATTAGAACTAGTTCTAACTCCTTTTTCACAATGTAACATACAATAAAGTTAGAATTTCGTTCATTTGATATTGGATCGAAGATTCTAATGTTCTACTTTTAACTAACACTGAACGTTTCTTTTGGGACTTTCAAATAAACTAATCCTTCGCAATTACCTAGTAGTTGTCTTTGGTTTTTATTTAGATTTAGGGATATCTGGAAAAAAATTATATTCACATTTCTTCCCAGATTTTCGTTCAAAATCTTTTATTGCCTTTTTAATACAATCAAAAGCAAGGTACACGCACTGAAATTCGTCTACACCATAACTAAATCCAATGCTCTCATATTCAAGTGCTTTAACTTGCCACTGGCATCTTTTGTCATCATAGATAGAATCTGGGTCTTGTTCGATGTTAGTTATGCTTATTTCTAAAAAATAGTCTGTTTCTAAAACAGGATAACGAGATGAAATCATAAATTTTAGTTCTTTTATTGCCTATTTCTTGATTTGGATTTCTTCCATTTCATTTTTTTTTGAATTGATCCTAATTTTTTACTGAATAGCTTAGGTAGTTTTTTTACTACCTAACTTTAGTTAAGGCACAATTGTTCAGTTCTAAAAAGATTTTCATCTAAGAACTTCTGATAAATTTAGCAATGATCCTACCAATTTAATTAAGATACTATTATTTTCTTTAATTAATATCGTCATTGTCCTTCAAGATTAACAACACGTTTTGCACTTCTTTTCTTTCCGTCAAGTTCAACTTCAATGCAAGGTTGAGTTTGGGAAACTTCCTTTCTTACAAATTCTCCCTTTTTGTTATAAAGGTAAGTTGTTACATTACAAAGTGTACCATTTTCAGAGCAATAGGTTTCTTGGTTAATATTACCACTCGGTTGATGGTAAGAAACGCTATAAAATCTCTTGTCAGGAAGTTGCAACTCGAAGTGTGTTTTTTGCTTGAATTCATTATATCTCTCGGTGTATAAATAT
Source organism: Crocinitomicaceae bacterium (assembly GCA_044361535.1). GTDB lineage: Bacteria > Bacteroidota > Bacteroidia > Flavobacteriales_D > Crocinitomicaceae > UBA952. The sequence continues at coordinate 66,237 of JBIKIQ010000015.1, forward strand.
TCTGGACACCAGTTTGTGAATCTTCTGTATTCTCGTATATCTCCATCCTCAAATCTTACAATGTATTCATTAAACAGTTCATTGAATTGGTTGTAGAAATATTCATTCTTGATTGAACAGCTGTCTGAAGGTAAAGTGGTAATGTGAACACAACCATCACTGGTGTTTATTTTATCTACGTTCTTGTTAAAATAATAATAGTTATATCCATTGGTTTTGATGTAATATTTCTGGCGCTCTATGGTCACAATCGAATCAACACTTCTTTTGATTTTTAAGGTGCAGAAGTTACTCATATCACCATTTCCGGACATTGCCTGTTTCCCATTATTCGGTAGTTCGGTATCTGTATCGTTATAGTAGTTATAAATACTGTCTCCCAAAGCAATACCATTCGGGTTATAGTTTAATCTAATTTTGTAGATTCCCGCAAAGAGAGGCACGCCAAAGCTGTGATGTGAAGCATTTTGTGTATGGTAATTAAAATAATTTTCAAAATCATTCAAGTAAATGGGTACACTAATTTGCTCAAGTGGTTTCAAGTATTTGATCTGTACAGTTCCGGTGTCATGTACCATCATTTTTAGCATGGGATCTTCAGTATATCTAGGAAGATAGGTGTTAATGGCTTTATCGTAAGCACAAAGGTAAAATAGTTTTTGCCCGATATTTTGTGTATGGGGTAACAAAACAGGATATGATTTTTCTTTATCAGTATTGATTATTGTAATATTGAAAGTAATTTTTTCACCCTCATAATAACTCTCTTTATCAGTATGAAGCTCAAATCGAATGGGAGAATACCTTGAATCTGCAAATACAATTTTATTTACTAGTAGTGTTAGAAACATTAAAATAAAAATCTTAGTTCGTTTCATTAGTTTCTGGATAATAAAGAAAGTCATTCCATTTTCTGTTACGCTTGGAGCGAACAAAAATAATCATTTTCACCATCCCGATAATTATCGGGATTGATGGGCAGAACCACACTTTGATTTACCACAAAAGTGTCTGTGGAGTACAGAACCGTCACTTTTGCCAATTGAAAATCAGCGAAGCTAATCCCGTGTTAGCTCTTATAATTTTCATTATGGTGAGAATTTCACAAATGTTTGTCCGTCAAATTTCCATGCTCCATTTTCTGGGGTTCCAAGCCAAATGTCACCATTGTTGTCTTTGTAAATACTGAATAAAGTAATTTCTTTTGAATTATCTTGAACTACATATTGAGTTATTTTTAATCCATCATATTTCCAAACTCCGTCACGATAAGTTACAAACCATAAATTACTATTATTGTCTCTTACTGTTGATAAATATTCGTCCAAATTACTGTCCGTTTTCCCATCTAAACCACCGAGGCTTTTCTGTCTTGTGTAAAATTTATTGCTTTTTAGTGTGGTGCTGTCGTACACACTATAACGATATTCAGTATTGAACCAAAAGTCACCATTTTTGTCTTCTGTAATTGAACGCACTCCATTTGCACCTTCTTTGCGAAATTCTGTCACATCTTCTTCAGTGATCCATTCAAACGATTTCCCATCGTATCGGCAAACTCCAACTGGGTTTGTGCCAAACCAAATGTTTCCTTTTCTGTCTTTATAAATGCTATAGATATCAAATGGATTGGATAAATTTGGTGGGCTAGGGAACTGCAGTTCATTTAATGTAATTCCATCAAAGCGGTATACTTTTCCAGTATTTCCATAAGAAGATTTAAACCACAAATCTTTGGATTCAAGTTTCCAATTTTCACTTGGAACGGCTTTTAAAGTCTTGAAATTATTTCCGTTAAATTTAGATATTGATGAAGTTGCGTTTGCACTACCAAAATAAATATTACCAAATTCATCTTCTATTATTTCATCAACTCTGTTATTTAGCAGACCGTGTTTTGTTGTGTAATTTACTAATTCATTTCCATCGTATTTATAAACACCAGTTTCCCAACTTCCAAACCAATAAACATTCTTACTGTCTTGATAAATAACCATAATGCTTTTACCAAGTTCTTTGACGGTGTCACCTTTTATAAATTGGTCCGTGTTTTTGTTCTGATTCTGATTAGAGGTTTGTCCATAGCATGATGCCAACAGATGAATGGTACTTAGAAATAAAAGTAAATTCAATTTCATTATTGTCTTTTTGATGATTTCAGTGTTGTCATAGAGTTACACTATCGCTTGCATGCTGTTAGCGCATCGTGCATTCATTGCTCCTTTTTCAATGGGTAAATTGTGTGATAGTATGATAACGTCAATGTATGTTTATTCATTCCAGAGATATTGTCGTCAAGAAATAGATTATAACCATAGTTTAAATATACCTTTATAAAACCTAATCCGATTTCCGGTCTTAGAACAAAATTACTCTTGTCATTGGAATTGTAGTAAATGCCGTTTAAACCTATATTACCACCAAGAAATAGAAAATAACCTGTCGCCCAAACATTCAACTTAGGTGCAATTATTTTGTCAAATGGGTTGTACTCTAATGATACAGTTGTTCCATAGCCATTGCTCCCACCTTCACCATGCATGAAATTTGCTCGAGATAAACCAAGTCCCAAAAAATAGTTATTAATTCCTTGAATTTCAGGGACAAGACCTATGGATTTTTCTGTTTGACAAAATCTACTTCCTCCCTGGCGATGCAGTCGTCTTTCTTTATGGACTTTTGTTGTGTCACCTGTAAGTTGACAGTATGATGTAGAGCTGGTCAGAAAAATAGTTGCAATTGTTAGGTAATATTTAAAATTCATTTTCTGTTTGTTATACTTGCATGTGCGCTAACGGTTTGGCAACAATGCGCCGTTCCGAACTTTCACCAAATCGACACCTTGAAGTTTGATTATTCTTAAATATACAAAATCGTTTCATCAAAGCAAGATCTTGGAATGGAGTATTAGCCTTTGTTATGCAGCGTTTCCCTCCATTGGTTTTATGTCATTTAATTCTTTCTCCTTTTGATTTTTCTCTTTTTCAAGATCATAATCATCTTGTAGGCCCAACCAAAACTTGGCGCTTGTTCCGAAAAATTTGGCAAAACGCAACGCAGTATCAGCAGTAATTCGTCTGTTACCTTTGATTATTTCAGATATGCGTGTTTGGGGAAGATATGTTGCCTTCGCTAAACGATAAGCAGAAATTTCCATTGGAATTAAGAATTCCTCAAGTAGTATTTCACCAGGATGTGTATTGCTTAACTTTTCCATAACTTCTTTTTTAATGGTAATCAACTATTTTAACATCGTAAGAATCATTATTAAGCCATTGAAAGATGATTCTCCATTGATTATTTATTCGAATAGTATAATAATCTTCAAGGTTACCTTTCAATTTTTCAAGTCTGTTTGCAGGAGGTATTCTTAAGTCAATTACATCTTGTGCATTATTAAGCATCCTTAATTTTCTGCGCGCTACATCCTGAATTTCATTTGGCAATTTTTTTGACCGAATTCCATTCCATATTTTTTCGGATTCTTTATCGCCAAATGTCTTAATCATTAATATTGATTTACGTTACTAACGTTAAAAGTAAGTAAATTATTTTAATTGTGCAAATTTTTCTTGATGAGTAGGTTTAGCGGGAGTTGTTAATGGTGCAAAACGTTTTGGTGCTAGGCGAAGAAGCCGATTTATAAAATTAATATTATTTGCGATCAATGATCTAAAGTTTTTATGTTAATCGTTTTTCGTTAAATAGATTTCGGCTTTTTTGTTAAGCGTGTGTTAGAGGTATCTTGTTTTAAGTTATAATCATTAATAAGTATTCTTTTCTGAATTTCTTTATTTTTCAACCAAAACTTCCATTTCGGGAAATTCAATTTGTGTAATGTGTCCCAAGTTTCATTATCGTTTATTGTTTGAAAATGAAATCTTTTAGGTTGACCGTCCCATGAGAACTCAATAATTCTCATTCTGCCAATTAGTCCTTCAAGGAGATTTAAAATAAGTTCTTCAAAACTTCTTTCATTATGATTGAAATGATCATGTGCGCCTCCATTTCCGTAAACAATAAAACTCTCTCGCGGATGAAAAAAGATTTTAATATCAAATCCGTCTTCATTTGAAGCTTTAAGCACTAAATCATCTTCATTTAGATTATATTTTAAATCTTCAACTAAGTCGCTTAGTTCATTAATTATATCTTGAATGTTTATCATGGATATCTCATTACCTCTAACGTTTTCGGGCTTGGCGAAGGTGGCCAAAATGCGAGCGCTTTTCGTGAAAACTGCATATCAAAAACAGAAAAATTTTGCCTGCGAACAACTAGGGCCATTTGCGGTTAGGTGTTGTTATGCCAAGGTTTTACTTATTTCATCCTACTTCTTTTCGAATAACTTTACTTATTTCATTTGCTTTATTTAATGTCATAAAGTGACCACCATTTATTATTACAGAGTTACATTTAATGAATCTCAGTGGTAAAATCCTGTCTTTTGAACCATGAATATGAAATACATTCTCAATAGATTTTACGTTAGACCATTTTGCAATTTTGTCTATTGCCCAGGACATAAAAGTAGTGTCTGAGTCTTTTAGAATCTGTTTCAGGAGTTTTTCTTCAAACCCAGGCTTTGCTCCGAAAAACCAGTAGGTGAAAAAGTTGGATTTTGTTATTATATCTATTGGCAAAAGTCTATGTAATTCAAGCATTCCAACTAACCTAAAATAGAATGGAATTTCGTTTTTTGTTTTAGCTGACGCAATTAAAATTACCTTTTCAGTTTCAATTTGCTTTGCAATTTCAATTGCCATTATTCCACCAAAAGAGAGTCCAATCAAAATTGGCTTTTTTGTTTTAATTTGTTCAAGTAGACGAGTCGCATAGCTTTCAATTGTGTCCTTTACATTTGGTAAAACCCATTTAATAAAGTTAATTGAATATCCAGAAAAGTCAAGTCTTTGAAATGCTCTTTCATCGGCGCCAAGTCCGCTAAAAATGTAAATTTCTCTATTCAATTTTTCTAGTTTATTGAAGTTTACCTAAAATTGGGCATAACGTTCCCACGCCTAGCGAAGGAGCCGATTTTAAAATTAATATTAGTCGCGATCCAAGATTTTTTTGTTTTCCATTTTCGTTTTACGTGGCCAGGATTTCGGCTCTTGCGCTAGACGTGTGTTATCAGATGTCCTTTAGTCAATGAATGTTTCTCGGATCACACGTTTACATTCGAGTATTTCCTTTTCTGTAAGCGAACCAAACTTTTTTATAATACGTATTTTGTCGATTGTTCTTATTTGATCAATTACAACCCAACCTTCTTGACTGTTGTGCTTGACTTTTACTCTGGTTGGATATTTTCTACTTGCAGAAGTCATGGGTGCGATTACAACTGTTCGTAGATTATCATTGATTTCATTTGGTGAAATAATAACACAAGGTCGAGTTTTTTGGATCTCACTTCCCAAGGTTGGGTCAAGATTAACCAAAACCATTTGATATTGTTTTACTTCCATTCGTCAAAGTTTTCATCTTCAAAAACATCATTCATAAGAAGTTGGTCATCACCATTTTCATGCATCTTTTGGAATGCTTTATCCCAGCCTTTTCTGGGTTCTGAAATAGGGCGCAAAATGATTTGTCCTTTTTCAAGGATCAATTCAATTTTGTCCGTGATGTTATACCTCTCTAGAATTGTTTTGGTTAATCGAAAACCTTTCGAATTCCCTATTTTAATAATTGAAACTTCCATGACTTATTTTTTATGTAATTACAAAGTTATTACAAATAATTCAATTTACAAAGTTTGGTTACAAGTTATGGATGGTTTCCGCTAACGGTTTCGGGCTTGGCGAAGGTGGCGATTTTCACCACAAATGTGTCTGCGGAGCACTGAACCGCCACTTTTGCCAATTGAAAATCAGCGAAGCTAAACCCGTGTTATGCAGTCGTGCTATTATACTGTCGTCCAATTTTTTTAATCCAATTCAATCAAAAGAACCAATTGCCATAGCTGTTTATGTTAGATGTAAATTTTAGCTTTCAATTTTGGGAGCTTTAGCTTCCTTGATACCTGATTCAAATTGAACATCTAAACCATTAGATACAGTTTTAGTATCTTCATAAACATCAAATTTAACAGCCTTTCCCCATTTCAATGTGATAAAATGAACTCCTTTATTTATGTAGGGCTCACCATTTAATAAATGACAAGTTGCTGTCCACCTTGCAATAACAAGGGTTTTGGCTGGATTTCCTTTAACCTGAATGTCTGTTACCTCAAATTTAAGGTCTGGAAGTACAATTCCCACTCTTTCAAACCATCTTTTCAAGCTTTCTTTATCATGGCGTGTACCACCCAAGCAATTATCTCCTGCAAAAGTATGTTCTAATTCTTTATTAGACACTCCCTTTAAAACCTCGTCATAACGATGCTCTGTTATAGATTTGAAGTTCTTCCTAACAATTCCCTTTATGATATGATGATAAGGGCTTAAATCTTGGGCAATTACCGAAGTTGCTGCAACGATACATAATACTAACAATAATTTTTCCATTACTCTTTTTTAATTGATGAGTTACAAAATTACTAATAAGCTAAAATTCAAACAATGAACTTGGGTTAAGAAATACGTTTCCTTATTCTACTTAGTGCCTGTGGCGTTACTCCTATATAAGAGGCTATATACTTTAATGGAATAAATTGCAACAATTCAGGCTGTTCTGTAAATAAGTTCAAATAACGTTCTTGGGCAGATTGGATTAATAAAGATAATTCTCGCTTAGATTTTTTCATAAACAGGTCTTCGCTTGCCAATCTTCCTATAGTATTGCCAATTTCCGTTTTGTCATAAATTATTTCTAAGTCATTATACGACACACTCCAGAGTATAGTGTCTGTTAAGGTTTCTAACTGGTATGTTGATGGTTCTTGTGTCAAGAAAAAATCATAAGCAGATACAAAGTTATTGGCAAAACCAAACTCAAAAGTTAAGTCATTAAATTCTTGAGAAATATATTTTCTGACAATTCCCTTTTCAATAAAAGATAAGTAGTTTTCTTTATGACCTACTTTTAAAATTATTGAATTTTTGGCAAATTCACGTCTTATAAGTTTAGATGAAAAGAACTCCCAGTCTTTTTCAGAAATGGTAACCATTCTTTGGAAATATTTTTTTATTTCAATCATTTCTCGTTATCAATTAGGCTGTTTCAAGTGAGTGTTTACTTCTAAAGCATGACGCATAACGTTTTGCGTGTAGGCGCATACCCGAAGGTTGCGCTTACACCCTGTTATGGGGTGGTTAAGGACAATTATAGGTACTAGAGCAAGAACCAACTAATAGCCCCTTATTTCCGTTCCCAGCATCTACATATCCCATTCCAAAACCTCTTAATTGTGTAAGATTCACATCCATTACAGCATTGGGAGCCATTTTGATATTAATACTCCCATCCTCATTTTTTGGAATAATCTTATTCAACTGCTCATCTGATAATTTCACATTAATAGAACCATCAGCATTTGTTGGGACCAATTTGTAATTTGTATTTACATTTAATTTTTGGTTGTTATCATCTGCCATTGCAGGTGAAACAGAATGCACCATAAATCCAAAAGATGCCATTAATAATGATGACCCAATCATCAATTTGTACCAGTTTTCAGAAACGAACTTTTTCATAATATTAAGTTTTAAATTTTTGCCTACTCTTTGGTGGATTTTCGGCATCCTCCGTTGTATTGTGGTTTAAACTTACCCATAACGTTTTGCAGCTATAAGAAGTTGGCGATTTCGAAGCACAAAACTGTCTGCCAGCACTGAACTTGATACGAAGCACAAAGCTTCATTTAACAACTGAACCGCCAATTTTTTGTAGGTGCTGTTATAAGCCGTATTATTTGTAATCATTTCTTATTAGCCTAAAGATTGATTTTTTTAAAATATCTGATAGATTGTCTGTGTAATAATTGTCTATCAATAATTTTATCTCTCTTGTGAAATCTGGATATTTACTTGAAATATTGATTATTATTTTGAAAGCTTGAAAACGCAGTGAAGGATTATTATTTATGTTTTGCCAAATCTTTGTGCAAGTGTCGAATAGCTGTCCTTCGTGTTTAGATTCTAATTCCATTCGTTGCAATACTCTTAATAATGACCACTGTTGGTTATTTTGCCTATCCAATAATATGTCAATAATCTTTTGTATGTGTTTTTTTACTCGATGGTCATTGTTTTTCATACAACTAGATAACAACCAGGAGGCGCGCCACGAATAAGGTTGATTGTCGGAAATAGAAAGTTTAACAAGCTTAGGAAAATCGTCTTGGTTCGATTCTATGTATGAAATACAATCTTTTTTTTGCGAATTTTTAAGAGTAAATTCCAAACTCAACTCCTTGTTATTAGTGGTTTTTATAAGTTTTGGTTTTGTATCTACAATTAGCTTTAAGATTGATTTTTTCACAACATCTGTTAGTTTTTCAGTATAATACTCGTCTGTCAAAAATTTTATCTCGCTTTTAAGATCTGGATACTTTTTTGAAGTAGCGATCATTATTTTGAAAGCTTGAAAACGCAGTGAAGGATTGTTATTTATATTTTGCCAAATTTTCGAGCAACTATCGAATAGTTGTCCTTCGTATTTCGTTTCTATATCAATTCGTTGCAAAACTTTTAACAAAGCACGTTGTTGGCTATTTTGTCTTTCTGGCAATATATCAATAATCTTTTGTATGTGTTTTTTTACACGATGGTCATTGTTGTTCATACAACTCGATAATAACCAAGAGGCACGCCACGAATATGGTTGCTTGTTGGAAATAGAAAGTTTAATTAGTTCAGGAAAATTATCTTGATGTGATGCTATATAAGAAATCCAAAACTCTTTCTGCGAATTTGTCAAAGTGAATTTCAAATTTGTTTCTTCTTGTTCATTCATTTTAATAAGTTCGGTTTTTGTCAATATGGCTTATAACGTTTGGCGGCTTTGCGAAGAAGCGGATTTCGGAGCACAAATCTGTCAATATACCACAAAAGTTGATGCGAGGTAGAATGCTCAATTAACCACTGAACCCGCTTTTTTGCAAAACCGCTGTTATCGGTTCGGTGTTCTTCTTCGTCCGCTCGTTTGTCGGTCGTTTTGGTGGTGCGGTTGGACAGACACACTCTTTGCCAAGTTTGGGTTGCATATCCCCGACTCATGAGATCTTCAACGTTTTTGTTTGGGAGTAGTCCTGCATCGGCTGCGTTTACATTTTGTTTGTTGTTACCGGCTTCTATCTTTGCACTATTATCTTCGAACACTCAAGTGAAGAGTTTGTCAGGAATTCCAAAACATAGATGCCGGATTTAATATTGGTCAGGTCAATTTTATTTTTTCCATCAGGATTGAATGACATTACTTCTTTTCCATCTAAACTCAACAATCTAATTTTATGCACATCAGCATCCCCGGAAATCAATACAAAGTTACTCGCAGGATTCGGGTAAAAGTAAATTTGGCTGTCATCTGAAAGCAGTTCATTCGTTCCAACAAGTGATGGATTTTGAAAAACACTGACATATCCGTGATCCTGAGATCCTCCCCACGCACCAACTGCCACGGCATCTCCATTTCCATTAAGGCTTACACTGCACCCGAAAATATCATTCAATTCATTACCCGCCAAATCTCCAATTTGTGTCCAGGTTGCGCCTGTGTACTCAAAAATCTGCACCTTACCCGTGGACCCATAATGTGTTGCACCTATAGCCAGAATATTGCCTGAATTATTCAAACTTAAAGAAAAGCCAAATGCATTTGCAAATTCTACTCCAAGGAATGTATTTCCACGTTGTGCCCAGTTTGTGCCATTCCATTCGTAAACGTAAGCCGCACAAACCAGGTTATTGCTACCGACATCGTAACCGGGAGCGCCAATTGCGAGCACATCACCTGAAGTATTCAAGGTTACTGAACGCCCGAACTCATCACCATCAAATTCACCGAACAGTGGCGTGCCGCGTTGAGTCCAATCAGTTCCAGTCCATTCATACACTTTCACATAACCAGCCTGATTTATGCCATTACCTACATTTCCAGGCGCTCCGACGGCAACAACATTACCCATTTCATTTATACTCACCGACATTCCCAATTCATCATAGGCCTCAGTGCCTTCAATATCATTGCCAAGCTGAGTCCATTCATTGCCATTCCATTGATAAACCTGCGCATATCCCTGCTTGAAAAGAGGATTAATAATGTTTGGGCCTCCTATGATCAAAGTGTTTCCATCTGCACATAAACTTAAGCCTGCCCCGAACCACTCATCAAGTAAAGGATGTCCCAGGCCTAAGATAGTTTGTCCTCGTTGTACCCAGTTTATTCCATCCCAATCGAACACCCTGACAGAACCTGCATCATGTCCATTTTGATTTTCTGTGTTTAGTGATGTGATCGCTATAGTATTGCCAGAGGCATCAACAGAAACCTTCCTGCCTGAAAATTCCATGGCTGATGTTCCCTCAATGTCCCCGCCCCGTTGAATCCAGTTTGTGCCATCCCAGGCAAAAACCTGGGTATGACCGGCATAATCACCGTTGCCATCATTACCCCATCCTCCAACAACCAGCACATCTCCTGTTGAATTGATTGCCGTTGACCAGCCAAAATTATCATACTCTGCTTCACCCTGAATGGTTGAACCCATTTGATTCCACTGGCCAAAACACAGATTGGAAAGCAATAATGAGATAAATAAAAAAACTTTGTACATATTGTCGTTATTGTTTGGATTAATTCGTTAAAAGTACGATTTGTTTTTGTAGTTGTCGTCCGTGCGGTGGGAAAAATTCAAGCTTTTTTGGTTTTGTGAAGGGTCGGCTTTGTGTGTCGGGCAAAACCAAATGTGCTAGAATGTGCGTTGGCTGTCTTTTTACACTGACCGATAACGTTTCGCGGCTTGCCGTTCTGCGGGAGTTAAGAGTCGCGAGCTTTCTGCCGTTAATAAAGATAGTAAAAGGGTAGAAGATTACAAAACCTATTCCGCCCGCATGACGGTAAGCCGATGTTAGGCACCGTTTATTTTAAATTCGTTTTCCGTTTTTAACAAAAATCTCTGAGCCTTCTGCAAGAAATACCGATGCAGGTTTTTCATTATCTAAAAAAGAAAATGCCTCTCCATATGTATTGCCAAAATTGACATCAATTTCGTAATTAATTATTGGATTAACATTCCATCTTGGATGTTCGACTGCATATTCAGATGTTATTAAGTTATCTATTTTCGTATATCCCCAATAATGTTCAGAAATAAACTCTTCATTGCTATCGATTAGTATCGCTTTACTTGTTTTGTCTGCATTTACCGAAATAGAATTCCATGTATTATTCTTTTTCCAATTGTATTTGATTGTTAAAGAGTTATTGTTATCTGTCCATTCGTGTGACATCGGTAGTGTTTCGTAATGCTCTTTGTATATCGTATTTGCAATGAATGTCAATGCAGGTTTAGGAACAATCTCTTTGATAAATACAACGCCTCGTTTCCAAATGTTATCTTCTTTATATTTAACGTAGAATCTAAGGTTTACTTCTTCAAAGTTTGTATGAAAAGGAATTTTTAGTCCTTTGACTTTAGTGTTTAAAAACATGAATCCAACAAGGCTTATATAACATTTGTTATTCCATAAATCTAATTCCGTTTTATAAGGAATGTAAGGTTTAAGAATATCTGCGTCTATGCAGTAATTCACCATTATCAGATTTCTCCATTCTGCTTTAAGGAATATATCTTTCATGTCTTTTTTTATAAATGGTGCCTAACGTTTTCGGGCTTGGCGAAGGTGGCGATTTTCACCACAAATGTTGATGCGGAGAACCAATGTTTGATTAACCACTAATGTGTCTGCGGAGCACTGAACCGCCACTTTTGCCAAACCCGTGTTATGCCCAGTGCTTTTCTGTCTTATGAATAAAGTTGTTGCCTCCACTTGCTTTGGAATTTAGTTTGGAAGATTTATTATACGAGCTAAATTGTCGGAGATAAGTCTCAAAATATCATTACTAATTAATGTTGTTCCATTTTTAGTCAGATGTTGTTTTATTAAAGTTAAGTAGTCAACAAAAAATAAAGTTTCTCGCTTTGATGTGTCGCTAGCAAAATGATAAGAGTATCTTCGATGCAATGCGTCATTTAAAAAGCACTTCCCCTCATTAGTCAGCTTTAAAGTTATTTCAAAAAATTCCTTAGGGTCAATTAAAGTAAATATTGGTTCAAATTGAACTTGAGTATTAGTTAATAAGTCAAACAATTGTTGACCTTGATTATTGAGAATTGCTTCTTTAATTTCATTAACATAAATAAGGTTTGTATCCTCCTTTAAAGATAAATTGGCTTCTACTGCTATTTTCTTTATAGACTCATATTTTTCATTTCGTTTGTCAAAGATTGGAATTCGATATTCAAATGACTCAATGTATTTTGAATGAACTTTTCCTTTTTGGATGCCCTCTGAAAAAATTTGAATTAAAGCGTCATCAATTTTAAATTGGTTAATGCCAAAATGTTCAATTCTCAAAAGTGATAGAAAAATATTAGGGTATGTTGCGACATGATATTTTCCGTTTTTAACGTTATCTAGTAATTCACCAAGTAATGGAGCCAACTCACTATCCTCTAGAATATAAATATTGTTTAATTTTTGAATAATTTGCGATTCTCTTGTGATTTCGTTTTGTAAAAGAGAGTTATGAATCTTATATAGTTCTGTGTATAATTCATCATCATTTAATACTCCAGTATGTATGAATTCCACAATTGGGGTGTAATAGTCAAAATGAGTATCTTCATAAGGTAAATATCTTTCTTTAAATAATTCAAAATACTCTTTAGGTTTTTCTTCTTCTTTGTTTTGCTTGTCTTGGGTAAATAAAATGTTATCCCAATCAATATTCGAGAGGTTCAAATAATTGTCACTACTGATTTTACTAATTTCATTTAACTTAATGCGGTCCTGTTCTATTTTATATTCAATGCAGTACGATGATGTAAAAAGCAAGAGTCTATTTAATATTTCACCTCTGTATTTCTCAGTCTCACTATGCTTATGAACAGAATCAAATATTTTTTCAAAAATGTCAAGATTAAATTTTAACGTTCTGAGATTTTTGTGGTTTACTTTATTGTAAAGTCCGCATATAGACTGCTTTTTTGAGTTAAGAAATTCAGTATACAATTTTTTATCATACTTTAATACAAAGCTTGGATATACAGAAGTTAGTTCTGGGTCAAAATTGTATGTAAAACGTATTAGTTTTTCCTTTACACGATTATAGTTTGCAACTTTATCGCTTATTTCACTTTCATCGCATAAAATCACAACTTTTATGTTGTCGTGTTCAGTAAATAAATTAATGAATCCAAATATTTCATTTAGAATTTCTGGTTTTAACCTTTCAAGGTCATCAAAGCAAATGACCTTATTTTTTCCGATATCTAAGTTTTTAATAATATCACTAAATTCAGAGTTTTCGAATTTATCTACTCCAAAAAAGCTAATACCTTTATTAAGAATTAATTTGCCAATGTTAGTAGCAATCTTAATTCCCTTTTTTTTCCAAAAAGGATTAAGTTCAATAAATATTTTTTTATCAAGTTCACTTATATCAGAAAGGCCGTATAAACTTACATAAACAGCCTCGAAATAGGTTACTTTTTCTATTTCTTCCACTTTTTGAGACCTGCCAAATAATTTTTTTTCAGCTTCTTTTGTCTCTTTTGTCTTTTCATAAATTGTTTCAGAAATTACTTTAGATAATTCTTGCTTCCAATAGTATGTTTTACCTGAACCCCACTTACCATTAATCATAATTGCGTAGTCAGTATTTTTATTGACCAAATAATCTTTCAGTATTTTATTTATTTCCATAGAATTATTCTCTTGGTAATTTGTGTCAAGTTAATTATTTGATTGCGTCAGTTCATTGATTAGCCATTCATAATTTGCTCTTGCGTTAGAAATGATTTCAGTGAAAGAGTGATATGTCAAGTCGGTAGCGTTGTTCTGTTGTTTTATTTTTCCTCCTGTGTCTCCGCCTATTAGTTTTACAATAATTCTGTCGTTTGGAAACATTGTTGAAAGTTCGTCCCTGTATCGCTGTGCTTGGGCTTCGTCATTTCTTGTCAAAGTGTGGGATGGTCTTTTAAACTCAATTAAAAGTCGTTCACGATTAAAAGCCATTCCTAAAAACAAGTCTGGTCGTTTGTTTGCGTTTTCGCCTTTATAAATTTTGTCGCAAAGTTGTTCGCAAGCCTTTTTTAATGATTGGTTTGAAATGAAATGTGAATACTCATAACCAAAAACCCAAAGGTTGTTTGCAAGTGCTTGGTGAACCGTTGCCTCTAATGTGTCTGGGCTGTCGACAAGGGTTTGTAGTTTATCTAAGAACTTGGCTTTTGCTGATGCCTGTTGTGTCATCATTGTAATTTCGTAAAGTCCAAATTCGTTAAAAGCGTCTGCTAACTTTTCAATATGATGGTCGTCTGCTTGGTCAATATTTTCTAAAACCGCCCAATAATGCCCTTTTTCAAAAGCATCAATCATTACTGAAATAATCGTATCAATTTTGGTGTCGTCCTCAGTCCAAAATCTTTCAATAACTTTTTCAAGTGCCGCTTTTGCAAACTGCTGTCTAAATTCAGGAAGTTTTGATAAGTAAGCATTAATCTTTTTTTGATGCCTTGCTTTTGCAAGTGTCATTTCTTGTTTGCACCCTTCTTGTAAGCTGTCAACCATCCAACCTTGCAATGCTTCTTCTATTTCCTGTTTCAGTTTACTGCTCTCATTTATTTCGCCCCAGTCTGCGGTTGTGTCGTTTAATAAACAGTCTGCATTTACTTCAACGTGTAATCTTTTTTGAACCTTTTGTGGGATGAGTTCATTTTCTGATAATAGGTTGTTTGGCTTACCAACAACCTTTCCATCAACTCGATAATTTACTCCGTGATACTTATGTGCTTTGTCTGTGATTGTCGCAATTGCTGTAACTTTTTGACCATTTGAAAGTGTTATTTCCTTTTCAAATTTTTGCCCTGGAATATCCTTAACGCTGACTTCTTCACCGTTTACAGTAACTGCAAAATCGTTTTCTCGTAAATATTCTCTTGATAAAATTTGTTTCAGTTTTTCGGGATTAGGGAAAGTGAAATTTTGATTTATACCTGTCAGCGTTATTGTAGTTCCGTGGTCGTCCTTGTTGCAAGGAATAGAATTTATTGGCAATTCAATTGCTTCAAGGTCTTTGTCTTTACCAAGTATGTCGTCCTTTGAAATTACAATTGTTGTTTCTTGTCCTCGTGCTTTAGTTTTAACTTCCATAAAACTTGCAATCATTAGTCCTGCAAATTTGCCTATGCCTTTTCTGCCTTTTACTTTTCGTTTTCTACCATAGGTGGTGTCACCTTTTCTTGATGTTCGGCTACTTGCAATTTTTAAATATTGTTCTCTAACTTCATTTGGTGTCATACCGTCACCGTTGTCGGTGATGATGATTTTTGAATGGTCAAATGGATTAGGAAAGTCAACCGAAACTATTGCAGAGTCTGCGTCATAGTAATTGTCAACCAGCTCTTTTATTGCTGCCTCAACAGAAGTATAACTCTCTCCCAAAATTTTAGTAAGTGCTGGGTCAACTTTAAATTTTGCTGATTTGTCCATAGGTTAAATGTTTGTTTGTTGCACGGTGGTCATAGCATTGGGCATAACGGTTTCGGGCTTTGCGTTCGGGCGGGATTATTACCACTGCACTTGATACGAAGAACCGAACTCGAATATACTCAAAAAGCGTCAAACGAAGCACGAAACCCCGCCTGACGCAAAACCCGTGTTAGCGGTAGTTTTTGATTTTTTTCATACGATATTACATTTCAATAAGATCATCTAAATCGAAATTAAGTTCTTCAATTCGATTTTCAATTGCTTTTTTTGCATCAGTAACTCCTTTGTTATAGAGTTTGTCCCCGACAGATTGTAGAAAGAAGTTAATGATTTCTTCGGCAGCTATTATCCCAATTTTCTCATTTCGTTTATTTTCAAAGAATAGAATCAACCCTTCTTTAGCTAAATTTTTTTCTTCATCTGATAGTCTTTCCCATTTGCATTTGATCTTGCTCATTCCTTATTCAAAATTGTTATTTAATTGGAATATGAAAATCAACGATTGCCTTCTTTTCTGGATGTTCGTTGAAATTGTTATGATAAATCTCAAAGGACTCGCCTTCGGCTCTTTCATGCTCATTTTCGTTCATCCAAACGTAAAGACCTGTCCATGCCTTTTCGAAATCATCTAATAAAATCTCAAACCTACCAACAACATACTTTCCTGATGGAATTGATGCGGATTCAAATTCACTCTCAACTTTATTCTCAATTTGAAAGCAAGCTCTAAATCTAGCTTTTTCTTCTTCAGTTACTTTAAGGCTATCTTGATAAACCGTCATTAGTTTGGCTTCTTTGGTCATCAATCCATTTGGAATTGCCCAACCAATTAGTTCCTGAAATGCTGATGGTAATTCATGTGGCCCAATACAAGTGATATAAACATAGTTTTGTTCGGGCAATTGTTTAACTTCAATCTTTGTATTCATCGTAATCCATTTTTTAAGGTTTTTAATGATGCAAACATATTCATCTATATCAGGATATTCTTGTCCAATCTTGCTATTCAACTGTTTGATTTTAGAAAATTTATTAGGATTTTGGCTTTTAAATTCTGTTGGGCTGATTCCGTAATATTTTTTAAAAGCTTTTGAGTAGGATGAGTTGTCACTAAATCCATAGAAATGTGATATTTCTGAAATGCTTAGCTCTTTGTGTATGATGTCCAAGACAGATTTTTCAATTTTCCGTCTAGTGATGTATTCATATAGAGTTTCTCTAGTTAATAGTTTAAATATTCTATGGAAATGATAAGGTGAGAAGAAAGCTTCTTTAGAAACTACAGATAATGACAATTTTGATTCCAGATTTTCATCAATAAATTGAAAAACCCTATCGAGTCGATTTCGATAATCTGATTGTATTTTGTTTTCAGTGTTTATCATTCTTAAATTACCGCTAACGTTTTGCAGCTACCCGAAGGGCGGGACTTTCACCACAATACTTGATTTGAAAAACTAATGTTTGATTATCCACAAAATTGTCTTTGGAACACGAAACCCCGCCTTTTGGGTAGGTGCTGTTATGTGCTGCCCTTTTTGTCATTCGTTTATATTCAAGACCGTCCTTCTTTTTTTAGTCCGAGTATGTTTAATGAGTTATGCAATAAACATCCTTTATATTCTTCCTTTCCATATATTGCAAGTGGGTCAGAATTACATTCTACACCTTTAGGTAATGAGCATAAACTATGGTCAGAAGCAAAAGGACATTTAGTCAAATTGCTAAAATAAGTGGTATGAAAAACTGTCAAGACACCACTAACCATAGCGATTGAGTTTACAAAATCGTCTGTCGGGTCACCAAGCATTGTTTTTTTGCTGTCTGAAAAAACAAGTATTGGAGATTTTATTATCTCTGCGTAATAATTGAGAAATGAACTGTCAAAATTGTCACGGTAGGTAAATGGATTTTTTGCTCTCTCCGCAAGTCCATTTTTGAATAGAGTAAGAATTTCTTTTAGGTAAATAAAAAATTCGTATCGTTTTTCATATTTAGCGAATGTTATAATTCTGGCTTCTAATTGTTTACTTGTTTCTCTCAATACAATTGCAAGCGACTTTTTAAATTGTATCGCATCTTTAATATCTTCAATGATTTGGTCTTCATCAAGTTTTTCAAGTTTGGATTTGTTGGCTGTTAAATGTTTAAGGATAACAGAAACAATTTTGTTGTATGGAACTATTAGAAGTGAAATTTCTGAAATAATATAGGTTAACTTAAAGCAGTTTTTGTCAGGGAATAAATTATTGAGGAATGAATATATAATATGGTATTGTGGTCCCCAATGAGTGCTAATAGTTTGTTTTGCTTCATCAAGTGTTAGACCTGAAGAAAGGTAAGAGGCAACAATTGCCATATTCTCTGAAGCTACTAATTCATTTAGAGGGATTAATTTTCCTTGATAAGCGATGTATGATATGAAAACATCTTTTTGCCAATAAGGATTAGTAATTGTAGAATCTATAATAGTGAAATCTTTTTCCGATGTTGATTGAAAAACAAATTTCCCGTTATCCTTTTCAATTCCTAAAAACGCAGATTTTACATAGTTTTCAAAATTCTTATTCCCTAATTTGGTATCAACAATTCCATTTTTTGTCGGTATCGTTGGGTCATTGTCAAGCAAAATATTGTCGCCAAAAAATACTGAGAATAGGTCAACATAGGTAACAAAGTTTGTAAAACCGAATGCTGTTGTAAAGTTTTGAATAAAATGAACATATTCGTGAACTAGTGTTACAAAGCAATTAGCATTTTCTTTTTCTGTCTTGAGTGCTTCAATTGTTGCCGTGTCTTTGAGTTTTATGGTCAAGTCGAAAAAACTATAAGAACCATTGTCCCACGTAGACGGATAAATTGTGTCTTTTAATAATTCTATCTTTTCGATTGGCTTCATTGTCAAAAGTTATTTTTTACTGAATTGTCTGTTGTCATAGGGTTGCACATAACGGTTTGCAGCTACCCGAAGGGCGGGACTTTTACCACGAAACTTGATTTGAAAAAATAATGTTTGATTAACCACAAAACTGTCTTTGGAACACGAAACCCCGCCTTTTGGGTAGGTGCTGTTAGCAGCTGGGCTACTGTCTGTCGAGAGTATTGTTGTCATATTTATCAGCACCAGTTTTTAATTTTTTCAAGTTGAGTAGTCTGCTCCTCGGTTAGTCCTTTTAGTGTTATGTCTGTAACATAATGCTTGTATGTCATGTCTGTCAGTTTAATATCTACTTCTCCTTTTACAATTTGCTTAAACGTTATTCGGTCTGGTTTGTAAGTGTCAAGATAGTTAAAAATGTTTTTTGTTGTTGCAATGTCAGAAGTTATCAAAATAGGAGCAAAGAAAACTTTGAATACAAAATCTTGTCTACGAATAATTGCAAGGTAGTTGTCAAACAAATAAAGGTCGCAAAGATTGCTTGGATAGATATATGTTTTTAGTCCGCTGGATTCCGAGTAACGAAGTTTAATGTTTTGAAAGACGGTCGGTCTTAAATTATTTGCTTGGCTAATAAATTTGTCTGTCGCTTTCTGTTTCCGCTTGTTGTAAAAAGTCAGATAAATGCAAAGTCCAACCAAAACGATGAAAACAAAAGTCGCGAAAAAAATCAAGATACTTATTATGGGCATTTTATTGACAGTCGTTTATGTATTTTTTTTTGACAGTTAGTTAAGTTGTTGGTTGTTCGTCAAGCCTTGCCGCTAACGTCTCCACGACTGGAGAAGGCAGCATTTTCTCGAATGTCTACGTTGCTGCTTTTTCTAGTCGTGTGTTGGAAGCAGTTTTTTGATCAAATATAACAAAAAACGTAGTCGAGTAACCCGCAAC
>JBIKIQ010000016.1:0-81971 GCA_044361535.1 Crocinitomicaceae bacterium
ACATCGATTCAAGCTTTACGCAACTTTTGTTTCCAAAGAATGTAGTCATTTTAATAAATGAAAGGTGCGCTAGTACAACAGAACAGTTCTTATTAGAGGCAAGACAAAGTAAGAAGGTGACATTGATGGGGCAAAACACACAAGGCACATTAGATTATTCAAACCTTCGTGAATCCGATTTTTGTGAAATGCCTTATAAACTTTATACACCTACAACTCGCAGTCGCAGAATAGATATTGGAGAGGGAATTGATGGAATTGGAATTAAACCAAACATTTACCTCACAGAAAAACAAGACTGGATTCAAGAAGCCTTGAAATTTCTTGATGAAAAAAAATAAAAACGAAACTAGGCAAAAAGTAATAAGCAATTTTTGACAATTGAACCTTGAGATAATACCCTTTCTTTGAGAAAAATTGTTATTATGCTACGTTTAATTACCCTTTTATTTTTTGCTCTCATTTCACTCAATTCCCTGGCTCAACTTCAGCGCAAACCACTTCTTGGTGCTCGTATCGAATATGTTACTGAAAATGGGAATTCCGGCTGTAAAGTCGTGCAAGTTGTTCGAGGAACGAGTGTTGAACTGAAGCTTCAAGAAAAGGATATTATCACTAAGATTGGTGAAAAAACTTTTACTTCTGCGGATGAATTTATCACACAATTCTTGAGCTACGAACCAGGCAAAGAAATTCAACTATCAGTGCTTCGTGGAAAAAAGAAACTCACGCTTAAAGCAAAAGTCGTTGCTCGTCCCTACGAAACAGATGATAATGCCACCGTCATTTACGATGAAGCTAATTACAAAGGTGGACAGCTTCGGGTGATCATCAACAAACCTTTCAAGGAGAATAAAATGCCTGCGATGCTCTTTATTCCCGGATATACGTGCAGTAGCATCGATGAACTGACTAGCGATCATCCTTACAAACGAATTGTGGATGCCTATGTTGATGCCGGTTACGTAACCCTTCGTATTGAAAAAAGTGGCTTGGGAGACAGCAAAAACACACCGCCTTGTGAGTCGTGCGATTTATTGGATGAGATTGAAAATTTTGAGGTAGGATTGAAAAAACTGAAGTCCCTACCCTACGTCGATACCAACCAAATCATCATCGTTGGGCATTCCATGGGTGGAATTGTTGCTCCAGCTATTAGCGCTAAACATCAAGTAGCTGGGGTTGTGGTGTATGGAACAACGGCAAAATCGTGGTTTGAATACCAAATTGAAATGTACCGCGTTCAAAATGCGCTGGCAGGGATGAATCCCATCGAAGTAGAGCAATCTGTGATTGAGCAATACGATTTGAATTACCGATACTTTGTTAAAAAAGAGCGATTAGAGGATATTGCCAAAGACCCAAAAGCAGATAGTGTTTTACGAATGAGTTGGGAATACGACGGAAATGGTAAAATATACTCCCGAAATGCTGAATATTGGCGTCAAATTCAAGACTATCCACACCTCGAAAACTGGAAAAACACCAAGGCAAAAGTGTTAGTTCAATTTGGCGAATCTGATTTTCAAGCCTTTTCAAGAGCTGATCATCAGCAAATTGTGAATACAGTCAATTATTTCAATCCGGGGAATGCAACGTTGATGACGTATCCTTCAACGGATCATTTTTTCGCGAAGTCGGGAACGATGCAAGAGGCCTATAACAAATTCGCAAATGGACAAATTCAGCAATTATTTGATGAATACAACCATGAGGTCGGAAAATCCGCAGTAAAATGGAGCAATGAAATTCTATCCAAAAAGGATGAGGTTAAACTTCCAGAAAAAGGTTGGAAAAAACTGAATACCGAACGCTATCCTGGGAAACAAGATGACATCGCGTTTATCAATGAAAATGAAGGTTGGTATGTCAACGGATACGGAAGCATTTACCACACAAAAAATGGCGGCGAAACATGGGAAAAACAACTTGAGAAGAAAGGAACCTTTTTCCGTTGCATTGCATTTGTAGATAGTTTAAGAGGATTTGCAGGAACTGTCGGGACAGACTATTTTCCGAATGTAACCGATACCATTCCGCTTTATGGAACAACCGATGGCGGTAAAACGTGGACACCTGTATCCTACTCCGGGCCTTATGTGAAAGGATTGTGTGCGATTGATATCGTGAAGGAGCAATACATCAACCACGGAAAGACGGATTATAAAATTCACATTTACGCAGTTGGTCGTGTGGGAAGCCCAGCAAATATGATGGTCTCACACGATGGCGGTTTGACTTGGACATCGAATAGCATGAATAAGGATTGTAAAATGTTGTTTGACATTAAAATGTTTGATAAAAACAACGGGATCGTTTGTGCTGCATCGGATGAAGACATTGAAAAATCAAATGCCCTCATCTTAAAGACAAGTGATGGCGGTAAAATCTGGAAAAAAGTGTATCAATCCAATCGATCGTTTGAAGGTACTTGGAAGGCCTCGTTTCCAACAAATAAAATTGGTTACGTCACCATTCAATCCTACAATCCAGATCCGAATGTGAAACAACAACGCGTGGCTAAAACAACTGACGGGGGAAATACGTGGAATGAAATCAACCTAGTAGAAGATGCTGGTGCACGACAGTTTGGCATTGGATTCATTGATGAAAACCACGGATTTGTAGGAACGATGAACAGCGGTTACGAAACTAAGGATGGCGGTCTTACGTGGACTACAGTGAACCTTGGAATGGCTTGTAATAAAATCAGGATTTACAAAGATGCTAATGGGAAAATCTATGGTTATGCAATTGGTGTAGATGTGTTGAAGGGGGAATTTTAACTGATTATCTTGTGAAAACTGAAAAATCATAACTCATTTTTTTGCCTTTAAACACAAAAGCTTCTTTGATTTACATATCAACTCAATTTCTCGATTTGCAGATCGATCCACCATTCAAAATCAAAATACAATATTGTATTTGATCTCCATTTATGGAATAATTGTTCAGATAGTTCTGTTCGAAAAGTAGTTAATAATTCAATTTTTTCAGCCGAATTTCTTTCGTGCCAATCAATAAATTGTTGACTAATTCGACTTATCAAAAATGACTCAAATTCATGCAACGCATCTAGTTTGCTCAATTGCTTTCGAAGTTTACTTGCTTCATAGCGCACATTTTCTGTTTTATTAATCAAAACGTCTGATAAAAGCGCTAATATTCTCGAAAAGGCATAAATATCGTTCCCACGATTCGTTGATTCTACTGCATCAATTTTAAAAAACCACTTGGTAGCCTCTTCATAGTTTTCAGTTACAAAAAATATCTTAGCAATATCAAATCGTAAATACTTTACAGCATTTCCACCTGCAAGCACCTCGTTTTCCTTCAGAAATAAACTAGCGGTTTTTACTAAAGATAGTGCTTTTGAAAATTCATTTAGTTTCATAAATGCAATCAGCTGAAATTGGTATGTGTAACCTTCAGCAATCTTTCTAAACTCCGGATCTGGGCTGGAAGTAGAAATTCTTTTAAGTTCTTTGATGAGATAAGTAAATTCCTTTTTTTCAAAACCATTTAAAATCATTGCAGATAATCGAGCTGCAACTGAACGCAAATAGAACAAGCCAAATTTTCCCAAATTTTCAGGGTGTTTCACCAATAAATTATGCATTTTTTTCGAAGCCTTAGCGCTTAATTTACTTTCTCCGATGGAAGCGTGAAACAAGTAACTGATATCATAATAATACAGTAAGGCAGTTAACGATTTTGCTTCGGAATTGTCCAAGATCAACTTATCTTTCCCTATTCGTTCAAATCTCGAAAACTGCTTGGTATTTCGAACAAAACTGGTTTCCTGTAATAAACTCCTTAGAGTATTGTAAAGAGTAATGTAATCCAATACATTTTGGTTCTTAGCAAGAAAAGCTTTTTGTTCATTAATTACTTTCTGCACATCAATTGAAGTAATATAACGCGACAATTGAAATTCCTTCTCTAAAAGTTGATAGGTCATTAAAAATTGATCACATGCAACCGTTACTTTTTTTGAGGCTTTTAATCGTTTATGGGCGAAGTTATAAAGCCCTTTTTCAATGAGAATATCTATTTCAAGTAAAGAATTGAACAGTTCGTTTTTTTTATCTCGATATTGCCTCATTGATTCAAGTAAAACCTCTAGCAAATAATGCTTTTTTACCTCAATGTTTTTATGAAAATTAAATTGACTTGTGCGGTTTTTCAAGTGCTCTTTATCGTAGATTTTCATCTCATTCAATATATCGAATAAATGCAAATAATCATTTGATTCTTCCTTTCTACTCGCCAGATATCGTTTGAAAAATCGTTTCTCGGTTGGGGTTAATGAGTGAATGAATTCGTGTAGATTATCCTTACTTGTTTTATTCATGATAAAAATAAACGAACAAATATACTCTAATTTAAAAATAAATCATTGTATTTATTGATTTCTATGAGATATAATTTATGAATAAAATAGTTTTCTTTTATGAATGTTCTTGAACTATTTTTGTAGTAGATTCAAGGAAGTTACACCATTAAAAAATACTAGGAACTAAATTAAAATGATGCCATGAAAATTAAAATCCTTACACTCAGTTATTTATTCATAAGTACTATTTCTATCCATGCTCAAACAGTTACTGACGTCGATGGAAACACCTACAATACCATTTCAATTGGAAACCAAATATGGCTTACGGAAAATTTGAAAGTAACAAAATACAACGATCAAGAGCCTATTTCGCTTGTTCTAGATGATGCATCTTGGTCCACTCAAACGGAGCCTGCTTACTGCTACTATCTAGGAGATATCGCGAATGCCAATATTTACGGTAATTTATATAATTGGCATGTAATTAATAATGCTAAAAATGTTTGTCCGTCGGGGTATTACGTTCCGTCTATTGCCGATTGGGAAGAGCTGATCACTTTTGTTGGTGGAAATGCTGTTGCTGGAGGAAAACTCAAAGAGATGGGATTAGAACATTGGTCAGATCCCAATACAGGAGCGGATAACTCAAGTAGTTTTACCTTATTACCTTCTGGTTGGAGAGCAAATAACAATGGTCTCTATGAGAATTTATCTTACATGGCTTACGTTTGGTCTTCCACTTCTATTGATGCTCAGAGTTCATCTATTATATTAGTAGGTTATGATAGCCCAGCTTGTTATACAAGTGATAGCCATATTTTGACTGGACTTCCCATTCGCTGTTTGAAAGATAAATCTGCTTCTTTAAATGAAAATCTCAATCAACACCCTATGATTGTTTATCCAAACCCTGCCAAAAACATAATTACAATTGAATCAAAACAAAATTTAGAAATAGAAATCTTTAGTATCGAAGGGCAAAAAATAAAAAGCTTTAAGTTAATGAACAATAAAACTGACCTTGATGTATTAGATCTTGCAAGCGGAGTTTACATCTTAAATGCTCTGACAGACAAAGGAATTGTGACACACAAATTCATAAAAGAATAACTATCAATTAATTTAAGTCGGATTGTATTATGGTTATCGATTTCAGAAATAGTGTTGATTCATTGATTAAAAACGGAATTCTTTTATTCGGATTTTTAACGAGTTTAAATACTTCTGCTCAAAATTGGTCTGTCTCAACTGGTGGAAATTCATTGAGAAATGGTTCAACAAATGAATATGGTCCAACTAGCGAAAATCTGCTTTGGTCGGGAGGTATGCCGTCAACTATTGCCCGATCGCCTGTTAGTGACAGCATTTATCTTGCGGCAGTGAGAATAAGCAATACAAGTGACGTTTTTAATGGGAGTAGAATTGTAATGATGGATATTAGAAATGGAGATACGCTTTGGACAAAGAATTTACCGTTAGATTTCCCAACCTCAGACTGGCGTAATCGCATATCCGCAATTAGAAATGGGGTGGTTTATGCCTCACGTTCTGGAAATAGCAATGCTGCGTATTTATATGCTCTGGATGCAGCAGATGGTTCGGTGATCTGGAAATCAGACAGCTTGATTGATGAAAGTTCGGCAGAAGGCCTTAATTTTTTGGAAAATGGCGATCTGATTGTTGGGAATATTAATTCCGTAATGCGCGTAAATAAAGTAGACGGGACAACTGTTTGGCAGACCTACAGACTCACATACGGCGACGGTGCTGAGTTGGCGGTTTACGGTTCTAAAATTTATGGAATCATCAATGACCTTACTCAGTTAAAAGTCGCAGCTTTTGATGCTTTAGATGGCCAACTTTTGTACAAAACAGATGTAATTGACAATGGTCTTGTTCAGCAGCAAGCACTTTTTTTAGGAAATGACGGCACAATTTACCTCCCAAGATCTCAAAATAATCCGATAACAGATTCACTTTATTCTTTTACGGATAATGGCGCTGGATTTTCTCAAAACTGGAGTGTTCCCATTCATTACATTCCTTTCTCGTCTTCTGGAATTGGACTGGATGGATCTGTATACTCCTACAGTCGAAGCGGAAAAGTGATTAGAATTGATCCTGTGACTGGAACTATTACAGATAGCTCTCAAGTTATATTATACGGAAATGCGTCTTATCCAAGAATGAGCATTGATGCTGCTGGCATTGTCAATGTAACCAATGGGGGCTTTTCAGATGGGGCTTTTTTCTCGTTCAATGCCGACTTAACGCTGAGGTGGCAAACACCTATTACAAATGTCTACATCGGGGGTCCGTTAATTGGTTGGGACGGAACGCTTG
Source organism: Crocinitomicaceae bacterium (assembly GCA_044361535.1). GTDB lineage: Bacteria > Bacteroidota > Bacteroidia > Flavobacteriales_D > Crocinitomicaceae > UBA952. Next base: position 6,683 of record JBIKIQ010000016.1, read on the forward strand.
TTATTTGCGGCGTAGGAAATGACATTCGAGCATATCGAGGTGAGCTGCAAGCATCGTTGATTGAGGATAGTGCTGTAAATTCAGAAAAGGAAATAAGTTTTTATCCAAATGTTGTTGCTGATTATTTGAATGTATCGATTTCTAAAAAACTTATTGGATTAGATTATGTTGTTAGAGATATTCAAGGAAAGAAAATACTGTCTGGAAAATTCACTAGAGAAAATGAGGTAATTGATTTTACTTTGATTTCTAGCGGGGTATATTTATTAACGGTAGATCAAAATGAAGATCAAGTTTATCGAATTGTGAAAGAATAATTGGAAAAATTAAACTGTTCAATGAATATTAAAAAATCACTTTTCGTTCTTGTTTCATTTCAAACGTTACTTTGCTTTTTCCAAACCATACCTACTTACTATTCGCAGAATTCTTCTTCAAGCGGAGTAAATAATCTCTTTTTTAATTCTGTAGCTTGTTTAAGTATTTTTATTACGCTCAATCATTAGCTATGAAAAAAATTATTTTTACATCCATTTTATTGTTTCAATTCATCTCTGTGTTTTCTCAGGTCGTGATCAATGAGGTAATGGTTAAACCAGGAACTGACGCAACAAGTTCTGTTTTTCAAACCCTTTTCAGTTGCAATCAGCCAACACAAGGGAATGAATACATTGAATTATACAATTCAGATCATTGTAATGCTATAGACATTAGTTGTTGGATTCTCGCAACACCATACAATGGAATATCTACATCAACAGAAGGTTCTATTAGATTCCCAGCTGGAACAACTATACCTCCGCTAGGCTTCCTTAGTGTTGGAGGACCTGCCTCTGGGGCAACAATTAACTTGGCATCACTTTGCCCTTCATCAACGACTGGCAATATTATAACAGGAGGTTCACGCTGGTATTTGGATAATCTAGATTCATATATCGCTCTTTACAATAGCACGGGCACACCGGTTGATGTTGTTTATTGGACACTTGTTGCAAATGCCGCAAATCGATGGAACAATCCCACTTATGACGCTCTTGTTAACGCTCCTACAAAAATCACTAACCCCGTAGGATGCTCAGCAATTACTAGTCTCGCAGGTCCAGCAACACTTCCTTTATCTATAGTGAGCTATGCAGGTCAAGCGCCAAGCATGGGAACCGTAATTGAGCGAACTACGGATGGCGGCACTACCTGGTCAACTAACTCTGTTCCAACTATCAATAACTGCAATGGCGCGTGTTTAACGTCTTCTGCTTTTGACCTCAATGCGACTATTGTACAACCTTCCTGTGGAAATAATGACGGTTCAATCTCTTTTGCTCCCTCACCTGCAAGTACCTATTTTTACTCATGGCCTTTTCCTTCGAGTTCGACAGTGAGCAGTCAAACTGGTTTAAGTCCAGGAACTTATGCTATAACGATTTCGAACTCAACAGGCTGCTCAATTGATACCTCAATAATTTTAGTAGATGTTCCTTGCGGAAATGTATGTGACCCTACTGGCAATTTAGTGATTTATTCCAATTACGATGGGGGAATTTTAACAATAAATGTGGATCAGAACATCCCAAATCTTAAAGTAGGAATTTGCACGTATGAGCCAATTCAAGTGACATTCACCGGACCTTTTGTAGGAAATATCACCCAAGTTATTTACGCCGGAATGAACTCCAATCAGAACAATAATAACTGCGGACTTGGTAATTTTACAACATCAATTACGGGTGTTCCTACTGGTATTGTAACGATTAGCCCACCAATGAATCCACCATCTGTGGGATATACTCCAGCTCATGACAATGGCACGGGATCGTGGGGAGGCGGTGTTATTGGAGTTGCAGGTCTTTGTGATACGACCATCAATGCTGGAGGAGGAAATACTCCCGATGAGGTTGTCTATTACTTTCTTAATGCGACTTCAGGAACAATGCTTTATCACCAAACACAATATAATTGTTGGGTAAACGAAACGCTTACTATTTCAGCCGGTGGAAACTGCTGCATAGTGCCTCCTAATAATAATCCGTGTCCTCCAGTAACAGCAACTTCAAGTCAAATCAATGTTACTTGTAACGGTGGATCTGACGGTTCTGCAACGGTTGTGGCTGCGGGAGGAACAACGTATACCTATGCCTGGTCGCCTAGTGGTGGATCAAATGCAACTGCCACGGGATTATCCGCAGGAAATTATACCTGTACTATAACAAATGAATGTGGTAATTCAACAACACAAACAATTACAATCACCGAAACGGAACCATACCAATTGAACGCTACGGTTATACAGCCTACTTGTGGCAATAACAACGGATGTATTTATTTTAATCCTTCTCCTGCCGGAACCTATTTTTATGATTGGCCCTTTCCTACAATAATGATTGTGGACAGCATTTGTGAGCTTGCTCCAGGATCTTATGATATCACAATAAATAGTGCAGACGGCTGTCCGATTGATACTACAATCATTTTAGCGAATATCAATGCCGCGACAATTGACGCTAACCCAGAAATATCAACGATAAATTTCGGTGACTCCGTTCAATTAAACGCAACTGGAGGAGTTTCCTACACCTGGAATCCATCATCAAGTTTAACTTGTTTTGATTGTCCAGATCCGACAGCTCAGCCTTCCCAAAATACGACATATATCGTAACGGGAACGGATATAAATGGATGTAGTGGTAGTGATACCGTTGTTATAAATGTAATTCCTTTACCCCAACCAAATTTTGAATTCCCAAATGTAATCACCCCAAATTCAGATGGAACCAATGATATTTTTGAAATTCAAAATTTACCAGAAAATACCGAAGTTCTAATTCTCAACCGTTGGGGAAATATCGTGTTCTCTTCAGATAATTACCAAAATAATTGGGATGGTAAAGATAATTCAGGTAAAGAGCTAGTTGATGGTGTTTATACCTACAAATTTAAAACCCAAGACGGAAAGGTAGGACATGGATTTGTTACTTTAATACGATAAAATAATATGCTTCATAAAAATAGAAATTTCATTTTTTTAGTACTCAGTTTGATAATTCAAACGTCTTTTGTTTCTGCGCAATTACAAAACAATTATTGGAATTTTGGTTTCAATTGTATGGTGGATTTTTCTGGCGCACAACCCAATGGAATGACTTCATCGGCTATTTACACAGCGGAACAATGCGCATCGGTTTCGGATGAGTTAACTGGTCAATTGCTTTTTTACACCGATGGAACAAGTGTTTGGACTCCAAATCATCAAACAATGCCAAATGGATTTAATTTATTTGGGGGAGCTTTCCAATCGTGCACGCAAGGACCTGTAATTGTTCCGTTTCCTGAAGATCCGAAAAAATATTATATATTCACATTGGACGATCTAGAGTATGATAATCCACCATTGGATAACGGCTTAAGGTATACGGTGGTGGATATGTCACTCAACAATGGTTCAGGAGATGTTGATCCTTCGCAAAAGAATATTTTTCTCACTGATTTTCTATCAGAAAAAATGACCGTTGTACGAAGCGAGGCAATCAGAGGTTATTGGGTAATCGTGCATAAAAGAGAAAGTGATCAATTTTTAGCCTATAAAGTTGATGGTTGTGGTGTTGATCCAACCCCTGTTTCCAGCAATGTTGGAACAGCTTTATTGGGAGCTAATTCTAATTTCGATCCGAGAATGCCTTTTTATGGTTCTTTGAAAGCGAATCGAGCAGGAAACAGAATTGCCATGCCTATCGATGATAGTAAATTAATCGATTTTTATTCATTTGATGCTGCAACCGGACAATTATTCGATCCCATAACAGTAGAAGTAACAGATAATACACCTGGCTCACCAATTCGCAAATACGGATGTAGTTTTTCACCTGATGGGAGTATGTTTTATTATACCAACAACATTTCAGTTTATCAATTGAAATTAACAACATATGACTCCATAAATATTGCTTCATCGCATACTTTAGTTGCCACACCGAGCGATCCAACGTTTCAAATCGAGGAAGGACAAGACGGAAAATTGTACGTCGCTATCGGAGGAAGTAATGTTTTAGATGCCATAAACTCACCAAATAGTTCTTTTTGTGATTACACCAGTAATGCCGTTACTCTTAGCGGATTGTGCATGTTAGGTCTACCTGCACGCGTTCACGAACGAAATTTTTCAAGTCCATCCATTGCTTTTTCTCCCGACTCATGTTTGCAAAGTAATATCGCATTTTCGATTGCAACATCTTTACCAATCAATCAAATAAGTTGGAATTTTGGAGACCCAAATTCAGGAGCAAGTAATACCTCAACATCCATAAATCCAACCCATGAGTTTTCTGATTTAGCTTCTTATCAAATCACCGCCATCGTTGAATTCAATTGTTATATTGATACGATTACCCAAAACATTACCTTGTTTGATTGTCCCGATACGGTAACCCCCACTTTACCTTTTGAATTCCCAAATGTTATAACTCCAAATTCGGATGGAACCAATGATGTTTTTGAAATAAAAAATCTACCAGTAAACACCGAAGTTTTGATTCTAAACCGCTGGGGAAATATCGTTTTCTCGTCAACAAATTATCAGAACAATTGGAATGGTAAGGACAATTCAGGCAAAGAACTAGTTGATGGTGTTTATACTTATAAGTTTAAGACACAAAGTGGTCAAATTGGCCATGGATTTGTTCATTTGATAAAATAACCAACATCAATCTAAATTAGACTTTGGCTACTTTTCATATCTTCAAGGCATTACGAGTATTTAGAATTAGTATTTTAATTTTTTCTTTTCTAGTTTTTGTTTCTTCGGTTTTTGCTCAAGGTGCGGATTGTAGCTCTGCCACGCAAATTAATTCAGTGTCGAATTATTGTTCAGGAAATGCTTTTTTTACCAATGTCGGATCTACAGCTAGTGCTTATGGTTTACCACCATGTTGGACTGCAACGGCAACAGAAGATATTTGGTTTTCATTTACCTCACTAGGAACAGATGTGTTAATTTCAGCCAGTGGAACCGGTGGTGGAGGCACGATGTCCCAACCTAGAATCGCATTATATTCTGGGACTTGTGTAGGAACATTGACTGAATTAAATTGCGCAAATGGAACAATAGGTTTTGGTACGACTCAACTTTATGAAGGTGCATTGATGATTGGAAACACCTATTACATTCGTATTTCAACAACACAGGCAAATGAAGGAACATTTGAATTATGTATCAACAGCTTTACCCCATCAGCAAATCCAGGAGCAGATTGCGGAGGAGCGTCTTTTTTGTGTAATCAAAATCCAATTAGTGTTGCTAGCTTGGGAGGAGGAGGAGCCTTTAATGATGAACCTGAGCCTGGAACATGTTTAGATATGCCCGGTCCTGATGAATCAAATTCTTCCTGGTTTTATTGGACTTGCGGAACAAGTGGTCCTTTAACTTTTGATATAACACCTGTAAATCCGACAGACGATATCGATTTTATTTTTTATCAATTAAATACTGCTAATCCCTGTGGTCCAAGGACTCCCGTTAGATGTTGTGCAAGTTCGTGTTTAAATGCCGCTGGATCTACTGGAATGAGTTTAACTGACACAGACCCAAATGAATTACCCGGATGTCAATTATTTGACAATGCCTACATACAAAGTATTAACATGACAGCTGGAACGAGTTATGCTTTACTCGTAAATAACTTCTCTGCAAACACCGGATTTACACTGACATTCAATACAAATAATCCGAATGGAGGCACATTTGTTGGACCTAATCCACAAATTTCTTCAAGTTCTTTAACAATATGTGCTGGTGGGACAGTAGTTTATGATGCTTTGTCATCTCAAAATTGCGCTAACGTCAGTTGGAATTTTACTCAAAATGCTACACCTAGCTTAGCACCAGGTTTTGGTCCTCATACAGTCACTTACCCCAATCCTGGGAATTATACGGCAATCCTGAATGGAATTGACCAAAATGGTTGCCAATCTGTTGACTTCGTTAATGTATCAGTTAATGCTACCGTTCAAGTTAATATTATTCCTTTTGACACTATTTGTAGTGGAACTGCTTTTAATCAATCGATTTCATCTGTTCCAACAGGAGCATCTTTTACGTATTCAACCAGTTCTAATACTAATATTTCTGGAGCAACAAATGGAACAGGTTCAACCATCAATCAAATTTTAACAAATTCTTCGACAGTCAATCAGAATATTAACTATTACGTGAATGCCAGTTTAAATAGTTGCTCTAATTTGGACAGTTGCATCGTAACGGTTCGTCCGCTTATTGATCCTCTTTTCACACCTATGGGGCCATATTGCTTGGGATTTTCTCCCTCTCCTGCACTACCAACTCAATCCTTGGAGGGGATTACAGGGAATTGGAATCCATCTAGTATCAATACACAACAACTGGGTAATTCCACCTACAATTTTACTCCAAATGTAGATCAATGTGCTAATAATACTTCAATTGACATTCAAATTTCACCAAATCCTAATGTTTCGTTTTCCGGCGATAATTTACTTGCTTGTTCCCCTTTGCAGGGAATATTAACAACACAATCAATTCCTAATGTTACCTACGAATGGTTCATTAATGGTCAAGCTGCAGGTAATACACCAACGATAGATTACAATTTATCAAATCCAGGTTGTTACGATGTAGAGTTGCAAGTTGATGCAAGCGGTTGTACAGCCACCTCAATCCTAAATGACTACTTGTGTGTCGAAGCGGAACCAATTGCCTCGTTTACCTTTATTCCGGGTGAATTTTCAGCACCTTCTGAAAACGTACAATTTTATAATTCAACACAAGGAAATAATACGTACTATTGGAATTATGGGGATGGAAATTTTAGTTCTCAGATTGAGGAACTTCACCAATACACAAATACAACTCAAGGATTTTTCATTACGCTAACCACAACCTCTCCAGCGGGTTGTGTTGATTCAGTAACTCAGTTTATTGGCTATGAAGAGCAGCTAGTTTACTATGTTCCAAATACATTCACGCCAGACCAAGATGAGCACAACCAATTGTGGAAACCGATTTTCACAAGTGGGTTTGATCCATTTAATTTTCACGTTTCAATTTTCAATCGTTGGGGAGAATTAATTTGGGAATCGTATGACCATACTATGGGTTGGGACGGAACTTTTAATAAAGTTATTGATGTTCAAGAAGGAACCTATACTTGGGTCATTGATTTTGAAATAAAAAACATTGATGATAAGAAAAGAATCACGGGTTCAGTGAATGTCTTGCGATAAACCTTCTCATTGTTATGATTTATCAAGGTAGCTATTGTTTAATCTTTGGGATATCAAGGTGAAATACGGAATGAGTGAAAGGAAAAATTTGTTGAAGTGGATGGAAAATAAAAAGTAAATGGCCTATGGGTAAAGATGAATTAATTCAACAATTGAATAAAACCTACAACATGGAAAAGTCACATGCGTTTATTACTTTTCCTGCGATTGCAATTTATCTTCTTTTTAATCACTCACCACTCGATATTTTATTTCTGTTGTATGGATTGATCCTTTGTATTTTTATCTTGTTCCAAGGCCAACATTATTTTAAATTAAAGCTTAAAAGTTTACAGGGTAATTCATTTGATCAAAACAAGAACTTATTGTTTTTCAGAAAATTAAAAAAAGTGAATTTGATCTTAATTGGTTTAATACCTTTTGTTTTCGTCATTCAGTTATTCATAACCGACTGGATTATAAAAGCCGATAACTTATTAATTTGGGCTGTTTTTGCATACGTTTTTGGCATTCTTGAACACATCAATTATTACAACAGACAATTGATGATTGACAATAAATCAGATCTAAATTATTTATTGAGGAACAGAAAACCAAAAAATTGCAAGTTTAGCCAAGGACTTGAAAGAAAATAAGTTATAGAGAATGTTCACTTTTTGTAAAATGTACTATATTTGATTATCAAAATTGAGTCACTTGAATTCTTTTTTTAGCATATTAATTCTATTTATTTCATCTTTTTCCTTTGGTCAACTGTTTATCAATGAAGGAAGTAATAAGAACTATTCCGTTTTACCGGATGAAGATGGCGACTACGAGGATTGGATTGAGATCTATAATTCTGGCACAACTGCCATTGATTTATTCAATTATAGTTTAAGTGATAATTCAACACCAGGTGAATGGTTTTTCCCTCATCAAATTATTCAACCCAATGAATATGTAATTGTTTTTTGTAGTGAAAAAAATCGTTTTGCATCCACACCATTTACAAATGTATTAATTGATAGTACTTTTCAACCACAGCCAGGTTGGAATACCCATTATTTTACAACCCCCTTCTTTTGGGATGGTGTTTCAAACATAGTTTTAAATCTGTGCACTTATAACTCTTTTTATGAATGCAATTCTATACATGTACAAACTGCCACAGCTTTTAACTCTTCAACAATTGCATTAAATTATCCAGAGTCAGCATGCGGATTCAGTGGTGGAAGCAATGCCCAACAGCGTCCCAATATTCGCTTTAATTCTTCTATTATTGGAACTGGCACCATTCAAAATGGTTATTATGACTATCCTTCAGCTTACAGTAATTGGTACAATAGTGCTCGCCAACAATACCTTTATTCGGCAAGTGAGTTGATATCAGCAGGACTTTCTCCTGGAAATATTGATTCACTATCATTTGACGTAATCGCAACTTGTCCGACAAGCTTACAATTTATTGAATTAAGCATGTCAAATACCGGGATTAATTCATTATCACCGAATTTTGTTCCTGCAACAGGAAATTTTTATCACACCAATTTTAAAATTAGTTCTACAGGCGAAACAATTAAATTGTATAATCCATCCGGAACAGTGGTTAGTGCTTTAAATGTTAATTGTGGCCCAGGATACGACATAAGTATAGGACATTTTTTTGATGCCTCAGGAACACTTAAACGATTTAGTTCTCCAACACCTGGTGTCAGTAACAACAACTCCATTCCTTCAGATGGCTACGCTGCTGCTCCTGTTTTTTCAATAACTAGTGGGATTTACACAAGTCCAATTTCAGTGTCAATTGCAGACCCAAATAATCCCGCAGCCACAATTTATTACACGCTTGACGGAAGTGATCCAAATGAAAATTCAACTCTATGGAACGGAACTCCGATTTATATTTTTCAATCAAAAATTCTCCGAGCAAGATCGTATATGAATGGATTGATTCCTAGTACAATAACTTCCGCTAGCTATTTATTCAATGTTCACCATACTACGCCGATTATTTCAGTAATCAGCGACCCACAAAACTTATTCGGCCCCACAGGAATGTTTGATAATCCTTCACTCGATTTGTTGAAGAATGCATCCATTGATTATTTTGACTCTACGCTTAATCACAATCTTCTTTTTTCTCGAAGGGCAGGTATCATTATGGACGGTGGTTGGGGATCAAGAGGTAAACCTCAAAGGCCATTTCGAATTAAATTTAATGACGGTGTTTTGGGACAAGGTCCTGTTACGGGGAATATCATTCCAGATCGAACCAATCGAACAGTTTATAGTGATTTTTATCTGAGAAATGGAAGTAACCTCAACTTAATTTTACCTCATAAGGATGGTGTTCAAGGAAGAATGATGGGAGAAGGCACATATAATTACTACTCGGCATCTCGACCGGCAACGGTTTATGTGAATGGCAATTACTGGGGTCTATATGATTTGAGAGAAAAGTTTAATACAGAAATGTTTGAAATTTATGATGGGGCCAGTGAAAATACAATTGAGATTCTCGGTTCGAGCGCTCAGTATGGCTTTCAATTGAGAGCTATAGAGGGTAATGTCCAAAATTTCTATGATTCATATACCAATTTTATGCAGGTTAATCCTGCTGATACGGGATATTGGAACCAGGCGGATCAATATTTTGATCTCAACTATTTAAATGATTACTGGATTGGTGAAATTTGGATGAATAATGTAGATTGGAATCTTAATTACAACAACTTAAAACTTTATCGTTCCGATGCTACGAACTATCGCTGGCGCTACTGTTTGATGGATCTAGAATACGGGCTACTTCCCAATGATTACAGCACCATCCTGGGATCAAACGAATTAAATTGCACATACAATCATTTAGGTGGGATTCTCAATTGGCCAACATCTGACCCGAACAATCCCCATGTGAACATATGGATGCACAGTTTACAAAATAATCGATTCAAAAATTATTTTATCAATCGCTTTGCCGATCAAATGAATACAGTTTATCTGCCTTCACGACTTTTGGAATTAGAAAATGATATGTTCAACCGTACAGTTAGTGAAATGGCAAACGAATATGCGAGATGGGGAGATCCAAATAATGTTCAGGCTCAAGTAGATGCATTTTATCAATATCATCTAATTTTCTCGGAGGATTTACTTTGTCGACCTGAAAATATGCGCAATCATATTCAAAGTAGCTTTAGTCTTCCTCAGCAAGTTAGCGTTAATTTAGACGTTTATCCATCAAACGCAGGAAAAATAGAAATCAGCACCATAACTCCGAATTCATATCCCTGGAATGGGATTTATTTCGATGGGGTTCCAATTCAATTAGAGGCTCAAGCAGAACCAGGTTATCAATTTTCACATTGGGAGGCAAACGATCTTATTTCAGATACGACAAGTGCGATTTTTCTGGATACATTAAACACAAATTCTGTAAATTTTAAGGCTCATTTCATCTCTACGGTTGGGGTTGTAGAAATTCCAAATTCGTCGATACTTGTATATCCAAATCCAACCAAAGATGTACTTCATATTAGAGGATTATCTGAACATTTAGATGGTGCAATGAGCATCTATAATCCTTTAGGGCAATTGATGTTTAGCACCAATTCAAGCAAAGAAATTAATGTCGCTAGATTAGCCAACGGGTGGTACATTCTTAAATTGAGTCAAGGTGAGAAAACATATACTGTAAAATTCATTAAAGAATGACCGTCGGGAATGATCTGAAATATCTTCTAATCATTCTTTTGCTAACCTTCAATGTTTTATCCCAAGAAAATTGCACGAATGGATTAGACGATGACAACGATGGATTGATTGATTTTAATGATCCTCTGGACTGCCAATGTTTTAATCTCAATCTTGAAACAAATACTAACAATTTTATACCAAACCCTTCCTTTGAAGAATACAATTGCCTGCCAACTCAATTTTCCCAAGTAGTTGATACAAATGTTATTTGGGAAGACGGAATTTATTGTGTCAATAATTGGCAAGCAGGAACATGGGGTTCATCGGATTATTATGTAAATACACCTGGTTCTTTTTGGCCGAATATTCCAACTCCTTTGCCAGATGGACAAGCTGCTGCAGGTTTTTTTATAATAAATCTCCCAGATGTGACCGGTTTTGATGGTAATATTGAAGATGGAATTTATATAGAATATTTGAAAACCTGTTTAACTCAACCCTTACAACCTGGAAATTCATATAACCTAGAATGGAACTTGACTGGATTAGGAATGTCATCATTTGGTAACTCATTAACCAATATTTGGTTTGGACCTGTAGATATTACGTTATTTGGCAGCTCTAATTGCTCTCAATCGACTATTCAAACTGCTGGTTGTCCTGTAGGCTCTACTGATTGGGTTAAACTTGGTCACGCCACCTATCAAGCGGATGGTACATGGCAAACACTAAATATCCAATTTACCGCTTTAAATTCGATTCAATCCATCATGATAGGTGGTCCATGTTCTCCACCAATTGATTTCACATTCACAGAAGCCAATGGAGAGACTTTTGATCCTTACTTTGTATTGGATAATGCTGCTCTCTATGAAATCAATCCAGAAGATTGTAATTTTGGTTTAAATATTCCTAATGTCATTTCACCCAACGATGACGGTACAAACGATCTCTTTTCAATCGAAAACTTACCAGAAAATACTGAAGTTTTGATTCTAAACCGCTGGGGCAATATTGTTTTCTCGTCAATAAATTATCAGAACAATTGGAATGGTAAGGACAATTCAGGCAAAGAACTCCTTGATGGTGTTTATACTTATAAGTTTAAGACACAAAGTGGTCAAATTGGCCATGGATTCGTACATTTGGTTCGATAAATCAAATAAAACCTGTTTAAGATGCTTAAATACTGGCGTTCAAATAAAATGTTAGCTTTTGAATCCAGTTGGATTAATTACATTTTTGCATTAAATCTACTTGTAGTTGGAAATTTCTTTTCATCGAATGCACAGCAATCAAGTCTAGGTTCATGGAATATTCTGAATGTAAAATATACGCTTTCCGACAAATGGAGTTTTTTTGGAGAAGGTCAAATTCGCTCATTAAAGTTTTACGATCATTTTCACTATTACGAAGCAAAAGGAGGTGCAAATTATGAGTTGAAAAATGGTATCCGATTAACACTTGGCGCTGGAACCTATCAAACTTACCGCGAGGGTGGCGATTTTGTCCTACCAAAGAATAATGATGAATTTCGCATTTGGCCTCAAGTTTTACTGACACAGAAAATTAGAAAATTTAAAATAGAACAGCGCTACCGATTGGAAAATCGATTCACTAGCTCAGGATATCGCAACAGATATCGTTATCGACTTGGACTGACTGTTCCTTTGTATCATTCCAAAAAGGATGTTTCAGTTGCTTTAAATTTGAACAACGAACTTTTCTTTACGGATAAAGAACCTTATTTTGAACGCAATCGTGTTTTGGGAGGGTTGAATATTCATTTAAACAAAACATCAGGGATTCAAGTGGCCTATTTACATCAATTTGACTATAAAATCAATGATGAAACTGGACGCGACTTTTTTGTGATTGGTTATTATTTTGAATTCACGAAAAGTCAAACAGAGGACGATAGCCAAAAAGATTGAGTTTCAATTAATTTAAAATGAATTTGCTAGATTAAATTTGTCAATTAATGTACATCAATATCACCTACAAATTCACTGCTCCCGTTTGGAAACATTCCGCCACCGGGGGATGGTATTTTGTATCCTTACCCATAGAATTTTCTGAGGAAATACGTCTAAATATGAAATGGCAAGAGGAAGGTTGGGGTTGGCCCATGCTCTTTTTGCGGCAAACACTAGATCTAATCAATAATTTGTTGGCGCATTTGGGCTACGAAATCTACCCTAAAAACTGGGTTCGTTTGCCCTTTTTGAAATATAAAACCGCCTCCACTCATCACAACTTGCACCATGAGAAATTCAATGGAAATTATGGTCTGTATTTCACCTTTTGGGATAAATGGATGAAAACTGAGTTTGAGGAGTATTCGGAGCGGTTTGATGATGTTTATATCAGAAATGACAGAAAAATGGAGTACTAGTTTTTTGTCAACACCACTATTTCAATCAATTTCTAAAAATCAATTTTCGAAAAACTACCGATATTATCAAACTATTCAAGGTAACGTAGATCATCAAAGCCAATAGCGTTAGAGTCATGGTGAATTGCGCACTAAAAAACATCTCAGGACTTTTTTTCATTTCATTGAATAACTGTTCCTTTGAGTAATTTCTAAATTGAGCGTTTTCTGTTTTAATTTTCTTTACTTGAACAGAATCGCTTAAAACTTTTTCAATTTGAACATAAGTCTTTTTGAGTTGACGTTCGTTATAACCAGTATCGATTTTACCGTAATACAAATAAATAAAAATACTGGTCAAAACAGCGTATGAAACACCTGAAACCATTGCGTTTTTGACATCAGTCATTACATTGCTTTCCCCTCCTTTTTTCTTTACCAAATATAAACCAAAAGCAACAGCAAAAGTGGCTAAAAACATATTTAGAAAAACGAACCCGTTAACCGAATCGGAAGACCAACCTGACCAAAAGAAAATCAACTTAGTACAAAACCAAAGTAAAGAAGCAAAAACGCCTATTAATAATCCAGTTTTCATTCTAGCTATTCATTGAAACTAAAAATTCTTCATTGGATTGCGTATTCTCCATGTGCGATTTCATGAATTCCATAGCCTCAACCGGGTTCATATCCGCAATAAACTTACGAATCAACCAAACGCGTTGCAATACGTCTTTTCCAACCAGAAGATCTTCTCGACGGGTACCTGAAGCAGTAATATCAATGGCTGGATAAATTCTACGATTGGAAATTTTACGATCCAACTGAAGTTCCATGTTACCGGTTCCTTTAAATTCTTCAAAAATAACCTCATCCATTTTAGATCCTGTTTCAGTCAATGCTGTTGCAAGAATGGATAATGAACCTCCGTTTTCTATTTTACGAGCTGAACCAAAGAAACGTTTTGGTTTGTGAAGTGCATTAGCATCTACCCCACCCGATAATACTTTACCAGATGCCGGAGAAACTGTATTGTAAGCACGAGCTAAACGCGTTATGGAATCTAATAAGATACAAACATCATGACCACATTCGACCATTCGTTTTGCTTTTTCCAATACCATATTGGCTACTTTTACGTGACGCTCTGCCGGTTCATCGAATGTTGATGCAATTACCTCCGCACGAACACTACGAGCCATATCAGTTACCTCTTCAGGTCTTTCATCAATCAATAAAACGATCAAATAAGTTTCAGGGTGATTTGCTGCGATTGCATTAGCGACGTCCTTCAACAACATCGTTTTACCTGTTTTTGGTTGAGCTACAATCATTCCACGTTGGCCTTTACCAATTGGTGCAAACAAGTCCATCACACGTGTCGATAGCGTTTCTTGTTTGTGTCCCGTCAATTTAAATTTCTCATCCGGAAATAACGGAGTTAAATATTGGAAAGGTACACGATCACGAATATAGGAAGGATCACGGCCATTAATAGACTCAACTTTTACCAAAGGAAAATATTTCTCTCCTTCACGAGGAGGTCGTATTGTTCCTTTTACCGTATCTCCAGTTTTTAAACCAAATAATTTAATCTGATTTTGAGAAACATAAACGTCATCCGGAGAAGGTAAATAATTATAGTCAGACGAACGTAAAAAGCCATATCCATCTTGAATTACTTCTAAAACTCCTTCAGCAGAAACAATTCCAACTAAATCATATGCAGAATAGTCTTTTTCAACTGTTTTCTCCTCTTGATTTCGATGTTCTCCTTGATTATGTCTTCTCTCTTGATTTCGATGTTCTCCTTGATTATGTCTTTGATGGTTCGGTTTCCTTTCACTAGGTTCTTGTTTATCCTTTTCATCAACTACTTTTTCAGATTCAGATGTTGCGACAATTTCAATTTTTACCTCTTCAATTTTAGGTGTTGAAGTATCATTTGCTATTTCTTTTTCAGTGGAATCAAACAAAGAAACTGGTTGATCAGCGGTTTTTTCAGATTTCGCATCAGGTTTAGTGCGTTGACGAGGTTTCTTGGCACTTGTTTTTTCTTCAAGAGGTTGTTCTACCTTTTTTTCCTCTATTGGAGTTTCTTCACCAACAACAAGTAATTTTATAATTTCTTCTTTTTTTAATTGCCCTGCATTGGCAATTCCAAATGTTTCAGCAATAACGCGTAAGTCAGAAAGTTTTTTCTTTTCTAATTCTTTACTATCCATAAATGTTGTTGATAATCAAAATGATAAATGAAATAAACGTGATTTTTTCAAAGACACCCAGAAAATTGTGTCTGAATTGATAATGCAATATTACTAATTTTTTTAAAGTAATTAAGGTAAATGAAAAAAAATATCAACATTAACTCATACATCTAAACGTGGCAATGTCACTGAGATGTATTCAAATAAAAAACAAAAGAAGTTGTAAAATCTAACGGGAATTAAATTGAGCAATTTTAAAACTATTGATTAACTTCAAATTATGGTTAGTTTGAAAAACATACAAACAGAAGTAGATGCAGGTTATTTATATGGCATACTAGCCAAAAATGAATCCGATCCAAATATAGCTGAAGTTTTTATCCAAATGAGTATCATTGAACAAGGACATGCTGAAGCGTTTATGGCAAAAAATAATTTACCCCTTTCTCAATTACCAAACCCTTCGAGAAGAGCTAAAACCCTTAATTTTATTGGCAAAACTATTGGTTATGATTATATTTTGGGTGTTTTATTAGACACTGAAAAAAGCGTTTCAAACGCAGTAATTGGGGCTCGTAAAAAAACTAAAACAGATGCATCTATAAGCGATACAGCTCATGTGGCTATTTTACGAAATATTCTAAATTCAAATTCAACTATTTCAGGTTCATCTTTGGCTCGTTTCGAAAAAAGACACCGTTCTGTAGGAGGAAATGCCTTGCGAGCAGGGGTTTTGGGAGGGAATGACGGTTTGGTATCCAATTTTAGTTTGATAATGGGAATTGCTGGAGCAACAAGCGGACAAGACGAAGTATTATTAGCCGGACTAGCTGGATTACTTGCGGGAGCTTTGTCAATGGCACTAGGCGAATGGATTTCAGTGAAAAGTTCTCAGGAATTATATGAAAACCAAATGCAACTAGAAATGGACGAGTTGGAAACGAATCCTGAAGGCGAAGAAAAAGAATTAGCTTTAATTTATATTTCGAAAGGAATAGAACGCGAAATGGCAGAAAAAATGGCTAAGGATGTCATTGCCAATAAAGACCATGCCCATGAAATTTTAATAAAAGAAGAATTAGGAATCAATTCAGAGGAATTACAAGGTTCAGCAATGGAGGCTGCATTAACCTCATTTTTCTTATTTGCAATTGGTGCAATCATTCCGCTTTTCCCGTTTTTCTTCGTTGGCGGCTACAAGGCAATTATTTTTAGTACCCTATTAAGTGCTTGCGGGCTTTTCGTAATCGGAGCAAGTATCACTTTGTTTACCGGAAAAAGTATTTGGTATTCAGGATTTCGACAAGTATTATTTGGCTTAATTGCAGCGGCTATAACGTTTGGGATTGGTCATTTAATTGGAGTCAGCGTAGCAGGTTAGTAAAATTTAAAAACAAAAAATATGAATGAAGCACATGTACATTTAATTACAAATCATTTACCGATTATTATTCCTTTTATTGCCCTGGTGGTTCTACTCATCGGATTATTTTCCAAGTCAGATGCCGTGAAACGAACAGCATTCTTCTTATTTATTTTGGGAGCCATTGCCACGTATCCAGCGTTCGAATCAGGTGAAGAAGCTGAAGAAATCGTTGAACACTTAGCAGGTGTAAGCCACGACTTGATTCATGAACACGAAGAAAAAGCTGAACTTTTCATGGTTTTATCCTATCTTTTGGGGGCTCTATCCTTAGTAGGTCTTTGGGCGAATTGGAAAAAGAAGAAATTTTCAGATATTCTAACGTATTGTACAATTCTTCTCAGTGTTGTAGTATTATATGTTGCAAAAGAAACTGGAACAACCGGTGGTGAAATTCGTCACCAGGAAATTAGATCAACATTTAAGGTAAACAAGGAATCAAATTAAGAAGAAAACGAGGAACACTAACAATAAGATTTCCCGCCTTTCTTTCCGCATACGAAATAATCATTTAACTCGTCAATAAATTCTATTTCTTTATCTTTTAAATCGTTATTCCCAATTATTCTAAGTGATTTCAATTTGGGCAGCTTTTTTAAACTTTGAATTGAATCAATTACCCCGCAGTCCTCGATTATGAGTTCTTCTAACTCTGGAAAATTTAAAAGTTCATCGTAATTTTTAAATCTCTTGCATGACTTCAAACGAATTTTTTGAAGTTTTTTATTTTCAAAAATCTCATTTAATGATACTAGCTTTGGCATATAATAAAGACCTAATTCCTTATACCGATTGTTTTCAATAAAACTTAATGATTCAAAATGATTTGAAATTATCTCAAGTCGAGTTAAAAAATCAGGTAAAATTAAATTACAATCATTCTTTTTCCATTTAAACAAACTCAGTCTTTCCAATTGATTAGGAACATCGATATTAGTTATTTTTTTGTCAAACTCTAAGTACAGATATTGCAATTTATGTAACTTTTTGAAGCTAATTATAGACTTCCCATATGAATTGAGACCTAAAAATTCCAAGTTTATTAACTTTTCAATTACAGTGTTTTCAAATTTAGAAATATACTCAATACTTAATTGTTTGATAATGTCTTTAACCTCAATCAAAAAATCCAAATTATCAACGCCATTTTCAATCCGTAATGAAAAAATATTATTTTTAATCATTATTTTTTTTAAATCAACTCCATCTATATTGTCATTAATACATATGGCCTGATAATTTTCATTATTGATGATTTTCATTATTCAAATCCAATTTTATTTGACTTTTTCAGAATTTAAACAAGTCTTTATTAATCAACATCCCCCACCAAGAGCTGCATAAATGTACTCTACTTTTCCGTTGTACTCCACACGCAATATTCCTTTTGATTCACTGGATTCAATGCCTCGATCTGTTGTTGCTCCAAAAAATTCGATCTTCAAAACTCCATTTTCCCATTTAAAATAATTTGGGTTGGTATCAATAACTTTCATTGTTTGAAAACTGCCATTCACTTTTACTTTAAATTCAGAATCAGTCGATTGAGGATTGAAATTTTCTAAACCCAATAAACCACCCACACTATAAATCCCCCAAAAGCAACCATCCGTTTGCTGTTCCCAAGACATGGGTTGTAAAATCGATGATTTAAACATATTCGATTCAACATACGATGCATATACCCAACCAATTGCATCAATGTCCTCCTGTGATTCATCCTTATCAAAAGCATACAAATTTGAATAGCGAACTTTAATCCAACCTTCAGACCAATCATTGGCGTACAATAAATCTGTTTCATTTGGAATGGAGTAAATTACTTCACTGGAAGTTGTCGGTTCTGTTCGTAAATTCAATCCCGTTTCAGAAGTTTTTACAATAATTTGGCTCTCAGCTCTCGATACGAAAATGAAAATTAAACTTAGGACAAGGAATGCTTTCATAACTTTTTTTTCTAAAATTACTATTTTTCCCTTTTAAACTCTTTCAGTTTGTAACTTTACCAGCGAAAAAATTGAAAATGAACGAATTGGTTGATCATTATTTAGCCCAAGGTTGTGGCAGATGTAAATTGTATGAAACTCCAGCATGTAAAGTTCATTCATGGCAAAAGGAGCTTGTATTACTGAGATCTATCTTGAATCAATGCGGATTGAATGAGGAAGTGAAATGGAGTCATCCGTGTTACACATTCAACGGAAAAAACATCATCATGCTTTATGCATTTAAAGAATATTGTGGGCTTACCTTTTTCAACGGTGCTTTGCTTCAGGATTCGGCCAATTTATTAGTGCAACAAACAGAAAATGTGCAAGCAGGAAGACAATTACGCTTTACTGCAATCGATCAAATCTCAGAGCATGAAAACACCATTAAAGAATATATATTTGAAGCCATTGAAGTGGAAAAAGCAGGATTGAAAGTTGCGCCTAAAAAAACATCTGATTTCCCTGTACCCGATGAGTTAACGGTTGAATTTGAAAAATCTCCGGAATTTAAAAAAGCTTTTGACGCACTCACTCCTGGTCGACAAAGAGCCTATTTATTGCATTTTGCACAAGCCAAACAAAGTGCGACAAGAACAAGTAGAATTGCAAAGTACCGCCAAGCAATTATGATTGGAAGAGGAATGCATGATTGATTTTCTCTTACAACAACTGATTGGCCAAGTTTGCTAATTCAGATCGCTCGCCTTTTTCCAATTTTACATGACAAAATAAAGGTTGACCATTCAATTTATCAACAAGATATGCCAATCCGTTTGAATTTTCATCCAAATAGGGTGTGTCTATTTGTTGTACATCGCCAGTAAAGATAATCTTGGTATTCTCCCCTGCCCTAGTTATTATTGTTTTAACCTCATGAGGTGTTAAATTTTGTGCTTCATCGATGATGAAAATGATATTGGACAAACTTCTCCCACGAATAAAAGCAAGGGGTGTAATTAACATAGATCCTGATTCTTCCATTTCAACAATTTGTTTCAATTTCTTTTCATTCGGACCAAATTGAGACTTAATGAATTTCAAATTATCCCAAAGTGGTTCCATGTAAGGACCAATCTTATCATTTGCATCACCTGGCAAAAAACCTATATCCTTATTCGACAAAGGAACGATTGGTCTTGCCAAAATAATCTGGTTATAACTTTTCGCTTGTTCCAATGCAGATGCCAAAGCCAATAAAGTTTTTCCCGTTCCTGCTACTCCTTGAAGTGCAACCAATTTTACATGCGGATTTAGCAAGGCATGAAATGCAAAAGCTTGTTCGGCATTTTTTGGTTTAATTCCATAGACATATTCTTTTTCAATACGTTCAACCTCATCATTCAAATGATTATAATAACACAAAGAAGAATTTTTTCCGTTTTTTAAAATATAATAGGAATTGATTTTTTTCTTCTTTCCTAAAATTCCGTTTTCCGCTATTGCACTCTTTATAAATATTTCTCGAATTATGTCAGATTCAACCCCATCAATGGTTTGGGCACTGTCAGAGGTGATTTCTTTCAAGGTAACTTTACCGGTTTGATAATCTTCTGCAACTACACCAATTGCCTTAGCCTTAATGCGCAAGTTAACATCCTTAGTAACAAGAACAACCTTTCGATTAGGTTCTTCTTGCTGCAAAACTAACGCTGAGTTTATGATTTTATGATCATTTTTTTGAGCAGCAAAAATGTGTTCAGCATCTATGTTTTTCGGGTTGTAATCCATTATGATTTTAAACTTCCCTTTTTTTGAACCCAAACTAATCCATTCCTGAAGAAGGTTTGTGTTTGACAATTTGTCTATGAATCGAATTACCTCACGCGCTGAAAAATTCTTGGTATCATTCCCCAACTTAAACTTATCAAGTTCTTCCAAAACCGTTATCGGAATTGCAACGTAGTTATCATCAAAATTTGTGATAGATTCATGATCGTGCAATAATACAGATGTATCCAAAACAAAGATTTTCTTTTTTACAGACATAATGTAGTTTTAAGTACTAATTTACTGAATGTAATAGTCGAAATTTCAGTTGTTCATATTTTTTGAAAGTAATAATAACTTAATACAAAAGAAATACTTAAGTCATTTTAAACATCCTTACTTGAAACAATACGTTCAGTAATTTTCTCCAAAAATAGTTCCTCATTTTCAGGAGAAATAAGCAGTTCGTCGTATTTATTGTAATGTACAATTATTCCTTTCCATGCCGTTGAAAACTTTATTCCCGCATAAATCCCTTTTTGTCTTTCGATTTTACGAATTGAGGAATATGAGATTTCCTTTGTAAAAACCAAACTTTTACAAAATAGATAATCCTCTTCTAATCGAAAGTAGGTTGTTTTATAAATTGAAATAAAAAAGGAAGCAAGCAAAATTAACACGATAGAAAACACCCAAATTACTGAGTAATCATTATCGTAGATTATCGAGAATATGCTAATTCCTAGGTATAAGAAAAAAACAAAAAGGAAAACAAAGAATAACGTATAATCCTTCTTTGTTTTAAATAGCATTTTACCAAGTAAACAAAGGCCTATCAGACATCAACGCATTTACTTCTTTTCGAATCTCTAATAAAACACTTTCATTATCCTTGTTTATTAGTGCTCGGTCTATTAAGGAAACAATTGTTGAAATTTCATTTTCTTTCACTCCTCTTGAGGTAATTGCGGGTGTACCAATTCGAATTCCTGAAGTAACAAAAGGAGATTCAGTATCAAAAGGAACCATGTTTTTATTAACTGTTATATCCGCTTTAACCAATGAATTTTCAGCGTCTTTACCAGTAATCCCCTTAGAACGAAGGTCAATCAACATACTGTGATTATCCGTTCCTCCAGAAATAATTGTGTAGCCTAGTTTTACAAATTCTTGAGCCATAACACTGGCATTTTTTTGAACTTGTTGCATATACGTTTTATACTCAGGACTCAATGCCTCACCAAAAGCTACTGCTTTAGATGCAATGACATGTTCCAATGGACCACCTTGAATTCCTGGAAAAACAGCAGCATCTAATAATGCTCCCATCGATTTCAAATTTCCATTATTCCACTTTAAACCAAAAGGATTTTCAATGTTGTGTCTCATCATTATTACGCCACCTCGAGGTCCGCGCAATGTTTTGTGTGTGGTCGTTGTAACAATATGACAATATTCCAAAGGATCATTCAATAACTTTGCAGCAATTAGTCCCGCTGGATGAGAAATGTCTGCTAAAACCAATGCTCCAATTTCATCTGCAACTTTCCGGATTCTTGCATAATCCCAATCTCTTGAATAGGCTGAAGCACCACAAATAATCATTTTTGGAAGTTCGCGCTTGGCAGATTCCTCCATTAAATCATAATCAACTAAACCGGTTTCTTTGGAAACTCCATAAAAATAAGGTCTATATAATTTTCCTGAAAAATTTACTGGAGATCCGTGTGTTAAATGTCCTCCGTGCGATAAATCAAAGCCCAAAATTTTATCTCCTGGTTGTAAACAAGCCAAAAAGACAGCAGCATTTGCTTGAGCGCCAGAGTGAGGTTGAACATTTGCCCAAGTTGCACCAAAAAGTTGGCATAAACGATCAATTGCTAATTGTTCTACTTTATCAACCACCTCACAACCTCCGTAATATCGTTTTCCGGGAAGACCTTCCGCGTACTTATTCGTAAGAACGCTTCCCATTGCTTCCATCACTTGTTCACTTACAAAATTTTCGGAAGCAATTAATTCAATTCCATGTAATTGTCTGTTTTTTTCCTCTTGAATTAAATCAAAAATTACCTGATCTCTCATGCAGTTGTGTGAATATGATTTGAATAATTAATTGTAAATATTTTTTCCAGCCCCTCTAACAATTGTGTATCTGGCTTATAATCAGTTAAACTTTTCAATTTTAAAGAACTCCCAACTCTTCGTTCAACTTCGTAATCGTATCGTTTTTTAGGTGCTTCAATAAAAATTACTTCCGAATTGGAATTAGTAACTTTTTTAATAGAATGAGCCAAATCTTCAATGCACCATTCTTCTTCGTTTGCAATATTTACAATATGGGAACCAGGGGTATTCATGAGGCGTATACACGATTCAACAGTATCATCGATATAAGTAAAATCGCGGGTTTGTTTCCCATTACCAAAAACAGTTATTGGTTGATTCGCTAAAGCCTGTTCAAAGAATAATGGAACTACCATTCTATTATCTTGATTCCAACCATAAACATTAAAGAATCGTAATGAAATAACATTTAAACCTCTTTCTTCATGATGGGAAGCTAAATAAATTTCATTGTATCGTTTCGCCATTGCATAGGAAGTTCTAGGATCAACCAAAACTTCTTCAGTAAGTGCATTTTTAACAATTGCAGAATGACTGTAAATTCCACTTGTTGATGCATACATCAGATACTTCACGTTATTCAATTCGCATGCTTCAACAACATTACGGGTACCTATTACCTCAACATCCATGGTTTCGACTGGATTATCAGCAACAATATCTACCCCAAGAACAGCCGCAAAATGAAAAACTAAATCACATCCTTTGGCCGCTTCAACTACCAATGATTTATCTCGTACATCTCCTTTTACAAACAAAACCTTTTGAAATGTTTCTTTATCTAGTTTGTTTCCACGTAAAAGTGAATCTAATACAACGACCTCGTGACCTTCATCAACAAGTCTTTTCGCTAAGTTACTTCCTATGAAGCCAGCACCACCCGTAATCAATATTCTCATTTCAAATGTTTTGTAGTTAGTATGTAGAATACAAATATCGAAAAAAACAATGATTTTATTCGATAAACAGATAAAAATTAGTGAAATTATTAGAAAGAAAATCCGTGAGAATCAATATTTAACAATTCTCTAACTAAACGGCAACATCAAATTCACGAAGTGCATCATTTAATGAAGTCTTATTATCAGTTGATTCTTTTCTTTTTCCAATAATTAATGCACATGGAACCTGGTATTCGCCTGCTGGAAATATTTTTGGAATTGAACCGGGTATAACTACACTTCTTTCAGGAACATATCCTCTGTATTCAATAGGCTCATTTCCGGATACATCAATAATTTTTGTTGATTTCGTTAAAACCACATTTGCACCGAGAACTGCTTGTTTTCCAACCCTTACTCCTTCAACGACAATAGCTCTCGATCCAATAAAAGCATCATCCTCAATTACAACTGGTTCAGCTTGAAGTGGTTCCAAAACACCACCTATCCCTACTCCGCCACTTAAGTGAACATTTTTTCCGATTTGAGCGCAAGAACCAACCGTTGCCCATGTATCAACCATAGTTCCAGAGTCAACATACGCGCCAATATTTACGTATGACGGCATCATAATTACACCTGGCGCAATAAACGAACCGTAACGCGCAATTCCATGCGGTACAACGCGAACACCTAATTCTGCATATCCTTTTTTCAAAGCCATTTTATCGTGAAATTCAAAAGGACCCACCTCAATAGTTTCCATTTTGCGAATCGGAAAATACATAACAACTGCTTTCTTAACCCATTCATTTACGATCCAATCACCCGAATCAGAAGGCTCCGCAACTCGAATTATTCCTTTATCCAATTCTTCAATTACATGATTAATTGCCTCAATTGTTTGATTTTCTTTTAGTAATTCTCGGTTTTCCCAAGCAGCTTCAATAATGGATCTCATAACTTTTTTTTCAAAGTTAAACAGGTTTTAGATATTGAGAGTTAGTTTTAAAAAAAATCATTGTTTCAATCGTTTTTTTGAACTTTGAAAATAATTGAATGTTTGAATAAAGTTGCAATTGTTTACGCAATTCAACTATATTTGTCGACCAAAAAAAAGAAAATATGGCAACTACAGCAGACATTAAAAATGGTTTGTGCATCAAGCACAACGAAAAGCTATTTCAAATAATTGAATTCCAACACGTTAAACCAGGAAAAGGACCAGCATTTGTTCGAACAAAAATGCGTCAAATCGAATCTGGTAGAGTGCTAGATCATACCTTCTCAGCTGGTCACAAAATCGAAACTGTTCGTATAGAAAATCGAGAATATCAATATTTATATCAAGAAGATGATACCTACGTATTTATGAATAATGAATCATTTGAGCAGGTAAATATCCCAGTTAAAATGGTTGAAAAACCAGCGTTTCTTCAAGAGGGAATGACAGTTAACATCCTGTTCCATGCTGAAGAAGAAGCACCCTTAGTCGTTGAATTACCAATGTACATTATTTCAGAAGTGACCTATACTGAACCAGGAGTCAAAGGAGATACTGCGACAAATTCATATAAACCAGCTACAATTTCCACAGGTGCTGAGGTACGCGTTCCACTTTTCATTGACAATGGTGAGGTAATTAAGATCGATACACGAACGGGTATTTATGTGGAACGAGTTAAAAATTAATCTAACAAAAATTAAAACATGAAAAACACAGCACTGACTGAAAAACATATTGAACTAGGAGCAAAAATGGTTCCTTTTGCTGGATTTAATATGCCAGTTCAATACGAGGGCGTAAACATGGAACACGATACAGTTCGATCAGGTGTTGGTGTTTTTGATGTATCTCATATGGGAGAATTTGAGTTGAAAGGTCCAAATGCATTGGCTTTAATTCAAAAGGTTTCCTCTAATGATGCATCTGTATTAGTAGATGGCAAAGCACAATATAGTTGCATGCCAAATGGCAAAGGTGGAATCATAGATGATTTGATTATTTATCGAATTGCTAATGACCATTATTTTTTGGTAGTAAATGCCTCAAACATTGAGAAAGATTGGAACTGGATTTCTTCGCACAACGATTTGGGAGTTGAGATGAATAATTTATCCGATGAATATTCTTTACTTGCCATTCAAGGTCCTAAAGCTGCTGAGGCAATGCAATCGTTAACAAGTATCGATTTATCCAATATGACCTATTATACATTTCAGTACGGAACTTTTGCTGGTATAGACAATGTAATGGTTTCAGCTACAGGATATACAGGATCTGGCGGATTTGAAATTTACGTTAAAAATAATGATGTTCCACAAGTTTGGGATCGCGTTTTTGAGGCAGGGAAATCATTCGGCATTAAACCAATTGGATTAGCAGCTCGAGATACCTTACGTTTAGAAATGGGATTTTGTTTGTATGGTAATGATATAAATGATTCAACTTCACCTCTTGAGGCTGGGTTAGGCTGGATTACTAAATTCACAAAGGACTTTGTTGATTCGGATTTTTTAAAATCTCAAAAAGAAAATGGGGTTTCTAGAAAATTGATTGCTTTCGAAATGATTGAAAGGGGAATCCCAAGACATGATTATCGCATATTAAATGATCAAAATGAAAGTATTGGGATTGTTACTTCAGGAACAATGTCACCTTCTATGAAAGTCGCAATTGGTTTAGGGTATGTAGATGTTGCCCATACAGGTATTGATTCAGAAATCTTTATTGAAATAAGAGAAAAAGGCATTAAAGCCAAAATTGTAAAATTGCCTTTTTATAAAAAATAATCTAGGCATATTTATTGACAATGTGAGCCTGATAAGTTAGCTTCTCAGGCTTTTTTGTTTAAAGAACCAACTCTATTTTTGCAAGTAAACTAATAATTATGACTAAATATTCAATTTTCCTGGCAATATCACTCTATCTGCCTCTAATAAGTTGTTCTCAAACTGGTTTAGAAACGAAGGATCTCGCTAAAAAAGAAAAAGTTCAACAGACCGTATTTGAACTTGCTGATTTTTTAGAGGAAAATAAAGATCTTGATGAAAAGGTAGACTTACAATTTAAAAACATGTCTGATTCTGCCCTAGTTGCTCAATTAATAATGCCTGCTACAGGAAGATTGGGATTACCAAAAGAAGATGTTGTAAAATTTACAAAAAAAGGAATAATTGGCGGGGTTTTAATGCTGAATGGAACAGTTGACGAATTTACATCTTGGATAAAAGAATTTGAAGCAATCAACAAGAAAAAAGGAAATTTACCATTTTTATATTCCGCAGATGCTGAACCTAGTCTGGTAAACAGAAAAATAACAGGCTCAACACCGGTAAAAAAAGCACAAGAAGTGAAATCACTTGAAGAAGCTATTGAAGTTGCAAAATTAATTTCTGCTGACCTAAATAAAATAGGAATCAACTACAATTTCGCTCCAGTTGTAGACGTATCATCTAATGCCACTGTAGGATACAGGGGTTTTGGGGCAAAAAAAGAAAATTTACTTCCATGGTCAAAAGCATTCATAACAGAAACTCAAAAAAACAATATCATTGCTACTGCAAAGCATTTTCCAGGACATGGATTGGTTTCGGGAGATACTCATAAATCATTGCAAACTATCAACGGAGAATTAAAAGAGCTTGAAAATTACCCCCCACTTATTGCAGATGGCGTTTTATCTATAATGATTGCTCACATTGCCATTGAAAACAATAAGCAATATGACACCAAAGGAATGCCTGCTACAACCTCTGAAACTATTGTTACCGAACTTTTGAGAAAAAAACTTGGATTCAGCGGATTAATTGTTACTGACGCTATGAATATGGGTGGGGTAAGTAAAGTTCCCAATGCCTCTGAAAAAGCAATCAATGCTGGTTGCGACATCGTTTTAATGCCATTAGATATTGAAAAATCCTTTCAAGACATTTACACTCGAATGAAAAAAGACAAAGAATTCAGGATTAAAGTTGAACAAGCCGCAAAACGAGTTATAAGAATGAAAATTTGCCTTGGACTTGTTAAGTAAAAAACTATGAAAATTTACACCAAAAAAGGAGATAAAGGAAAAACCGGATTGATAGGTGGAACGCGTGTTTCTAAAGCATCTATGCGTATAGAAAGTTATGGCAAAGTTGACGAATTGAATTCATGGTTAGGTGTTATCAGAGATGGTGAAATAAAATCTGAATACAATGAGCAACTAATTGAAATACAAGATCGGCTGTTTACTGTTGGTTCTAGTTTGGCTTGTGATCCAGAAAAATCAAATATGAAAATTCCTGATTTGTTAAATGAGGACGTTCAATTGTTGGAGAAATGGATGGATGAGATGGATCAGGAGTTAGAGCCTATGCGTTCATTTATTTTACCCGGTGGAAATCAAACAGCATCCTTTTGTCACGTTGCACGTTGTGTTTGCAGAGAAGCAGAAAGAAAAGCAGTTTTATTGAATGAAAATGAATTTGTTGCGGATTTAGTAATAATGTATTTAAACAGATTGAGTGATTATTTATTTATTCTAGCTCGAAAAATAACGAAGGATCATGGTGCAGTAGATCACCCATGGAAACCAAGAATGAATAATTGAATAGTACACTTGTAAATATTAAAAAGTTTAATTAATTTTGTTAGTAACTAAAAGAAAAAATATGCGAAAAGAAACAGTTGGATTCTTCTTTATCTCCATGATTTTTGTTCTTTCTTCATGCATCAAACATGAGGTAATTCCTCCTCCAAATAGCACGGTTGATTTAAACTGCACTTTTCAAGGATTTGTTAACGGTACAAATGCAGAATATACTCAGAATGTTTTGGGATATAACTGTTACAACGATAATTTGTATTACAACAACCCTTCTCCAACTTTGTCAAATTGCTTGTACACTTCTGAAATCTCTTCTTTCCAACAGAATCAGAAAATTAAGATAACTTTTGGTCCAATGCAATGGGATGCCGGTGTAGCTTCAATTCCTACCTTGACAATGTTTAACGATTTTCATTCTTCCAATTCTGGTGTTCAAGTTCCACTTATGGACATTGGTAGTATGACAGGAGCAAATCCGGGAGTTCAAATTGAATATTGGGATTCAAATGGAGACAGATGGGAAACATCAACGGCTGATGCACCAGGATTTGTTAGTTTTACAACGCTTGATCAAGCATCAGACAACAATGGTGATTACTCTCTGTTCGAGTGTACCTTTAGTGTTTCTGTATTTAGACAAGATCCAAATCAAGGTCTATTGAATATGACATTAAATAACTGCAAATTCAGAGGTTGGTTTAAAAGATAATTTTGCCTTATGTGGTAAATAAATATGAGTGTATCACTCAAAATAGCAGTAATTGGGGATTATAATTTTACCTATAATTCTCATCAAGCCACAAACTTAGCACTTGACCACGCATCCAATTTTTTAGAAATTGAATTAAATTATTATTGGCTACGTCCTAATGAAGCAATTCAGCAAAAACCTTTGTACTTTGAAAATTTTGATGGTTTTGTATTTGCACCTGGACCCTATCAGAATATTTTTTATCTCAATGGATTAATCAGGACTATTTTACAGCTGAATGTACCCACCTTAGTTACTGGAGAATCCTTTAAGGGGTTCATTGAGGTTTTAATTCAATTGTATAATTTACACAATTCGGGAGAAAAACTAATCTCAGATAACCTTGTGTCTGGAAATAGCTTTGAAAAAATCACGGTAATTCCTGACTCGAAAGAATTTATTCAGCTTTATGATAATTTCTCAAAAATTGAATTAAGTTCATCAAGATATAGCCTTTATCCGCAATTAATTTCAAGCTTAAAAAATGAGGTTATAAATATTGAGGCTTGGAATCAATTTGAAGAGCCCGAAGTTATTAGTTTACAACGACATCCATTTTTTGTTGCTTGCGGATTTTGTCCTCAAATTTCTTCAACGCGAGAAATACCCCATCCACTTATTTATACGCTATTAAAACAAGTCCTTTTCAGAAAAAATGGTTTAAATTAAAAAAGCGCTCTCAACTCCATTCCACCTGTATGAATCGTTCGTAGCTGTTCAGATTTTCTTCCCGAATATTGAATGGAAAGTTGGAGGTTTTTAGATACTAAGCGCTGATATCCCAGGCTCCAAATATGGTTCACACCTGGTTTTAATCCTTCCATCATTTCAAAACCAACTGCTGAATTCACATTCCCATTAAAGTTGACAAGGACAGTTTTAAACTCTCCGATTAAACTTCCTTTTTGAGATTGATTGTATTTTGTATTAAGGGCAATTTGATAATTACTTCCTTTTTCTGAACCAAATTCATCCGAATTTCTTTTCATGCTGATTTGAGAAACCGCTCCAATTCTAAAATTTGTATTTGGTTGGTAGATAAATTCAGTAAAATAGGATTGAAATTGTATTTCATAATTGCGATTGACGGTATAATCAATAATCGACAATTTTTCTCCATCTTCAAATTTTATATTGATTGCTAAATACTTCGTCAAATTCCATCTTAACGTTAATTCGTGTGATTCATTTTTCCTGGAATCAAAACCAGAGGCAAGAAGTGACTTACTGTTAATTACTTGAAAGTTATATTCCATTCCAAAAATCGATGAATTTCTATTAAAAAACAGTGTGTTGCGAATGCTTGAATTGGTCGATATCAAATTTGAATCTCGTATTTGTGTATTGAATGGATTAAACAGTTCGTTGTAGTCAAGTGAATTAACCTTTTTCATGATTCGAATCCGCATTTGATCTGAAAATAATCCAAGTTTTTTCAGCACCCCCTCTTTTTTCTGTAATACTTTTTCTGGTCGAATGAATAAACTACCATTCAGCTCATTGCTGTAAGTTCTTGAATAGGTTGAACTTGGAATAAACACACGTACATAACTGGCTTGATCAATGAATTGGGCAATTTCAAACTCATTCAAATCTTCTACTCCATCGTTGTCGTAATCTATCCAGGTATATATTCCTTGTCCATCATTCACCTTCAAATAAACAAAATCTCTTCGTTGTTCTAACCCTGATCCAACTTCGTAAAAACTTGAAAAATTCACTACATTTTTGAAGAATTTCGCATTATATTCAACCCTACCAATCAACGTGTTCTCAGCTTGTTCATTGATTAAAGTTGTATCTAAAATCTTTAAACTTCGAACCCCTGAAAGAAAGCTTAATTCATTATTTTTTTTGTCTCTATGCCTGAATTCAGCTGCAGTTGTTGTAGCTTTTGCTGCGGCCTTTAAACTATTGCCTTGTGGCTTCCAATCATATCTTTCACGATAACTTATCTTAAATTTAGATTTACTGGAATCGGCTGTTGCGATAAAAAACTGGTAATCGTAAAATTGATAACTCCTTGCATCTAATTGTATTGATTTAAAACTATTAAACTCATGATCATCTATAAAACCAATTTGTATTTTTTTGAATTGTTTAGAAATTTGAGCACGATGACGAATAAAATCGTTTTTTAATTGTGCCTTAGAATTTAAATAACTTGCATCCCAAACCACCTTCCACCCTTTTTCATTCCAATTGCAGGTTGAAAAAAGTCTATTTCCCATAAAATCCTTTCCAATGGAATAATTTTGAAAATCCAAGGAAACTTTGCCGTAATTACGCTTGTTTATTGAATTCTCAACTAGTACAATTGATTGGTTTCCGTTATAGTTCATATTTCGAATATTCCAATCTCTATCAAACTCAACGGCTCGAAATTGTTCTATGGGAGCAAATGATTCATTGATAAACTCATATTTTACATTGTTTTGAAAAAAAATATGCTGATTAGAATCTTTTTGGAGATTAAATTTATTCTCCAAGTTTAACATGGCTCCAAATCCAAGATTATCCTCATTTCCAATTTGTGAAAAGGTATTTCTATCTTCATTCGACAAGGCCAGTTCGGTTTTTAGTGTTGAATTTTTAGTAAGGGTATAACTTATACCAGTAGAAACAAATTGTTTTTTCTTTGGCGTTGCAATCAATCTGGCCGGGATGTAATTACCCTGTGGTATTCCAGCAATAGGTGCCACCCATTTATAAATTTTACCCAATGCGATTTGTTGATCCAAAACATAGTCCCCTTGATTTAAACCTACTTGAATAAAAAATGCATTGTATTTTGCTGAATCGGAATTATTCGTAAATACAAGAATTGAATCAAAACCTAAACTGTCAATAAGTTTATATTGAATTTGATTAGGAAAAAAACCAACAGAATCAATGCTCGAGATCCGTGCAAGTTGCAAACTATCTCCAATAGATGAAAGGTATTCTTTTTGTTGATTATCCAATTTTTGTTGCAAGGATTGATTTTTAGCATCTTGTTCAGAATAAGCATTGAACCAAAATTTCATTTTTTTTGATTCATAACTCGTAGCCGATTGCACCAATGATCGCGCATAATTTTGATCAGAATATTGAAATTCCGCAACAATACGAGAATCCTTGGTAATCAAATTTCGAGAGGTAAATACCACTTCTGACGTGTTATAATCTATCGTATAATCAAATTCTTGACCTCGTTCTAATAAGCGCCCATCGATATAAATCCTTTCGGTGCCTGCTAAGATGATAATAAAAGGTTCATTCTCCGACCCGCGTAATCTATATGGTCCTTGATTTGATTCTATTCCTTGAATTATTTGACGATTAAACTTTCCTTTGGATAATGCCCCACTCACCTGTGTTTTCCAAAGAGAACCAAGTTTTGTTTTAAATTGATAGGAAGAAGTTAAACCCTGAGCTCGTTTTTTATAAGTCAAAAAATATCCTTCAGGCTTGCTAAGCCAAAAATCTCCGCCGATTAATTTAAGATTATCGTTATAAATTTGGATATATAATTGATCAAATTCTTGAAGTTTGTTTGTCGTTCCATCAGGTTGAATGGGGATATTAGCATCTGAAATTGAAGCTAAAATTTTAAGTTGAGGAGAAATCTGTCCGGATAATTCCAGGTTTAATGAAGAATTTATTCCTAAGTCTTGATTGTTACCAAAGGAAACACCTCTTGAAATACTCCCTTGTTTTGTAATTTCAGAACCACCAAAAATATCATCCACTGAATACGTTTGAGCTATCAAAAATTTTTCCCGATCATCTTCAACTCCACTAAAAATTATGGATTCGCTTCTCGATTGATAAGGTTTGGAAATATTAAATTTGAATACGCGATAGGAAATAAGAAGTGAATCGCACAAAACACCTTTTAATTTAACAGTAGCTGATGCAAAATCAAGTTCATATTGAGAACTATCAACTTCTAGATTGGAACAATAAATTTTAAAAGTTGATGGATAAATACTTAACGTATCAAATTGGATTTCTTTATCACTTGATGCTATTTGTTTTTGTCGAAAAGATGTTAATTGACCATACGCACAAAACGACCCAAAAAATAAAATAAATAGAATAATTTTAAGAATCATATCACGATAAATCCATAGGTTAAAAACAGAAAAAAGAAGCGTTTATTTTACGGTGTATATAATTCTAAAATGAATTTTCATTAAATTTACTAATCTAATTAATATCTCATGAAAAAAGGAATGATTCTTTACTCAATTGGCGTTCTATCTATAATGTCAATTCTTAGTTTTTCGTACAACAATTCTACTTCTAAATGCATTAAATTAACTTGTGGAAATAAGGTGACCTATAAATTAATGACGGGAGAAAACGATGCAGAAATTGTTAGCCAAATAAAAACCGCTCACCCTTCCTGTAGCTTTGAATATGTGAGTAAAAGAAAATGTAAAAATCCTTAATCATCGTTTCAAAAATTTCAATCCTTATTTTCTATTTTCTTGTGCCATTTTCATCATTGAAGGCACATGAGTACTTTTTTGCATACGCCGAGGTTGAATACAACGAGAAATCCGCTAAACTTGAAGCAACATTAACGCTTACAGCGCATGATTTTGAGGC
This sequence comes from Crocinitomicaceae bacterium, assembly GCA_044361535.1. GTDB lineage: Bacteria > Bacteroidota > Bacteroidia > Flavobacteriales_D > Crocinitomicaceae > UBA952. Next base: position 40,261 of record JBIKIQ010000016.1, read on the forward strand.
TAATTTGCAAAAAGATTTAATCATTAAAAACCCAATTGATAAAGCCTTTTTAGATTCGGCTGAGCTTGCAGAAATTGAAAAAAAGATTAACCAGCAACTCATACTGACTACTGAGGAAAAATCAAGTGAAATCAAGTGGATTTCCAGATTTAAAATCGATGGATATCACCAATTATTAAATGGGAATCTAGAAATATACCTTTCCTGCGATGCGCAATTTCTTATTTCGACATTGATCGTTCAATTTAATCTGATGATGGATCACTTCCCCGATCAGCAGAACAAACTAACATTTATAAACAAACGTAAGAAATCAACGTTAAATTTTACTATTAACAATCAAATTCGAATCTTAACTATTTAAATCTCATGAAAAATATTTTGTTTTTATTAATCTCGCTAACCGTTAGCTATTCAACATTTGCACAAAAGAAATTTGCACAATTAGATTTGGAATTGCCAACTCCAAATGATTATCGAACAGCATCGGGAGCACCTGGTCACGGTTATTATCAACAAAAAGCAGATTACAAAATGAATCTAACCATAGATGATGAAACTCAAAAGTTATATGGCGTTGAAACAATTACCTATACGAACAATTCGCCTGATCAACTTTCGTATTTATGGTTGCAACTTGATCAAAACATTTACAGCCAAGATTCTGATTCAAAAATAATTGAAATAGAAAAAATGGAGGATTTTAAATCAATCGGTGATATAAAAAAGAAAAATTTCTTTTACGATGGCGGATTTAAGATTGAAGAAATTAAAAATATGAGTGGAGGAAAAATGAAGTATTTCATCAATAAAACTATGATGAGAATAGATTTAGACAAACCATTATTACCTAAAGCAAGTGTTTCTTTTCAAATAAAATGGTGGTATAATATAAATGACAGAATGCAAGTTGGAGGAAGATCCGGTTATGAATATTTTGAAAAAGATAAAAACTATTTGTATACGATTGCACAGCATTTCCCTAGAATGTGTGTCTACAACGATGTAACTGGTTGGCAAAATAAACAATTTTTAGGTCGCGGTGAATTCACCTTGCCGTTTGGCGATTATGAAGTATCAATTACCGTTCCTTCCGATCATATCGTTGCAGCTACAGGTGAATGTCAAAATCTCGTTAACGTTCTAACAACTGAAGAAAAAAAACGACTGGAAATAGCAAGGAAATCCGATTCTCCAATACTTATCGTTACTCAGAAAGAAGCTGAAGAAAAAGAAAAATCAAAATCAAAAACCACTAAAACATGGATATTCAAAGCTAAAAACGTTCGTGATTTTGCCTTTGCTTCGTCAAGGAAATTTATTTGGGATGCTCAGAATCAAAAAGTAGGAAATCAAAATATACTTTGTATGTCTTACTATCCAAAGGAAGGCAATCCACTATGGGAAAGATATTCAACAAAATTAGTTGCACACACTATAAAAACCTATTCAAAATACACCATTGATTATACGTATCCTGTGGCAATTTCCGTGCATTCAAAATCAATTGGTATGGAGTATCCTATGATTTGTTTTAACGGTGGAAGACCAGAGGCGGATGGAACTTATTCAGAAGGTGAAAAATATGGGATGTGGGGTGTTATTATTCATGAAGTTGGTCACAATTTCTTTCCAATGATCATTAATTCAGATGAAAGACAGTGGTCATGGATGGATGAAGGTTTAAATACGTTTGTACAGTACCTTACGGAACAAGAATGGGAACGAGGTTATCCATCACGCAGAGGTCCTGCACACATGATAGCTGATTACATGCGCGGAGATAAAAAAACAATTTCTCCGATTATGACCAATTCTGAATCAATTTTTCAATTTGGAAATAATGCATATGGTAAACCAGCTACAGCACTCAATATTTTGCGTGAAACAATTATGGGAAGAGAATTATTTGATTACGCATTTAAAAGCTATTGTGAACGTTGGAAGTTTAAACATCCATCGCCTGCTGATTTTTTCAGAACAATGGAAGATGCCTCTGCTGTTGATTTAGATTGGTTTTGGAGAGGTTGGTTTTATGGCACCGATAATGTAGATATTTCACTAGATGATGTAAAATGGTTTCAGTTGAATACACAGAATCCTGAAAAAGAAAAAGCATTTTTACTTCAACAGAAAAATGAAAAAGACATACATATTGGGGAAGGAAGAAACAAAAATGACATCCCACAAACAGTTAACGAACGAGATCAGGCAATTGATGATTTCTATGCCAAACGCAATATTTTTGCGGTAGATACATTAGACCGAAAAGAGTACATGGATTTCAAAGCAAAATTAGCAAAAGATGAGTTAGATATTCTGAATGCCAACAAACAATTCTATGAACTTTCGTTTTCAAATATTGGTGGGCTTGTTATGCCATTAATACTAGAGTTTACTTTCGAAGATGGCACAAAGGAAGTTCGTAGAATTCCTGCTGAAATATGGAGAATGTATGAGGATAAGGTTTCTAAAGTTTTCATTTTCGATAAAGTGTTACAATCAGTGAGACTTGATCCTTTTTTAGAAACTGCAGATACGGATTTAGATAACAACAGTTGGCCAGAAGAAAAACAACCAACCAGATATCAATTGTTTAAACAACAGAGTTCGGTTCGTGAAAATCCAATGCAACGACAAAAAAGAGTTGAAGAAATGAAGAAGAATTGATAAGATAATCTATTAGCCTCCCAACCTCTTTACTTCCTTATTCAAACTGATTGATTTACAAAATTTTCATGCTAATTTGCCTGTTTACAGGTAACATTTCCTAGATTTGCAGTATGCTGACAGCTATCGCGAGAAAATTTTTATCAAAACGACTTGGTCAAATTGAAAGTTTTTCAGTTGATTTTGAGCAAATTCAGCGTGATCAATTGTCCTATTTATTGATAAGCGCTGACAAAACAGAATTTGGTAAGTACTATAAATTCAAGGAAATATCAACGCCGGAACTATTTTCAGAAAGAATTCCGATAATTGAATACGATTCTATTTTACCTCAGATCGAACGCATGCTTCAAGGAGAAGAAGATGTTCTTTGGAAAGGTCGAGTTAAACACTTTGCACAATCATCGGGTACAACAAGTGCAAAAAGTAAATTTCTACCTGTTTCTAAACAAAGTTTAAAATCCATGCATTACCGCGGAGTATATGATGCGATGGCTTTGTACTTTCATCTGAATCCACAAAGTAAATTTTTAACGGGAAAAAGTTTAGTAGTTGGTGCAGGTAAAACTTCAATAAATGAGAATGGGGCTCATATTGGACTTTTATCAGGAATGTTAACGGAGTTTGGCAACCCAATATTAGGGTTATTTAGAGAACCATCCTACGAAACTTGTATGATTCCTGATTTTTCCGAAAAGATAGAAGTAATGCTCCCGCGTATCATCAACAAAAATATGGTTAGTGTTTCAGGAATACCTTCGTGGTATCAAATTCTTTTTTATCGACTTCTTGAATTCACTAAAAAGGAGACTATCCTTGATATTTGGCCAAATCTTGAGGTATATTTTCACGGAGGCGTTAGTTTCGAACCGTATCGTGAATTTTTTAAGACGATGCTTCCCTCTGATTCAATGAATTATTTAGAAATCTACAACGCATCCGAAGGTTTTTTTGGATTGCAAAACGATTTTTCGGACCCTTCCCTACTCCTCATGCTGGATTATGGCATCTATTATGAATTTATTCCTTTTGAAGATATTGACAGAGAACAACCGAAAACAATTCCACTTTGGGAGGTTGAAAAAGGAAAAGCCTATGCTTTGGTGATAAGTAATAATAGTGGACTTTGGCGCTATAATTTAGGAGACGTTGTACAATTTACTTCTACTAGGCCATACAAAATTCAAATTGTTGGAAGAACGAAGCATTATCTTAATTTATGTGGCGAAGAATTAATGGTAGGGAATGCTGACAATGCCATTGCGATTGCATGTGAAAAAACACATTCAAAAGTTGTTCATTATACAGCTACAGCCATTTTTGCTACCGCAGAAAAAAACGCTCATCATAAATGGATGATTGAATTTGATGAACCACCTCAATCACTGGAAGAATTTACGCGGATTTTTGATACGGCCTTGTGTGAATCAAATTCAGATTATGAATCAAAACGCACCAATAATATAGCGTTGGATTTACCGGAAGTGCTAGTTGCACGTAAAAATTTATTTTCAGATTGGATGATGAAAACGGGTAGAACATCCGCACAACAAAAAATACCGAGGTTGCAACAGAAAAATGATTTTATGAATGAGCTAATTGCGTTAAACCATCAATCTTGATTGCGTTCTTAAAGATCAACTACTAATCCGTGTTTTTCGATTAATTTTCTAATGTTCAACAGAGCATATCTCATCCTACCTAATGCTGTATTTATGCTAATGTTTTCAGCTTCTGCAATTTCTTTAAAAGACATATCTTGAAAAATTCGCATATTTAAAATCTTTTTTTGAGAATTGGGAAGATAATCAACCAAAGATACCATTTGATCCAATAACTCTCTTGTTGTAATTTGTTCTTCAATATTCTTGTTATCCGAGGATAAGGTTGAAAAAACATTGAAATCTTCTTTTAATGAAGTTGATTCTGAAACATGTTTAAATCGCGAATTACGTCTGAAATGATCTATAATTAAATTGTGTGCTATTCGCATCACCCAAGGCAAGAACTTCCCTTCCTCGTTATAAGTGCCCGATTTAATTGTATTAATTACTTTAATAAAAACTTCTTGAAAAATATCATTTGCTAAATCAACATCCTTCACTTTCAATTTTATAAAACGAAAAATTTTGTCTTTGTGGCGAAATAAAAGTTGCTTAAATGCATCTTCATTGCCATTTTTATATAATTGAATGAGAATTCGATCTTCATGAACAGAAATAGTTTTCATAGTTTACTTAGTTTTGAGTAAGACAAAAAAAGTAGAACTTTAAACTATAGGCGATCTTTTAAATTTAGGATTCGAAGATAGATGTTTATTTTTAATCCACCAAGCAAAATGAATATTTTAACGACTTGAAAGAAAATTATACAAGATCTAATTATATTTTTGATAAAGTGCTGAGGACCTTTCTTGAAGAATTGCCCGCAAGGTTTCAGGTGCTACCACCTCTATTTCACCTCCAAAACTTAAAATACTGCGAATTAACTCCTCTGAAATAAAAGCTTTCAGTTTAAATATGGAATAATCTGCATTTTCAAAGGTATTTTTTTGTGAATGATGAAAAGGTTGAGATAAAATATACTTAGCCGATATGGGATCTGCTTTAATTTCAATCCATTCCGGTTCTCCTTTGTAGGCTGTAATTCCAGTTGAATATTCAAAATACTCTTTGGCATTAAAATTTGGTGGTATCAATGCTGGGTTTTCTGTTACATTCAGTCCCTCCATCCGATCCAAAGCAAATGTAATTATATCATTTTTAGATTCATCAAATGATATGAGATACCAACGATTTCGGTATTCCTTAAGCAAAAGTGGTGAAACAATTCTAACTTTGAAATCGCTTGATTTAAAACTTCTGTAATTAAATTCAACTTTTCGTCTTATTATGATTGCTTCGTAGAGCGGTGGTAAAAATTCATTTCCACCCGTTGAATATGCAGTTTCAAATTGTACAATTGGATTATCACTGGTTAGGGATTGTTTAGATTCAATCGCTACACGGTCAACAATTTTATCAATGGCTTGACCAAACTGCTTGAACATATCAACTTCTCTAAACTGTTGAAGCGTATTAACCGCAAATTGGATAGACTCCAGATCATCTTCTGTTAACGGAATATCATTGATTGAATATGAAGGATCCTCGTAATAGTAGCCATCATTTTTTTTACTGTACTTTATGGGGGCATCGTGCTCCATGCGCATATTGAAAAGATCTTTTTCAATCGTTGAGTCGCAAATATGAACGCCGTAATTGGATCCAAATAGATTTTCTTCACACGCTTCTCTCAACTCACGTTTTGAGGGAAAAGGTTTGTATTTATTTCGAATGCATCGATCAATAATTCGATAACGAATCAATGCATTTTTAATATGAGGCATTTAGGAAACTATTTTCGTTCGATAACCAAATAATTCAAAAAACTTAATTGCCTTAACGACCTCATCCGGAACATCCTCTTCCCAAGAAGAAGAACCAGATTTGATTTTGCTCAACACATCATCAGACCAAATACTCAACAATTTAGGATCGTATTTTTCAATTGGTACCATTTTATCATTTGCTTTCATATAATCTAAAAGTCCACGTAGATTATCCGCTATTTTAAAATTAGACAAGTCCAAAACTGAACCATCCTCTACATTCTTAGCAGGATAAACATACAATTTTACATTGTGCCCGAATCCTCGTCCAAATGCCTCTAACAGTCCACCTGGCAAATTATCGTAATACCTTTCGTCAAATATTGAACTCAAATTGTATACCCCTAAAATTACGCCCAATAAATTTTCTTTAGTGATCGTAGTAAGGTATTCCATCATCTTGTAATGTTTCAAATAATTTGAAATCATCACCGTATATCCTAAAGAACCCAGCAATTCTGCTCGATCAACAAAATCTTTATCCGATATTTTGCCATCTGCTGTTAGGTCCTTAAGTGTTAATTCAAAAACAACTTCCATTTTATTGGGATTGACTTGACTTTCTTTCAAAAACTGCTCTCTCCCTTTCTCTATCATATCAATGTGTACTTTGGTGACAGGTCGGAATCTACCACGCATAAGTAAGACATTTTTTTTGTACAAGGCTGTTGCTGGTTGTAAGACGTTTTTAGCTAAGTCAAACATCGTTGCATCGGTAAATCCTCTTTTTACAAGATTTAGAGCAATAATTCTATTATCAATGTTCTCAAAATCAGGACCAGATACTCGTAACATATCGATTTCCATTCTATCGCGTGGAAGACGATGCGTTAGATCAGTTAAAAAATCATCCAAATTATCGTTGTGAAAGTAGCATGCATGAATGATATTTACTCCTAAAATACCGAGTGCTTCTTGTTGCATTTTATTACTTGTATCATGCATGATGACATGTAAAATGACATCATTGGGTGTTTTCTCTTCTTCTAATTGAAAACGCAACCCAACCCAACCTTGACCCTGATTAGTCTTGTGGTAATTCAGTGATTCAACCGTGTTACAAAAAGCAAAAAATTTAGACTCCTTTGTCCTACTTGGCAATCTATTTTTTAAATGATTAAATTCCGTTTCGATCATTGTCACCAATCGTTCCTCACAAACGTACCTGGATGCCTCGCCATACATCGAATCAGATACTTTCATATCATACGCTGACAGTGTATATGCAATTGTTCCGGAACTACCTCCTGCCTTAAAAAAGTTTGCAGCAACCTCTTGTCCTGCACCAATCTCAGCAAAGCAACCGTAGATATCTCTTCTGAGATTAATTTTTAAAGCCTTGTCTTCTGTAGTTAATCGAATATCTTGTTTCATGTATTAGCCTGATATATTGTCTTTTTTAATGAGGGTCCTTAAATTTCGGATTGTTAACGAAATTCTCATCCGTAAGAGTTAATAAGAATTTTTTTAGCAAATATTTTTCTTGTACGTCTAACTGAACCCCTCCTTGACTTCCGAATTCAATCAATGGATCTATAGTTGGACTCATATGAATTCCACTTGAATAATGTTCAATGACTTCATCCAAGGTTGAAAATCTCCCATCATGCATATACGGTGCTGTTAATGCAATATTTCTCAAGGTAGGCACTTTGAACTTGTAATTATCCTCTGGGTTATTGGTTACAGCGGCTCTACCTAAATCATTTAGAAAATTTGGAAGTAATCCGTTGTTGCTGAATTTTTTCACCCGCATCAGAGGACCGTTGTGACAATGAAAACAATCTGCACCATTTAAACTTTTAAATAGATCATAACCCGCCCATTCTTCTGGATCAATGGTTTGAAAAATAGATTGTTCAGTTGCACTCAAAGACATTCCGTTTTCATATTTATACATGACATCGTACTTGGATTGGCCAGAAATCATGGTTCGTATAAATTGAGCAATTGCCTTTGCAGCCTTCACTGAATCAATTCCACCTTCTCCAAAAGCTCTAAAAAATCGATTCCGGTAATTCATATCCTGATTTAACTTCGCAACAGCATTTTTCCATGTTTCATGCATCTCAATGGGATTGATAACCGGATCTAAGATTTGTTTTTCGAGAGTCGTCTCCCTACCGTCCCAAAAGAAAAAATTCTCCCACCCCATATTTACTAAGGCCATTGATTGACGAGTTCCTTGAATGCCATCAATTCCTGTAGAGTATTGATTTGGATCTGAAAATGAATTCTCAGGCATGTGGCACGATGCACAACTCATCGAATTATCACCACTCAATTTTTTTTCATAGAACAAGTACCTTCCAAGGTCAACCCCTTCAACAGTCATCGGATTATCTGTAGGAATAATCATATCCGGAAAATGAGATGGTATGTCTAAAACATAGGGCGTTGCCTTATATCCTACCCTATCCTTTCTACACGAAAAAACCAAAACAATCAGAAGAAAAACATATACTAAATATTTCATTAGTAAGCCATTAAAGATTGTTGAAAATTAGAAGTTACTTTTTCTGTTAATAACTGTTGACCTGAAGCAGTGTGAGTTAAAAATTGTGTTTTAAGATCAATTGGAGAAATTGGGTTGTGTAGAAACTTCCACAGATCTAACTTCAAGGGAAAGAGTTTTTCTGTAGCTGAAACAGTTTGCCATGTCACAGTTGGAAAAAAGAAATCTCTGCGATACATGTCTGTTCCGATGTGAAAACTAAAGCTATGGTCTAAATTATTTACACCATCAGGAATCGTATCGACCTTGCCTTCTAGATTTATAAAAATATAACCCGCACTCCATCCCCAATGCATTGGTCCCGCATTGGAAATATTTAAAGGACTATCATTTGGAAAAGCAGAAGGATCTGAATGGTTGAGAACTGAATCAACACCGATATATCCTTGTAAACTCGAAAATTTAGTGTAATCAGCTTTTGTTCTTGTTAACAACGAACCTGTTTCTCTAAAATCAAAAAAAGCAGATTCAACGAGGTTTGTACTTCCACTTTTAATCTTCGTAAGGTAGAATTTAACATCTGTAAATTTCACTTTGTATCCTTCTGGCGTTGTATATACAGAATCAAGTTGTACATTTTGTTGTCCAGCATTTAAATACGTGGGTTGAACCGTTATTTTTACGTAATTATCAACTGGTTGCGGCTCCGGGGATTTCTTTTTGCACGCAATTAAAACAACAATTAACGTAAAAATCCAAATAGTGTACTTTACCATGTTATATCCTTTAATTTTTTCGTAACTTTAGAAAACATTAAACTTTTACGAATTTACAAGAAAATAGATGAATCAACAAATTGAAAAACCTCTTTTGATCCTAAATGCTTCTGCCGGAAGTGGAAAAACCTACAATTTAGTATATCAATACCTAAAAATCCTTCTTCAAACGGAGCATTCCTTTCAGGATTTTAGGCATATTTTGGCGATGACTTTCACAAATAAAGCTGCAAATGAAATGAAAGAACGTGTTCTGAATGCATTGGATAATATGTCTAGATCAACGTTAGCAGAACCTGTTCAGGATGCACTATCAATTTTTGAAAAGTTAGAATTAGATTTAACTATTGATCGTCAAACGCTTATTCATCGTGCTAAAAAATCATTGCGTTCTTTATTGCATAACTACGAGGACTTTCATGTTATGACAATCGATAAATTTAACTTAAAACTCATTCGAAATTTTAGTCGCGACCTTGACCTACCTGGGCAATTTGATGTCGAAATGAATACCGATCGACTAGTAGAAAAATTGGTGGACAATTTACTCAATAAAATAGGCGAACACGAGGCAGAGGAATTAACTGATTTGGTGTTCTCTTTTGCAAAGAGCAATTTGGATGACGGGGAGAAATGGGATGTAAAACAAATTCTGGTTGAATTTGCAAAGATTTTGACAAAGGAAAGTGTACTCCCAAAAATTGAAAAAATCACGTCAAAAAAATACGAAGTAGCCGAATTCTCCAATCTCAATAGTCGCAGAAAATGGTTGAGTGATGAACTTTCTCGTAAAGCAAAAGGTGTCTATGCCATAGTTCTAAACCAAGGAATGGATTCAGAAAGAGTTCCTAATAAATCCACAGCATTTAATCAACTGGTAAAACTAAAAAATGGATCTTCCTTTTTTGGAAAGAATCCGATTAGCCCATCCTATTTCACTGCCCTGGTTGGTGAACAAAAAAAAGGACATTTTACTCCTGTGGAATTTCAAGAGGCCTTAACTGCATTTGTTCATTTTCATCAGTCACATGTGAAAGAATTTCAAGTAATCCATTTACTTGTCAAGAATTTTCACAGTATGGCCTTGTTAAAATTCATGTCTAACTTTTTAGAGGAAATCAAACAACAAGATCAAATCATTCAAATATCGGAATTCAATAAACTAATATCAGATTTGATTCAACAATCACATGCACCCTACATATATGAGCGAATAGGCACACGATTTAAGCATTACTTATTGGATGAATTTCAAGATACATCGCGCATGCAATGGCTCAATTTAATTCCGTTAGTTGAAGAATCACTTTCTCACAATCAATTAAATTTTATCGTAGGGGATCCAAAACAATCTATTTATCGTTTTAGAAACGGTGTTGCCCAGCAATTTGTCGCACTTCCACGGATTTACAACCCAGAAAACTCTAGCGAGTTGGAACAGAAATCAGACTTTTTTGAAAGACAAGGCGAATGTAAACCTTTGCTCGAAAATAGACGATCCGCCCAGGAGGTAGTGAAATTCAACAATCTCTTCTTCGAAAAAATGAAATATCGACTGGATGAAGAATCTCAAAAATTCTACAACCCAGTTAGCCAAACACCAACCTCTAAATCTAATGGCTATGTTTCAATCATTTCAGCCAAGGAAAAAATTACTTTAGAAAGTAGAATTGATAAAATTGTTGAAATAATTCATAATTGCGATGAATCGGGATACAAGCGAAGTGATATCTGTATTTTGGGTGATAAAAACAAAGAACTAAATTCTTGGGCAATTGAATTATTGAATCGAGAAATACCTGTTGTCTCCTCAGATTCTCTTTTTGTAAATAATGATTCACGCGTGCGATTGACGATTTCTTATCTTAAGCTTCGTCTAGATCCTAAAAATGCAACTGAAACTAAAAAATTTGCGGATTTATTTTTCAAAATTACGCCCAATAAAACACAAGCTGATTATTGGAAATATTTCATTGAAAAAGAATACAATGGAAAAAAATATCGCCAATTCGATCAGAATAGTTTTATTTCTGAGAATTTTACAAGTTCCGAATCCTTTTACTGTCAATACGAAACCATTTATAGTCTTTTACAGAAATTTTACCGCATGATGGGATGGTTTGAAGAAACGAATCCCTATTTGCACCATTTGGCAGATGTGGTTTATAATTTCGAGCAAAAAAACTCCAGTGATTTAAAAGGATTCTTGGATCATTATAAAAAGGACAATGAAAAAATGACTGTTTTACTTCCTGAATCGGAAAAATCCATTCAACTAATGACTGTCCACAAAGCAAAAGGTTTGGAGTTTCCCGTGGTTATTTTGCCAAACTTAGATTTTAGTACGGATGTAAAAGGATTCTCGAAACATTTGATTGAAATAGAAGATTCGATTATTTATACTTCTTTAAGTAAAGACCATGCTGTGCAAGAAATAGCGAATGCACACAGTGTAGAAAAAAATCAAATTTTAACAGACAAAGTAAATTTATGTTATGTTGCCTTGACTAGACCTAGAGAGAGACTCTATGCGTTTAACTTTTTTCAGAAAACCTATCTAGGAAGTTTAATTCATTCCGTTCTTGAGGAAATAACCGGAACATCCGAGCCAGGTTTACTAGAATTTACCTCGGGCAATGAAGAACAAAACCCTAAAGCCAGTGTAAGTTCAAAAAAATCTGATTTTTATGAACCTAAAGTAATTTCAGACAATTTATGGTTTCCTGAAATCGCTATTAGAGAAGATAATTTGGCGAATGAACTCTCCAATGAACAGAAATTTGGAAATGCTTTTCACTTGGTTATGTCTCATTGTGATTCAACCCAAATTATTGCAAATACAATTCAAAAATTAAGTGTTGAAGATAAAATTCCTTTGGAATATGCAGCCGAATTAACAAAAAAAGCAGAAAGGACCTTTCAGAAGCTAGCCGAGAAAAAAATCTTTGAAGGAAAGGTGAAAATTTACAATGAATCAACGATAATCTCTTCTATTGACTCAATAAAACGTCCGGATAAAATTATTTTGAAAGACAATGAAACAATTATCATTGATTTCAAAACTGGTAACAAAAAAGAGAAAGACCTAAAACAAATCAAAGAATACGTTAGCGTCTTAAATGAAATGGAATTACCTTCTATCAAAGCATTTTTATTTTATACTTCATCAGAAGAATTAGTGGAAGTTGGCAATTAGTTGACAATTATTTTGTAACTTAAAGTAAAATTGTGGAGAATGAATAAGAAGTGGATATTGCATTCAGCACCTTCAAGTGCTGAAGTTGAAAGACTGAAAGTTGAATTAAAGGTTAATGATATAATTGCCAAGTTACTATTACAAAAAGGGATAGATTCTATTGAGAAAGCTGAACAGTTTTTACGCCCCAAACTTGCTGATTTACATAATCCTTTTTTGATGAAGCATATGACGCAAGCTGTTGAATTAGTGAACAAAACTATACAACAAAATGGAAAAATATTATTTTTCGGTGATTACGATGTAGATGGCACAACGGCTGTTTCATTGATGTATTTGAGCCTACTTCCTCACTATTCGAATATTTCATATTACATACCCGATCGATATACGGAAGGATATGGAATAAGTAAAAAAGGCATTGATTATGCAATTGAAAATAAGTACGCATTAGTTATTTCTTTAGATTGCGGCATAAAATCGATAGATCTAATCACTTATGCACGAGAAAATGGATTGGATTTTATTGTTTGTGACCATCACCAACCAGGCCCAGAAATACCCAATTGTATAGTTCTTGACCCTAAACGAAATGATTGTGAATATCCGTTCAAAGAATTGTCCGGCTGTGGGGTTGGGTTTAAACTACTTCAAGCTTTGTATTCCAAAAACCAATGGGAAGAAACTGAATTACTTCAAAACCTAGATTTAGTTGCAATTAGTATTGGTGCTGATATCGTTTCTGTAACAGATGAGAATCGTATCCTAGCAAAGTTTGGATTAAAACAACTCAATGAAGCGCCGAGAACTGCTTTCAAAGAACTAATTGAATTATCGGGAAGGAAATTCCCATTGAATTTAACCGATGTTGTTTTCACAATTGCGCCTCGAATTAATGCAGCGGGTCGTTTACGTAGCGGAAAATTTGCCGTAGACTTGATGGTTTCAACGAACCACGAAGAAATGATTCAAATTGCAGAGGAAATAAATCAAGACAACAAAAATAGAAGAGAAATTGATACCCAAATCACTCAAGAAGCTTTGCAGCAAATAGAGAGTGATGCTTCCTTTCAGCATAAAAAATCAACAGTAGTTTTTAATCCAAACTGGCACAAAGGAGTTGTTGGAATTGTCGCATCAAGATTGATTGAAAAACACTACCGACCGACAATCGTTTTGACTAAATCTAATGGCTTGATAACAGGTTCAGCAAGAAGTATTGATAATTTCAATTTGTACGAGGCGATCGATAATTGTTCAGAATTATTAGAGCAATTTGGTGGTCACGAACACGCGGCAGGATTATCCCTGAAAGAAGAAAATTTAGCTCTGTTTATCGAACGATTTGACAAAGAGGTTCAGTCTAGAATTGGATCTCATAATCAATACCCAACTCAAACAATCGATTTAGAAATCAATTTTAATGATTTGTTTTTACCCCAGGAGAATCGAACAAAAATTCCACGATTAAAAACGATACTAGAATATTTTGAACCACATGGTCCAGGTAATATGAAACCCGTTTTTCTGACAAAAAATCTATTCACTAAAAGCAGTAGAGTTCTGAAAGAAAGTCACTTAAAAATCGAATGTTTACAGCCTAACTTCGATTTAGTCATGGAAGCTATTGCATTCAATATGGTAGAAAAAGAAAGTGAAATTGCGAAAGGCATTCCTTATCAAATGGCCTATTCATTAGAGATAAATTCATTTCGAGATCGACAAACACTTCAATTGAATGTGAAGGATATTCGGGAGCATTAAAATAAAAAATCCCCGTGTTACAGGGGATTTAAAACTAAATAAAAAATAATCTACAAATTCTCAATCACCATTGCAGATGCTCCTCCTCCTCCATTACAGATTCCAGCAGCACCGATTTTAGCATTGTTTTGTTTCAATACGTTAATTAAGGTAACAATAACACGTGAACCTGAATTTCCAAGCGGATGACCTAAAGCCACGGCTCCTCCATTCACATCTACTTTTGAAGGATCTAAACCTAAAATTTTCATATTTGCTAACCCGACTACTGAAAATGCTTGGTTCAACTCCCAATAATCAACATCAGAAGTTTTTAAACCTGCTTTCTCTAATGCTTTAGGAACAGCAATTGACGGAGCAGTGGTAAACCATTCTGGAGCTTGAGCAGCGTCTGCATAACTTACAATTTTTGCAATTGGTTTAAGGCCATACTTTTCAACTGCTTCCGCAGATGCTAATACAAGAGCAGATGCACCGTCATTTAACGTAGATGCATTTGCAGCAGTAATTGTTCCGTCCTTGTCAAATGCCGGTTTTAACCCAGGAATTTTATCTAAAAATACATTTTTATACTCTTCGTCTTCACTCACCAAGATCGGATCCCCTTTGCGTTGAGGTACTGAAACAGGTACAATCTCATTGTCAAATCTTCCTGCTTTCCATGCCTCTGCTGCTCTCGTGTATGAAGTAATTGCAAAATTGTCTTGATCTTCTCTGGAGATATTGTATTCTTTCGCACAAAGCTCTGCGCAATTCCCCATAGGAACTTTGTTATACACATCCAACAAACCGTCTTTTGTAATTCCATCCAACATGGTGATATTTCCAAATTTTGTCCCATTTCTACCATCGACATAATGTGGCGTTTGAGACATGTTTTCCATTCCACCAACCACAACCACATGATTGTCACCCGCTAAAATTGTTTGAGCACCAAGCATAATAGATTTCATACCTGAAGCACAAACTTTATTTACAGTTGTACATGGAACATTTTGATTCAATCCTGCACCTAATGCCGCTTGACGAGCTGGTGCCTGACCAACACCCGCTTGAAGAACATTACCCATAAAAACTTCATCGATTGCTTCAACAGGAACAGATGACCTTTCCAATGCACCCTTGATTGCTACTGACCCCAATTGCGTTGCAGGAATCGAAGCAAAGGCTCCTAAAAACGAACCCATGGGAGTTCTAACTGCTGAAATAATATACACTTCTTTTTTTGACATACTTCTAAATTTTGTGCTGCGAAGATAACCAATTCAATGAAATAATAAACGAATACTTAGTTCAAAATGACCTAAAAATCGCGGTGAAAAACACAAAAATCTCTACTATTTTGTAAAAAGTAAAGCAATTTAATCTTGTTAACTCTGTTATTAATTGTAAATTTGTTCTGTGATTACAAACTCCATATTGCCTCTGTTTTTAAGCGACGTTTCAGGAACCGAAGTACTTGTAATTTTTCTTTTTATTCTAATATTTTTTGGTTCTAAGAGCATTCCTACTATGGCCCGCACATTTGGAAGAGCTATGAGAGAAATAAGAAATGCGTCAGCAGACTTGCAAAATGAAATTAAAAAATCTGGATTAGATGTCAAAAATGACTTGAATTTATCCGCAATAATTCAAAAAACGGAAGAAGAATTTCAACAACCATTAGACCAAGTTATGGTGGATATCAAAGAAACTGTGCATTACGGAAGTGCTAATTTGAATGAAGCTGCCGATAATCTTAATGAAACAATTCCTTCTTCTATTGAAAATTCTGAAAAAGAAATTGAAACAAAAACCAAATTAGATCAAGAAAAGTCGGATACAGGAATATCTGAATCAGAAATTAAAAACGAATCGAATGGCTAAAGTAGGAATAATCATGGGCAGTATTTCTGACCTTCCGATTATGCAGGAAGCTAAGGATGTATTGCATGAATTAGGAATAGAAACAGAAATTGACATTGTTTCTGCACATCGAACTCCTGAGAGAATGGTTGAATATGCTAAAAATGCTCATTTGAACGGAATCTCAGTTATTATTGCAGGTGCAGGAGGTGCTGCGCATTTACCAGGAATGACTGCTTCATTAACTTCTCTTCCAGTTATTGGCGTGCCAATAAAATCGTCAAACTCCATAGATGGTTGGGATTCAATTTTGTCGATTCTTCAAATGCCAGGCGGAATTCCTGTAGCTACTGTTGCATTGAATGGAGCCAAAAATGCCGGACTTCTTGCTGCTCGAATTATAGCTGCTTTTGATCAAACGGTATTCAATAAAATGGAAAGCTATCGAAATGAATTGAAAGAGAAGGTAGAAGAATCTCGAAATCATCTTTAAACTATTTTTGGTAAAGTTCTTGCTAAATACTACGCCTATGCGTTTTTTCTTCTTAATTTTCTTACTAACAGCATCCTGGTCCTATGGACAACAATGCGATCGTGTGCTTGTAACAGGTCAGGTAATTGATTCTGGAGGAATTCAATCTTTTTACAACTTAATGATTGTCAATCGAAACACAGGCCAAGGTGTCTTTGGTCAACCCAACGGATTTTTCTCTGTGTATACTAAAAACAACGATAGTATTTCCATTTCTGTCAAGGGTTATTTGATTCATGGATTTCGAGTTGTTGCAGATGCAAATTGCCAAAGCAAACAAAAAATCTATTTGGTTCCAAAACCACAAGAGTTAAAAGAAATGGTAATTAAACCACTGAAAACGTTGAGCCAAATTCGTGAAGAAAGAGAAGCGCTGGCCATGCGTGAAACGCGATTAGTTACAGGTGTAGATATTCTTCAAAGTCCAATAACTGCGCTTTATCAGACATTTTCCAAAAAAGAGCAGAATAAACGATGGATAGCTGAGCAAGAGTTCAAAGACAATAAACGTAAGGTAGTTCAGGAATTACTGCGTTTGTATGTTGTCAGTGATATTATAGATTTGGATGAAGAAGAATTTGATGATTTTATTTCTTTCTTGAATTTATCCGAAAATTTTCTGAAAACATCAACAGAAATGGAATTGTATCTTTTCATAAAGGATAAATACGATCATTACAAAAGGATCAAAAATTAATGGAAGTAATACATCTAATATTTAAAATTGGAGTTCTACTCGCCATCTACGGATTCATTTGGTTTTTCATCAATTTACTCATTTCACTAGCTACAGGCGGACGAAAAAAAACGATAGGTGAAGTTTATTTCTCAAAAGGTGTTAAATCCATTTTTTTAGTAAATGTTCTCTTTTTATATGGTTTAGATGACGGACAAAATGAAATAGACCTTTTCAACATGATTGTCTCAGGACTTGTCCTTCTCCTCTACTTCATTGGTCAAATGCAAAAGAATGAGCAACAAGCAGCAATGATGGAGAAATACTCTAATATATTGAGAGGAATTGGGGCTAATTCTCGGTTTAATAAAAAAGCAGAAATCATCGTTTTATCTCTTTCTCTTCTCTTTTACGCTTCTCTCTTCTTTTTACCAGATATTGCAAAAAACCCAATTGCACTTTGGTTTTACGAAACGGTAACAGGAATTGAAAAAACACCATTGATTGGATTTATTTTTAAGGTAATCGGATTCTTTTTCTTGTTGCGAATTTTGGTTAAAATCTTTAATGGTTTTACATTCCTTATATCGGGTAAACCATTTGTAAATGTTAAAACAGGCTATTATGCAGGAAAGAAAAAAGATAAAGACGATGATTCATTTGATGATTTTGAAGAAGTAAAAAATGAACTACCTGAAGATAAATCGTAAAGCGTGGGATGACAAAACGGTCGTTCATTTACAATCTGAATTTTACGACCAAAAAGCGTTTTTAGCGGGAAAAAATTCTCTAAAGAAACCCGAATTAGAAGTTTTGGGAGACGTTAACGGAAAGCGAATTTTACACTTGCAATGTCACTTTGGACAAGACACAATTTCATTAGCAAGAATGGGTGCAAAAGTAACCGGGTTAGATTTTTCAGAAGTTGCCATCGAAAATGCCATTCGAATAAACAAGGAACTAGGGCTAGATACTCATTTTGTATGTTCAGATGTTTGCGATTTACCTAAAGAATTACACAATCAATTTGATATCGTTTTCACCTCCTACGGAACAATAGGTTGGTTCCCTGATTTAGAACCATGGGCAGAAACTATAAATAACGCCTTAGTGCCAGGAGGAAAATTCATCATGGTAGATTTTCATCCGTTTGTTTGGACCTTCGATAATGACATGAAATATATTCAGTATGATTATTTCAACAGTGAACCCATTGAAGAAGTGATTGAGGGCTCGTATGCTGATCGAAATGCACCGATTAAAACCAAAACGATTTCTTGGAATCACGGAATTGGTGAAATTTTGAATACACTCATTAAAGCGGGTATTTCAATCCACGAATTCAGTGAAATGGATTTTTCTCCGTTCGATTGTTTTTCAAATCTTAAAAAACTAGAAGAGGACAAGTTTGTATTTTCTCACATTGAACCTGCGATTCCAATGATTTATCGGATTGTTGGGGAGAAAAGATAATAATCAAATTCACCCATAGGTGCGGGTTTATTCCGATTGCTATCGGACCGCACCTATGGGTTTATAATAAATCAAATCAACCATTTCAATGGTTTAATTTTTCTCTACCCAAATTTTTGTATCTCCTTCGGTTTCGATATCGGTTAAAACGGCTTCTCCATTTTGCATTTCAAAACGGATATCATCGGCGAGAATTTCAGCACAGATATAGGATTTGTTTTCAGAAATAGCGTTTTGAAGCTTTTCGTTTGTATCAAGATTTACGAGAATTCGATCGGTTACGTCCAAGCCGCTTTCTTTTCGTATGTTTTGAACGCGATTCACAACTTCTCTTGCAATCCCTTCTGACCACAAAGCCGGTGAAATAGTAATATCCAAGGCAACGGTTAATCCATTTTCAGAAGCAACCAGCCATCCCGGAATATCTTGCGCTTGAATTTCAAAATCAGAAAGATCTAAAATGATTGTTGCTCCTTCGATTTCTCCTTGCCAAGAGCCACTTGATTCAATAGATGTAATGTCATCCGCAGTGAAAGTTTTCACCAATTCAGCGATTGCTTTCATTTGCTTACCGTATTTTGGACCAATCGTTTTGAAATTCGGTTTGATGCTTTTGACTAACATTCCGCTATCTTCCAACAATTCAAGTTCCTTCACATTCACCTCCGATAAAATCAACTCTTTGACGTGTTGTAAATTATCGGCAATCTCTTGATTCAATACAGGAATTGTAATTTTTTGTAATGGTTGACGGACGCGAATCATTTGTTTTTTACGCAATCCAAGCACAAGTGAACAGGTATCTTGTGCCAATGCCATTTGTGCTTCTAAGGTTTTATCAATAAAGGCTTCCTTAGAATTTGGAAAATCAGCCAAATGAACGGAAGTTGCACCATGTTTATTAGTCGTGTTGTTCAAATCTAAAAACAATTGATCCATATAGAAAGGAGCAATTGGAGCAGCGAGAACGGAAACGGTTTCTAAACACGTATACAATGTCTGATAAGCACACAATTTATCTTTTGGATCATCACTTTTCCAATAACGACGACGACACAAACGTACATACCAATTTGAAAGTTGGTCATTCACAAAATCTTGTATTGCTCTTCCAGCTTTCGTTGGTTCATAACTCGCATAAGCCTCATCTACCTCAGCAATTAAGGAATGAAGTTTTGACAAAATCCAACGATCAATTTCAGGTCTTTTAGCCAATGGAACATCCGGCTCAGAATAATTGAAACCATCAATATTGGCGTAAAGTGAGAAAAACGAATACGTATTGTAAAGTGTTCCAAAAAATTTACGTTGAACCTCCGAAATTCCATCGAGGTCAAATTTTAAATTATCCCAAGGTTGCGCGTTTGTTATCATGTACCAACGGGTTGCATCAGGACCGTATTTCGTTAGTGTCGTGAACGGATCGATTGCATTCCCCAATCTTTTTGACATTTTTTGCCCGTTCTTATCTAAAACAAGTCCATTGGATACAACATTTTTATAAGCAACTGAATCAAAAACCATCGTTGCGATTGCGTGCAGCGTATAAAACCATCCACGTGTTTGATCTACACCTTCTGCAATAAAATCTGCAGGATAACCATCACGATTGTCAATTAATTCTTTATTTTCAAACGGATAATGCCATTGAGCATAAGGCATAGCGCCTGAATCGAACCAAACGTCGATCAAGTCTGCTTCACGTTTCATTGGTTTTCCTGAAGGAGAAACTAAGGTAATTTGATCAACAATATGTTTGTGTAAATCGATTCCTTGGTAATTTTCCTTGGACATGTCTCCAATTTCATACTTCTCAAATGGATTTGATTGCATGAAGCCAGCCTGAACAGATTTCTCACATTCATTTTTCAGTTGTTCAACCGATGAAATGCAAATATGCTCATCCCCTTCTGCTGTTGACCAAATTGGAATGGGAATACCCCAATAACGAGAACGTGATAAATTCCAATCGTTTGCATTCTCCAGCCATTTCCCAAAACGACCAGTTCCTGTAGATTCTGGTTTCCAATTGATGGTATTGTTCAATTCCACCATTCGCTCTTTTTTATCCGTCACACGAATAAACCATGAATCTAGTGGGTAATACAAAACCGGTTTATCTGTTCTCCAGCAATGAGGATAATTATGTTCGTATTTCTCAACTTTGAATGCTTTATTTTCTTCTTTAAGCTTAATCGCAATTTGAACATCAACAGATTTTTCAGGAGCTGATCCTTTGTCGTAATATTCGTTCTTAACGTACATTCCAGCGAAATCGGTTACTTCAGGTCTGAATTTTCCTTGTAAATCAACTAGTGGAACGAGATTACCTTTATCATCCTCAACCAACATGGGCGGAACACCTGCATCGGCAGCAACTTTGGCATCATCCGCACCAAAAGTAGGGGCAGTATGAACGATTCCGGTTCCATCTTCTGTGGTAACAAAATCACCCGGAATTACTTGAAACGCTTTATCAGCATTTTCAGCAGGCAAACAATACGGCAATAGTTGTTCGTATTTGACACCAACCAATTCTTTTCCTAAACAAGTTCCAGTTATGAAATAAGGAATGGTTTTATCTCCAATATTGTAATTTGAAAGTTCATCTACAGATTCAACAGCTTGAAAACCTTTTCCGAATTGGTATCCAACTAAATTTTTCGCTAAAATCACGTTGATTGGCTCAAACGTATATTGGTTAAATGTGGAAACCAAAGCATATTCGATATTTGGACCTACGGTTAATGCTGTATTTGAAGGAAGAGTCCATGGAGTTGTTGTCCAAGCGAGGAAATGGAATTCGACTGCGCTCAATCCACCATGTTCTTTATTCTGAAATAATTTTTCTTTCAGGATGCTGAGAGAAGTCGAAGCAACCTGAAACATCGCAACCACAGTTGTATCTTTAACATCCTTATAACATCCTGGTTGATTCAATTCGTGAGATGATAGTCCTGTGCCTGCTTTTGGAGAATACGGTTGAATAGTGTAACCTTTATATAATAATCCTTGCTCAAAAAGTTGACCTAATAACCACCAAACGGATTCCATGTATTTTGGCTCATAAGTAACATATGGATCTTCCATATCCACCCAGTAGCCCATTTTTTCAGTCAAATCATTCCAAATATCTGTATAACGCATGACCGCTTTTTTACACGCTTCATTGTATTCGTCAACTGTGATTTTTGAACAGATATCTTCTTTCGTAATTCCTAATTCTTTCTCAACACCCAACTCTACAGGTAAACCATGTGTATCCCAACCTGCCTTGCGTTTTACTTGATAACCTTTAAGTGTTTTGTATCTACAAAAAATATCCTTTATTGAACGCGCCATAACGTGGTGAATACCAGGCAAGCCATTTGCAGAAGGCGGCCCTTCAAAAAATACAAACGAAGGGTTTCCTTCTCTTGTAGAAATTGATTGTTCGAAAACAGATTCTTTTTTCCATCTTTCAAGTACAACCTCGGCTATATTTGGCAAATTAAGTCCTTTGTATTCTGTGTATTTTGCTGACATATTCTTAATAAATCATATTGAAAGACAAAGGTACTTATTTCAAAAATAAGTTCACAGAAAAAATATTTTTCCATATTGTATGAATAAATTAATTTTTTTCTATCTTTGCACTCCATTTTCGAGGATAAAATTATAGATTATGAAAAGAACATTTCAACCATCAGTAAGAAAAAGAAGAAACAAACATGGTTTCAGAAGTAGAATGGCAACCAAAAATGGTAGAAGAGTTCTTGCTGCTAGAAGAAGAAAAGGTCGCAAGAAACTAACTGTTTCTGATGAGCCAATGCACAAAAGATAGAAAGTAAACGCCCTATTTTATATGAAGTCGTCAGAAATGACGACTTTTTTTATTCCATTTTTTCTGCCGTGGAATTTTCAAAAAACGTTTCGAACGTGATGGGTTCTTTTTGAATTTTATTCTGTCCTGATTTCTTAACAAGAGTAGGTAATTTAATAATATGCGTGTTACTGTAATAATACGTCAAAATATGTTGGTACGTAAAATTTGATTTCGCCATTTTCATTGCTCCTTCTTGGCACAATCCGACACCATGACCATATCCTCTGCCTTTCAAAAGGACAAATTCCCCTTCATCAAAACAAGAAAAGTAGGTCGATTTCAACTTAAACTCATCGCGAATATCTCGCAATGGAATTCCATATTTTGGCAGCACAAAGAATGCTTTTCTATTTTCTTGTTTGAAATGAAATTGCTGATAGGAAAAGAAAGAATCTGATTCTGGTATGTAATAGTTTTGCTTGAAAAAGGAAACCCATTTGGTTTTTGAAATTTTTTTCTCCCAATTTGCTTGCTTGGTATAAATACAAAATGTATCGCGAAAAGATGTCAAATAAGGAATAGATTCATTCCAGATATAATCTGACTCCGATGTTTGACCTCCGCAATTGGCATGAAAAAATCCTTCAACAAATGAATTATCGGCATGAACCAACACCTCTTGTTTGGTTTCATTTACCGCCTGTAGAATGGTATTGGAAAAACGCCATTTATTGTGATACGCCTGACAGTGAACACGATCACATAAGTCAAACCCATCTTTGCCATGTCTGTTCAAATTTTTTATGGCGTAGGTTCTACTTAAAATCGCCTGCGCTTTGTAATATTCAAGGTGATGACCTACCCCACCCTCTGATTCTACAACGCCAGCGATGTAATCCTCCAGATGAACCACGTTAATAATCGAAAGTCCGTTTTTATTGCGTGTGATTTCAAAATCACCAACGTATTTTCTGGGTTTAATTTCTGTGGCTTTTTGAGTAAGTGTTAAAAAACCATTCGATTGATTTTGAATTAACTTAATCTTTTTATAAACCCCTATTTCTAGGACTCCAAAAATTAATTTCACTTTAGAGCTATCGGTTGCAATAATGTCAACAAAATCGGAATTATTCAATTCACCTATATAAAGTGTGTCTGCATATATTGAATAACTGGATTCGTTGTATGAAAAACTAATTCTATTTATTTTATCTCCGGAAAAAACGGCAATACGAAGGGATTGTGCGTATCCAAACGACATTAAGGATATGGCGATAAAAAAGATCGTCTTCACCATTGAACAAAAATACACTGGTAAATTTGAGGAAAATCGTTACTCAGAGATAGTTTTCAACAATGAATGTGCAACTTTCTTACTTGCACCTTGCCCACCTAATTTATCGCGCAAAAGCTCAAAATTTGTAAGCATTCTTTCCCGGTAATTTTCATCATTAAGTAATAGATCTAATTCTTGACGAATTTTATCAGCATTGCAATCACCCTGTATTAACTCTTTGACAACCTGCTGATTCATAATCAAATTCACTAACGAAATATATTTAATTTTAATTAATGATCGCGCAATGAAATAAGAAATCCATGATCCTTTGTAGCAAACTACTTCTGGAATATTGATAAGTGCTGTTTCTAATGTTGCCGTACCCGAAGTGACGATTGCAGCCTCAGAATTACTTAGCAAATCATAGGTCTGACCAAATACAATCTTACATCCCTGTTTTTCAAATTCCTCGTACATTTTTGAAGATTGGTTGGGAGCTCCTGCAATCACAATTTGATGATTTTTCAAGGATTTAACTGCATCAAGCATTATTGGGAGTTTTACTTTGATTTCTTGCTTTCTACTCCCGGGAAGAATCGAAATTATAGGTTGCTGAGATAACTTATTTTTACGTAAAAAATCTTCCCTAGATAATTTAATTTGATTAAAATTTGCAAGCTCATCCAAAAGGGGATGTCCAACATATTCTGTTTCGTACTCAAATTGTTTATAAAAGTCATTTTCAAAAGGAAGAATTGAATACATCTTATCCACGGAGGCTTTAATAATTTTCACCCGTGATTTTTTCCAAGCCCAAACCTGTGGAGAAATGTAATAATGAACTTTTATCCCATTAGCTTTGGCCCATTGAGCTATTCGCAAATTAAATCCGGGATAATCAATTAACAACAACACATCCGGTTTAAATTCCAAAATGTCTTTTTTACAAAAATTGATATTCTTAAGGATTGTATTTAAGTTTAACAAAACTTCAATAAACCCCATAAAGGCAAGTTCGGATATATGTTTTACCAACGTTGCTCCTTCCTTTCTCATGCGATCTCCTCCCCAAGCCCGAACAGAAATGGAAGAATTTAATTTAGTGAGTTCCTTTAAAACATTAGCTCCGTGTAAATCACCGGATGCTTCACCGGCAATTACATAGATACGAGCTTCTTTCCCTTTCATTATTGAATCACATTCACATAGAGCACATAAGGCAAGTAAAGAATGGTTCCAAGAATTATTCCCATAGCTAAACCATATTTTTCTCTGTTTAAGCAGAGATAAAACCATAATAAATTAGCTATAATGGCGAGAGATAGAAATTTACTTCGTACCATGTCCATATTGAGAAACTGTTTCCAAAGATATTCAAATGGATAATTTTGAAATTCAGCCATAATAACAATTACAAGTGGCACAAAAACTATGGGTGATAATAAACCAATTATAAGACCTTTTGTATGTTCCCACCCCCAATTTCTTAGATTCATAAATTCCAATTTTTAATTTCGTCAATTTTTGCATAAGCAGTCATATCAAAATGAGTAGGTACAACACTTACATAACCGGCTTTCATTACTGCTAAGTCTGTATCCTCATGCTCATCAACATTTGAAAACTCACCTGTTAACCAATAATAAGGTTTTCCAAATTGATCCATACGTTTATCAAAACGATCCGCCCAAAAAGCATGTGCTTGTCGAGCCACTTTAAAGCCTTTAATTTCACTTACATTCACATTTGGAATATTAACATTGAGACATGTATGTTGAGGTATGACATTTGTTAATGATTGTTCAATCAGGCGTTTTGCAGCCCATTTTGCAGCAGTAAAATCTGCATCTGCCGAAAAATCAGCCAATGAAAACCCGATAGAAGGGATATTTTCCATCGCACCTTCAACAGCAGCTGACATAGTCCCAGAATAGAGCACATTTGTTGAGGTATTTTCGCCATGATTAATACCTGAAATCAATAAATCAGGCTTACCATCAAGAATTTCATAAATTGCAAGTTTCACGCAATCAACGGGAGTTCCTGAACATGAATAAGCTCGAATGGATTCGAAACCATGATATTCATTCAATCTCAATGGATGATGGATGGTAATCGAATGACCTGTTGCAGACTGAGGCTTGTCAGGCGCAACGACAAGAACATCTCCAAAAGATTTGGCCACTTCAATTAGGGAAGCGATTCCCTTAGAGGTTATTCCGTCGTCATTTGTAACTAATATTTTGGGCTTGCTCATAATCTTCGTTACGAAATTAGTGAATATAATCGAAATGAAAATAATTCAATTTTTTTCACTATATTTAATTTGCTTAAATATCATTGGAAATACGGTGTTTTAATTTATAAAATGGTGATTTAAATCACTTTTTGCAATGATTAAATATCATTTAAAACTTATTTTTGAAATGTTTAGATTGCAAATTTTACTATTTTTTGAAATGTTTACAATACAATTAAACATATTTATGTAATTTAAAAATTGCAATTTATAATTAATTTTGACATTTTGGTATTGCAAAAATGGAGTTATTTATGTACCTTTGGGTAAAAATCAGGAAAGATGAACGAGCTAATTGCAACACACGAAGACATACTAAAAAACTTCCAATCAAGGTTTGAAAGGACCATGGACATTGACTGGAATGACCGATTAATTGGTCTTACTGGAGCACGTGGTGTTGGAAAAACTTCTTTTCTAATTAATCATATCATCAAAAATTTAGCGGATAAAAACAAAGCGCTTTACATTAGCATGGATGACATTCACCTATCTACAATGAAATTAGTAGAATGCGCTGATACTTGGGTAAAACAAGGTGGCACTCACCTATTTATTGATGAAATACACAAATATCCTAATTGGAGTCAAGAACTGAAAAACATTTATGACCGTTACCGCCAACTCAAAGTTGTTTTTACCGGATCTTCCCTATTGCATATTCAGTCGGGAAAAGCGGATTTAAGCAGACGAGCAGTTGTCTATGTGATGAATGGACTTTCCTTGCGCGAGTTTATCCAAATTCAAACCGGAAAAAAGTTTCCTGTAATCGAATTAGAAGATCTACTGAAAAACCATACGGAAATTGCGCGTGAAATTTCTTCGAAAATTCATCCAATTGCTCATTATATCGAATATGTGAAATACGGTTACTACCCATTCTTTTTGGAAAGTACCAAAACTTATTCGCAAAAATTGCTAAATACCATCACATTGATGCTAGAAACGGATTTACCCTACATGCGCAACGTGGAAGTAAAGTATATTCACAAATTGAAAAAGTTGGTGTATCTGGTTTCGCATGCTCTGCCCTACCAACCTAATGTGTCAAAAATTGCTGGAGATCTGGAAGTATCGCGCAACACGGTTATGCTGTACTTAAATTATTTAGAAGATGCCAAATTGTTCAATTTGTTACAAAGTAAATCTTCAAGTGAAGCCACTTTAGCGAAGCCCGAAAAAGTGTATTTACACCACCCCAACTTAATGTATGCCATTGGCAAAAACTCCATTCTCGAAGGAACGGTGCGTGAAAGTTTTTTCTACAACCAAGTGGCAAACGTTCATAAAGTAAATGCATCTCAACACGCTGATTTCTTTGTAAATGATACATACACCTTTGAAATTGGAGGAAAAAGTAAATCGAAAAAGCAGATTAAAGAGATACCAAATAGCTTTGTGGCAGCCGACAATATTGAGATAGGAAATGGAAAAATGATTCCGTTGTGGTTGTTTGGATTTTTGTATTGATAAAAAAAGACCCCAAAGCGTGGTCTTTTATATTAGAAAGTTCATATCCATTACTCCTTCACAATCTGTGCAGGTTGGTAATTTCCTTCAATTTTCAAGGTATAAATCCCTTTTGAAAGAGAGGAAAGATTTACTTCTGTTTCTGTTCCAATTAATTTTCCTTTGAATACTTCTCTTCCCATTTGATCAAAAATTGAGAATGATTGATTCATGTTCTTATCTCCTTTGATGGTGATTGTGTGTGAGGTTGGGTTAGGGAAGGTTGAAACTTCTAATTGATTAGATAATAACTCAAGAGAACCAACATTTGGATTAAGTTTGGCGACACCACTCGTAAATACCAAACCAGCAGGATTATTATCAATTGATGAAAAAAAACCAAATCCAGAAGCGGATGCTCCTCCGACAAAAAGTTCACCATTATAAAAAGCAGAACAAGTACCACCTGAACAAAAATTATTTGCAATTGGAATCCATTGACTTCCATTAAATTTAATGAGTGGGGATAATTGTTGAAGAGGAGCAATAGAATGCGCCAAATAAAGTTCATTATTTAGAACTTTAAGGTGTTGGGTGCCATAAGTAACCTCGGCTACCGGGTAACTATTTTGAAGTCCAGGAGGAATATTATATGGCATACTACTGGGATAATCACTCCAATTGTTCCCATTAAATTTTGCGATATTTTTAATTGTTAACCCTCCTATTGATGTAAAATAACCAAGAACATGAAGTTCACCGTTATAACTCTCCATATCATATATTATGGGAGTTGAAGTTGTGATTCCATTACAATTAATCCAATTACCTGATTGATATTTGAAAAGACCTTGAGAATTACCAATATATAAGGAATTATTAAAATCATCAATACAGTTAGCGTTAATGAATTCCCATTCTATCGTTTCATTTGTTGTACTATTATATTTGAATATACGTGAACTAGTAGCGATATATAATTCACCATTAAACACATGTAAATCCCCACAGGGAATAGAAACATTTTGTTGAATTATTGAGTTAAAAAAAGTAACCTCTTGAATAGAATTTCCATCCCATTGGTATAATTTGTCTGATGAAAAGAACAGTTTATTATCATAAACCTCTAAATCGCGAACTCTAGTGTTTTGTAAAAAATCTCCATTACCTAGGGAATTCCAAACATTTCCATTCCATCTTGCAATACAATGGGCTACAATGCCACCTACACCAGTAAAATTCCCTCCAATATATAGTTCATTATTATAATTACAAAAACTATTCACTTCGGTAGATAAACCATTTGAATTGGGATCAAAAGCACCTGACGGTGCAGGAAAAGGTGTTGCAAGCACCCACATTTGGGAATGGGAATTTATAGTCATCACTAAAATTCCAAAAATTAAAAACAATTTTTTCATATTAAATTTATTTACTCCTTCACAATCTGCGCAGGTTGATAATTTCCATCAATTTTTAATGTATAAATCCCTTTTGAAAGAGAGGAAAGATTTACTTCTGTTTCTGTTCCAGTTAATTTTCCTTTGAACACTTCACGCCCCATTTGGTCGGAGATCTGGAAAGATTGATTCATATTGTTTTCTCCTTTGATGGTAATGGAATTGGATGTAGGGTTGGGGAAGATTGAAAACTCAATTGTATTTTTCTCTTTTAGATTAGTAAGATTGGGATCAAGTTTTACTAAATGTGCAACTGGGATGCCGTTTGTTGGAAATAAATAGCTGAATTGTCCTCCACAAAATAATTCATTATTATAAATAATTGAACAAGCTCCAAATTCTGATGTATTATAAGCAAGTTGAACCCAATTAGTCCCATTAAACTTTGTTAAAGGTGAAATAATAAAAGTTGCATTTGAGATGACAGTTGAAAAGGTTCCTGCTAAATATAATTCATTGTTTATTTTACTCAAGTGGTTAACTCCAGAAATCCATTGGGTTGTTACAGGAAAATAACCCTGAGGTAAATTAGGATTACTCCAATTAGCACCATCAAATTTTGCAAAGTTTCTTATGCTTATACCACCAATTGTTTGAAAATTACCTAACGCATATAATTCTCCATTAAAACTTTCAATTTCCATGATTAAAGGTGTTCCTGTAGTAACTCCATTCATATTTATCCAGGATCCATTTTGTAATTTATATAAGCCGTCAGAAGTTCCTATATAAATTGAACCGTTATAATCTTCAATACATTGAATTATTCCGCTACTATTCATTATTTCAGAAAAATTAGATCCATCAAAAACTATTATCCCCCCATTTCCATTATTCCCATCAAAAGAAACGATATAAAGAGAATTATTAAAAACATGAAGTTCCCCTCCTAAAATAGAAACATTTGATTGTTGTGTTTGGCTGTAATATGTTACCTCTTGTATGGAATTCCCATCCCACTTGTATAATTTATCTGATGTGAAATACAATGCTCCATTGTATTTAATCATATCCTTAACAGGTGTTTGCAACGTATTTCCAACACCAAGAGTTGACCAATTATTGCCATTCCAGTTTGCAATGTAATGAGCAACTATTCCACCAATAGAGGTAAAATTACCAGAAACTATTAAATCATTATTGAATTCATACATTGAAGTAATTGGTCCGTTTGCATCTTGAAAAGGTGTTGCTGGTCCCCACATTTGGCAATGGAGATTAGTAGCCATTAATACTACTCCAAGTATTATTAAAAGTTTTTTCATTTGTTATTTCAATTTTTATATTTAAGACTAACTAAATCAGTGACAATTATTTCCTTCACAAGCACAACGACATTATTTTGTATTTCAATATCGAGTCGAATAATTTTGTGTGTGTTTCTACAATGCTCTTTCAAATTATCAAATTGAGGATTATCAAAAATAATTCCGTCTACTATTGGTCGTGGATAAATCAAAGTAGGAACTTTATTTAATTTACAAGTAAAGAAAGGCTGTCCTAAATTTCGATGTAATTCAGGACAACCAAATTGATTTGCATAATTCTGGACTTCTTGATCCAAAATTGGACAAATCTTATTTAAGTCTGTCATCAAAACTTAAACGTCAATCCAAAATTGGCAACTGATAATCCATAGCCAACCTCTGCATAGCCACCAACCTTGTCAGAGAACATGTAGCGTGCACCAGCAAAAATTTGATAACCTAGTGGTGTCCCTAACGAAACATCGTAATTTGCTTCGTTGAAAGATGGATCACTTGATGTCCATTTGTAACTATAATTTAAATATCCTATCCCTACACCAATATACGGATCAAATTTGTCGTTGCGAACCGAAAAATGGTAAGCACCTCTAGCCATTACGGATAAAGTAGACCATCTGTAGGAATAATCGTAGTTAAACCCATCAACCCATTTACCACCATAGCTTGAATAAGAAATGGCTACTCCAAGTCCAAAACGATCGGTTACAGCACGTTCATAACTCGCGTATGCAGGACCAAAACCCGAAAACTTGTATCCACTATTCGCTTGATAAGCAGATAACAATCTTCCATAGCCTAAACCTAAACCATATCCGGCTTGAATAAAGTTGTTTTCTTTCTCAAATGCTTGTGCATTTACTTGTTGTATCGATATAAATACCGATAGAATTAATAGAATTTTTTTCATAAATATAAATTTTAGTTTGACAAATATAAAATAAATCCACAAACTAACCATATGTGTTTAGTTTAATTTCTAAATAGATTCTGAATTTGGCAGAAATGGACAAGTCTGCCTTCAATAAACAACTGGGTCTACTCATTCGTAAAAAGCGAATTGAGAAAGGACTAACTCAATTAGAATTGGCAGATAAAATGAATTTAGACTACCAATACATCTCTAGAATAGAACGAGGTTTAATAACCCCTACCGTATTTTGGATGAAAAATTTGTGCGAAGCATTAGAAATTACCGCCGCATCCTTTATGGATGAATTTGATCACGTTGATTGAGATACAATAATTTTATTTGCTTTCATCGCCTCTACAAATCCTCAAAATCGCAATTTCTTCCTCGCTTAACTCCAATCCTCTGCGGTTCATCATGTTATTGGCATACTCAACGGCTTTCTCGAATTTAAAAGGCACAAATCCTGTGCTACCACCCCATGAAAAAGAAGGAATGAACTTCGATGGAAAATCTCCTCCGTAAATATTGCACGAAACACCCACAACTGTAGCAGTATTGAACATGGTATTAATACCGCACTTGGAATGATCACCCATGCAAAGTCCCATGAATTGAACATTTGTTTTTTCTTCTTGCTTGGTTTCGAAAGAATAGGTTGAAACGAAACCGTAATTGTTTTTAAGATTGGATGTATTGGTATCCGCACCCAAATTGCACCATTCACCGATTATTGAATTGCCCAAAAAACCTTCGTGTCCTTTGTTGGAATAAGCTTGCATGACTACATTATTGATCTCCCCTCCTACTTTACAATGCGGACCTAGCGTAGATGCTCCATATACTTTTGTTCCGAGTTTCAACGCACTGTGCTCGCACATCGCTAAAGGCCCTCGAACAACTGACCCTTCCATAATTTCCGCATCTTTCCCCACGTAAATTGGTCCTGTGGATGTATTCAAAATACTTGCTTGCACTTTCGCGCCAGGTTCGATAAATAAAAGTGATGAATCTCCAATCAAGGTACTTGTTTTAGATAAT
This sequence comes from Crocinitomicaceae bacterium, assembly GCA_044361535.1. Classification (GTDB taxonomy): domain Bacteria; phylum Bacteroidota; class Bacteroidia; order Flavobacteriales_D; family Crocinitomicaceae; genus UBA952. The sequence continues at coordinate 72,586 of JBIKIQ010000016.1, forward strand.
TTCTCGGAAGTACGATTGACTGTAATCAATTGAAAATCTTGTGCTAATACGATATCATTTTTCTGAAACAGATCCCAACGCTGTTCAAGAATTACCGGTTCAGCGCCTGTAAACGCGATTTTCCTATCCCCAGTACCGCTTTTAGCAATCCACGTTTCTCCAAACAGTAAGGTTGAATCTTCCTCTAATTGTAACACAGAAGCAACAAGCTCATCGTTTGGAATAATCGCAGCATTTATTTCAAGTGCATTTTCAACTTTCGGAAATTTTCCTTGTAGGTATTGTTCAGTAGAGTAGCCAATTTCAACCGTTGAATTTAATTCAAAACCATTCAAAAAAGCCAACCAACGTTCATCATTGGTAAAAATACCCATGCGCAAATTCCCAATAGGACGAGTCAAGCTCAAGGGAGCAAAACGCAAATGTAATCCGTTGTCATTCAAATTAATTTTCATGTTGAATGTGTTTTTTTGAAACAAAAAGTGAACTTAAATAAAGGCAACAAAATGTGATTAATCCATTGATAATTAGCATCTCGTACCCGAATTTATACCCACTAAACCACTGAACCGAATTTTTATCAGTTAGGTAGCACAACGCAGGAACACCAACACAAATTAACGGAACAATTGGATTGAAAACTGCTCTTTTTGTTAAAATCCCATAGGCAAAAAGACCGATTAAAGGTCCGTAGGTGTAAGATGCCAAGGTTAATATTACATCAATGATATCCGTTTTAGGATTTTGTTCAATGTACCAATTTGTACCCAGTATTATTAAGAGGAAAAGAACCGAAAAACCAATGTGAACAAACAACATTGTTCTTTTCTTGTTCGATTCTTCCCGATTTTTAAAGTTCAAAAAATCAATGCAAAAACCCGTTGTAAGCGCAGCTAAGGCACTATCTGCTGAAGCATACGAAGAAGCCGTAATCCCCAACAAGAAAAAGACCCCTGCGAGTGTTCCGAATTCGGTTAAAGCCAAGGTTGGAAATGTATGATCGGTTTTCATTGGTAAATCAACCCCTTTCGAAGCAGCGAAAACATACAAAGCACCTCCTAATACTAAAAACAAGAAATTAGTAGCCACCAAAACAATTGTAAATGAATACATATTTTTTTGTGCTTCTTTGATGTTTTTACAAGTCAAATTTTTCTGCATCAGATCTTGGTCTAATCCTGTCATGGCAATAGCTAGAAACATACCTCCAAAAAAGTGCTTGTAGAAATAATTCTTCGCATTTGAATCATCGAGCACAAAAATTCGCGACAAAGAATGTCCTGAATTGGTTTTAGTCGCTGAAATTTTATCCCATAATCCAAGCAAGTCAACATTTAAAGTTTGAGCGACGATAATGGTACAAATGATAACTGAACTCACAAGGAAAAACGTTTGAAACGTATCTGTATAAACGATCGTTTTAATTCCGCCTTTGAAGGTATATACCCAAATTAACAGAATCGTTATACATGCCGTCATCCAGTAGGGAACTCCAAGATTTTCAAATAGGAATAATTGTAAAACGATAGTAGCCAAATAAAGTCGAATTGCCGACCCTAATGTCCTTGATAAAATAAAGAATGCAGCGCCGGTTTTGTAGCTTATAAAGCCTAATCTTTTTTCCAAATATTCATAGATTGATGTTACATTGAGCTTATAATACAAGGGCATCAAAAGCTGAGCAATTACAATGTAACCGAGTACATAACCTAAAACGACCTGAAAGTAGGCCATTCCATCATTAATCACTTTTCCTGGAACGGAGATAAATGTAACTCCGGATAAAGATGCACCAATCATTCCAAAAGCCACGAGGTACCAAGGACTTTGGCGATCACCTGTAAAGAATGTATCACTCGTTGCCTTGCGAGAAGTAACTATTGAAATCCCGATTAAAACAAGAAAATAGGCAACTAAAACTCCGATAATTAATGCGGTACTCATGCTTTCTATTCTTGAATGGAATTATCCGATTTCAACCACGGTAAATTTCTTGAATATAAGAATACAAATAAACCAGAAATAAGAAGATTTACCACCACTACAGCACTTGGAACATCTGAAGGAGAAACAATCAAATACATGGATGTAGAAGACATCAAACTGTAAATTATATAAAGATGAAAACCATATATATTTCTCTTAAACATGAGTAGAACACTTACTAATCCTGCTAGAGAAATGAGGGCAGAAACACCCGTAAATAGCATGTAATTTTCATTAACTGCCTTGGTTATAAACTTTAGTTTCTCTAGTAATTCCATAGCCTCTGGAGATGTATCATAGTCTTTTAGTACTTTGATAAACTTAGCCATTTCAAGATCTTGCATTTTGATGTCTTCTGCTGATGGAGGTCCCGATATAACACTAAAAACACCACTAAAACTTGCGATTCCGGTATTAATAATCGTTAATATTCCAATAATTTGTAGTAGTCTAGGGAGTTTATTAAACATATATTTAATTTGAATCGAAATTATCTATTTTCTTCAGAAATCAAACGAGTCACTCCTATTTCTTTCTAAAGACTAAATGTTAACAACCTTTGGATTAGCAAGAAATTTAATTTCTAACATCAATTCCCCAAAGCATTTTATTTCGAATCGTATCCAAGAAATTGTTATTCTCAAAACGGATAACGTTTATCATAAATTCTGCTTTTTTGACAATCACCTTCTCCCCTTGCCTAATACTTTTTGAGTTTCCATCAAGACTCAACAAAGATTTCCGATCTCTTCCTTCTACACTTAACTCAATTGGCAAATGGTCAGGAACTACCATTGGGCGAACATTTAGATTATGTGGTGCTATCGGCGTTAGAATATGGACTTGACATCCGGGGGTAATAATTGGCCCACCACAACTTAAACTGTAGGCTGTAGAACCTGTTGGCGTTGCAACAATCAAACCATCTGCCCAATACGAATTCAAGTATTTATTATCAAGTGACGCATGAACAGTAATCATTGAAGCTGTATCTTTTTTATGAACTGTTAATTCGTTCAAAGCAAAATTATCTTCACCAAATAAATCTTCCTCTGTATAGACGCGCAATAAAGATCTCTTTTGAAACTCATATTCCTTATTTTTCACCTTGTCAAGTGTGCTCTCAATTTGATCTTTTGAAATATTGGATAAAAACCCCATTCGACCTGTATTTATTCCCATGATTGGAACTCCTGAGTTTCGAATGTAACCAACCGTTTTAATGAAAGTTCCATCGCCTCCAAGACTAATTGTCAAATCAATACCTGAATAAAAGTCTTGATGCGTTGAGAATGTATCATAATTTCTATTAATATCACATTTAGCGAGCAAGGTTTCCTTTAAATCCTTTTCTAGGACAATGCTCCATCCTAATTGCTCAATACTATTGAACACTTCTGTAAAAACGGGAATAGTTTGTTTCGTGACTTTTTTACCGTAAATAGCTACTCGCATAGTTAAAATTTCAGATAATTCATCAAAGCATCAAAACGCCATTGCACGTCATCCTCATGCATACCTTTTTGAAAAGTCGCTTTTATTTCCATTTCATACCGCTCAAAGGATCGAATAATTCGAGATAAATCCGTCTGATTAATCTTTAATGTAATCTCAATTTTCGTTGAATCAGTAGAGCTAAAAATATAAGAACTCAGAATTTTTGCATTTTCACTCTCAACAATTTGTGCAATTTTAGCCAATGAATAGTCAATCGTATTCATTTCTAAAACAATGATTCCTCCTGGCTCTTTAATCCCCCCTGTGGAGGCTAATGAATTAATTAATACATGAACACTTGTACATCCCAAATATTGTTCTTGTTCATTGAGAATTGGGATAACGCTCAACTTAAACTCGGACATTCTAAAAAGAACCTCGTAAACATGAACGTGATCATAAACAAATGGCCTCGGCAAATGGTCGAAGAGCGCGTCAAGTGTTTGAGATTCATCCAATCTATCCAAAATGTCAGCTTCAGATACAACACCAACAAAATTTCCATTTTTTAAAACAGGAAGATGAGAAACTTTAAATTCATCCATCCAGTTTATGGCTTTTTCTCCAGTGTCCGTATGAACTAAAGGAGGAATTTCTTCTGTAATTAAATCAATTGCTCTCATAATTTGCGACCAAAGTACTAATTTCTAAATGAAGTTCGTAATTTTGATTCATTAAATTTTGTTCCAGAAATGACAAAACTGAGTGTAAACATCAATAAAATTGCTACCATTCGCAACGCACGCGGAGGAAATTCGCCCAATGTTGTGCAAGTAGCCATGGATTGTGAACGATTTGGAGCGCAAGGAATTACGGTTCATCCTCGTCCAGATGAAAGACATATTACATTAAAAGATGTTTATGACTTAAAAGATGTTGTGAAAACTGAATTTAATATCGAGGGATATCCAGATGAAAGATTCCTAAAAATCATTCGAGACATACGACCTGCTCAAGCAACACTTGTACCAGACCCTCCTCATGTGATAACTTCTAACACCGGTTGGGATGTGATTCAAAATGAAAGTTTTTTGAAAGAAATCATAAATGAGTTGCAAGAAATGGGTGTTAGAACTTCCCTATTTTTGAACCCGGATTTAAATCAGTTAGGCAAGGTGAAAAATGTTGGTGCAGATAGAATTGAATTGTACACTGGACCTTATGCTGAAAATTATTCACTCAACAAAGAGGAAGCCATACGAGAATATATCGAGGTTGCTAAAGAAGCTGTCCAATTGGGAATAGGAATAAATGCAGGTCATGATTTAAGTCTGGAAAATCTAGCTTATTTAATTCGAGAAATTCCAGAAATTGATGAGGTTTCTATCGGTCACGCATTAATTTCAGACGCGTTGTATTTAGGCCTTGAAAACACGATACAACGTTATTTATACGAAATTGAAAAAGGGCAACAATAATTAATCTAAACTACTTTACATGTCAGAAAAAATTAAATTTGGAACAGATGGTTGGAGAGCGATAATTGCTCAAGACTTTACAGTTGAAAATGTTGCACGTGTTGCAGAGGCTACGGGCAAATGGTTGTTAAATCAAGGTGTTGAACCAAAAATCACCATTGGTCACGACTGTCGATTTGCAGGAGAATTATTCATGGAAACAGCTACTAAAGTCTTTCTTTCGCAAGGAATAAAAGTGTATATGAATAGAGGTTTTATTTCAACACCAATGTTGTCTTTAGGAACAAAAAATTATGGCTGTAGAATTGGAATTATTCTTACAGCAAGCCATAATCCACCTTCGTATAACGGATATAAAATCAAAGCTGATTTCGGTGGACCTTTGCAACCGGAGTACATCCAAGAAATCGAAGATATTATTCCAACCCACGCTAATTCAGATTATACAAAAATTGATTTACAACGAGCTGAGAAAGAAGGTAAAATTGAAATCATTGATTTAGAAACGATGTACATCAATCATGTAAAAGCCAACTTTGACTTACATGCAATCAGAACATCAGGATTGAGATTGGTTTACGATGCAATGTATGGCGCAGGACAAAATGTAATTCAGAAAATCCTTCCCGAAGTAGAATTATTACATTGTGATTACAATCCTTCATTTATGGGACAAGCCCCAGAGCCAATTGCAAAAAATTTAAAGGAACTGGAAAACTATATCAAAGAAAATCCAGGTGTCGATTGTGCTTTGGCGACTGATGGAGATGCTGATAGAATTGGGCTTTACAATGGAAAAGGGGAATTTATTGATTCACATCATATTATTTTATTGCTCATTCACTACATGGTGAAATACAAGCATTTATCCGGGATGGTTGCAACAGCTTTTAGTGTAACTCCTCGTGTTGATCGACTTTGTCAAATTTATAATTTACCTCAGAAAATCACCAAAATTGGTTTTAAGGAAATTGCATCAATCATGGTACAAGAAGATGTTTTAATCGGTGGCGAGGAGTCGGGAGGAATTGCTGTTAAAGGTCATATCCCCGAGCGTGATGGAATCTGGATGGGATTGATTATCTGGGAATTCATGGCAAAATCGGGCAAAACATTAGATGAATTGATTGAAGAAGTGTATGAGTTAATTGGCGAATTCAAATTTGAACGAAATGACCTTCATATTACCGAAGAATTAAAACATAGAATAATTCAAAATTGCAAAGAAAATAAATACCTAAGTTTTGGTAGTTATAAGGTAAAAGATTTGCAGACTACTGACGGATTCAAGTATTTCTTCGATGATGAACGATGGTTGATGATTCGTCCTTCAGGCACTGAACCTGTTTTACGTAATTATGCTGAGGCACCTACACTAGACGAGGTTCGTCAGATTTTAAAAATGTGTGAAGAAACTATTACACAAATTTAAGCGTCTATGTTGAAAATATATTGAAAATAATATATTTGTATAAAAATGTGAGTATGTCAAACGATCAAAACAACGAAATCTATTCAAAAGCGGTCAGAGCCGGCAAGAGAACATATTTCTTTGATGTTAAGTCAACTAAGAGTAATGATTTGTACATTACAGTGACTGAGAGTAAGAAAGTAACCAGTGAAGATGGTTATGAAAATTACCAAAAACACAAAATTTTCTTATACAAGGAAGATTTTGAAAAATTCAAAGAAGGTCTTGATGATGTGTTGAGTAAAATTGAAGAACTGAAGGGTTAATCAATTAGACTTTTTATCTGGCCAATAATATTCTGAGCGAGTTGCTCAGCTTTTTCTTTATTTTGACTTTCTGAATAAATTCGAATAATCGGCTCAGTATTGCTTTTACGTAAGTGAACCCATTCTTTGTCAAAATAAATTTTCACACCGTCCGTAGTATCAATCTCGTGGTTCTTGTACTCAGTAATCATTTTTTCCAATAATCTATCAACATCAATAGAAGGCGTTAGTTCTATTTTATTCTTAGAAATTATATATTTTGGATATGAATCTCTTAAAAATGTAACCGAACATTTCTTCTCTGCCAAATGACTCAAAAACAAAGCTATTCCCACTAATGCATCTCTACCATAATGCGACTCAGGATAAATTATTCCACCATTTCCTTCACCTCCGATTACAGCATCTGTTTCTTTCATTTTCACAACTACATTTACTTCTCCAACTGCTGATGCAGAATAGATTTGACCATGCATTTCAGTTACATCTCGAAGTGCACGTGTAGATGACATATTTGAAACGGTATTTCCTGGAGTTTTGGATAACACGTAATCTCCTACAGCGACTAGCGTATATTCCTCACCAAACATAGTTCCGTCCTCACATACTAAGGCTAAACGATCAACGTCTGGATCTATTGAAATACCGACATGTGCTTGATTGGAAACAACTGAATTTGATAATTCTACTAAATGTTCAGGAAGTGGTTCAGGATTATGAGGGAAATGCCCTGAAGGATCACAGTATAATTCTACAATTTGATTAACCCCAAGTGCTTTCAATAGTGCAGGAACAAATATTCCACCAGTTGAATTTACAGCATCGACAACGACTTTAAAATTTGCATTTTCAATTGCTTGCTTATTCACCAATGCTAGCGAAAGGATAGAATCAATATGCTTTTGAAGGTATGAATTATCTTGTTTGTATATCCCTAAGTCATCAACATCGGCAAAAGAAAAATCTTCTTTCTCAGCAATTTCTAATAATTTCTCGCCATCTAATCCAGAGATAAATTCGCCTTTTTCATTTAATAACTTAAGGGCATTCCATTGTTTAGGATTATGACTTGCCGTTAAAATAATTCCACCATTTGCATTTTCCATGGGAACGGCAATTTCTACCGTTGGAGTTGTAGATAACCCCAAATCAATCACATCAATTCCTAATCCGCACAACGTTGAACATACTAGATCGCTAATCATTTTACCTGAAATCCGAGCATCACGGCCAATAACAACTTTTAACTTGTCAGAAGTTGAATTCAATTTTAACCACGTACCATATGCAGAAGCAAATTTTACTGCATCAACAGGTGTAAGCCCTTCTCCCGGAGCGCCTCCAATTGTTCCGCGTATACCGGATATAGATTTAATTAATGTCATGATTTACGATTTTTTTGAAAGATTCCTCTGTAGTTGAATCATTTTTAATGCCGCTATTGCACATTCAACTCCTTTATTACCGTGTTTTCCGCCTGAACGATCAATTGATTGTTGAATGTTTAAATCGGTTAATACACAAAACGAGATATGTTTATTATATTTTAACCCTACATCCATTATTCCTTGGGTAGCGCCTTGACAAACAAAATCAAAATGTTTGGTTTCACCTTGAATTACAACACCAATGGCTATTACTCCGTCAACATTTGTATTTTCAAATAAGAACTGTGATCCTAAAGCAAGCTCGAAGGTACCAGGTACAAAATGTATAAGAATATTTGAATCCTGAACACCTCGTTCTAAAAGAGTTTCTTTAGCTCCTTTCAGTAAATTTAAAGTGATATCAGAATTCCATTCTGAAACTACTATACCTAGTTTGAATTCAGCACCATTTGGAACATCTTTCTCATTAAAATAGGAAAGATTGTGATGCTCAGTTGCCATTAGAAAATTATTTTACAACTTTTCCTGATGCGCGAGCAACATATTTATCAACGGTTATTTGACTAGCATATCCAGGATATTCATCGCGAACCTTCGTGTAATATTCAGTTGCTTTTTTGAAATCATTTACTTTTTCACTATTCAATCCTGCTTTGAACAAATACATAGGAGTAGTAAATTCATTGATATCTTCTTCAGATGCCTCAACATATTTTTCTACCGCTTTTTTGTACTCCTTCAATTCAGAATGACAGTCAGCGATTAATCCCATTCGCATTGATTCAAGAAAAGTTCCGTCTAATTTTGTTTCATCAAGCTCTTTAATAGCTTTTTTGAACTCACCTTTAGCCATAAATTGTCTTGCCAAAACAAACTGAGCGATTTCTCCTCCAATGTATCCATCGTATTTCTTTTTTGTCTTGGTCAATTCGGTAATTGCCATATTGGTTGAGTCTTTTGCAGCATAATTCAGACCTTTCCAATAGGCATCTTTTGACTTATCATTAGTTGATTTCCATACAAATTGATAATAAGCCAAACCGGCAAGAACCAATACTAAAACACCAACAACAATATACGTTATCATTTTGAAACGCTTATCGTTGTTAAATCTATTCTTAATTGTGTCGAATGAAAAATTTTCTGTCATAGTCTTTATTTCAAGGTCGCAAAAGTAGTAATAATATTTTGAATTACATATATATTATCTATTCAAAGTTTTGAATCTAGTGAAAAACCAAAAGCACCTCTTTTGGAGATGCTTTCGATTAAACTAAAATTAATTAAACTATGAATTATTGTACTACAAATTGGATGTTTTGTGTTGTATGTGCTGTTTGAACTTGTGCAACATACATTC
>JBIKIQ010000002.1:0-283277 GCA_044361535.1 Crocinitomicaceae bacterium
TTGCCTACAGAAGCTGAATGGGAAAGAGCTGCTCGCGGTGATTTGGCTTTACAATTCTATCCGTGGGGTGGTCCATACATCAGAAATGCCGCAGGTTGTTTCTTGGGTAATTTCAAACCAATGCGTGGTAGGTATTTTGAGGATGGTGGTGTGTATACAGTTAAAGTGTATTCTTACAACCCTAATAATTTCGGTTTATACTGTATGGCAGGCAATGTTTCAGAGTGGTGTGAATCAGCTTACGATGAGTCTAGCTACGAATTTATGGATGATATCAATCCAGAATTTACATACGATGCCAAAAAATGGGAGCCAGAGGTAATGAAGCGTAAAGTTATTCGTGGTGGTTCTTGGAAAGATATCGGTCACTACTTGAATGTAGGTTCAAGATCCTACGAATATCAAGATACTGCGAAGTCTTACATTGGCTTTAGAAATGTGATGACCCATCTCGGTCGCGGTGGTAAAGACATCACGAAAGAGGGTGGAGAAGAAATCCAAAGTGATATCAATCTTCGCTAATAAAATTGTAACCAAATAAAAATCAAATAGTTAATTGTTAAACCTAAATTAAAATTTAAAATTATGAGCGCAGGTAAAGGAGGTTTTTTCGCAAGCAAGGGTTGGAAAAACATTATGAAGTATGTCTATGGTCTTGGTGCCGCAGTAGTAATCGTTGGAGCATTATTTAAAATCATGCACTGGCCAGGTTCTGGTATCTTATTAACGGTAGGTCTATTGACTGAGGCAGGGATTTTTATTTTATCAGTTTTAGAACCAGTTCACGAAGATCCACATTGGGAATTAGTTTACCCGGAATTGGCAATGGGTGAGGCAACTCACGAGCCAAAGCAAAAGAAAGTATCTGGTGGTTCTGGAATTACACAAGAGTTGGATAAAATGCTAGAGGATGCAAAAATCGATTCTCAGTTATTGGAAAGATTGGGTGATGGAATGAGAACGTTAGGAGATAACGCTGCTCAATTGAAAGGAGTTACATCTGCTGCAGCTGCAACTGATGGTTATGTAACATCTTTACAAGCAGCATCAGAGAAAGTTTCTTCACTTTCTGAAGCATACGAAAGAGCGTCAGTTTCTATAGCTGGTCTTACTTCAAATACTGCTGAAGGTGAGTCTTTCGGAGAGCAAATGCAAAAGGTTTCTAAAAACTTGGCTGCTTTGAACAATGTATACGAGTTGCAGTTGAAAGGATCTACTTCTCATTTAGAAGCTACTGAAAAATTCCAGTCACAAGTTGTTGAAATGATGGCTAATCTTTCTGCATCAGCTGAGGATACACGTGTATACAAAGAAAATATGGCGTTATTGTCTAAAAACTTGACAGACTTGAATAACGTATATGGTAACATGTTAAAAGCCATGAGAGCTTAATTATAAGATTTAAACTGAAGTTTAACCTAATTAAATTAAAAGAAAATGGCAGGTGGTAAGGAAACCCCAAGACAGAAAATGGTTGGGATGATGTACTTGGTACTTACGGCGCTTTTAGCGTTAAACGTATCAAAATCTATCCTCGATGCTTTCGTTGCAATCGAGGAGAATACTCAGAAATCGGCGATTGTACAGTTGGATAGAGGAGATGGATTCAAGAAAAATTTGTCTACGATGAAAAAAACTTCTTTAAATGAAAAGAATTTTGCAAAAGCTGCAAAGTGTACGTATTATTTAGAAATGCTATCTCGCATTGATAATAAGACTGCAGAAATGATTGAGTTTATTGACAAAATAAAATTTAATATTTTAGAAAAAAGCGGTGAAAAAATAAACAGTAACAAAGAAAAAGTTTTTAGTGGCGAGGGTTCATATAAACAAACTATTAACTGGTCTTTAGTACAGGATTTCACCAAAAATAAAAGTGATTACGGTGTTGATATGAAGGATGTAATTGTTTGGAAAAAATATGATAAATCAGATCCGTTAAGGCCGTCTCGTTTAAATTTAGCGGCTGTACAAGCTAAAGATCAATATGATGTCCCTATGCATGAAATAGTAGGTGAGTCCATAAAAGTTGTAGATGTTGAAAAATCTACAGATAAATTTGGTATAAACTTATGGAATAAATATAATGATTATAGAGCTTTTATAGTAGAAACTGTAGGTACGCACCATGCGAAAAGTATTGATTCTGTTTCAGGTAAAGGAGTTGGTCAACCGGTTTATTCGGTTAAAACTAAACCAATTAATGAATTTAAAGATAACGTTGATTTGGATAAGAAAGTTGAGGCTATGTTAAGAGGTACTAAAATGAATATTAAAGATATTCGTGTTTTGAAAGATCTGTACATGGAATTAACTAAAGAGAAGAAGTTTGATAATGTAAATGATATTACAGACGTGCATTGGATTGGAAAAACTTTTGATCATTCCCCATTGGTTGCCGCTTTGGCTTCATTGTCTTCAATGCAATTAGAAATATTAAATGCAAGAGCAGCGGCTGCTTATTGGTGCTCCAGTCAAGTTGGTAATGCTTCTTATTCGTTTAATGAGCTAGTTGCTTTGGCTGATGGTCCAGGTACAGTTGCGGATGGTGAGGCTTTTGATATTACTGTTGTTATTGGTGCTTATGACACGGACAATCAACCTACTGCAACAGGTGGTGATTTTAGGTATGAAAATGGAAAAGCTATCATGAAAGCAGTAGGCTCAGGAGAAGATATGACTTACAAAGGAACCATATCTATAAAAGACAACAATGGTATGGCCAAGCAACTTGATTGGGAAAAGAAAATTTCTGTAATTAAAAGTTCAGGTGATGCTACTATTCAGTGTACTGATTTAATGGTAGTATATGCTGGAATTCCAATGAAGTTTACTGCCGCTGCTGGTGGTATGTATAAAAGTGTTAAGGTTTCTCCAGAAACGGTAACAGCGCCACAATCTATGATTGGACAGTATTATACAATAAATGCAACAGCTGTTGATAAATCTGGTAAAAGTGTACCATTGAAAGGTCAGCGATACCTTGTAAAACCAGCTCCTGAGCCAAAAGTGTTTTGGAATGGAGTCGGAGAAAATGGTAGGGCTTTAAAAACTTCAGGGAGTTTGACTTGCGCTTATGGAAATGAAGTGCCTTTTGATCCAAAGAAAGGAAATTTTTCTGTTGTAAATTACAGTATTACCGTTTCTGGTGTTAAAGGATCTTTGGATGGTAACGGTTCTACAATTTCACCTGCGCACATGAATATATTAAAAGGTGTTAGTGGAGGGAATATAACTATTCAAGTTAGATATGCTGGAACCTCTGGTGGGTTAAAATCTGTTACTTTTAAAAACTAATATTTTTAATATGAGGATAGTTGTTCATATTTTAGCGTTATCAAGTTCAATATTTAACTTATACTCGCAAGGAAGTGTAGGACCTTCAAATGTAATTATACCTAATGGTAATCCAAGTGCTGGTGTAATAGATGGGGTATATGAAAAGAAAGATGTTTTGGCTAAAAAAAGAGCAATTCCTTATGAATTTGTTCGCGAAAATGACTATGTGTGGGGGAAACGAACTTGGAGTTCCATTGATTTACGTGAAAAAATCAATCACCCATTATACTATCCTCTTGAAAAGGTTGACCAAAAGAAACAAGGTAATAGTCCAGAATTGGTTCTTGAATTATCTTCGCAAGGTAGATATAGTTTGTATTACATTATAGCAAATGCTTTAAAAAAGGGTTTGATAATGGGTTATTACAATAAGATAGAAACAAATTTGTCAAAGAATATATTAACTCCAAAAGTCGGTGGTGATGCATTTATCTATCCAGCTACAAGAACGCCAGGAGTTAGTGCTATGAATGATGCAGCTTACCAGTCTGATATAGGAGAAATGATTGGTACGCTAAGGATTTCAGAGGATAAATCAGAAAAAATTCTAAACACTAAGGATGCAAATGGTCAAGCGCAAAAAGCATATTATTTACTGGGACAAAGCCCAGCGTTTAAATTATATCGTAATGGTGACTCTTTATCCTATACTTTAGACCCTAAAACTGAGACTACTGATCCTTCGAAGGCCGAAATTATACCCGGTACAACTGATCCTTATCCTGTTGAATTTAAGGTGTTTGATCAGGAATATTATGATCCATCGTTAGTAGTTGCTTATCATTTAAAAGAGGATTGGTTTTTTGATAAGGAACGCTCTGTTTTGGATGTTAGAACTATTGGTTTAGCTCCTGTTATAAAAGTTCATCCAGATTCTACAGAAAAAATAGCTTTTTGGGTTTATTTTCCACAGCTTCGTGATGTTTTGAAAAACTATTATGTGTATGATGCAAAAAGCACAGTTGGTGGGAATACCTTTGATCATTTGTTTATGACACGTAGGTTTAATGCTGTTGTGTTTAAAGAATCTACTTTGTATGACCGTAAAATAGAGGATTATCGTTTTGGCACAGATGCCTTGTATGAATCTGAAAAAGTGAAAAACACGATTCGTACCTTTGAGCATGATGTCTGGAACTTCTAGAAAAATTATTTAATGTTTTAAAAGCCGGCCCACAAAGCCGGCTTTTTTTCTTTGTACTCCGAAGCTTCAGCGTATGAGTTATAGTTTCACCTCTTTCATATTAGGGGTGAAGCTCTCTTCTTTCCCTCCTCGAGGAGGGATCAAGGGGGATGACGCATTAAATTTATTTCAATACAATATATCTAGTCTTCATTTCAATGACAATTATGTAACCCACCTCAATCCTTCCTTCTGCCTCTATCGGCAGACAAGAATGGGTGTAAGTTTAAAATAATACAAAAACCATTTTAAATATCTTCCAACTCTTTTACATTCAGGATAGATTTACTATTTTTGTAATTCAAAATTTAATTTAAATGCCATATTTATTTACTTCTGAGTCCGTTTCTGAAGGACACCCGGATAAAGTTTCTGATCAAATTTCAGACGCGCTTATTGATAATTTCATGGCTTTTGACCCAACGTCGAAAGTAGCTTGTGAAACTCTTGTAACAACAGGTCAAGTAGTGTTGGCTGGAGAGATTAAAACTAAGTCGTATCTTGATGTGCAATCTATTGCCAGAGAAACAATTAAGCAGATTGGATATACCAAGTCTGAATATATGTTTGATGCCAATTCATGTGGGATTTTCTCTGCATTGCACGAACAATCTTCGGATATAAATCAAGGTGTAGAAAGAACAAATCCAGAAGATCAAGGAGCTGGAGATCAAGGTATGATGTTTGGTTATGCTACCCGTGAAACTGACAACTACATGCCATTAGCATTGGATTTGGCACACAAAATATTGCAAGAGTTGTCCTACATTAGAAATAATGAATCAGACTTAATTCCGTATTTACGTCCGGATGCGAAATCACAAGTAACCATCGAATATTCAGATGACAATGTGCCACAAAGAATTGATACAATTGTCGTTTCAACTCAACACGATGATTTTGCCACTGAAACTGAAATGTTAGCAAAAATTAAAAAAGATATTGTTGAAATTGTAATTCCACGTGTGAAAGCGAAATTGAAACCTGAACTTCAGGCATTGTTCAATGATGAAATCCAATACCATATTAACCCAACTGGAAAGTTTGTTATCGGTGGACCTCATGGAGATACAGGTTTGACAGGTAGAAAAATTATTGTTGATACCTACGGAGGAAAAGGAGCTCATGGTGGTGGTGCATTTTCTGGAAAAGATCCTTCTAAGGTGGATAGATCAGCAGCCTATGCAACACGTCATATTGCTAAGAATTTAGTTGCCGCTGGACTATGTGATGAAGTTCTTGTTCAAGTTTCATATGCAATTGGAGTAGCTAAACCATGTGGTTTGTATGTCAACACGTATGGCACTTCAAAAGTGAATTTAACCGATGGTGAAATAGCAGATAAAGTTTCTGAAATATTTGACATGCGACCTTACTTCATCGAGCAAAGATTGAAACTTCGTAATCCTATCTATCAAGAAACAGCTGCTTATGGACACATGGGTAGAAAAAATGAAATTGTTACAAAATCATTTAAGTCTCCAGATGGAACGATAATCACGAAGGAAGTTGAGTTGTTTACTTGGGAAAAGTTAGACTACGTAGATGCAGTAAAACAAGCCTTTGGTTTATAAAAAATAATCAGTAAATTTCAATCCCGGTTTCTTATTGATTCCGGGATTTTTATTTATACATGAATGAGCGATAACATACATTATACTGAAATTCAGGAACTACTTCAGTCGTATGTTAAAAACACACTTCAGTTTTCAAAAAATGACCCATTAGCAAATATTTCTACCAATGGAATAATTGAATTGCATTCTGATTCATTAATTTTCGATTTGTCCTGGGATAAACTCGCAAAAGCAGCAAAGAACATTCATAAAGAATTTGGTATAAATCCTACATGCACATCCCAGGGACTAGTTCGTTTAGTATGGAAAGAAACCCACTACCAAATTCCAATTTTACTTCAAGAAGTTAAAATTCACATCAATAAGCTAACACATGAAATAATTCTTGAAAATTTTAATGACACCTACATTAATCCATTTTTGACTTGGTTTTTTGAGCGTGAATTTGAAATTAAACTTCCATCCTCTTTCGAGGACTTATTAAGTCAATTATCCTCTTTTACAGAGTTGGAACTGGATGATACTAAGCAATATATAGGCAATTTTCACCCGCATCGATTTGAGATGTTGCGTGAGATTGAACAACTCATTCAATCAACATCGTATTCATCTAGTTTGTTGCAAATACTTGGTTCAACTGATAATGAACAAGTGTATGAATTGCCTTTTTCACCAAATGAACTTGTTCCAACTGATCCAGATCAAATGACAGTTTTATCGAAATTGACTAAATCTAATTGTGTTGTTCAGGGTCCTCCAGGTACTGGTAAATCGCAGGTAATCCTTAATGTACTAGGTAAATTACTTGAATTGGAAAAATCAACTTTGGTTGTTTCAGAAAAACGAGTTGCCTTGGATGTAATTCAAAAAAAGATGGCATCATTGGGCTTGGATGGTTTATGTTATACGTCAACACAGCATTTTTCTACTTCAAATTTCATTCAAGAATTAAAGAAAGAATGGGAGCGATTAGAATTGATGTCTTCGGAAATAGCTGCTTTTTCTCCTATTAATCAGCTAGTTCAGGGTAATTTACAAAGCACACTAAATCTCCTACACCAGCCCAAGTTGGGAAATGGAATGACGATTATGGAGTTTCTTTGTGAATATGAGAATTTTAACTGCGACTCTTATTCAGGCTATGACAGTGAGTTGCCATCATTGGATGAATGGTTGAACATCAAACCTACCGTAGAATTTCTTTTTGAACGAGATCTTAATTTTCTTATTTCACAAGTTAAAACAGAACTCCTAGACAAATCCTTTTTGTTTTCAATTGAAACAAAAATTCAGCAATGGAGAAGGTCAGTTTCTGAACTTACCATGGATGAGAATACTTTAGCCTTTAAAAAATTGTTTGAATTATCTCGAAAATCTCTTCGTATTTCAAAGTTTAACACATTAATTTTTAAAAAATACGGCAAGAAGTTTATCGGAAAAAGTTCGATTACAAAAAAGTTGGTGAAACTAAAAAATGATATTCAAATACTAAGAATAGATGCAGAAAAGAGCAATTTAGAAAATACTCATTGGCTTTTCGAACCAAATAAAGAAGAGGTTTTAGAACTTATTAATCGTTTTAAGAATTCATCAGTTTTTGGTGCATTTTCAAGAAAAAAACTATGGAAGAAATGGACAAGATCTCCTTTTTTAGATCCTCTTACTTCATTGAACTTGAGAATTGAACAGCTGAATATTAATGAGAAGCTTCAAATTAAGCATCGTGAACTGCTAAAGTTTGGAATTGAAGACACAACTGATTTGGAGGAAGTTATTCAATTAACTCAGCTAATTTCGGAAGATGAACTCAAAGAATTTCAAACTATTTCATTAGAGGAGAGAATCTTCTTAGAGGAAAAACAAGGCATTATTGGTTCTATGATTTCCGATTTTAAATTGTATTTCCGTTTCGAAGATGATATTGATTTAGTTTATTATTTGCAAAATCTTGAAAGAAGATTATATCTAATATTAGAACGTGTAGATACGAATATCATAAGTTCTAAGCATCTATCAATATTGGCTAGAAAATATTCAAACGTCCATGAAATTGAATCTGCAATCATGCATAGTACATGGTCAAAATTGAAAGTTGATTTCCCTCAATTAAATGATTTTAGTTGGGTTACTTTTTATCAAAAAATTACTGATTTTAATACTCTTTGTGAAAATGAACGAGTGGATTTTGCTAATTACATTTTACAAAAACAGAAAAATAAATTTGATCAATTTCATGCCTTGTTGCTTACAACATCCCCAAAATTATCAACAAATGATAAGGAATTAAAAAATGAATTAAGAGTTGGTAAGCGCATTCTGATTAAAGAATTTGCCAAAAGCAAAAATCATTTATCCATGCGTCAATTGATGGATTCACCTGCAAAAAAATGGATCCAATTACTAAAACCAGTATGGTTAATGAATCCATCACGAATTTCGGTGTGTTTTCCACTTGAGCAAAATATATTTTCACTATCAATTTTTGATGAAGCTAGTCAAATACCTCTGGAAAATGCTTTTGGTGCTCTCCAGCGTTCAGAACGTGTTTTAATTGCCGGAGATCCTCAGCAAATGAGCCCAAGTTCCTATTTTAAAGCAGCAACAGAAAGTGTTGATTTGTTGCATCAAGCGTCATTTTACCTTCCCAGTTTGTTTCTTTCTTATCATTATCGCAGTTATCATCCGGAATTGATTTCATTTTCAAATGCATATTTTTATCAAAATAGACTTTCAGCATTTCGAGATGCTTCCTATAAGGAAAAGCCTATTCAATTTAACTTCATTCCTGAGGGGCGATTTGATGAAAGAACGAATAAAATTGAAGCAAAAGCTGTTGCTGAGTATGTTTCAACAAGACTTGCTTCTTGTGATACCCTGGGAATCGTTGCATTTTCAGAAACCCAACTTCAAGAGATATTTGATTTGTTGCCATCAGAGTCAAAGCCCATTTTACAAGAAAAGATAGATGCTGATCAAGTATTTTTTAAATCGGTTGAAAACGTACAGGGCGATGAATGTGATGAATTGATTGTTAGTTTTGGCTATGGGTATTCTGAAAAAGAAGGGGTTTTTTCCCATCGTTTTGGTCCTATAAACTTAAATTCAGGTGCCAAAAGATTGAACGTACTTTTTACAAGAGCTAGAAAAAATATCACTTTTTTTGCAAGTGTACAATACGATGATTTTAAACCAAGTTCAAATGAATCCATTGAAATACTCCGAAAATGGTTTAGAAAATTAAATGAAATTAATGTTGAAAATGAGACTAGTAAATGTAATATTCATGTGAAAGACATTTTCATTAATCAAAAAAACATCCTTGCAATTAAGTCTTTACTATCTATTTATAAGAATCGAAACTGGGTTTTGGAGGTTGAATAGGAAAAAAATGTAACTAATTTTCACAAATTCAAGTATATCGTTGACATTATAAATGATGTCTACATGAAAATTACCTTTTATGCTTTAAGTAGCTTTATCGCCGTGTTATTGGTTACATCGTCCTGCGGAAATTCTGGAAATGATGATAAAACTGGAACAAATAATACTGGAAATACCCAACCCGCAGCAGAAATTAAGGCTGATGAAGTTTTTGATGGTTTTGCACGGTTGATTTCTGGAAATACTGAAAAATTACCAGCTAATATTGATCCAACTTATTATGATTCCTTTTCGAAACAGCTAAATCAAAAATTGGTTGAAATAGGTAAATCGCGTTTGTCTCCAATTACAAATTGGAACCAGTCTGCTTTAAAAAGAAATGCAAAATCAGATACGACTTCCGTCTTCTATCCATTTTCTGGAGGAGATTTCTTGCATGTTAATTCACTGTACCCCAATGCAAATCATTATGTAATGATGGCTCAAGAAAGTGTTGGTTCAATTCCTGATATGGCAAACATGGATAAAGTTCAAACACGTGAGTACATTGAGGCTGCTGATTTTATTTTAAGAGATATATATGCGAAGAGTTATTTCATCACGATGAATATGATTAAAGACACAAAATCATCACCTGTTAATGGAATGCTTCCTGTCTTGCTGTGGTCTGTTTCAAAAACGGGACATACCGTGACATCGGTTGAAGAATTAAGTGTTGATGAAAGTGGAAAGAAAACTTATACGCCGTTTAAAGTTGGTGTAAATGCTGCCAAAGCCGTGCGCATAACATTTGGCAATAAGGAAAAAGGTATTTTGAAAACGCTTACGTATTATTCATGTGATATTTCAAATTCAGGCATTGAAAAGGATAAGGCACTTGCAGCAACATTAAAATCCATTCCGGCATCCAATTGTTTTGTGAAATCTGCTTCCTATTTAATGCATTACGAAACGTTTACAACGATAAGAAATACTGTTTTGGATAAAGCGATTTATTTAGTTCAAGATGATACAGGAATTCCTTATAAATATTTTGATAAATCCAAGTTTAAGATGGAATTATATGGAAATTATGTGAAACCGGTTTCAGATTTTAGTGAAAATTTATTTCAGAAAGATATGGCAGAAGCATATAAAACCAAGGAGTTTATCGGTGCCCTTTCATTTTCTTTGGGTTACCATTGGCAAACGAAGGATCAGAATCAAATGATTGCTATCAAAAAATAATTCATGACATTTAAAAAATATTCGCGTAGTGTAGCCACAAATATGGTAATTGCCAATATGATTGGCACAGGGATTTTTACTTCTATTGGATTTCAGGTAATGAATCCACCAGTTGGAATCCCAGATCCATTTGCAATTATGTTTATATGGCTGATTGGTGGAATTTTTGCCTTGTGTGGTGCTACTGCTTATGCTGAAGTGGCAACAACTTTTCGTGAGTCGGGAGGGGAATATACATTCTTAAGCAAGATTTATCATCCTATTGTAGGTTTTGCTAGTGGTTGGGTTTCCATTGTTGTAGGATTTTCAGCTGCTATCGCTGCACTTGCACTGGCATCTGGAGATTATCTAATGCCTATTATGAACAAGGCTTTGGGCTCTGATCTACCAGAATTCACGCCTAAAATTGTTGCAATTTCATTGATTTTATTAGTGACAATGATCCAACTCGGTGGTGTTGTAACAGGTGGATTATTTCAAAATGTAATTACTTCAATAAAGCTTTTGTTTATAGTAGTTTTAATTATCTCACCTTTTTTCTTCTTATCAGATGAAACGAGGAGTAATGTCAGTTTTGCACCTACCGATGTCAGTTGGAGTACCATCTTTAGTTTGCCTTTTGCGGGTTCGTTAGTATATGTGATGTTTGCCTACAGCGGATGGAATTCATCTTCCTACATTGCAGGTAACATGGAAAATCCGAAAAAAAATCTACCTTTCTCTTTGGTTACGGGTACAGCCATCGTCACAATCGTTTATTTGTTATTGACAGGGGTTTTTATGTATGTATGTACGTTTGATGAATTGCGTGGAAAAATTGCGATTGGAAATATAGTCATTAGCAAGGTGTTTAATGAGCAAACTGCATTGGTTTTTGCTGGATTATTTGCCGTTGCGCTTGTATCAGGAATTAACGCCATGTTTATTGCCGGTCCACGAGTTGCTCAGCGAATGGGACATGATTATCGTATTTTCTCTTTTCTGAAAGGACAAACGGAGAAAGGAGCGCCGGTAAATGCAATTCTTTTACAAACTTTTATTTCTGTGGCAATAATCTTGTTATTTGATTTTAGAATGATATTGCAATACATTGAATTAACCTTGTCCTTATTCTGTTTACTTACAGTAACAGGAGTTTTCATTATTCGATATAGAAAATTAGGCGATGATTCAACCATAAAGACATGGGGTTATCCATTTACTCCAATTTTATTTATTGGAGTTACATTATGGATGATATTCTATTTTGCACATTTGGAGCCAATGAGACTATTCTGGACTTTAGTAACTATATTGTCTGCTGTCGTTATATACTTTTTATCTCCGAAAAACACTGAATGATAAAAAGGCTGGTAGCTATAGGGTTCTTGTTTTTTCTATTTTTTGACTTAACTGCTCAAAAAACGAAAGAAGAATTTTATCAATCTCTTCTTGGTAAAGACTCCTTAGTTGATTTCGTTCTGAGAAATCGTGACAAATATAGACTGCAATTTATTGTGACGGATATTAAGCGAGATCAAGATGGGAATGAGGATTTCAAAACCTATGATTTTACAACCAATGAGTATTTTTATCCGGCTAGTATGGTGAAATTACCTACTGCAGTGGCGATGTTTGAGATTCTAGATTCATTAAATCTTTCGCGCGAAAGTTATATTAAAATGAATAGAGATTTCAATTGTGGTAGTAGTTCGTTTGTTGACTTAACAATGAAACGTAATATCCCCATTAGTTTGGCCATTGAGGATATGTTATCTATTAGTGATAATGCGTACTACTCGCTATTTTTCAATGCTGTAACTCCTAAATTGTTGAATTATAAACTTACTCAAAGGCAATTAAATAGCACAAATATTTATGGCGGATTTACGGGTTGTCCGAGAGGAAAGTTATTAGAAACACATTCTTATTCTATATTTTCACCAAACGGAAAGGTTCAAGCGAGTTATCCAAAATCCGTTTTAGATTCAAGTGAATTTATGTATCGCTTACCATTTACTCCAAGAAAATTGATTGGAAAATATCAAATAGAAAATGGAAAGAAGGTGGCAAAACCATATGATTTTAATTCATTTCTAGATTATCCATTGGGAGATATTCATAAAACAGTTTTTAGATTGGTGTTTCCTCAAAAAGTAGCTGCAAAGGAGCGATTTCAAGTAACTTTTGATTCAAGGAAATATCTTCTTAAATGTATGGGAAATTTCCCGAGAGAGATGAAGAATAGTTCCTATCACAATAAGGATCAATATCCAGATAACTATTTCAAGTACACAATAATTGGAAACAAACCTGAACTTGCATCAAGTGGGCGCTATCGAATATTTAGCAAAATTGGTATAGCTTATGGCTTTGTCACAGAATCTGCTTACGTGGTGGATTTTGAAAATCAAAAGGATTTTTTAGTTTCTGTAAGTATTTATGTCAATGATGATGATGTTGTGAATGATAACGTATATGAATACAGCAAAATTGCCCGTCCGTTTATTGCTAATTTCACGAGACTCATTCAGGATTCGCTAGAAAAAACATCAATAGAACAATCACTGGCATCTTATGATTATTTTAATTTTTTAAAAGAAATTATGAATGGAAATTGATTATATCGCATTAAATGCAGTAGAAAACCATTAAAGATATAATCATAATTGCCTCCGTACTAAAAAATGCAGGTATACTTTGACAAGTATGCTAGTATTTGTCTATTTGTTCGTTCGCTTGAAAAAGCTATGAAATCTACGAACTATTACGTATACGTTTGATGTAAATACCTAGTTGACCTTTAGTAGGCTTCCGTATTTTGCGGTTGATTATCCTTTTAAATAGAAACATTTTATAGGAGATCAAGCACTTTTGTTTCAGAAATCAAAACGAAACAAAATGAAAACTTCAGTACGCAACTTTATCGCAAGTCTTTTCTTAGGAACAGCTCTTTTCAATGTACAAGCTGAGACGATAACTACAGGTTCTGTAATTAACACAGCCAATCAAGAAATAGTTTCGTATGCTGTTCACCACATTAGCTGTGCAGGATTAAACGATGGAATCATTGATATTGAGGTTGCTAATAATGAGGTAAGTTCATTTACTTGGGATAACGGTGCAACAACTGAAGATTTGACAGGTCTTTCTGCAGGAACTTACAGAGTTAAAATCCAAACTAACGAAGGAGAAACTCTTTGGGCTTCTTTTGAAGTTACTGCACCAGAGGCTCTTCAAGCAATGATTACACAAACAGATTTTCAAACAGGGGTAAATTTAAACGTGTTTGTTCAAGGAGGAACCGCTGATTACACATATGACTGGTCTAACGGAGAAACAAGTGAAGATGTATTTGGACTTACAACAGAGGGAACATATAATGTAACGGTTACGGACAACAACGGATGTCAAGTTGATGTTGCTACTTATGTTGCCTTAGCTTCTGCTGGAGTTGAAGAAATAGAAAGCACATTCAATCTTTATCCTAACCCAAATAATGGAAACGGAACAATCACTTGGAATAACGCAGATGTAAATCAAATTACAATCGTGAACGCAGCAGGACAGGTAGTTGACAACCAAGAAATAGCAAATCAAACGAATGCAACCTTCAACGGATTAACCCCTGGAATGTACGTAGCAAAAGTTCAAACTGCAGAAACAACACAAAACATTCAATTCGTAGTTCAGTAAGAATCTTATAGATTGATAGGGTAGGATATTAAAATGGATCTTACCCTTTTTCAATCTAAATATTTCAAATACTACATCCGATTAGGAACATGTATACCCAAAAGCCGCATTCCACTGCAAGCAACCTGAGCAACTGACGAGCTAATTGCCAAACGAAGTTTACGAGTATCAGTATGTTCTTCGTTTAAAATGGTCACACTCTGATAGAAATGGTTATATTCCTTGACTAAATCGTAGAGATAATTGGCTAAGACCGCAGGAGAATATTCAGCCGCTGCAGATTGGATTATCTCGGGAAACAAACAAAGAGTCTTGATGATTTGCTTCTCTGATTGTCCAAGCATTGGTTCAGACCAATTCGTATAGTCCTCAGTTGATTTTGCCAAAAGGGATTTAATTCTAGCGTGAGCATATTGGATAAATGGCCCTGTATGTCCGTTTAATTCAATAGATTCAGCTGGATTGAACAACATTCGTTTTTTGGGATCTACTTTCAATAAATAGTATTTCAAGCCACCTAGACCGATGGTTGAATATAAATTATCTTTATCTTCTTGACTCATTCCGTCTAAATGACCGCGTTCTTTTGTCATCTCAGTTGCAGATTCAATTACTTCCTCCATTAAATCATCGGCATCAACAACGGTTCCTTCACGCGATTTCATTTTCCCAGAAGGCAAGTCTACCATTCCATACGATAAGTGGAAACAATTTTTTGCCCATTCATAGCCCATTTTTTGAAGAATTAGGAATAGCACTTTGAAGTGATAATCTTGTTCGTTTCCAACGGTGTAAACCATTCCTTCCAATTCTGGAAAATCTGAAAAACGCTCAATTGCTGTACCGATATCCTGGGTAATATAAACCGCCGTTCCATCCGAGCGAAGTAATAATTTTTCATCTAATCCTTCATCCGTTAAATCAATCCAAACGCTGCCGTCTTCTTTTTGATAGAAAACCCCGTCTTTTAATCCTTTTGCAACCACTTCCTTTCCAAGTAAATAGGTGTCAGATTCGTAATAATATTTTTCAAAATCTACCTCCATTTTGGAATAGGTTTGCTCAAATCCTTGATATACCCAACCGTTCATTGTTTGCCACAACAAATAGACTTCAGGATCTTTTGCCTCCCATCTTACCAACATATTCTTGGCTTCGCGCATTAAATTTGTCTGATTACGAGCGATTTCCTTGATTTTATCAGAAATTGCCTCAAGAGCTTTATCTTCTTTGCCTTCTTTTGCCAATTGAAGTCGTTTAACTTCTGAAATAACATTTGTATCAAAGCCTTCAAACTCTAATTTATTCCAAAGATTGAGTATCGCTTCAGTTTCGATTTTCAGATGTTTATCAAATTCCACGTAATATTTCCCAACCAATTTATCGCCTTTTAGCCCTGTATTCGATGGGTTTTCTCGTTCTCCTTTTTCGTTTAATGGTGAATAATTAAGCCAGGCTAACATGCTTTTACAAATGTGAATTCCGCGATCGTTTATTATCTGCGTTTTCACAACGGAATGACCAGCTGCTTTTAAGATTTCTGCAACAGAATATCCCAGGAAAATATTACGCAAATGACCAAGGTGTAGCGGTTTATTTGTGTTTGGTGAGGAATATTCTACCATCACCGTTGGTTTTGAATTCAATGTGGAAAAGCCAAAATCAGTTTTAGACGATGCTTTTTTCAATTCGTTTAACCAATAGATATCAGTTAATTTGATATTTAGAAATCCTTTGATTACTTCAAAAGAGTCTATTTCTGCAAGGTGTAATTTTAGAAATGTTCCAATTTTCTCACCTGCCTGCTCTGGAGAGCCTTTTAGTATTTTTACAAAGGGAAATACAACGAGCGTAAAGTCACCATCTACATCCTTTCGTGTTGGTTGAAATTGAATTGTATTTTCAGCGATTTCGACACCAAAAAGAGAATGAGCATTCTCAACCAATAATTTCTTTATTTTTTCTTCCATTTTATTTACTCTCAATTGTTTGTGCCGTTGATTCAATTAAATCAAAAGCAATTTCGGCCATTTTGTTTACCTTATCATCCAAGCATGGATTAACTTCAACTACTTCAATACATGCCGTACGTGGATCTCTAGCCAAACCAACTAATAGAGAACGTGCTTCATCAACAGTTAATCCATTTTTCACGGGCGTTCCTGTACCATATGAGGTTAGATCTGGATCCATGGAATCTACATCAAAGGAAACATATAGTAAATCACAATTAGCTAACAATTGTTGTATTTCATTGAGTGTTTTGCCTACACCATTTTGTCTTACTTCATCTACTTTTATGTTCCGAATAGCGTGTTTCTCTATCAGGTAATCCTCTTCTTTTTCTGTATCTCGTACTCCAACAAAAATGAGGTCTGTAGGATTAATCATTGGAAATATTCCTGCACAATTTTTTAAATTTTCCCAGTAATTTTGCGTTTGTTCATCAGGATTATTTCGTTGCATTTCTTTATTGTCTTCACCAAGCGAAATTGCTAACGGCATACCATGTAAATTTCCTGATGGGGTAGTATAAGGAGAATGTAAATCGCCATGGGCATCAATCCAAATCACCCCTAATCTCTTATTTGGAAATGCTTTTCTAATTCCTGCAATTGTAAATGCACCGGATGAATGGTCCCCTGTAATCACAAACGGAAATTTATCATTCTCAAGTGTTTTACTTACACTGTTAGAAATATTTTGTGAAATTTCGTTGATTCCATCTATTCGTTTTGCGAATGAAAATCTTGTTGGTTGATCTAAGAGCCAATTTTTATGTTGGATTTCTTCAAGAGCGTACTTTCCAAAAAAGTCATTTTTAAATTTTCTTGCTGCTGTTTGAATAGCTGAAGGACCAAGGGAAGCACCAAATGTACCTGCACCTAGTTCAGAAGGATTAAAAATGAATTGAATTTTTGTTGACATAGAATTTAGGTATGTTAAACACAAATTTACTCTTTTCATTCAATAAAGCAGTTAGAAGTATATCTTTGTAATCAATAAATTTATCCAAATGAAAGCCATTATTTCACTACTTTTTTTATCGATTTTTCTTACCTCTTGTGGCAGTTATTCAGAATCTGAAAAAGTAAAATTTGACAGAGAAATTCAGAGTCTCTTGAAGAAAAACCGCTGGTCTATGGTAAAATCTGAATCAGGCGTATATGAGCAAACCCTAAAAGAGGGTGATGGAAACGAAATTCATTTGGGCGATGTTATAATTGTGGAATATAAAGGTCATTTAAGTAACGGAACTGTTTTTGATAAAACTACGAAGCCAATTGAACTGCCGCTTTCGTCCTTAATTGCAGGATGGAAAGAAGTTTTGGTAGGTAAAAAAGTGGGTTGTGAAACTCGTTTTATTTGTCCTCCTCACATGGCTTATGGTAGGTCCGTGAGAGATAGAATACCTGAAAATTCAATTCTTATATTTGAAGTTAACGTTATTGGTATAAAATAAAAACGGCTGCTTTGTTAAAAGCAGCCGTTTAAAACTATTCAAATTGGATTAGTTTCCTTTCTCCATTTTCTCTTTCAATTCAGCAAGTGCATCAATATCACCTAAAGTTGATTTTTCAGATGTTTGATTTACTGCTTTCACTGCGTTGTCCGTTGCTGAACCACCTTTAGCTCCTTTTTTCGGAGTAGCAGGCTTATCAGTTCCTTCTTCAAACAATCTAGTATGAGAAACAACGATTTTCTTAGCTTCTTTGTTGAACTCGATCACTTTGAACTCTAAAGTTTCTTCAACCTTTGCTTGAGAACCATCTTCTTTCTTCAAGTGTTTTGCTGGACAAATTCCTTCAACTCCGTATGGAAGAGAAACGATACCAGATTTATCTTTCATATCGATAATAGTTCCTTGGTGTACCGATCCTTCTCCAAAAGTAGTTTCAAATACATCCCATGGATTTTCTTCCAATTGTTTGTGACCTAAAGAAATTCTTCGGCTATCACGATCAATTTCCAAAACTACAACTTCCATTTCATCGCCTACTTTGCAGAACTCAGATGGATGTTTGATTTTCTTTTGCCAAGAAAGGTCTGAAATATGAATCAATCCATCAACACCTTCTTCCAATTCAACGAATACGCCGAAGTTTGTAAAGTTTCTAACTTTTGCTTGATGTTTAGAGCCAACTGAATATTTCGCTTCAATCGCAGTCCATGGATCTGGCATTAATTGTTTGATACCTAAAGACATTTTTCTTTCCTCTCTATCTAGAGTCAAGATCAATGCTTCAACTGTATCACCAACTTTCATGAAATCTTGTGCAGAACGTAAATGTTGTGACCAGCTCATTTCTGAAACGTGAATCAATCCTTCAACACCCGGAGCGATTTCGATAAAGGCACCGTAATCAGCCATAACTACAACTTTTCCAGATACTTTATCACCTACATTTAAGTTAGTGTCTAACGCATCCCATGGATGTGGTTGTAATTGTTTCAATCCAAGTGCAATTCGTTTTTTATCATCATCAAAATCAAGAATTACTACATTCAATTTTTGATCTAATTCAAGCATTTCTTCCGGATGAGTAACACGACCCCAAGAAAGATCTGTGATGTGAATTAAACCATCAACACCACCTAAATCAATGAATACACCGTAAGAAGTAACGTTTTTAACAATACCTTCCAATACTTGACCTTTCTCAAGACCAGAGATGATTTGTTTTTTCTGCTCTTCAAGTTCAGCTTCAATAAGTGCTTTGTGAGATACAACGACATTTCTAAATTCTTCGTTGATTTTCACAACTTTAAATTCCATGTTTTTACCAACGTAAACGTCGTAATCACGAATTGGCTTAACGTCAATTTGAGAACCTGGCAAAAACGCCTCTATTCCGAAAACATCAACGATTAATCCACCTTTAGTACGACATTTTACATATCCAGTGATAATTTCACCTGAACGTAAAACATCATTTACGCGAATCCATGCCTTGTGCATACGAGCTGTTCTGTGAGAAACAACCAATTGACCTGTTTTGTCTTCTTGGCATTCTACATATACATCTACCGTATCACCAACTTTTAGATCAGCGTTGTAACGGAATTCATTTGAAGGAACAACTCCTTCAGATTTGTACCCTAGGTTGATAATTACTTCTTTTTTCGTAATCATCATTACCGTACCTTCAATTACTTCTTTTTCATTGATTGATGTAAGGGTTTTTTCATAACGATCAGATAATTCAGAACGTTCGATTTGAGTATATCCCTGTAATTCAAGGGATTCCCAGTTAAAATCTGCAATTCCTTCAGTAGGTGCAGTTGCTTTAGATTTTGCCATGTGGCTTAAAAGTTTTGTATTTCAGATTCTCTACAACTCTGAAAGGTTATTTTACATTGCTATTTAAAATAGAGAAATAGCGTTTTTCGGGGTGCAAAGGTAGTGAAAACTATTGAATATTCAAGTATTTGAAACAAAAATTAGTTCAAATTCAATTTTACATTGTCAACTTAAAAATAAGTTGTTTATTTGCGTTCGAAAACTTTAAAAATTATTTATGAAAAAATTGATTTTGTGTGCCTCTGCGGCGCTAGTAATGTTGGCTTCATGTGGTAAGTCAGAAGTTTGTAACTGTGTTGATGAAACAGTTTCTGCAATGAAAGAAATGAAAGCGGCTAAAGGTGATGAGGCGAAAATGAAAGCAGTTCAAGAGAAATTCAAATCTACAGAAGACAAGTGTAAGAAGTTAGACGAAGGTAAATCTGATGCTGACAAAAAGAAATTGCAAGAAGAGGCTAAGAAGTGTGAAGGATACGCTGAGATGGAAAAAATCATGAAAGGTGATATGTAATAGTTGAATCAACTAGAAATTTCAAAATAAGGGTTTCGCCCGTAAAAATGTCGGAAAATACTTCCGACATTTTTTTTGAAAGAATTTTGATTCTTGTAATTTTGAACTAGTCTCCTTAGTTAAAGTACTAAATTGATTTACAATTCAATGTTTAAAGGTTTTAATTAAATTTTAGATCCTTTTCCATCAAATAATGTTGAATTTCACCAAACAAAATATGAGATTTCTCAATTAGTTTATAATCCAATTTATTGTAGAAATTTAAAGCAACCTCACGTGCATGCAAGATAATTTTTGTGTCTCCGCGCTCAGATGCAACTCTCTCACAAGCTTCCATGATTAATCGGCCGTATCCACGTCCTTGCACAAAAGATTCTACAGCAACAAAACGTACTTGACATTCAAATTGTGCAGACTGATCCAAGCGTGCAATTGCCTTAATTTTTTCATCTTCGAATAGCGCAAAGTGCATTCCAGACTCATCACCTTCATTTCGTTCTGATCCAAGTGGTTGATTCCAAGGTTGACGCAATATCCTGTAGCGTAAATCGTAATATGCTAGCCATTCATCAGGAGATTTTGGGGCTCGTATTTCTATTTTCATTTGAATGCAATTGAGGTCACGCGTTTTGTAGGTTTACCTGAAATTTCCTCCTCTCGAATAAGAGTTTGAGCTTCATTGTCATCAAAAACCTCTGATAAATTTTTTATTCGTGCTGCAGGGATAAAGTTTGTATGACATCCATTTAAGAGAAGTGTAGAATTCACTAATGATATCCGATTTTGAATTATTTGTGCTAAGTCAGTTCTGTTTTTTACGCGATTTTGATTGGTTTTGAATCGAAGGTCATCCAATAATTCAGGCAATTCTAATAAGGTTGTAAATTTTTCAAAATGTTGGTCACTACCAATTGCAAATGTCACTAAAATCTCATCTTTTGTTTTGAAAATCTCCCCATATGGAGCAATATTTGGATGTAAGCTACCTATTCGCTCAGGGATATGATTTTCCATCAAAAAATTTGACGCTTGATTGGCTAAGCTTGAAAGTGCAGCGTCATACAATGAAACGCTTACTTTTCTTCCTTTTTGGGAAGAAATACGATCTATCAGCCCAACTAAAATTCCTTCTTTGAGTTGATGCGCAGCTAAAACGTCAATTAATGCAACGGGCATTTTTACCGGACCTGAATCAGGTGTGCCATTCATGGACATAAAACCTGTTTCTGCTTGAAGAATTAAATCATATGCAATTCTGTCGCTGTCTTCCCCAAAACCACTGATTTTTCCAATGATTAATTTCGGGAACTTTTCAAGTAAAATTTCAGATGTTAAACCAAATTTCTTTTCTGAGCTTTTTTTGAAATTGGTTAGCAAAATATCGGCCTCCTCCAAAAGAGTCATCAATTCATTCAATTGGTCAGTCTTAGAAAAATCTAATTCCAAATATTTTTTTCGATAATTGACCGAGGAAAAATAGGCGCTAATTGTTGATTCTGGATTTTCGGTAGGTAACTTCCAAGAGCGAGTTACATCTGGAAATTGAGGGCTTTCTATTTTAATAACTTCTGCGCCTAATTCCGCAAAAAAAGTTCCAACAGATGGACCAGCCAAGACAGTTGAAAGATCAATTATTTTTAAATCTGAAAAATTCATGTGCTAAACTGTAATGTTGTCATTGCTAAAGAACCTGCAATGGTCAAGTATTATTGTTTCGCCGAAGCCAAAACGTATTTCAAAATCATTGCCTCTTGATTCGAATCCAATTTTGCTTTTTTAGCCATGTCAGGAACGATTCGTTCCCATTGTTTTACTGTATATTTTTCTCTCGCTTGAAGCGCATGACAAGATCCGCAGTTATTTGTATACAAATTGGCTGCTTCCACTTCATTGTATTCAATTGGAGAAATTATTGAGGTTTCAGTTACAGCAGAAACGGTTTCTTTTGAACAAGAAACTAATGTAACTAATACAATTCCAACTGGTAATATTACTTTATTCATTTTTTTTCTACTATTTCGAGGGTTACTGGAGTTAATCCTGCTTTTATAAAATTTAATTGTTTTGCTGCTCCGAGCGTTAGATCAATTACTCTTGTTGAGCTTTTTGGCAATCTATCATTTATTTTTACAACAACGACTGAATCATTTTTCAGATTTGTTACTTTAACAATGGTTCCAAATTTCAGTGTTTTATGTGCCGCTGTCAAACTATCATTGCGTAATATCTCCCCTGAGGCTGTTTTTCTTCCTTCAAATGACTTGCCGTAATAACTTGCTGTCCCTTTTTCTAAACTATCTTTCGAAAAGGAAAGTAATATTATTGTTGAACAAAAAATCAAGCTTTGTTTAAATTTTCTCATTAGCAAATGTAATTCTATTTCCATCATTTGGCAATAACCTAGGTTAATATCACAAAATACATTTCTTTTTTAAGTAATTTCGTTAACTAAATATTTTTAACCATAAGTCTTGAGAGTCGTTTTAAGTTTTCTTTTTAGTTTATGCTTGACGATGACTATTTTCAGTCAGAATAGACTATCAGTTATTGATACGAATTACGTTTACGACCTGCCATTTAATACTTCTAAGAAAGTTTTAATCATTCAAGGGTATAATGGCAGCTACTCACACAAAGGGGAATTTTCGCTCGATTTTCGTCTGAAAAAAGGAAGTCTGGTATGTGCCTCACGAGAAGGAATTGTGCATAAAATCAAAGATGAATTCAAAAAAGGTGGTCCAAAAAAGAAATACTTGAGTAAAGGGAATCATATTATTATCAAGCATTCTGATGGGACTTATGCAGCTTATTGGCATTTGGGTCATAAAGGAGTATTGGTACAGCCTGGAGATACAATAAAGAAAGGTGAAATTATTGGTTTTTCAGGAAATACAGGTTATTCTTCTTGGCCACATTTACATTTTGATGTGTACTACTTTTTAAATGGCAAACAAGTAACAATTCCTACAAAATTTGAGACAAACAAAGGAATATGTGAATTGAAAGTTTACCGTAAATACAGTAAGCCAAAATCAATTCAATACCAGAATTCTACACTACTACTGCCAAAGAATATCGATAAGATCGAATACCATTTCCAAGATGCCTCTGTTCCACCCGAGTACCACAGAAGTTACAGTTGGATCATTACAGAATCAAGTATTCGTTTTGTTGCAAATTCTTACGGAACAATTTTGAAGGATACCACGCAACAAATTTCACTTGAAAAATGGGAACAATGTAAAACTGCTTTTTTAAAGTGTGGAATTAAAAATAAAAAAGAAGTGAATCATGAAAAAGGTTGTACTGGAGGAACGAGCATTGCCATAAAAACATGGATGAACGAGAAAGAAAACTTCTCTGGCTTAACCTCAAAATGTGGTAGAGAGATCGAAGGAAATTTAATGGGAGATACAGAAAAATTTCTAGCAGAAATCAAAGAAGGAATTCATCCCACTTTTTATTCGTATTAGCTTTTACTGAAATAAACTTGACCAACTGCATTTGTTTTGCAATAGGTTGGATAATTCAATTATAGATACACGTTGCTGTTCCATGGTGTCTCTATCGCGAATTGTAACCATATTGTCTTCTAAAGATTGATGGTCAACCGTAATAGAGTAGGGCGTACCTATGGCATCTTGACGTCGGTAACGCTTTCCAATAGAATCCTTTTCGTCGTATTGTACCATAAAATCGAGTTGAAGTTTTTGAATGATTTCTCTCGCTTTTTCAGGCAAACCGTCTTTTTTGACTAAGGGCATTACACAGGCTTTATAAGGTGCTAAAGCTGGTGGAATATTTAGTACAACACGCTCAGTGCCATCATCTAAGGTTTCATTCTTGTAAGATGCACTTAATACGGCTAAAAACATGCGATCTAAACCAATTGAGGTTTCAATAACATATGGAACATAGCTTTGATTCAATTCGGGATCAAAATACTGTAATTTTTTTCCTGAATGTTGCTCGTGCTGTTTTAAGTCGAAGTCGGTTCTAGAATGTATACCTTCCAATTCTTTAAAGCCCATTGGAAAATTGAATTCTATATCGCAGGCTGCATTCGCGTAATGTGCCAATTTTAAATGATCATGGTAGCGATATTTTTCCTCACCTAGTTTGAGTGTACTGTGCCACTTCAAGCGAAATTCTTTCCAGTAGTTGTACCATTTCATTTCCTCACCTGGTCGAACAAAAAATTGCATCTCCATCTGCTCAAACTCGCGCATTCTGAAGATAAACTGACGGGCAACAATCTCATTTCTAAAAGCTTTTCCAATTTGAGCAATGCCAAATGGAATTTTCATTCTTCCAGATTTTTGTACATTCAAAAAGTTAACAAAAATACCTTGTGCTGTTTCTGGTCTTAAATAAATTGTTGCTGCCTCTCCGGAAACAGAGCCTAATTCGGTGGAAAACATCAAGTTGAATTGACGTACTTCGGTCCAGTTTTTAGAACCAGAAATAGGGCAAGTAATTTCCAAATCAACGATTAATTGATAAACAGCTTCCAAATCATTCGCCTCTAAGCTTTCTTTCATGCGTTTTTCAACACTGTCAATCTTTTCTTGACTGCGCAACACGTTTGGATTCGTAGCTCTGAATTGAACTTCATCGAAATCCGCACCAAATCGTTTGATTCCTTTTTCAACTTCCTTCTCTATTTTTTGGCGTTGTTTTTCAACGTAATCTTCAATTAAAACATCTGCGCGGTATCTTTTTTTAGAATCTTTATTGTCAATCAGCGGGTCATTAAATGCATCAACATGTCCAGAAGCTTTCCAAGTAGTTGGATGCATAAAAATCGCAGCGTCAATACCTACAATGTTTTCATGCATTTGCACCATAGATTTCCACCAATATGTTTTTATATTGTTTTTCAGTTCAGCACCCAACTGGCCGTAATCATAAGTAGCTGATAATCCGTCATAAATTTCAGACGAAGGAAATACAAAGCCATACTCTTTGGCATGGGAAATAATGTCTCTCAGTTTATCTTCACGTTGTTCCATGGTGCAAAGATAGTTTTTCTTGAAAGATGTATTACAAAAGTAGGTATAGATTACTTAAAATGACCTTGTGTAGCCAATGAAGGGTATTGCCGGAATTATGTCTGATATTTGAGGACCGAAAACTAGGCCAAAATCAAATGAATTTTTTGGAGCAAGTAAACGCAAACCTAATATTCCTGTATAATTTGTAGTTAAACCAACAGGGATGAAATAATTTTCAGTAAGAAGTGCGACATTGTTGCCAACTCTGTGAGTTCCACTTAACATGATCGTAGGTCGGTTGGAAAGCTCACCTGCAATTAGCCCGTAACCTGCACCGATTGTTACGTTTGTTTCACTGCTTCCAAATGTGTAAACGCCATAGCCTAAAGTTGATGTACCTTCAGCTGCAAAACCTGCCATTATGAATCCGCCTCCTACATGTGAATTTTCAGCTACTTTGAATCCTACCTTGGGTGTTATGAACCAAATTGGACTTCCAAATAAGAGTGATATGAGCTCAACTCCACCTCCGATAGAGAAATTTCTCATAATTCCGTAATTAATAAAATTTGTTGTCAAAAGTACATTTTGATAATAGCCTTTGCCTTTTTTTATTGGAATAGCTGAAGGGCCAAAGAAGTAGCGAGTTTCATTCGAATTTGGAAAGCGAAATTTGCCTTTATACAAATCTAAATCTATTGAACGGACATTAGATGAAATCAAGTTTAATGTTCCATTTGTTGTTTCAAGCACAATTGAATTTTGATCTCGCTTAATAATCTTTCCTCTAAATTCATCGCCATTGTTCATTTTAACAACAACCCGTTCGGAATTTTTGACAGTATCAATGGGTGTTTGTGCGTTGAAATTAGTTGATACTAAAAAAAGTAGAGAGAAAAAAAGATATACTTTTAATGATTTCATCATGGGAGAATTCGATAAGTTAAGTAATTGAGGATCAGAATTTTATTCATAAAACAAATAAAAAGCAGATTCAAAATTACTATTTTTTTTAGAAAAGTGTAAGAAATTATTCCGAAAATCTGCTATCAATTGCAATGATTAATTTTCTTTGGGTGTCTTGAAATTGTTCTACAACAACCTGAATTTAATTGGAATTAACTCAACTGTCCACAAAGCATGCGGATTTCTAAAGCAGGCGGCCGGTTGTTGTATAAAATATTGTACACCGCGTGCAGGATAGGCATTTCAACATCAAATTTTTTATTTACCTCCATAAGGCTTTTTGTTGCATAGTATCCTTCGGCAATCATATTCATTTCCAATTGAGCTGACTTGACTGAATAACCTTTGCCAATCATAAATCCAAATGTTCTATTTCTTGAAAAATTTGAGTAGGCTGTTACCAATAGATCACCAAGGTAAGCACTTGTTTTTGTATCGCGATGTACTTCGTGAATGGCGTCAATAAAACGCTCAATTTCTTGAATTGCATTTGAAATTAATACTGCTTGAAAGTTATCACCATATCCTAGTCCTGAACAAATTCCTGCAGCCAAGGCATAAACATTTTTTAAAATAGCAGAAATTTCAGTTCCGAATAAATCGTCTGATAAAGTTGTCTTCAAATAGCGACAAGCTAACAAATTTGCAATTTTACTTGCATGCCCTTCTTCGCTGCAAGCAATGGTTAAATAAGATAATCGCTCTAGTGCAACTTCTTCTGCGTGACAAGGACCACAAATGATTCCAATATTTGTGTATGGAGTACCAAATGTTTTATGAATGTACCTGGCTGGAATAGCATGAAATTGAGGTATAATTCCTTTAACGGCGGAAAAAACCACTTTTTCTTTTAATAAATCGGGAGAAATTGAACTTAAACTTTCGTGAAGAAACGCAGCAGGAGTAGCTAATATGACGTAATCAGCATGTAAAATCGTTTGTTCCAGATCTGTACTAACATGAACTTTATCCAAATCAAACTGAACAGATTGCAAATAGCGAGGATTGTGCTTATAGCGAAGTATATGACTCACCGCTTCCTCGCTTCTCATCCACCAATGAACTGTTGAAACGTTGTTTGTTAATAATTTGACTAAGGCAGTTGCCCAACTTCCTCCGCCAATTACAGCAACGACCTCATTTTTTTCTTGCTTCAATTCCATCTACTAAACTCTTGGATTAGCAAAAATTTTCACATCATTTGCTGTAATTACCGCATCGCACAAAATCACCAAGCGCTCGACGATGTTTCTCAATTCACGAATATTACCTGTCCAGTCAATTTCCTGTAAAGCTACTACAGCAGACGGATCAAACTGCTTTCTGGTAATCCCTTGGTCGGTGCAAATGTGCGTCAAGAAATGTTCTGCAAGTAAAGGGATATCTAATTTTCTTTCGTTTAGACTTGGAACATGAATTAAAATAACCGCTAAACGATGATACAAATCTTCACGAAAACGACCTTCGTTAATTTCTTTTCGTAAATCTTTATTTGTTGCAGCAACAACACGGCAATCTACTTTTACATCTCGCTCACTTCCAACGCGTTGAATAACATTCTCTTGCAAGGCTCTAAGTACTTTGGCCTGTGCACTTGCAGACATATCACCGATTTCATCAAGGAAGAGTGTTCCTCCTGAGGCAATTTCAAATTTGCCTTTCTTATCTTTAACCGCAGAAGTAAATGCTCCTTTTTCGTGACCGAACAATTCGCTTTCAATCAATTCTGAAGGTATTGCTGCACAATTAACTTCTATAAAAGGCATTTTGTTGCGGTTCGAATTTTCGTGTAAGGCACGAGCAACTAATTCTTTACCTGTTCCATTTCCTCCTGTTATTAGAACTCGGGCATCAGAGGGAGCGACTTTTTGAATCATCTCTTTAATTTTCTGAATCCCTTCTGTTTCTCCTATTATTGAGCTTCCTTTCAGCCTTTTAACAGTTGTTTTTAATACTTTAGTCTCTTCAACAAATCGGGTTTTATCTTTTGCATTTCGAATGGTAACTAAAATGCGATTTAGATCTAAAGGTTTCTCTATAAAATCAAAAGCTCCCTTTTTAATTGCTTGAACGGCGGTGTCAATATTGCCGTGACCACTAATCATAATAATTGGTGATTCAGATTTGGCTTTTACCAATTCCTCTAAAACCTCCATTCCATCAAGTATTGGCATTTTGATATCACAAAAAATGATGTCATATGCTTTTGCTAGCGCTTTCTCAAGACCCTCTTTGCCATTTTCAGCTTCATCAACTTCAAATTCTTCGAACTCTAAAATTTCGCGCAAAGTACGTCTAATAGCACGTTCATCATCAATAATTAAAATGCGACTCATTATTCAAATTTTGAGGTGTAAAGATAATGGAAAATTACGATTTCCTGCTTTGTAACAATTGCTACAAATGGATCTAAATGAATTGAGTAATTTTGTATTCTTATGAAAGAAAACCCATGAAGTTAAGTACGGAAAATAGATTAATGATAATTGGAGGTGTCCTTGGAGTAGTTTTAGGCTTCTTGTATTATTATTTCATTGGTTGCGAAAACGGGTGCCCTATAAAATCAAATCCTTTTTTAATGTCTATCTATGGTGGAATAATGGGAGGAACAGGAGCATCTTTACTATATTCAATTGTCAAACCTAAAAAAAAATAATATGAATTCATTTGAAGGAACTATAATTGATGTGCGCACCCCAGCCGAATTTATGGGAGGTCATGTTATTGGATCATTGAACATTCCGTTGCAAAATATAATAGAGCATGTGGAGGAGATCAAACAAATGAAAGAGCCAATTATTTTTTGTTGTGCAAGTGGTAACAGAAGCGGACAAGCATCCCACTATTTTAAATCATTAGGGGTTAATTGCGAAAATGGAGGTTCTTGGATGGAAGTTCAAGGAAGTTTATCGTACTAATCAGCATTTTCTTGTTCTCGAATAATTTTTGGCATTAAGTCAATTATTATCATCTGAATTATCCAATAATTGGGTAGAATTTGATAATTAAATTCATACAAAATCCCAATACCTTGTAGCCTGTGATTTTTGGTTGCAACGTATGGAAAATATCTTATTAAAAGGCTTGAATCCCTCTGAGGTAATAGAAAGTCGAAAACAGTTTGGATTTAATGAGCTTGAATATAAAGAACGAAAAAGGTACATTCAATTATTACTAGATGTATTGAAGGAACCAATGTTCTTATTGCTTTTAACCTGTGGAATCATTTATTTTATAATTGGTGAATTTTCAGAGGCGGTGATCCTTTTATTTTGGGTGATAATGGTAGTCTTTATCACCTTTTATCAATACGCAAAAGCAGAGAAGGCACTTGCAGAATTAAAAAAGCTAGCAATATCCAAGGCCCATGTTATAAGAGATGGTGTTCAGATTAGCATACCAAGTAGGGAGATTGTTCCGAAGGATATTTTGATAATTCATCAAGGTGATCGAATTCCAGCAGATGGAGAAATTATAGAAGCCTCAAATCTATCGGTAGATGAATCAATTCTAACAGGTGAATCCCTGCCGGTTGAGAAAAAAGAAATGAATCAATATCCTGAAAAATCAACTGTTTATGGAGGAACTTTAGTAGTTAGCGGTAGAGCATTTATAAAAGTTTCACATACAGGAAAAAACAGTGAGTTTGGTAAAATTGGCAAGTCCTTGAAGGAAATTGAAATAGTCCCTGATAAACTACAACGAGAAATGCGAGGAATCGTAAACCGATTATTTATTTTAGGTGCACTCTTCAGTGTATTTGTAATTATTTCTTATTATTTGACAAGGGGGGATTTTATACAATCTCTACTAAATGGAATTGCAACAGCAATGGCAATGTTGCCAGAGGAATTTCCGGTGGTACTGACTGTTTTTTTATCCATTGGTGCTTGGCGTTTGTCTAAAATTAATCTTTTAACAAGAAAACCTTCAGCCATTGAAAATTTAGGTTCTATTACAGCGCTGTGTTCTGATAAAACAGGAACTATCACCGAAAACAAGATGATTGTTTCTTCTATTTATATCCAAAATGAATTAATTAGTTTCGATGAATTTCAGTCTAAAAAAGCGCAAATAACACCGCTCATTGAGGCTTCCTTTTTTGCCTCACACGCGCAAACAATTGATCCTATGGAAAGGGCAATTGAAGCATGTTACAAAACAATTCAATTAAATCTCAATAAACCTTTGCAATTGGTTAAGGAATATTTAATCACCCATGAAATGACAGCTATGACAAGGGTATTAAAAACCGAAGATCAGCATTTAATTGTGTATTCTAAAGGAGCGCCGGAAACCATACTTTCACTTTGTAAAATGGAAGAAGTAGACCAAAAAAGAATTCTTGAAATAGTAAATGATGAAGCTAGGAAAGGTCAACGGATTTTAGCAGTTGCTAAAACAGCTTGGCTTACAGCAGATTTACCGAATAAACAAGCTGATTTTTTACTCGATTTTTTAGGCTTGATAGGCTTTGAAGATCCAATAAGGCAAGATGTGCCAAAAGCAATTGAAGAATGTAAAGAAGCTGGTATTAGGGTAATAATGATAACTGGTGATTATCCGTCAACAGCCGAAAGTATTGCAAAAAAAGCAGGAATAATTGAAACAGATTCTATTTTAACAGGTTCCGATCTAGAAAAAATGGATGATCAAGAGTTGGGGTTGAAGATAAAGTCCATTCATGTTTTTGCTCGCATTGTTCCAAATCAAAAGCTTCGAATCATTAAAGCCCTTCAAGGTAATGGAGAAATTGTTGCAATGACCGGAGATGGAGTTAATGATGCACCCGCATTAAAGGCAGCAGATGTAGGAATTGCCATGGGCGATAAAGGAACTGATGTAGCACGTGAATCCGCAGCCTTGATTTTATTAGATGATCGTTTTAGCACTATTGTGGCCGCAATTCGGTCTGGTAGAAAAATCATGGACAATTTGGAAAAAGCAATGACTTATATTCTAGCTGTTCACGTCCCAATAGTTGGGCTCACTTTATTGCCTGCTTTTTTTTCCGAGCTACCAATAATATTGTTGCCTATGCATATTGTTGTCCTCGAATTGATGATTGATCCAATTTGTTCCTTAGCCTTTGAGTCAGAAAAGGAAGAAAAGAATTTGATGAAACGTCCACCTAAGAATCCTAGATTGACTTTTTTTGGTCGTGATAAAGTTTTAAATAGTATATTGATTGGGCTTTTATTGTTTTTGTTTACAACACTGGTTTATTTTGTTTCTCTCTATTTTGGATTTGTAGCCAATGAAATACGAACTCTTACTTTTTCGATGCTGATTTTTTGTGATATTTTTTTAGTCCTTTCAACCTTGTCAAAATCACGAACCATTATCCAAGTTTTGCTTGAGAAAAATATTTCGTTATTGGTAATTCTTTTTATAACGCTGGCTTTCCTATTTGTGATGATTGAGAATAAATACTTAAATGAGCTTTTTCAATTTCAAAAAACCTCTTTCATTTATGTGATTTATGCATTTCTATTCTCAATAGTATTTGCGATTATCCTTGAA
Source organism: Crocinitomicaceae bacterium (assembly GCA_044361535.1). GTDB lineage: Bacteria > Bacteroidota > Bacteroidia > Flavobacteriales_D > Crocinitomicaceae > UBA952. The sequence continues at coordinate 31,679 of JBIKIQ010000002.1, forward strand.
GGCATCAAATATTTTGAGCGAAAAAAAAACAATTAGTGAATTAATTGTACATTTGCTCTATCCAAAAGAGGAAAATATATTAGAAAAAAATAATCAATTTAAATTACTTGCGAATCATTGATCCACAAGGAAATACTGTGGATATTAAGAAGATTGTGTTGCAATGATTTGTCATCCCCCTAATTCCCCCCTCGAAGGGGGATACTTTCCTCCCTTGAGGGAGGATAAAGGAGGGTGATAACAAACTGTTAACTTATTTTAGGCCAATTCATCCATTTCAATGGATTTCATTTTTTAAAAACTCAATCATCTTCTGAAAAGCTCGAGCACGGTGACTGAATTTGTTTTTTTCTTCAAGTGGCATTTCAGCAAAGGTTTTAGATTCATTTTCAGGAATGAAAATAGGATCGTATCCAAAACCAAATTCTCCTCTTTTTTCTGTTATAATTTTTCCTTCCACTCTTCCTTCAAAGGAATATTCATTTTGCCCAATTAGTAGAGTTATTAAGGTTCTAAAACGAGCATTGCGATTGGGCATTCCTTGGAGTTTTGACAATACCTTTTCAATATTGTCTGAATCACTTTTTTGATCTCCGGCGTATCTTGCCGAAAAAACTCCAGGTTCAAAATTAAGTGCCTCTATTTCGAGTCCAGTATCGTCAGCAAAACAGAAATGACCTGTTTTCTCATAGATGGTTCGCGCTTTTATTTGAGAATTCTCATCCAAGGTACTTCCCGTTTCATCAATTTCTTCATTAAAACCGATTTCAGTCAAAGAAAGAACTTCGAAAGTTTCTGGAAGTAAAGATTTTATTTCGTTAACCTTATTTTGGTTATGACTGGCAAAAACAAGTTTCATTTAAAATCCCTGAACGCCGTTTACCGTAGTATATTTCAATACATTCTTCTTGTCAGGATGTATTCTAGCAAAAGCAGATTGAACAGCCAAAGTTCCTTCGTGGAAACCACATAAGATTAATTTTAATTTGTTCTCGTAGGTATTTACATCACCAATGGCATAAATTCCAGGAATATTAGTTGAGTAATCCAAGGTATTCACTTTTATAGCACTCTTTTCAATTTCTAGTCCCCAATTAGCAATAGGACCTAAGCTAGGCTTCAAGCCGAAAAGAGGAATGAAATGATCAGTTTCTCGTTCAATTAAACCATTTGTTTGATGCGTAATTTGGACTTTCTCTAATCTTCCATCTCCGGAGAGACCCGTAACCTCTGCTTCGGTAATTAATGTAATTTCGCCTTTTTCAGACATATCAATTACTTTTTGAACGGAATCTAAATGACCTCTGAAAGAACTATTTCTATGAACTAAAACTACTTCAGAAGCAATTTTATTTTCAGCTAAGAAAATTGACCAATCCAAGGCTGAATCTCCTCCTCCTGCTATTACGCAACGTTTACCTTGGTAGAAATTAGGATCTTTAATGATATATTCAATCCCTTTATCTTCAAAAGCTTCAATCTCTTCAATCGGCGGTTTTCTTGGTTCAAAAACACCAAGTCCACCTGCAATCATTACGATAGGTGCCTCATGTTTTGTTCCTTTTACAGTGGTGACAATAAACTTGCCGTCTTCTGTTTTTTCAATGGTATTTGCTGCTTCACCGAGAGTAAATCCTGGTTTAAATGGAGCAGCTTGTTCCATTAAATTATCAATGAGCTCGCCAGCTAATATGCTTGGAAATCCTGGGATATCATATATCGGTTTTTTAGGATAAATTTCCGAACATTGTCCTCCTGGTTGTGGGAGTGAGTCAATTAAATGGCACTTTAATTTAAGTAATCCTGCCTCAAATACTGTAAAAAGTCCAACTGGACCGGCTCCAATGATAATTATGTCTGTTTGAATCATGAATAAAATCTAATAAAATAAAAACACATTGAAAATCAAATTGTTTTTCAAACTTTCAAATGAGGGTAGAAATTACTTCGCGTAATTAATTGATCTTTTTTCACGAATTACCGTCACTTTGACCTGTCCTGGATAAGTCATCTCTGTTTGAATACGATGAGAAATGGTAAATGATAATTCATCAGCTTTTGCATCAGAAACTTTTTCAGCTTCTACCATTATTCTTAATTCTCTACCAGCTTGAATGGCGAATGCACTTGAAACTCCATCATAGGACAATGCCAATGCTTCCAAGTCTTTAATTCGTTTGATATACGCATCAACAATTTCTCTACGTGCTCCTGGTCTTGCTCCTGAAACTGCATCACATACTTGAACGATAGGAGATATTAAAGAGGTCATTTCAATTTCGTCGTGGTGAGCTCCAATGGCGTTAAGTACTTCCGGTTTTTCACCATACTTTTCTGCTAATTTCATCCCAAGAATTGCATGCGGTAATTCAGGCTCTTCATCTGGAACTTTGCCAATATCATGTAATAATCCTGCTCTTTTTGCAATTTTAACGTTGAGTCCAAGTTCGGCTGCCATAATCGCACAAAGATTCGCAACTTCACGCGAATGTTGCAATAAGTTTTGACCGTAGGATGATCGATATTTCATTCTACCTACCATTCTTGTTAACTCAGGATGTAATCCGTGAATTCCTAAATCGATACATGTCCTTCTTCCTGTTTCGGCAATTTCTTCTTCTAATTGTTTTCTTGTTTTAGCAACAACTTCCTCAATACGGGCAGGGTGAATTCTTCCGTCAGAAACTAATTGATGCAAAGCTAAACGAGCAATTTCTCTTCTTACAGGATCAAAGCAAGAAAGAATAATTGCTTCAGGAGTGTCATCTACAACAATTTCTACACCTGTAGCTGCTTCGAGCGCTCGAATATTTCGTCCTTCACGACCAATGATTCTTCCTTTAATTTCATCAGATTCGATATTGAATACAGAAACAGCATTTTCTACCGCTTGTTCGGTTGCAACACGTTGTATAGACTGTATTACAATTTTACGAGCCTCACGATTTGCGTTTAATTTTGCTTCCTCAACAATTTCCTTAATGTGAGCATGAGCATTTGTTCGGGCTTCATCTTTTAATGCTTCCATTAACATGGTTTTAGCCTCTTCTGAAGGAAGTCCACTTATTTTGGATAATTCGGCAACACGTTTTTGCTGCATCTTATCCAATTCTTGACTTTTAACCTCTAGCGATTGAATTTTTGTGTCAAGTTCTAATTGCTTTTTTTCGATGTCCTTTTCTTTTCTACCGAAATCTTCCATTTTCTGGTTGATCGATTTCTCCTTGTTTCGAATGCGATCCTCACCTGATTGAATTCTACGCTCTTTCTCCTTGATTGATACTTCGTGTTCCTCTTTCAATTTGAGAAAATTCTCTTTTGCCTGAAGGAGCTTATCTTTTTTGATATTCTCTCCTTCCAACTCGGCATCTTTGATTAATTTTTCGCGTTTGGATTTTAATACTGTTTGCTGGATGATTGCCATTACCACACCTCCACCAATAAGACCCACTAATAGGCCAACTACAATTTGCATAACAACTTTTATTAATTAAATAAACTATTAAAAGTTATCGTTTGATGAGGTAAAATTAAATTTCAGACAACTTCTTTTCAATATTCTCAAGGGCACTTTCCACATCTTTATAGTCTGGCTCTACTATTTTTGCAGGTTTGGAAGATGCTTTTGAAAGCAATTGTAAAGAAGACATTGCCAACAAATCTTGCATATCTTTAACAGCATAATTTTCCTGCAATAGGCGTATTGCTCGGTTTATATCTTCCGCTGCCTTTTGGATTTGAGTCTCTTCCCCAGCATTTACTTTCAGAGGATAAGTTCTACCACCAATAACAATATTTAAAGACAATTTCTCCATGAACTATTTTTTAAGTTGTTCAATACAGTAATCAATTTCTTTTACCAATTCATCAATTTCATCTGCAGATCGACCCGTTGGTCGCTGAGAGGATTCGATAACTTGCTCATTTGCTAAATCTAAGTCCTGATTTAATTTTTCAATCGTTTCTACTAATTGATTTTCTCTTTGAGAACACTCATGTAGTTGTTCTTTAAATGATTGAATTTCTTCAGCCATAGCAGTATTTTGACTCTTCAACACCATCATTCTCTGCGTTAGCGAGTTGATTTTTGCATGAATATTGTCAATACTATTCTGAATATTTTCATTCATAAATTTAGCTTTTTACAAAGTTAGCATTCAGACTAACATCTTTTCTATTTTCTTTAAATATTTTTCAATTAATCGAGAAATTACTTAAGCATTAAAACTTAAAGGTAGCTCCTCCCATGATTTGAAATCCTGTTAGTGGATAATTGTACCACCGAAGGTAGCGTTGTGCCCCTACATTATTAAGTTGAATAAATCCAGAAATCATTTTATTGAATTTATACTCTGTACTTAAATTAATATCGGCAAATGTTTTTAGTGGTGCTGCATATTGATTGTTCTCAATCACTACATTTGCAATGGTTGAATCATACACTAATGCTTTTCTACCTGTTTCAAGTGTTACATCTAAGTTGAAAATAAACTTCTCGTTTAAAACATAATTTCCACGAATCTTGAATTGAAATTGAGGTAAATTCCAAGCATAGGATTGATTTGTAGTTTCGTACGAGAAAAATCGCCCTATACCGTCAAGTTTTAATTTTTCACTCATTTGATAAGACAAAGACCCTTCAATTGTCATGATATTCATAGAATCATAAATAACTGAAAACTTGTTTAAATTTGAATAAAGCGTGTCATTTACAAAAAGCGCTTTATTGTTAACTCTAGCGTAATTTGCACCAATATTAAAACTTAATTGTTTACTTAATACTCCTTTGAACCCAGCATATGCATCAAAAACTGTGCTTTCGTTCAATAATCTAGAATTTGGTAATATAAATTCATTTTGTCGAGTAAGACTTCTCAATGTGTTTTGTTTCAAACCGCCTTTGATTCCTATGTATGGTATGAAAATATCATCAAACATGGAGTATTTTATCTCTGCTTGCGGATAAATATACGGCTTGGTTGTTTCTCGAATATTAGCGGATACATCAACTCCCACCGAAACACGAAGTTTGTCATTCATCATTTGTGTAACAACTCCTGGATTGAATTGAATAATCAGATCGTTAGAAACAAATCCCGTGTCTAGTGGACTAAGTGAATCTCCAGGAATACCGTACTTAAAGTTGTTATTGAACACATTTAAATTCACTAAGAATTTTTCTCTCCCCAAGCGATAAGAAAGTTGCGAATTGAAGGCTACGTAATGTTCTCCTGATTTCCATTTGGAAATGCTATCTTCAAACGGCCGTTTAGTTGTGAAATAATTATAGTTGAGCCCTAATTTGACATTCAATTTTGATGAGTCACTTTGTCCTTGATGAAGATGAAAGAGAACATCTCCCCCTGCATCTTGAAATCGTTGGGCAATATCTTTCCGCTCGATTAATCCCAATGAATCTCTTAATCCGTAGTAATTAAAACCATAATTCGTATAGTGGCCTGAACTACTGATGCTATATTTCTTTGCAAAATACGAGGCAAATGCACCTGATTGTGTTCGGTCAAAATAGGATGGAGCAAAGTCTTTCATTTTCTGAAAACTGCTGATATGTTTTCCATAAATTCCGTATTGCCAATTTGATTTTCCGATTGAGTTAAAATAAATTTCGCCCAAAGGCATGATTTGTGATCCAATGCCCACTTTAGCATAGAATGGGGTTAGAGTATCTTTGTTTAAATCTTTGCGTGGGTATTTTAGCTCTTCAATTTTTTGTCCATTTGCTAGAGGCGAATAGGAGGGTGATAATAAGGGAAATTCTTGAAGATTGGCAGTAATATTCGTATCAATTATCACTGGATTTGAATTGATTCTTGAGGCTGGGGAAACTTCGCGAAGCCCTGCCCCTTGTATGATAATAACACCCCCATTTTCACCGGGTTGTGCCAAGGACTGCAGTGTTATCATTGTTATTGTAACAATCAATAAACACGTTTTATAGAAAAATAACTTCTTCATCTTAGTTTCCTCCATTTTTTAATTGATCAATTTCTTGTTTTACAAGATTTGCATCTTCAACTATGCCATCTTCTTTGTCTGGATAATGACTCAAGACAGAGTTAATTGTTTGTTCTGCTTGAAAAAGATTGTTTTGTTTGATGCAAATTCGAGACTGTAAAATCAATGTTTTAGCAATCCAGAAGTTATAAGCTGGTTTCATTTTTAATAGAACCCTTGCCTCAACATCTGCTTGAGTATAATCATTTTGTAAGTAATAAATTTCTGCAATTACATACTGCGACTCTGAAGCCCATGAAGTAGTTGTGTTTTTTGAAATCCATGTCAGTGATGGGATAGCTTCAGCATAATTGAGCATTTTAAAGTTTGAAATTCCTTTGGAATATTCTGCTTCTACTTTAATAGAATTGCTCAAATTCCCTGATTCTAAAATTAGTTTAGAATAAATTGCTGCTGTATCATATTTTTGAAGAAGGAAACTTGAACGCATTAATCCTAGCCTAGCTGCATAGACAGAGGTTGGTTTTGTCGAAACTTTCTCCAATTCTATATAGTAGGTTATTGCCTGTTCGTATTCTCCAGAATTATAGGCTTGTTGTGAAACATAAGCAGCAGCAGTTTCAGAATAGGTATTCACTGGGAGGGTTAAAAGTTTTTTGTAAAGTTCAATTTTCTTAGGATTGTTGGCACTTCTACCGTAACAGTCTCCCAAGAAATACAATGCCTCAGCAGCATATCGACCTTCTGGAAATTTAGATAAGTAGGTTTCAAATTTTGGAATAGCAGCGGCAAACAAACTATCTGTATAGCTTTTCTCAGCTGGCTCAAAGTACAAATTTTCTATTTCATCCGAACTAATTTGAGCACAAGGATATTTGGTTATGAGCCCTGCGATTCGATCAGTTTCTCCTTTTGCTGAAAACACATTTTTTAAACCTGTCGCAGCCTTCATACAAATTGCGTTGTTTGATAAATTACCATCTAAAATTCGCTGGTATTCAGTTTCTGCTTTTTCAAAGTCATTTCGCAAGAAGTAAATGTCAGCCACTTCAATTTGACAATCTAAATAAAATGCTGCTGAAGGATACTCTTTTAATATCCGGTTGAAATAGGTTAATGCACTTGCATAATCCGCTTTGTCGTCCTTATAGGCTAAAGCAAGGTCATACAGGGCCAATTGAAGAAAGCTAGATTTTTTATGGTTAGTTATTAATTTATTGAGAAGCTCAATTTTTTTATCATTTTGTTCTAAAAATCCGTGAGATTTGGACATGTAATACAATGCAATGTCTTCTCCTCCTTCACCGATGTCGAGTGCATTTTTGTAAAATTTAATAGCCTCTTCATCCTTACGCAACATGTAATAGGAATCTCCAATTCGTAGATTGGCATCAACTAATTTTTTTTTGTCTTTTGTGCCAGACGTTGCGAAAATTCGAAACATTTCAATTGCATCGCTCAGATTTTTTTGCCTTAGTCTTATGTATCCCATTTGATAGTAAGCCTCGTGTCTCTTCTCTGCTGTGCTTCCAGATGGATCTTCTAAAAATGCTCTAAATGCATCTATGGCATCATTCAGCATAAGTGAATCTTTAGCACTTTTAGAAGTTTTCGTTTCAAATTGGCGTAGCGTCGATTCGGCAATCCAGTATTTTGATAAGCTTTTTAAACGAACATCTTCTTGGTATTTATTGACCAATTTGAATTTTGAAATTGCATCTTTGAATTCTGAGTTTAAGAAAAGTGTGACACCATAATTATAAGCAACCGATTGATAAATCATTTTTAACTTTGGATCTTTTACTGAAATATTATCAATGGTAGAAAGCGCCAACTCATAGTTGTTTGTACGTCTATAAACTTCAACTAAAAACTGATAAATTTCATTTTTTCTATCTGAGTTCGGAAATAGTTTAAGGAATTTTTCAAATATTTGAACCGACTGATTATAAGGACTGTCATCCACATTAAATGCAATTACAGCGGCATTATAAAGCGCATCTTCTTGAAGTGTTCTATTGAAACTCATTTCAGCAGCTTTTTCAAAAGCAGTTCGCGCATTTATGAGTTTAGCTAAGTCTTCTGTTTTCTCATATTGTTGCTTAAATATATCGGCAATTTGATAATAAACTATTTGTGAAAGACTGTCTTGTTTTGTTAGAACCAAATTGAATTTTGCAATAGCCTTTTCTAAGTTGCCAGTTTTATAAAAAGCATTTCCAAAAGCATAGTTAAAATTACGATCTGATGTTCTAATTTTTTGAGCTCTCAACGTTGAGTCGTAGTCTTCATAGAAAGGAATAGCCTTTTGGTATTCCTTTAACTGGTAATATGAGTTTCCGATCAGATAGCGATTATCATAACTTAGTTTTTCCACCACTTCTTTAGATGAATAATTATCTATACATTCTTGGTATTTTTTTAGATTGTGTTTGATTTGAACCAAATAATTATACACTTGATCTAAATATTGTTGGTCATTTTTTAGGCCATTAAAACTTGTAAATGCCTCCATTGATGTACTATCCTCAGCAAACCAAATAGTGCCGTAGTAGAACTTTGATGAATATCCAAACTTAGTTTTGTTTTCTTTTGAATTAATGAAAGTAGCTTTTGCTTTAGAGTTTTCGTTTAGTAAATGAAAATTATATCCATGCTTGAAATAAAATTCATCTTTTTCAGAGGCATCTAGGTCGGAAGCTATCACTTTTTCAAACCATTTTTTCGTGTCCTTTTTATTTTGTTTTGAGAAATAGTAATTTCCTAATTTGAAATAGATGGTGTTTTTGTAAATGTTCTCAGGATAATCTTTATTAAACTGCATGAATAAACGAATTGCTTCATCATGATGATTAAGATTTAAGGCGCTTAAACCTGAATAATACCTTGCTTTTACAAAAAAGGGGTCATTGTTATTTTTACAGGAATTCAAAAATGTTTCGAATTCGAATTTTGCAGAACTGTATTCTTGTTTTAAAAAAAGTTCTTCTGCGCGATAAAATCCTTCGTATTCGCTTGTATATTTTTGTGTTGCTTGCGAGAAATAAGCTTCAGCAAGAAAAATAGAAAAAATCAAAATTAGGTATTTCATTGAAATATATTAAGGCAAGTAAAATTACAAACGCATAGTCCACCGAATTTTCAGTCAATCAAAAGTTTTACACTCTAATCTGTTAAGAGAAAATAATTTACATTGTTTCAAATGTTACTAATTTTTTGAACTTTGTTGAAATTCATAAAAGTGTCAGCAGTTATAGAACTTAATCAGGTAAACATTTATCAGTCCAAAAAATTAATTTTGGAAAACGTTAATCTTACGTTGAACGAAACTGAATTTGCCTATTTAATTGGAAAAACTGGAAGTGGAAAAAGTAGTTTATTGAAGATATTGTATGGTGAATTGCCATTGACTGAGGGAAATGGAAGTGTCGCCGGTTTTGATCTAAAAAACTTAAAGCGTTCTGATGTTCCTATGTTGCGTAGAAAAATCGGTATTGTTTTTCAAGATTTTCAACTATTAATGGATCGCACAGTTATTCAAAACATGATTTTTGTTTTAGGAGCTACTGGTTGGAAGGATAAGACCTTGATTCAGAAAAGGGCCTTGAGTGTGTTGCAGTTAGTGGGAGTTGAACAAAAAGCAAACGCCATGCCGCATGCACTGTCTGGTGGTGAACAACAACGTGTGGCCATAGCAAGAGCCTTGTTAAATCAACCAGAACTGTTATTGGCAGATGAGCCAACCGGAAATCTAGATCCAGAGACTTCTGAAGAAATCATGCATTTACTTATAGCAGTCGCGAAAGAGGAGAAATCAGCAATTCTGATGGCAACCCATGACTTAAATATGGTCAAGAAATTCCCTGCAAAAGTATTGCGCGTTGGAAACGGTTCAGTAACCCAAGTTAATGTTTAGGAGCTTGTTTTGATCAATTAGAACTTTAGCTAACCGAATTCTTTCAAATGTTTAAGCGTTCAAAACTCCTCGAGAAATAACGATTTTTTGCACTTCGGAAGTGCCTTCGTATATCTGAGTAATTTTAGCATCACGCATCAATCTTTCTACATGGTATTCTTTCACAAATCCATATCCACCGTGTATTTGAACAGCCTCAACAGTTTGTTCCATTGCTACTTTTGATGCATATAATTTAGCCATTGCAGACGATTGATCGTAGTTTCTGCCTTGGTCTTTGTCTAATGCTGATTTATACACCAATAAACGCGCAGCTTCAATTTCGGTGGCCATATCAGCTAATTTGAATGCAATCGCTTGATGTTTATAGATTTCTTTGCCAAATGCTTTACGTTGTTTTGAATATTCAGTAGCTAATTCAAATCCACCCGCTGCAATTCCTAAGGCCTGAGCAGCAATTCCAATTCTACCTCCCGACAAAACCTTCATGGCGAATTTAAAGCCAAAACCATCCTCTCCAATTCTATTTTCTTTTGGAACTTTCACATCGTTAAATAACAAGGTATGTGTGTCGCTTCCTCGAATTCCCATTTTATCTTCTTTAGCTCCAACGATGAAACCATCCATTCCTCGTTCAACGATTAAAGCATTAATTCCTTTATGCCCTAGCTCTACATTCGTTTGAGCAATTACCAAATAAACAGATGCGGATGAACCGTTAGTTATCCAGTTTTTAGTTCCGTTTAATAAATAATGGTCTCCCATATCAATGGCAGTAGTTCTTTGAGATGTTGCGTCAGAACCAGCCTCCGGTTCAGATAAACAAAATGCACCAATTTTCTCGCCGGTAGCAAGTGGAACTAAATATTTTAGTTTTTGTTCTTCAGTTCCAAATTTTTCCAAGCCCCAACAAACTAATGAATTATTCACTGACATACAAACAGATGTGGATGCATCTACCTTGGAAATTTCTTCCATTGCCAATACATAAGACAAGGTATCCATTCCACTTCCTCCGTATTTGGGATCAACCATCATACCCATGAAACCAAGTTCTGCCAATTGTTTGATTTCCTCAGCAGGGAACTTCTGTAAATTATCACGCTCGATAACTCCAGGTTTTAAAACATTTTGAGCAAAATCTCTAGCTGCCTCTTTTACGGCAATTTGTTCTTCAGTTAATTCAAAATTCATCGTTTATGAAGTTTTAGTTGTTTCTTTGTTACAAATTTAATGGTTTCATTTGTTAAAACCCAAAATAAAATATGGTTGAGTTAGAAATTCTTGGTTTAATGTCAGGAACCTCGCTTGATGGTTTGGATATTGCTCACGTAAAATTTACTTTTTTGGAGGATTCTAAAAGTTTTAAATTGCTGAATTTCAAAACATTTAATTACTCAATTGACTTTCAAGAAGAAATCAGAAACGCGACAAATCTATCAGCGATTGAACTTATTCAACTCGATAAAAAAATTGGAAAAGAAATCGCAACTCATGTTAATTCATTTATTAATGAAAACAAGTTAGATCGATCAAAGATTCATGCCATTGCTTCACACGGACAAACGATTTATCATCAACCGGAAAATGGCTTTACGGTTCAAATTGGTTGTGGGGCAACGATTGCTTATCATACAAAACTTCAAGTTGTAAATGATTTTCGTACAATGGATGTAGTTGCCGGTGGACAAGGAGCTCCACTAGTTCCAAAAGGAGATTTTGATTTATTCCAGAAGCAAGCAGAGGCTTTTTTAAATTTGGGTGGATTCGCTAATATTAGCCTAAAAAAAGATAATGAAATCATTGCGTTAGATATTAGTCCAGCTAACTTACCCTTGAATGAGATCGTTCATACAATGGGATTAACTTTTGATAAAGATGGTTTGCTGGCAAGAAGTGGGAACGTTAATAACGAATTATTTAATGAATTAAATGAGTTGGACTTTTATTCGCAAAACGCTCCAAAATCCTTGGGTACAGAATGGCTAAATGATGAATTTTACCCTATAATTGAGAAATATGCCCTTTCAGAAGCTGATCAACTTGCCACAATTATAGAACACATAGCATTTCAAATTGCCAAAATTGCCAATGAAATGGAGTTGAGGCAGATTCTAGTTACAGGTGGTGGAACAAAAAACGTTTATTTTATGGAACGGATTAGTGATTTAACTACGGCTCAAGTTAAAATTCCTGAGGATTCAATTTCCGATTTTAAGGAAGCCATTATTTTTGCCTATTTGGGAGCTTTATTTTTATTGGATCAACCAAATTGTGTTTCAACGGTAACGGGAGCAGAAAAATCAGTTATTGGCGGATGTCTGCACAAGGCAGGATAAAGATTAGCCCAAACCTTGCAAGGAACACAAGCGATAATATGTGCCTTTTTTATCCATTAATTCTTGATGCGTTCCTTTTTCAGTAATTTCTCCTTTTGATAAAACAATGATTTCATCGCAATTGATAATAGTACTCAATCGGTGTGCAATTACAAACGATGTGCGATTTTGCATCAAATTTTCCAATGCTTGCTGAACTAATTTCTCCGATTCTGTGTCTAATGCTGACGTTGCCTCATCGAGAATTAGAATGTCCGGGTTCTTATAAATAGCTCTTGCAATAGATAGGCGTTGTTTTTGTCCGCCTGAGAGTTTATTGCCCCGTTCACCAATTATTGTCTCGTATCCATTTTCCAATTCAGTAATAAAGGAATGTGCATTGGCGACACGAGCGGCATTTTCAACTTTTTCTATATCAGGATTCTCATCTCCAAAAGCAATATTTTCTGCAACTGAGACATTAAATAGAATTGATTCTTGGGTAACTATTCCACTCAAATGCCTTAAATCATGAATTTTTAACTCCTTTATGTTTATTCCATCAATTTGAATTTCTCCATCAGTAACATCATAAAAGCGAACAAGTAAATCCATTAACGTTGATTTTCCGCTTCCCGACTCTCCGACAATTGCTACGGACGAACCTTTTTTTACAGTCCAATTGACATTTTTCAGTACAGGCTCATTGTGGTATTTGAAATGCACGTTTTTAAATTCAACGGATTTATCCAGAGATGATTTTGAAAGTGCATCAGATTTTTCGTGTATTTTTTCATCGCTGTGCAATATTTCGTTGATGCGATCTAGTGAAACACGCCCTTTTTGAATTGTAGAAATACCATTAGAAATGGACTGAATTGGTCGTAATAGTTGAGAAAACACGATAATGAACGTGATGAAAAGTTCTCCTGTTAACACTTGCCCTTCCGAGCCTCCCATCAGAATTTGTTTGCCACCAAACCACACCAAGCACATCATTACACCGGCACCAATTGTTTCATTTAATAAAGAAGAAACATCTCTTTTTCGAATTGTTTTTGTTGTTAACTTTTGATGTCGAAGATTTAAAGCCTTAAAAACACGAGACATAAATTGCATGGCGTTGAATGATTTTATAATTCTAACTCCGCTCAGACTTTCATCAAAAGATGAGGTTAATAAGCCTAGTTGTTCTTGCCCTTGTTTAGCAGTTCTCTTCAAACTTTTTCCCACTCGAGAAATTACAAAGGCAGAAATTGGTAGAAGTAAAAATGAAAAAAGTGTAAGTTCTACGCTAATCATTAACAAAGTCCCTACGTGTATTGCAATCGAAATCGGATCCCTAAAGATTAATTCCAAGGAACATACCACTGCATTTTCAACTTCTCCCACATCATGTCCCATCCGCGTAAGAATATCCCCTTTTCGTTCATTAGAGTGAAATCCTAAGGGTAATTTGAGAACTTTTTCAAATAAATCATTTCGAATATCGCGAACTACCCTTGCTCTATATTCTGATTGAAACCAAACCGCAAAATAGCGCGATAAATTTTTCAGAAAGAAGGCAGCAAAAACAAATATGCAAACAAGAAAAAGTGCTTTTTGAGGATCTTGAATCACCATTTGATTCATGGTATAATTATACCAATCTGCTATGAAATTAGTTAGATCAACCAAGTTTCCTGTGAAAGAGGGTGGCTTGGTAGTTATAGCCGCTGATTTGGTTTTAAAAATGAGTTGCAAAAAAGGAATAAACAGAACTAGGGATAAAAGATTGAAAAGTGTAAAGAATAAATTTCCAATTATGGTCAGAATGGCTAATGTTTTGTACCTGAAACCAAAACCAAAAATTTCCCAAAACGTTTTCATGCTGCAAAGATAGGTAATACTTCGACTAAATAAAGATTGAATCAGAAGTAGAAGTTTTGAAACAAACTTTTAAAATTTAAGATGTTTCACCGAAATCCCGGTATTTTGAAGTTCTTTGAGGGAATCAATTCCTATTTTAAGATGATCAGAAACGAAATCGTCGGTAACTTTCTGATCGCTTTTTTCCGTTTTAACACCTTCAGGAGTCATTGGTTGATCACTTACTAAAAGCAAAGCGCCAACTGGAATTTCATTAGCAAAACCAACACTAAATATTGTTGCAGTTTCCATGTCAATTGCCATAGCACGAATTGACTTTAGGTACTCTTTAAACTTTTCATCATGCTCCCAAACTCTCCTGTTCGTAGTATAAACTGTACCTGTCCAATAGTCTCTTCCACGCAATCGAATGGTATATGAAATTGCTTTTTGTAAGTTGAATGAGGGTAGGGCCGGGACTTCAGGCGGAAAATAATCGTTTGATGTTCCTTCACCTCGAATTGCAGCAATTGGAAGAATAAGGTCTCCAACCTGACTTTTCTTTTTCAGTCCTCCACATTTTCCTAAAAACAATACTGCTTTAGGTTCTATGGCCGATAGTAAATCCATGATTGTTGCTGCCATAGCACTACCCATACTAAAATTGATGATAGTGATTCCGTCTTTCGTTGCTGTTTGCATGGGCCGATCTTGCCCTTCTATTTCAACGTCATTCCATTCTGCAAACATTTTGACGTAACCGGAAAAATTAGTGAGTAGGATGTATTTTCCAAACTCATTAATGGGTTTGCCTGTATATCTTGGCAACCAGTTACTTACTATTTCTTCCTTTGTTTTCAATTAGTTGAGGAATTCGATGAATAATGTATCGTTTTCTTTGGATACTTTTAATAATTGGTGTTTTGTGAGATTTTTTAGGCTATTATCCCATTGTTTGTTGCTTACATCAAATTTGGTACGCAAGACAGGTAATTCCATTTTGTGTTCTCCTTGAACAATCTTTAGAATTTCTTTTTCTAAATCAGTTAATTCAACTTTTGGCCCTACGTTTTCTAGTCGCATTTGAGGGAAGAAAAGTACCTCTTGAATCGAAGAATTATTTGTGAGTAACATCACCAAACGATCTATTCCAATTCCCATACCCGAACATGGAGGCATGCCGTATTCCAATGCGCGTAAGAAATCTTGGTCAATGAACATGGCCTCATCATCTCCCTTCTCCGATAGTTTTAATTGGTCTTCAAAGCGCTCACGTTGATCAATAGGGTCATTTAATTCTGAGTAGGCATTTGCTACTTCTTTTCCGTTAATCATCAATTCAAAACGTTCTGTCAATTCAGGATTTGAGCGGTGTTTTTTACATAGTGGAGACATTTCTATCGGGTAATCAGTAATGAAGGTTGGTTGGATGTAATTTCCTTCACATTTCTCACCAAAAATTTCATCAATTAATTTCCCCTTGCCCATAGTTTCATCAACTCCAAGCCCCATTACTTTTGCGGCAGTTCTGATTTCATCCTCACTTTTCCCTTGAATGTCAAATCCTGTGAATTCCAAAATTGAATCTCTCATGGTAATCCGCTTGAACGGTGCTTTCAAAGAAATAGCTTTTTCGCCAACCTTTATTTCTGTTGTTCCACAAACATCTTGTGCAACTCGTTCTACCATTTGTTCTGTGAAATCCATCATCCATTGGTAATCTTTGTATGCAACATAAATTTCCATTACGGTAAATTCAGGATTGTGTGTGCGATCCATTCCTTCGTTTCTGAAATCTTTTGCAAACTCATAAACACCATCAAAACCTCCGACAATCAATCTTTTGAGATACAGTTCATTGGCAATACGAAGATAAAGAGGTATGTCAAGTGCGTTGTGATGAGTTTTGAATGGACGAGCGGCTGCACCTCCTGGAATCGGTTGTAAAATTGGTGTTTCAACTTCCAGATATCCTTTTTCGTTGAAAAAAGAACGCATCGAAGAAATGGTTTTTGACCTTTTAATGAAAGTATCCTTGACATGCGAATTCACGACCAAATCAACATAGCGCTGGCGATAACGCAATTCGGGGTCTGTGAAAGCATCATGCACTTTTCCTTCCGTATCTATTTTAGGAAGCGGAAGAGGTTTTAGTGATTTGCTTAACAAAACTAGTTCTTCAACATGAACGGAAATCTCTCCAACCTGTGTTTTGAATAAAAAGCCTTTTACGCCAATAAAATCTCCTAAATCCAAGAGTTTTTTGAAAAAATCATTATAAGCGGATTTGTCTTCTCCTTTGCACAAGTCGTCTCTGTTAATGTATATTTGAATACGACCCGTAGAATCTTGAAGTTCGGCAAATGAAGCCTTACCCATAATACGTTGACTCATCATACGTCCGGCAAGACACACCTTTTTTCCGTCTGCGAAATTATTTTTTAATTCATCCGTATAATCGCTTACAGCGTATAAATCAGCTGGATAGGGATCAATCCCCATTTCCCGAAGCTTGGTCAAGGTTTCTCTTCTTTGAATTTCTTGTTCTGATAATTCCAAATAACTCATTCTCTTTCAATTTTGAAAACAAAGATAGGCATTTTCATACGTTGGATAACGCAATTTTATTTAGTATAAATTCGTGTTATTAGCTTTTTTTGTCTATCTTTGCAGTCCTAAAAATAAAAGTTTATTGGCTGTTTATTTTTAATCTATTGATTGTTAACTATTTAAGTACAAGATATGCCAAGCGGAAAAAAAAGAAAAAGACATAAAATGGCTACGCACAAGCGTAAGAAAAGACTACGTAAAAACCGTCACAAGAAGAAAAAATAATTTCTTTGATCCGCAATAGATTTGCGGTTTTCTAGTTTTTAACCATACAATTTCATTGAGTGAGTCTCGAATTAGTAGTAGAAACCCGTGCTGGTGGAGTATGGATTGCATTGTTGCGTGAGGGCAAATTAGTTGAGCTTCACGAAGAGCAAGGTAGTTCAGATTTTGCTGTTGGGGATATTTTCCTAGGAAAAGTCAGAAAACTTGTCCCAAGCTTGAATGCCGCATTTGTTGATGTGGGCTACGAAAAAGATGCGTTTTTACACTATCTGGATTTGGGAAATCAATTTAATTCGTTAAATAGATTCACTCGAGACACGCTGAAAGGCAAACAGAATGTTGGTGATTTGCAATACTTTAAACTTGAAAAAGACATTGAGAAAGAAGGTAAAATTGATTCAATCCTTTCCTCATCTCAACCAATTTTAGTTCAAGTTGCCAAAGAACCAATTTCATCCAAAGGACCAAGATTGTGTTCTGAAATTACTTTGGCTGGACGATATTTAGTTCTTGTTCCGTTCTCTGAAAAAATTTCTATTTCTCAAAAAATTAAAGATCAAGCAGAACGTGACAGGTTAAAAGATCTGATGAATCGAATAAAACCGAAAAATTTTGGAGTAATTATTCGAACTGTTGCTGAAGAAAAGAAGACATCTGATCTAGAGCAAGATTTATTCTCCCTTCTTGATAAATGGAAAGATATGCATTCTAATTTAAAGAATGCTGCCCCACCGCACAAGGTTTTGGGTGAATTAAACAAAACAAATTCTATTTTACGCGATTTACTAAACGCTGATTTCACAAACATTCATACCAACGATCAAGTGACGTTCGATGAATTAAAAGAATATGTTACTGATATTGCTCCTGGAAAGGAAAGGATTATCAAAATGCATGATGCAAGAACGAGTCTTTTCGAGAAGTTTGGAATCAATAAACAAATCAAGACGCTTTTTGGTAAAAAGGTTCCTCTAAATAGTGGAGGTTATCTTATCATTGAACATACAGAAGCTATGCATGTCATTGATGTGAATAGTGGAAATCGCAAGGGTGCTGATGGACAAGAGTCAAATGCCCTTTCAACAAATATTGAAGCTGCAGAAGAAATTGCTCGCATTCTCCAATTGAGAGATATGGGTGGTATTATTTGCGCAGATTTCATTGATATGCACGACAAGGAAAACAATAGAATTCTTTTTGAAAAGATGAAGGAATTCATGCGATCTGATCGTGCGAAACACAATATCTTGCCTCCATCCAAATTTGGCGTTATTGAAATTACTCGTCAGCGAGTAAAACCTGAAACAGCCATTCAGACCTCTGAGAAATGCCCAACGTGTAATGGCACAGGTGAGGTGCAGGCTAGTATTTTATTTGCAGAAGAAATAGAGTCTAATTTGAATTACTTGGTTCTTGACAGAAAAGAAAAAGGGGTTCGATTAGAGGTTCATCCTTATCTGCATGCGTATTTTACAAAAGGATTGTTTTCAAGACAATGGAAATGGTTTATGAAATATAAACAATGGATTCCGGTAAACAGTAGAACTGACAATCAACTACTTGAATACCGATTCAAAAATAAGGACAACCAAGAAATCACTTTCTGATGTCCATCGATTCTATTCCTTTAGAATACCAAAAAACCTACATTAAGATTGAATATTACTGTGCTTCACAGGAGCATTGTGCCTTTGATGTTAATCGAAAATTAGCTCAACAGGATGTGCCTTCTGAAATTATTGAGTGCATCATAGAAAAGTTACAAGCCAAGAATTTCATAAATCACGACCGATATTGCGAGGCATTTACAAATGATCACGTTCAAATAAAAAAATGGGGTAGGTTAAAAATCAAAGCTGCCTTGAAAGCGAAATTTCTTCCGTCACAATCAATTCAAAAAGCATTTTACCAAATTGATGATGAGGTATATACAAACAACCTAATTTATTTGATTGATCGCAAAAAGGGGGAGTTGAGTTTAGAAAAAGATTCCCAAAAAAGGAAAGCCAAACTCTTGCGATATTTGGCTTCAAATGGATACGAATCCGAATTAATCTTTATGTATATCGATTAATCTTCGTCTTCTAAATTAGTTTGACTTGTCATATTGTTTTTTAGAAGTCTTGAGCTAGTTTCTCCTGGTTTTTTCATAACACAAGCACCCTCAAAGAATCCGCCTTCTTCTATAGCTAAACGAACAGTTTCAATATCCCCTGTAATTCTAGCCGTTGATCGTAAAACAAGCAAATTTTCAATCGTTAGTTCTCCTTCCAATGTACCTTCAATTTCGGCATCAATGCAAACAAGGTTACCGGTAATTTTACCTGTATTCCCAATTATAACTTTGCCGGAGCAGGAGATATTTCCAATTACATCACCTTCAACTATGATATTTGAATCAGAAACAATATCACCTGTAATTTCGGTGCCTTCAATTATTTTGTTAAATCCACCGTTGTTCTCAGAACCAAAAAAATCTCGTTTTATCATGTTTTAATAATTTTCATCGTGAAACAATTCATACTCCTCAATTTTCTTCAATTCAATCAGCTTTTTAAGATTTTCGGAGCTTATCAGGAATACTTTGAATTCATTGAATTTCCCCATTTCTTTTTTTGCTGCTTTGTATGAAGTTACATATTCTTTTCCTTTCTTTAATGATTTAAATTCTTTCAACAATACTAAATTTGTTGCGTCAGTTAGTACGAGGGTCGAAGATTTAAGTTTCAAATTTGAAAATTTATTGGTGTTTAACGCATTAATTTTCGTTTGAACATCATTTACCTTTGTGTTTTTATCTACCATTACAATAATGTAGTGAACGGCATCATCTTGATACGTGTAAGGCGAAACTTTTTTAACAATGCTATCATTTTTTGAAAATCCTTCTTTAATGATTTTGATCATTTCTTTTGCGCGTTTCTCTTCGTCAGTATCTGGATAATCAGTAACGATTTCATTTAGTGCCGGCAAAAGCTCATTTTTATTTGCAGTTAAATTTGCTTGAGCATTAACGCGAAGTAATTTGAATTTTGATTTAAGTTTTGTTTGTGGTTGAGCAATCAAAAATGCATCAATTTCATTTAAAACTAGATTATATTGCTTTTTTGTATAATTGGAATATATTTTCAAATAATCTACTTCGTTTTCTTTTTCTTTATTTTTTTGTTTTAAAAAGTACTCTGGATCGAGTAAAAATGCTGCAAAGTCAGATTTTGGGTAGGTTGATAATATGTGTTTTTTATGAATATCTGCGCCTGATTTCCCTTCTTTTACTCGATATAATTGAAACGATGAGCTTAGATCAAGGTCATTCACAAATTTTTTATTAGTTATCTTCTCAAAATACTCTGTGGCTTCATCGATTTCATTTAATTCTTCCTTGTATATTATAGCGGCATCATACCAAGCATTTAGTAGTCTGTCCATTGATGCTTTCATCGCCTCCTCGGTGAGTGGGAGATTTTTAGCCAACATTTCTACACTAAGAGAATCCTCATTGGATTTATCTTTATCTATGTTTAAACTATCTTCTGTGCCATCAATTTCATTAATGGTTAAGTCAATTTTCTCGCTTCTTCTCCAATCATCCTCATTTTCTCTTTCTCCCCATGTTTTCTTAAATTCAGCAAGTCCTTCCTGTCGAGTTTTATTGTTATTCCAATATCCTTTTTTGCCACTTGCTTCGTTTTGTTTATTCAAAGCTTCTTGCATCTCTTGAAGTTTTTGCTCCTCTAATCTTTTCTGTCTTGCCTTTTCCAGTTTAATTTGTTTTAAGACATCTTGCAAATAATCTGCGCGATCTCCTTCAGACATTAGGGCAATTCGTTGAACACTATCTTCGAAATTTGCCGTTTCAACAGCCGTTACAAGTTTGCTTAACTTTGCTGCCTTTGACTTAATGTCCTCACCATTTGGGTAATTTTCAGGCATAATAGTTCCACAAGAGTCGTAATATTTCTGAGCGGCTATGTAATTGCTTTTCTCGAAAGATAAATCGCCCATCTTTTCGTAAGACATGGCCTTTTGTCTTTTGTTAGTAGTTGATGATTTAGCTGATTGCGTAAGATAAATCATTGCTTGTTTTCTATTTTTTTCTTGTAATTCTATCGCGGCTAATGCGTAATAAATCTGATCCTTATATTCTTGATTCTTTGCTTCCTTAACCATTCGAATCAATTGTTTTTTAATTCCTTTGTCTTTCCCAGATAATGCTTTATTCATCTTTGCATTGAAGTGCATAACATAGGGTGCTGGAAAATTAAGGCACTTGGAATAACTTTCATTCGCTTTGCCCGGATTTTTTATTTCTGTATAGAGTTGACCAAGAACAAAATAAATCCGTGACTTTTCCTTTTTTCCACTTAATAAAACTGCTTTCTCTAAAGATTCGATGGCAAGTTTAATTTCATTCTTTTTTAAATAATAATCAGCTTTTACCTTTAACAAATCATCTCTTAAATGTTTCGGGAATTTTGCAGGCTCATCATTCTTTGTATTGCTCTTAGACTTACTTTTTGATTTACTTTTGGACTTGCTTTTTGATTTTGATGTACTTTTTTTACTTTTTGAACTTCCTTTTTTTTCATCGCCATATTGTTCATCAACCACGTCTTCTAATGTTTCGATGTTTGTTAAGGCTTCTGTGAAATTTTCTTGTTCAATAAAAATTCTGGCCTGCCACAATTGGGCAATATAATTGGATTTGTCTTTTGCAAATAATCGAGAGATAAATTCAAAATTCCTAGCTGCATCATCGTAATTTCTTTTGTAGTAATTGGCAACACCAACAGTGATAAAGTTCTCATCGATATAGGTATTGTGTTCCACTTTTTTGTAAGAACCTTTAATCGATGGCATGCTATGATTTTGAATAACCTTGGTGCATTTTGATATTGCAGTATCAATTGAGGGCAAAAGTCCTTCAACTTCTTTTTCGTTAGGTAATCGTTCAATAGGAATCCTGATGTAGAAGTCTTCTTTATAAGAAGCTTTGAAAGTTCGCATCGATTGGTTAATCAATTCGTTTGCATTGAAATAACCGTTATACTTTGCAGTTACTGAATGGTATTTTCGATTTATGTAGGTGTTCTTTTCTGTTGAGCAGGCACTCAGAATCAATAAAACCAAAAGTAAATACGATGCTCTAGAAAAGTTCATTTATCAATACTAATTATTTATAACAACACTAATTGAAAAATATTGTGTTTTAGGCAATATTTGTGAAGACCTGTTGAATGTCGTCGTCATCTTCAATTTTATCCAATACCTTTTCAATTTCAATGAGTTGTTCCTCAGTAAATTCTACTGGAGATGTTGGGATTCTTTTTAGACTTGATTTTTGAACTTCAATATTCATATCTTCTAGTCCTTTTGCCAAGGTGCCAAAAGAGGTATAATCACCTGAAACAATTAGTCGTTCATCCGTAACCTCAATTTCTTCACATCCTGCATCAATCAATTCTAATTCCAGTATTTCAGGATCTAATGCTTCAGATTTATTAATTTCAAAAACACTTTTTCTTTCAAACATAAATTCAAGCGATCCTGTAGGTACTAATGAACCTCCACACTTGTTAAAATAGGATTTTACATTGGCAACTGTTCGGGTAGGGTTGTCAGTTGCACATTCAACAAAAATTAAAACTCCATGTGGACCTTTTCCCTCATAATTCACTTCTGTAAATGAGGCAATATCTTTTTGTGCGGCTCTTTTAATTGCTGCTTCAATATTGTCCTTAGGCATATTTTCTGCTTTCGCGTTCTGAATAGCAGTTCTCAATTTGGCATTGGTGGTTGGATCCATCCCGCTTTCTTTTGCGGCCATTGTAATAGCCTTGCCAAGCTTTGGAAACATTTTGGACATTTTATCCCATCTTTTCTCTTTTGCTGCACGTCTGTATTCAAATGCTCTTCCCATATTTTGAAAATTTGCTTCAAATTTAAGTAATACGTAGCAAAAAGTCATGTTTTTTTCTAGCTTTTAGTCGAGAAAATGACTTGATTTTTTTTGCAGAACCGAAAATAACTATTTTTGTCGAAAAAAAGCATGCAATCTATTCATTCCTATTCATTTGAAAACAAGAAAGCCCTTGTGCGAGTTGATTTCAATGTGCCTCTTGATAAAAACACGTTTGAAATAACCGATGACACTAGAATTAGAGCAGCGGTACCAACAATAAAAAAGGTATTATCAAGTGGTGGATCCGTTATTTTGATGACGCATTTGGGTCGTCCAAAAAATGGTCCTGAAGTAGCATTTTCATTAACACATATTGTAAAAAGGATAGAAACTTTGTGTGAAAGCCCTGTGTTTTTTTCAAATTCATGTATTGGGCAGGAGGCTGAGATAGCATGTTCGAATTTAAAGCCGGGTGAGATTTTATTGTTAGAAAACGTCCGATTTTACAATGAAGAAACTGCTGGAGATAGAGGATTTGCTGAACAGTTAGCAAAATTAGGGGACTGTTACGTGAATGATGCATTTGGAACAGCACATAGAGCGCATGCAAGCACAGCGATAATTGCCGATTTTTTTCCAAATGATAAAATGTTTGGTTTGTTGATGGAAGCCGAAATTGTTAGTATTGATAAAGTATTAAATAGTATAGACAAACCAAGAACTGCAATTGTAGGTGGAGCAAAGGTTTCTTCCAAAATAACCATCATTGAAAATCTTTTGAATAAAATGAATTCCATCATTATAGGTGGTGGTATGGCTTACACATTTATAAAGGCACAGGGTGGAAAAATTGGGTCATCCTTAGTTGAGGATGACTATCTTGAAACAGCCTTATCTATATTGGAACAAGCAAAAAAAATGGGGGTTGAAATTATACTTCCGGTGGACACTGTAATTGCCGACTCATTCTCAAATGAAGCGAGTAGAAAAGAGGTTAAAATCAATGAAATTCCTGATGGTTGGATGGGTCTAGATACAGGCAAAGAATCTGAGGTTTTATTTGATACCCTACTCAGTAATTCAAAGGTCATCTTATGGAATGGACCAATGGGAGTATTTGAATTTGATAATTTCCAAGCGGGTACGAAACAAATTGCAAATAGCATCGTAAAGGCTACACAAAAAGGTGCATTTTCTTTAGTTGGGGGAGGTGATTCAGTTGCGGCAGTCAATAAATTTGGCCTTGCCAACGAAGTATCATACGTTTCAACTGGTGGGGGAGCAATGTTGGAATACTTGGAGGGAATAGAACTTCCAGGTATTAAAGCCATTCGAAACTAATACCAAGAAACTGCGCCAGTTGATTAATAAGTAAGGCGTGCATGGTTTTTTCTAGCTTAATTTTTTTATACTTATTTTTACCGTTAAATCTAATACTGTATTATGTTTCCGGTAATTTGTTGTACAGGAATATTCTTCTTACACTTTTCTCATTCTTCTTTTATGCTTGGGGTGAGCCAGTTTGGATCGTACTATTGCTTTTTTCAGCACTCTTCGATTACGGAAACGGAATATTAATTGAAAGGCTCAACAATAAAGCAAAGGCCAAATTAGTAGTAGTATTTTCGATAATTGTAAATTTAGGATTGCTTATAGCATTCAAATACAGCGGGTTTATATACGATAATATTTCATTGCTAATTGATTTGCCTTTTGCCCGTCCAGAGGTCACTCTGCCAATAGGGATTTCATTTTATACCTTTCAAACCATATCATACACAATTGATGTTTATCGAGGGGATGTAAAAGCACAACGAAATCCCATGAATTTTCTGCTTTTTGTAAGTTTATACCATCAGTTAGTTGCTGGACCGATTGTGCGTTATAAAACAATTGCAGACGAGATAAATGGGAGGAAATTCCATTGGGACGATTTTTCATCGGGAATTGGCAGGTTTTCACTTGGTTTGTTTAAGAAAATTGTCATTGCCAACACCGCTGGAGCTCTGGTTGATAGTTATTTGATTGATAATTTTGACCTCTTAACGAGTCCGACAGCTTGGTTTGGTTTAACAATGTTTGCCGTACAGATTTATTTTGATTTCTCGGGATATTCAGATATGGCAATTGGACTGGGTAGAATGTTTGGATTTCACTACGATGAAAATTTTAAAAATCCGTATGCTGCAAATTCGGTTACTGACTTTTGGAGAAGGTGGCACATTTCTTTGTCCTCCTTTTTCCGAGATTACGTTTATATTCCCTTGGGAGGAAATAAAGTAGGTAAGGTGAGAATGTATATTAATATTCTGGTCGTTTGGGGGTTGACAGGTTTTTGGCACGGTGCAAGTTGGAATTACATGCTTTGGGGGCTTTATTTTGCGCTAATTTTATTTATCGAAAAAGGATTCCTTTTAACGATTTATTCCGTAATTCCATCTATTTTTAGGTATACAATTACTTTACTTTTAGTGGTGTTTGGATGGTCCTTGTTCTATTTTGAAGATTTATCAAAATGGAGTTTGTTTTGTTCTAATTTGTTCAATTTTAGTCCGAATCAAATTCTTTCATTTTCGTTCGATATTCGTCAAAATCTATTTTGGTTGCTAATGGTAGTTTTATTTTGTGTTCCGTGGAATGAATTAAATTTCATTAACAAACGCTGGGAAACTATTGCATCAAATCAACTTGTTTTTTCAGGTAAAATTTTCCTTCATGTAATTGTGCTTTTGATTTGCACCTCATTTTTAGTTGGAAGTTCGTATAATCCGTTTTTATATTTCAGATTTTAATGCAAAAGTTAAAAATCATACATGTTTTTATTTATTCCGGTCTTCTTGTTCTCGGAATGCTTTCTTTTGTGTTTTCTGCCAAGGAAAAAGAATCTGTAAGTGAAAAACGCAAGCTCGCAGAAAAGCCAATAGTAACAGTTAATGGTATTTTAGATGGCTCATGGATGCATAATTACCAAAAGTATATGGACGATCATTTCCCTTTGCGATCAACTTTTGTGTCTATGGCATTTCAATTAAATGAATTGAAAGGTATTAAGCATCCGAATAATGTTCGTTTGATTGCGAAATCCAAGGATAAAAAAATAGACGAGAAAAAAATTGATTTAAACAAAGCCGCACGCGATGTAAATTATCTTATCAATGCAGAATCTTCCTCTTCGCATGGCTTACTTATAATTGAAGGAAGGGCTTTTCAGGTTTTTGGTGGAAACAAAACTTCTGTTAAAAGTTATGTGGACATGGTAAATGAATATCGAAAAATCTTACCTGATAATGTTCGAGTATTTAATTGTATCGTCCCAACAGGTAGTTCGTTTGTTTTTGTTAAGGAATACGATTATTTGCGTGAAAAGGAGTTTAAAAACATTGATGATGCGTATTCCTTGAGTTCATCTGATGTTATTACCGTACAGGCTAAAGAAGCGCTTGTTGCTCATCAAGATGAATATATTTATTTTGCGAGTGATCATCATTGGACAGGAAGAGGTGCGTATTATGCGTACACAGCATTTTGCAATGCTGCAGGCCTTAAGGCAACGCCATTAAATAAGATGACGCGAAAAGTAAAACGAAATTTTTTAGGAACGCTTTATAATTTGACAAAAGATGAATCCATAAAAAACAATGTAGATTCGGTTGAGTATTTTATTCCATCAGTAAAAACAGATGTGAAAGTATTTGCTGAGTTTGCCAGTGGTGGTAATTCGTATGGCGTATTTTTAGGTGGAGATATAGCTCACTTAAAAATAACTACTTCTGTTAAAAATGGAAAAAGCGTTGTTGTGATAAAGAACTCATTTGGAAATCCGTTTTCTACTTTCTTGATTAATAATTATGAAACGGTACATGTGGTAGATTATCGCTATTTTGACTCGGGGTTGTTGCGACTCATTAAGAACGAAGGGATTGATGATGTGATTTTCTTTCACAATGTATTTTCTGCAAATACTTTATCTCACAGTGAGCGTCAACGCATAATTAAAAATCCTTTAAGCGGAGGTGGTACAACTTCTGATCGAAAAACGGATAGCAAAAAGTCAAATTCTGACAGCATTAAGGAGAAATCCAAGAAAAAATCAAAAAATGAGTTAAAAAATCCAGCAGACGTGTCGGATACAATTAACTAATCGCTAAAAATTCGTATATTCAATCTTGTTATGATAAAAATTGTATGTTTCTTATTTTTTATTGGGCTTAATCAAAATTTGTTTTCGCAGACAAATGCGAGTAATCCAAATCAACTGAATGTTAGAAACCATCTGAATTTTATTCAATTTCAGGATGTCACATTATTTAATCAAATTGTCAGCGGACTGAATTCTGCCAAATCAAATGGATATTCAATTGTTCATTTTGGTGATAGTCACATTCAGGCTGAGGGACCCACTTCAGTAGCAAGAAAAAATTTACAGGCTTTGTATGGCGACGCAGGGAGAGGAATGATGTTCGCTTATTCAGCGGCAAACTCCTATTCTTCAATTTTATACGGTACGAGCCACACTGGGAATTGGACCTATGCCAAAAGTTTTCAAACGGCACCAAAATTACCTCTGGGAGTTTCTGGAATGACAGTTCGAACCGATGAAAAAAATGCTAGCCTACAATTTAATTTAAAACAACCCAATATTAATTATCAAAAACTTCGAATCTTTTTAAAGAAGGATACCAATTCTTTTGATTTTAAGATACTTACTGCAGAGGACCAAATTTCAATTCGCATTAAAGACTATATTTCATCTGAATTGCCATATATTGAAATTCCAATTACTGGAAATCAATCAAAAATCACAATTCAATTGGTCCAAAATAGCTCCAATCAGAACTTCTTTGAGTTTTATGGAATGTCCTTGGAAACATCTCAAAATAAAGGTGTGATTTACCATTCAGTAGGTGTAGGTGCCTCACAATATGGGTCACTACTTGTTGAAGAATTAGTAGACGAGCAATTGCCAACGCTTAGTCCAAATTTGATTATTCTTGATTTTGGAACCAATAACTATTTATACGATAATCAGGTAAAACCAGAATTGGGGCCTCAAATAGAACAAATTATTAAAAAACTACGGACAATCTCTCCTAAAGCAGTTATTTTACTTACAAGCACCCAAGATTTGTATTATAAATCGAAGCATGTTACCTCAGGAATTGTTTTTCGTAACCTAATCGATTCTTTAGCCCAAAAAAATCAATGTTTGTTTTGGGATTGGTATGCTGTTTCGGGCGGAAAAAAATCATTGGTAAAATGGAGAGATGCGGGCTATGCCCAAACTGATTTGGTGCACTTAACCACAAAAGGATATGAGTTGAAAGGCCAGCTATTGTTTGATGCTATTAAAAACTCCATGGATAGTTTGTCTGAAAATAAATCGCTAAAATCACTGTCATTTGCTTATTCAGAACAAAAAGAAATCGTTCCAGAAGTTGTTCCAGAGAAGAAAGTAGAGGAGAAGAAGATTGTGGAAAAAGAAAAAACAGCAACTAATCCAGCGGTTAAGGTGGAGCCGAAGAAACAAGAAGTTAAGCAACCAAAAGCTAAAATACCAACGCCAAAAAAACCTACAGCTAGGTTTCATGTTGTTAAAAAAGGGGATACGCTGTATGGTATTGCAGCGAAATACAAAACAACTGTGCCCCAACTAAAAAAAGTCAACAAAATCAAAGGTGACAATTTACAAATTGGTCAAAAGTTAACCATTCCTTGATTTGTAACTAAAAAAACAATAGATTTGAAAGTTGGATTTTCGGGTAGTTGAGAAAATACCTGATGAATTAAATTTAATTTTCAAAATTCTATAAATGAAATACCTCGGCAAAGTACTCTTTGGTCTATTTCTGATTGTACATTCTTTCATTTTTTCTCAACTAAAAATTAACGAAGGGTGCAATAAAAATTTCCAATCACTTCTTGATGAAAATGAAGATGCATCGGATTGGATAGAATTGTATAATGGTGGATCGAATACACTAAATCTTTCCTCATATTTTTTATCGGATAATGACGCTTCACCTGCACTTTGGCAATTACCTCCCGTTGCACTTGGACCTGGAGAATATCAAACAGTTTTTTGCAGCGGAAAGAATAGGTTAGGCAGTACACCCTTTACAAATGTCTTAACCCAACCAGCTTTTACGCCTGTGAATGGATGGAATCAACATGCATTGGCAACACCGTTTTTCTGGGACGGAGTTTCAAATGTTGTATTGAATGTTTGTTCGTATAATTCCACACAGTACACATCGAATAGTTCCTTTTTTCAAACGGCTACTTCGTTTCCTTCGACCCTTGCTACGTTCAATGATGGTAATGATTATTCATGTTCAGCAAATTTAGGGGGTGTTTACAATCAACGACCTAATGTCAAGTTTAATTCAGCGCAAATAGGTTTTGGCACCATCCAAAATTCAGGAACAGATTACCCCGCGCCTTATGGGAATTGGTATTGGTGTGCCAGACATCAGTTTTTATTCAAAGCTGATGAACTTATTGCCGCTGGTCTGACGGCTGGTCAAATATCTTCTATTTCATTCCAAGTGGCTGGTACCCCTGGTGAATTCTATGATTACATTTCTCTTTCCATGAATCAAACCTCACTCAATGAAATAGAGTCTTCGTTCATGCCAGAAGGAGGAAATGGTTTGCATACGAATTTCAAACTGGATGGAAATGGTGAAATGGTCTATCTGTTTGATAATTCGGAGCAATTGGTTCATTCTCTGCTTGTTCAAAGTCCTCAGACCGATATTTCAGTTGGTTTATTTCCAGATGGAAGTGCAAATCTGAAGTGGTTAAATCCATCTCCGGAAGCAACAAATAATCTCGCTTCAAATTACAATGACACACTAAAAGAACCGCTTTTTAGCTCACAATCTGGGGTTTATTCTTCGGTTTTCAATGTCGCTCTTGAAAATCCAAATACAGTTAACTCCAAAATGGTATATACCTTAGACGGAACCACGCCTACTATCAATTCACTTGAATATAACCTACCCATTCAAGTATTTGCCAATACGGTCATTAGAGCGAAAGTTTTTCCTTTGAATACAAATGGAATTTTAGCGAGTAATACTGCTTCAGCAACCTATTTAATAGGCGTAACTCACACAACCCCGATTTTAATGGTAACAACCGATGGAGCTAACTTGTATGGACCAAACGGGATTTTTGATAATTTCACCAGTGACTGGGTCAAGCCTGCCCATGCAGTATACTTGAATGAAGGATTGGGTCATCCGTTTTTATTTGAAACAAGAACAGCCATGCGCATGGATGGTGGGGCAGGAGGAAGTCGTTCACAGCCGCAACGTAGCTTTCGATTATCATTTGCTCACGGTGCATTGGGAGAAAAACCAATTGAATATCCATTGATTCCAGATCGACCTAATCGAATGAAATATAGCGATATCTACTTACGAAATGGAAGTAATCAGTTTTTAGCATTGCCTTACAAAGACGCTTCGCAAGTACGAATGATGAGTGAAGGAACAGACAATTATTATTCCGCTTACAGACCTGTTTCAGTTTATATTAATGGACAGTATTTTGGATTGTATGAGTTGCGCGAGAAATTTAATTCAGAATACTTTGAAATACATGACGGTGCTACCAGAGATTCGATTGAATTATTGTCTTTAAGCTATTTTTATAATTTAGTGCTACGAGCAGTTGAGGGGGATGTTAACAATTTCTGGTCTTCGTATCAATCTTTCTTGGATATAAGTCCAAATCAACCGGATTATTGGAGTTTGGCAGATGAGCATTTTGATTTGAAGCATTATACAGATTATGTAATTGGTGAATCCTGGATGGGGAATGTAGATTGGCCACAAAACAATATTAAAATTTATCGCTCAGATAAAACGAATAAACGTTGGCGCTTTGCACTGATTGATTTAGAGTTGTCAATGCAACCGAATGGTTGGACAAGTTGTACGGATAATCATATTCGTTATTTACTTGACCGTGATCCTAATATACCTTATATCAATATTTGGTTGCGAAGTGTTCAAAACGAGTTTTATAAAAACTATTTCATCAATCGCTTTGCTGATTTAATGAACACAAGTTATTCCAACGAGACTATTTTAAGCCGTGAAGAATCCTTCTTTATAGGGATGTATCCTGAAATGGATAATGAATACGCGCGTTGGGGTGATCCAAACAATGTACAAGGTCAGTTGAATCAATTCAATGAAAATCACTTGATTTTTAGAGCTGAATTGGCTTGCAGAAACAATGTTGTCAGAGATAATCTTGTGTCTGAGTTTAATTTAACCAAAAAAGTAAATGTAAATTTAGCCGTTGAACCTGATAGTTCGGGTTTTATTAGGTTGAATACAATTAAACCAGAAGGTTATCCATGGACTGGAGTATATTTTGACGGTGTTCCAATTGAAATGAGTCCTGTGGCCAAACCAGGTTATGAGTTTTCACATTGGAAGCCAAATGTTTATATTTCTGATACTTTAACTGATACTGTTTCGTGTAATGTTGCGCTTACCAATACTACCTTTACAGCTGTTTTTAGAAAAATACCAGAACCACCAGACGGGCCTGAAATTCATTTTACACTATATCCAAATCCGGCGTCAGAACAATTTACACTGGAGCATGATAACAAAACGCTTGCATCAGGCTGTACTTACGAAATTTATGATTTGAATGGTAGGAAAATACAATATGGTGCAATAAACTCAGCTGGCCTAACTACCCAAATTGGTATCTCCCAATTGAGAAGTGCCATGTATATTATTCGTATTCGTCAAGAGAATACTACGCTCCAAACTTTTCGATTTATAAAGGACTAACTTTTTCAAATTGCGCATTGATAAATTTATATGGTTTGTTCGTCTGGCTAAAACGCGCAAAGATGCTGTGGAAATGATTAGCCATTCTCGTATTCGCTTAAATTCCTTTGAGACAAAGCCATCCAAAGAAATTACAATCAATGATTTGATTCAGGTTAAAAAACACAATGCCGTTTTCTCGTACAAAGTTTTTCAAATACCAGATAGAAGATTAGGTCCTAAGTTAGTGCCAGAGTTCATTGAGGATTGCACCCCGGAAGAAGAAAAAATTAAATTCCAAGAATACCAAACTGCACAGAAAGAATACCGACAATTTGGAGTTGGAAAGCCAACGAAAAAGCAGCGTAGAGAGTTGACTTTGCTAAAGGGGTGAGATGATGTTCTTCCCTTCCTCCTTTTGAAGGAGGATTGAGGAGGAGGATACTATTCAGTTGGGTAGGTTTTGAAATCCTGCCTACTTGATTCTACGAAGTTTAACTACTTGTCTAGAAACCTATCCACCATCTTCTTCAAATACTCAATCTCGACTTTTAAGGTTTGAATGTGGTCTTTATCTACTTGAAAATTCGCATGTAAATACG
Source organism: Crocinitomicaceae bacterium (assembly GCA_044361535.1). Classification (GTDB taxonomy): domain Bacteria; phylum Bacteroidota; class Bacteroidia; order Flavobacteriales_D; family Crocinitomicaceae; genus UBA952. The sequence goes on from JBIKIQ010000002.1 coordinate 63,874, forward strand.
TCACTGCTTCGTGATTATGGCTTTGGTTAATAACATTATTGGCTTTTTCTCCTACTAATTCTGTCACAGTTGTTTCTAAAGTTCTAGCAATAACAATCAAACGCGGAACACTTAAGCGGTTGTCATCTTTTTCTAAACGGGCGTAATTGGACTGTGTTATATCCAATGCAGCGGCCAAGTTTTCTTGAGAAAGCCCTTTTTCTTCACGTAAAATGCGAATTTTATTTCCTATTGCGTTTATAATATGAAAACTAATTATTTACAATTTAACTAAACTAGTTAGAAATATAATAATTTAGTTAAAATATGGATGGTTTATTGGGTCGTTTTATAAGAAATTTGGATAAAAATAATTATGAAAAAAATATTACTTTTAATTTTGATTCAAATAATATCGAATTCAGTTATATCTCAGGGTTATGTCTATTCAGAAAATTCAAAAAAACAAAATGGTAAGGTTTCCTACTTATATCATTTTAATCGGTCAGAAAAATCTTTATCAGGTAAAGAATTAAATCATATAAATAATATTTATAATTCACAAATTTATGATTGGAAAAATTCTATTTCAAAATTTGATGATGATGTTTTGTCCAAAGAAAACAATAACTCAATCAATTTAGAATCTCAATTTATTGTTGAGCATTGTACTCTTAAAAATGGTGTTAAAAATGGTGCTTTTGTTCTGGCTTTATGTACAATGGCTATTTCTAAAGGTAAAATTTTCATTAATGAAATTAGAAACCTAGAAGAGGGGGAGTATTTAAACGGTGAATATAATGGTGTTATTCTGTCTTTAAATCAAAAGGAAATTTGGTCTCGAAAGACCTCTGTAAAAGATATACTCGAGAATTGGAATGAATTTGATACAAAAAAAATTATATATCAGAATGGAAAAATTAAAGATCAAAAGATTTATTTTGGCGATAAATATTATGTTTTCCAAAACAATAAAGTCACAGAGGCATTCCGTTTAAATGAATTTTCGCTTCCATTGCTTCAGTTTTTTAATGATGAATATTCAATCAATTATAGTCTAACACAAAAACCATTCTGTTGGAATATGTTTTCTTTTTTTACAGAGGAGGATAGATCAAAAAATGCAAAAAAACCATTTGTTTCATTTTTTAATAAAGCGTTGAATAATGATATGTATATATTAGAAATATATAAATTTAATAATAAAACAAAGAGTATTTCAGACTACACTTTATATCGGGGCAAAGATTTATACTCAGAAAATAAGATTACCAATTTAGAAATTCAAGATACGGCAAATTTAGAAATACTTGGGGTATATTCTTTTTCAAATGGCTTAAAAAAAAATGGAGAAGCAAAAATATTTAATAATAGTAACAATGGGAATGGATTAGTATATAGTTTAAATTATAAAGATGATTTACTAGAAGGGGAATGTAAAAAATTCTTTAAAAATGGTAAAATAGCATACAAAATAAATTTCAATAGAGGTTTGCCTGTTGGAGAGGTTATATCCTATTTCGATCCAAATGAAAAAACATCAATATTTCAAACTTTAGTACGTTCAGATCATATGAAAGCAGGAGTATTCTTACCTCAATCAGTAATGGGCATGTGGGATGATAAAGAAATTCAAAACTTATTGGATATCATAACCGAAAATGGCGGGGAGGTTGAAGATATCAATACCCATCAAGTTATTAGTAAAACTTTTTATGTTTTGGATTCCGTTGAACAAAGCAATGGAATTTGGGAACGATTTAGTTATGCAAAAAATGATTTGACAATATTTAATAATGGAAAACCAATGGTGTTTTATACCATTGATAATAATTCAAGTGAAAAAAATAATTTTCTTGCTAAATATAAAGCAAACGTAGTTGACTATGTTTATATGGATAAAACAGGTAAAGTGGTCTTTAACAAGGAGCAAGAAGATGAAAAAAGCGCTGAAAAAAGAAAAAAGAAGGAGGAGAAACAAGAAGAAATTTTAAACTCAATTCAAAGATGTAAATGGTGTAATAAAGAGGTTGTTTATAAAAACGGGGTTATTACAGATGATGAAATTAAGTGTTACAATCGTACCATCATAGGTTGTACTCGTTATATTGTTTGTAGCAACGCTTGTAAAGCTAGTTATGAAGATAATAAATGTCAAAAAAATTAACTGCTGTAAATAAGTAGATTATGAAATTGTTATTTTAATTCATCAATGAGAATTTTTTTAACTGGATGCTTTTTTGCCTTTCTGCTTGGCTCCTGTGTTTCTGATGGTTTTGATAAACCGTCTAAAAACCAAATTATTAATGATTTGGTTTTCAATAGTAAGAATGGACAAAAAATAAATGTCAAAGATGAAATTATGGATTTCAATATTACTCAAACTAAAATCAACAGTACAGATCTTTTTTCTTATAATGATGATGAACTTGAAATCAAACTCAATATTGAATTTATTGACATTTATACAAACAAAATTATAGAAGAAATTCAGGATGCGTGGGGAAGAGATAGCACACGTTTTAAAAGATTTAAAATTCCAATTGAGTATAGCGGAGAAATCCTAATGACTTATCGTCTGGATAACAATTTAAATTGGGCTTTTCATACAATGACAGAGGAAATTAAAGAGGGTTTTAATCCTGGAAATCTTGATATTCCCTCAAAAAATCAAATTATTGCTGATTTAATTGATGAAAATGTAGGTGATTGGACTTTCGCAAGAGAATCAGAGTTCTTGAACATTAATATCTATGATCAGAAAATTATATCGGGATCAAAAATGGGAAACTATAATTTGAAATTAAAAATTAAAATGGAGCTTCAAGATTACAGGAGTGGTGAATATTATACTGGGGATATAACAATGGATTATCAAACAAATAAAAATAAAGGAAAATGGTCTTATAAAGGTGTTTCAGGAGAAGTAAATCATAATGCCTCTAAGATTTCGCTAATTGATAGAGTTATGAATCGTTTGGAAAGTCGTTCACAATGATTAATAATACATTGCAGATAATAAAATTGTAATCAAGACTATAGCAGTGTAATTTGAATGAGCGATTTTCAGGTTGAATGATCAAATATTCTTCCTCGAATTGAACTATCATAAGAATGTACCGAAGATTAATAGTCTACTTGTCAATAAAAATTATTAATCGAAATAATTATATTGGTAGTCGATAATATTCAACCTCCCCTCAACATCGGTTGTCGGGAGTATTTTTTTGATGATATTTGATTAAAATCAAATCATTATTTTGATTATTAAATAACTATTTTGTATATTTAGGTAAAGAAAATAACAAATGAATTTTGAAAAGCTAGTTAATCGTATTCAACAGACTAATGATTTTTTGCAGCAACGGGCGGTTAAAGCTGTTAATACCAATCTTACATTTAGAAATTGGCTTACCGGTTTTTACATTATCGAATTTGAACAAAATGGTAGTGATAGAGCAGAATATGGCGTTGAATTACTTACTAATATTGCCAAAAACATCACTATTAAAGGGTTAACCGCACCTGAATTATCACGTTGTAGACAGTTTTATAAAGTCTATCCTCAAATTCTTGGGTTGATAACCCAAGAATTTAACAACCTACTTCCCGCAGATTTTTTACCCAAAATTGCCAACGAATTAATTCTTGGGTCGACAACCCAAGAATCTCAAAATGAAGATTTGAAACACAGTTCTACAATTTTTCAGAATATTTCTTATACCCATTTCACTGAACTTATAAAAATTGATGATAGAACCAAGCGTCATTTTTATGAATTAATGATTTTAAAAACACAACCAAGTGTGAAAGAACTCAAAAGACAGATTTCCACTCTAACATATGAACGAGTTGGTTTATCAGAAAATTATAAAACTTCGTTTGATGAAGTGTTAGACAAAATACATCCACAACAAACTACAGATTTAGTCAAGTCGCATTACTTTTTTGAGTTTTTAAACATTGGTCAACCCAATCTGGTTGAAGAAACCAATTTAGAACAAGCACTTGTTGCACATTTGCAGCAATTCATAACAGAACTTGGAAATGGCTTTTGTTTTGAAGCTCGTCAAAAGCGTATTTTAATTGGAGATGAATATTATTTCATAGACCTTGTTTTCTATCATCGGATTTTGAAGTGTCACGTTTTAGTAGAATTAAAAACAGAAAATGCAAAACACGAACATATTGGACAACTCAAATCTTATCTACAATTCTACAAGAAAAAAATTCAAGAAGAAAACGATAATCCACCCGTAGGAATTTTACTTGTAACTAGTCAAAACAAAACTTTAGTAGAATACGCAATTGCAGATAGCGACTTAGATATTTTTGTAAGTAAATACCAATTGCAATTACCTGAAAAAGCAAGGTTAGAAGCATTTATAAATAATGAACTTAAGAATTCTAAATAAAAATTAACACTTTCAACAGGCGCGTATTATTTCAGATTACTTGAGAATAATCAGACCTTGAAATTCATTAAGCAGTAGTAGAAATAAATAGTCTATTCAACCTCCCCTCAACAACGTTTGTCGGGAGGTTTTTTTGCATTTTAATGATTAATAAAACGTCATATATTTGATTATTAAATAACTATTTTGTATATTTAGGTAAAGAAAATATATGAAAATAGTTGATCCTGAATTTAATTTATTCGACGAACTAGTAGTCTTAATTGAATCAAGTAAAAAACGAGTTAATCGAACAGTAAATGGAGAATTGAATTTGCTTTTTTGGCATATTGGAAAACGCATTAACGAAGAAATTCTTCAAAATAACAGAGCTGAATATGGCAAACAAGTTGTTTTGACAATTGCAGAAAAGTTAACTGCAAAATACGGACGGAATTTTGTAGTAAGAAACTTACGTAGAATGATGCAGTTTGCAACGAGTATGAACGATATTAAAATTGTGTCGCCACTGGCGCCACAATTGACGTGGTCTCATGTAATTGAATTACTTTCAGTTAAAACATTAGATGGTCGAATATTCTATGCAAATCGTGCTATCGAAGAAAATTGGACCAAACGTGAATTGAGAAAACAAATTGAACTGAAAGCTTTCGAACGAACTGAAATTGCTAATCTTCAACTAAAAAGTGAAGGCAATGATTTGCTCAACACCTTTAAAGATCCGTATGTTTTAGATTTCTTAAATCTAAAAAGTTCATTTATTGAAAACGACTTAGAATCCGCAATATTAAAAGATCTTGAGAGTTTTATTCTGGAATTGGGCAAAGGTTTCGCTTTTATGGAACGACAAAAAAGAATCATTATTGATGGTGAAGATTTCTATTTAGACCTACTTTTTTACAATCGGAATTTAAAACGGTTGGTAGCTATTGAACTTAAAATGGGGAAATTTCAAGCACAATTTAAGGGGCAAATGGAATTGTACTTAAAATGGCTTAATCGCTATGAAAAAGCGGAAGATGAAAAGGAACCCATAGGTTTAATACTTTGTGCAGAAAGCAATAAAGAGCAAATTGAACTTTTGGAAATGCATAAAGATGGGATTATGGTTGCAGAATATTGGACAGTCATGCCACCTAAAAAAGAATTGGAACAAAAACTCCATCTCTTATTAAGAGAGGCAAAAGATAGGTTGGTTACAAATGGATAGAGGGTTGATGGTTTAATCGCAATAACTCAAGATGAAAATTCGCGATTCGCCTTGCATGTCGGCATTTGTTTCTAAAAACTAAAACATTCAAACTAATTCGTTTCGAAAAACCCCTCCATCTCATCCAAAGCGGAAACACCAATTTGATTATTATTCCAAAGTTTGACTGCTTTGCCTTTTTCTGAAAGAACAAAGCAAGGGTAGGTGCCCTGCACAAGTTCGCTTATTTTTTCTGTGTCATGACGTTGGATCGATTTAAACTCTTTTGGCAAAACTTTTAAAATAGCAGTATTGGAAGGCAGTGTGTCTTGTGTGGAAACCCAGTAATTAATGGGGATATGTGGATTGCGTTCTTTGATTTTTTTCATTAACAAGATTGATTGATAACAATAGGGGCAATTGGGCAATACAACAACGGTTAACGAGCGGTTTGATGGAAAGACAAGTGTACTTTTAGAAGTTGTACCCTGACTTGTAAAGTCTCCCTCATAAATGGGAAAAAATGAAAAGTACAAGGTAAAAGGTGCAACGAAAATCACAGATAAGAAAACTACTTTCAACCAAATTTGTTTGAATTTAATCCTTTTCAAAAAGTAAATCAAAAATGCTCCTAAAAGGATGCAAATCAGATAGGGCAAAGCTTTGGATAGAGACCAACTAAAGCCAAAGTCAAGAAAAAAGTAATCGAGTTTATTCATGAAAAAAAAGGGGCTAGTGCCCCTTTGTTTTTTTATTGTAATTCACAATCTACAGTTACGCCTAATGCACTTCCGTCACCACTGTCACATTCAACTTTAGCGTCAGATTTTGTCATGTCTGGAATTGTTGTAGACGAAGATCCACCAATAGATGAAGTACACGTGCAAGTCCAATCTTTTTTGCAAGATGCCAACGTTAAAAGCGCGAAAGCACCAAATAAAATTACTTTTTTCATGAGTTTTACATTTAATTTAGTCAAATATAATTCATTTTTTGAAAATTGCTTGCGGTATAATTCAAATTAAATAATTTTGACCAAAAGAATATGATTTCTCCTTACAACGACGAGTATTTTATGCGCCAAGCCCTTCTGGAGGCCCACAAGGCTTTTGATTTGGATGAGGTTCCTGTAGGGGCAGTGGTTATTGCGAATAACAAAATTATTGCTCGTGCACACAACTTAACTGAAAAGTTAAATGATGTAACGGCACACGCTGAAATACAAGCTATAACGGCTGCCTCAGAATACTTGGGAGCCAAGTATTTGACAGGGTGCACGTTGTATGTTACTCTCGAACCTTGCGTCATGTGCGGAGGCGCTTTGTATTGGTCACAAATCGATAAAGTAGTTTTTGCTGCGCGCGATGAAAAACGCGGGGCGAGTAAAATTTCAGATTCAATTTACCATCCCAAAACATTGGTAACAAATGGGCTTTTAGCGGAAGAATCTGCAAGGCTATTGAAAGATTTCTTTGCAAAAAAACGAAGTTGAGTATTTGATTGTTCTGTGAATAACTATTCTAAACCCGTTGTTCCTAAAATTGATATTCTGTCTATTTTTGTTTGACAAAATGTAATGATGATTTCAATTAATCCCAAAGAATTACCCGTTCAAAAAGTGCATCAATATTTGCTTGGAGCAATTGGTCCGAGACCCATAGCGTTTGCTTCCACGGTTGATGCAGAAGGAAAGCCAAATTTGGCTCCGTTCAGTTTTTTCAATGTGTTTAGTGCAAATCCACCCATTTTAATTTTTTCACCTGCCCGTTCAGGTAGGTTAAATACAACAAAAGACACGTATAACAATGTGAAGGTGGTTCCTGAAGTGGTGATAAATGTGGTGAATTACGATATCGTTCAACAAATGAGTTTGGCAAGTTCGCCATACGCACCTGGGGTTGATGAATTTGAAAAATCGGGTTTTACCAAATTGCCATCAGAAACCATTCAACCCAATCGTGTAGGGGAGTCTCCGGTTCAATTTGAATGCAAAGTAAATCAAGTAGTTGAATTAGGAACAGAGGGTGGGGCAGGAAATCTGATAATTTGTGAGGTGACAAGAATTCACATCAACGAAGACGTTTTGGATGAAAATGGAATGATTGATCAGCATAAAATTGACTTAGTTTCAAGAATGGGGGGGGATTGGTATTGTCGAGCTGATTCAACTTCAATGTTCGAGGTTAAAAAACCTATTACAACTTGTGGAATTGGGTTTGATCAGTTACCAATAGACATTTTAAATTCAAAAGTGTTTACAAAAAATGATCTTGGTCAATTAGCTGGTATTGAGGAGCTACCGAACGAAACAGATGTGAATGAATACAAATTACTTGAGTTAAGTGATTTATTTGTATCTTTAGAAGATGATGCTGAAAAGTTGGAAAATGAACTTCACAAACAAGCGGCAATTTTATTGAAAGAAAACAAACTACAAGAGGCTTGGTTAACTCTCTTGGCATTTAATAATGGATAAATAAAAAAATAATATGTTTAAGATTACAGGTACAATTAAAGTTTTGAACCCAACGGTTCAAGTTTCAGAAAAATTTACAAAAAGAGAATTTGTATTAACCGAAAACACAAGTCAGTATCCACAAGATATTTTGTTTCAGGCTGTTCAAGATAGATGTGCACTTTTAGATGGGATGAATGTGGGTGAACAAATTGAAGTTTCATTTAATTTGCGTGGAAGAGAGTGGACAAGTCCTCAAGGAGAAGTAAAGTATTTCAATTCGTTAGATGCATGGAGAATTGACAAAATGGGTCAAGGAATGCCAGCTGGAGGTCCTTCCAATATGGATTTAAATGCGGTTCCTTCTTCCAATTCTGTTGATGCATTGCTTACAGCCAATGATGAGACGGATGACCTTCCATTCTAATCAAATGAAAAAAGCACTATTCTCTCTGTTTCTGTTTGTTTTAATAGCGAACGTAAACACAACTTCATCGCAAATAACTCTTACCGAAAATGATTTTGCTTCACCTGGAGATACCGTTCGTATTAGTCAAACAGATCAAACTTCAACCGATTATTCGCTTACTGGATCAGCATTTACGTGGGATTTTTCAAATTTAGTAGCAAATAGTCAGTTTTTAAGAGAATTTACGTCCATAGGATTTAGTCCGGTTCAATTGACATTTGGAATAGCTGCCCCTCAACAGTACCAGGCATCGTATTTCATTCCTGAAAATGCATTGCCTCTTGATCAGGTAAATGGGTTTTTACCGGTTACATTATCAGACCCAAGATCTTATCAAAAATCGACAAGTGATTCTATAACTAAAGTTGGATATTCAATAAAAATTGAAGGTTTTGATGTTGCCTTTAAATCAGATACAATCGAAACGAAATATAAGTTTCCAATGAACTACCAACAAGTATTTACCACCAAAGGATACACGTTGATTGATTTAAGTCCAGCGGCTGATTTTAAAGTAAAGCAGCTCAGATATGTTACAAGTACCGTTGATGGTTATGGTCAATTAATACTTCCATTTGGAACGTTTGATGTATTGCGTGTTAAAAGAGAAATTAACGAAATAGACTCCATTTATCAATCGTTTTTTGGAGCACCTTCATGGTTTGGAGCTCCGCCTTTTCAGACTACGGAATACGAGTGGATCGCTCAAAATAAAAAGGATGTGTTGTTGAAAATTGTAGTAAACAATGCCAATGGAACCGATCAAATTCAAGCGATAGAATACCAGGATATTTATTTGGGATTAGATGCTGGATTGAATGAAAGTGATTTTAACGTTTCGGCTTTTCCAAATCCTACAGCGGACGAAATACAAATAAATTCAGCATCAGTTTTGAAAAGCATTAGTGTCGTTGATTCAAAAGGCATTACCTTAGAAAAAAAGTCACAGGTGAATTCAACAACATTCACTGTCGATTTGAAAACCTATTCAACAGGTATCTATTTTTTAAGACTCGAAAGTACTTCTGGTACTAAAATCATACGAGTAACTAAAAACTAATCCGTAAATTTGTATTAGGCAAATCAGTCTATCGCTGTTTTGAGTAATCAAGAGAGAGGAAAGTCCGGGCAGTATAGAGCGTCGTACTTCCTAACGGGAAGGTCTTACAGGTTCAAGCTTGTGGGAACAGAAAGTGCCGCAGAAAGGAAAACTACCTTGACAGGTTCGCTTTGTCAGGGAAAAGGTGAAAAGGTGGAGTAAGAGCCCACCGCGTTTTTGGTGACAAGAACGGCAAGGTAAACCTTACGAACTGAAAGACCAAATATACCGAGGCTTGAGGGTTGCTCGCCTAATCTCGGAGGGTAGGTTGCTTGAGGCTGATGGTGACGTCAGTCCTAGATAAATGATAGACTACTGAGCTGCGTGCAGCGAAGGATACAGAACCCGGCTTATGATTTGCCTTTTTTTTTTAATCTTTTCATATGATTTTGCAACTAGTACAACAACTTGAATTAGAGTTTGAAAAAAATCAAAATGAATTTGAGGCAGAAGGAATGTCTCGCTACATGAAAAATCGATTTACGTATTTTGGAGTTAAAAAACCAACACGGGCCTTAATCCAAAAAGAGTGGTTTTCAATTATCCCAAAGGATTTTACGCAGGAAAATAAACGAGAATTAGTTCTTGAATTATGGCAAAAAGAACAACGTGAATTTCAATATGTGGCAATAGATTATTTGGTGAAATGGAAAGATAAGGAGCTTTTATTGGAAGATTACGAGTTCATTGAATTTCTACTTACCAATCAATCTTGGTGGGATTCAGTTGATGCCTTGGCAAGTAATTTCCTTGGACGCTATTTGCGGTTAATTCCAAGTCAGCGAGAAATCGTAGTTAAATCTTGGCGTAAAAGCGAAAACCTGTGGCTTAGACGATCTTGTTTGATTTTTCAACTTCGTTATAAATCACAAACAAATTTTGAACTTTTAAAAAGCCTCATATTAGAGTTCAAGCATGAGAAAGAGTTTTTTATTCAAAAGGCAATCGGATGGTCTTTGCGGGAGTATGCCAAAACAAATCAAGTATCAGTTAGGAATTTTGTGGAGGAATCAGGTATTCAAGGATTAGCAAAACGAGAAGCACTGAAACACATTGGTTAGGAGAAAACCTCCATTAAAATCCTAAAAACCTCTTCTGATTGCTCAATGTGTGCCATGTGCCCGGCATTTTCAATGACAAATAGATTTTCATCAGACTTTAATTGACTCTTGATAAAATCAGTATCAACGAGCTTGTCTAACTTTCCGTGAATAATAAAATATTCAGTTTGATTTTCAGATACTTCCCTTGTATAATCATTGCGCTCCCGCATCGCAAGTGCTGAATAAGCAATGGATTCGGGTGCCATTTTTAATGCTTCTTCTATCAATACATCAATTTCTTCTGCGTGATTTTCAGGCTTTCCAAACAAATTAGGAATCGCCTCATGAATGAACATTTTCTTTGCCTTAAAAGCAATTTCAGCCACCCGAATTCTATCTTTTTTCTTTTGCTCCGTGTCCTCCCAAAAATTTGAGTTTACTAAAACAGCCTTTTCACATCGTGAATCCATTTCTTTCAGCTTCAGACTTACATATCCTCCCATGGAATGACCAATTACAGAATAAGAATCAATCTCAAGAAAATTCAAAACTTTAAGCACTTCCTTTGCCATAAAATCTATGCTCGGGCTTTCTGAATTATCTGTTAAAGCTGATTTTCCGTGACCGGGTAAATCAATAAAAATAGATTGTGCGTTCAGTTGATTTAACTGAAGAAATGACCACATGGAACTCGATTCCAAAAATCCATGCAAAAAAACTAATGTTTTACCTTTTCCTTCAACCGTAAAATGTAACACGATTATGAATTCATTAGGTCCTCAATCTCCTCAGGTAGGAGTGGAATATCTTTCATTAAATTGAACGGTTCTCCTTTTTCTTGAACAACTAAATCATCTTCAAGTCTTATTCCTAATCCCTCTTCGGGTATGTAGATTCCTGGTTCGCAAGTAAATACCATCCCTGCTTGAATCGGCTCATTCCAGAGTCCAACATCATGCGTATCAAGTCCGAGGAAATGGGATGTTCCATGCATGAAATACTTTTTGTAAGCCGGCCATTCTGGGTTTTGATTTTTAATATCATCAAGTGAAATTAATTTCAGATTAACTAATTGTTCTTCCATCAATAAACCAACTTGCTTGTGATATTCTGCCATGATTATTCCTGGAACTAATAACTTTTGAGCTTCCGTTTTTACATGTAAAACAGCGTTGTAAACTTCTTTTTGGCGCGTTGTGAAACGCCCATTTACTGGAATACATCTTGTTAAATCAGAAGCGTAGTTGGCATATTCTGCACCAACATCTAACAAAATCACATCGCCATCTTTGCATTGCTGATTGTTTTCGATGTAATGGAGAACACAGGCATTTTTTCCAGAGGCAACGATCGGTGTATATGCAAACCCTTTGGAACGATTGCGTAAAAATTCATGTGCTAACTCAGCTTCAATTTCGTATTCCCATACACCCGGTTTGATGAATTGCAATAATCTTCTAACTCCAGCCTCCGTAATTTTACAGGCTTTTTGCATCAATTCGAGCTCAATTGATTCTTTGATTGATCGAATTTTATGTAGTATGGGAGCTGATTTCAACACTTGATGCGCTGGGAAATCTTGTCTTACCTTTTTTATGAAGCGATCTTCTCTTGTTTCGACTTCTGTATTGGCTCTCAAATGCTCATTGGTATTTAGGTAAATTCCATGAGCCTCGGCCATCATTTGTTTAAAAATCGTTGGAAATTGTTGCAGCCAATAAACCGTTTTAATTCCTGAAGTGTCAAATGCAGCTTGTTTAGTGAGTTTCTCTCCCTCCCAAATAGCAATGTGTTCGCTCGTTTCTTTTAAGAATAACACTTCACGATGAGCAGGATTCGTACTATCTGGAAAAAGTACTAAAATTGATTCTTCTTGATCAACACCGGATAGGTATAAAATGTCTCTGTGTTGTTGAAAAGGCATGGTGCTATCCGCACTTATTGGATAAATATCGTTAGAATTAAATACAGCAAGTGTATTTTTTTCCATTCTATGAGTGAATTTTTGTCTGTTTTGCACATAAAGTGAGCTGTCTATTCGATCGTATTTCATACCTTGATTTTAAAAGCTAAAATTACACAAAGTTTTGAATGGAGTGAAAGAAAATGAAAGAATGAGTTTAGCATAAAACCTTCAAAACTTAATTCTTAGTTTTCACTGCGAGAAAGAATTTTTCAAGAATTTTTAAATTATCCGAGTCTTGAATGTAATAACGTTCCGGATGCCATTGAACCCCTAATACAAAGGAAGTTCTTTGAGAATCATCATTTTCGATTCCTTCAATAATTCCACCGGGACTTTTTGCAGAAATTTTAAGTGTTTTGCCAAGTTCTCCCACACATTGGTGGTGAAAGGAATTAACAAGAATAGTTTTTTTTGGACCAAAACACTCCGATAATTTAGTATTCTCTGAAATGGTAACATTATGATAGACATCCTTTTTTCGTTTAGGATCTCTGTGCTTTTCGCTTTTCATTGCAGGTGAACAGAAGGATGGTATATCCACGCAAAGCGCACCACCAAAATAAATATTAATAAACTGCATTCCTCTACAAATTCCTAGAATTGGCATTGATGAACTGTCTGCCCATCGCAATAGAGCAAATTCAATTGTATCTCTATTTTCATCAATATCGCAATACTTTTTGAGTTCACCTTTATTAAAACGAGCAGGGTGGATATCTAGACCGCCAAGCAAGAGCAGCCCTGAACATTTTTTAAGAAGACTATCTCTTTCATCGAATTTAACATTCATAAAATCAACAAACTCAACATCTGAAGAGATTTCTTTGGAGTAAGCAATTGTATTTTTGTTTAAGCGAGCGGTAGCAACAAAAATTTTATTTTGAGAAAATAGGCTGAGCGCAGTATTCATTACTACAAGCAAAGCATAAAAACGAACTTTTATAATAAATATCTTTGTACGTAGAGGCTTGCAGAACATTGCAAATCGGCTTTGTATCAACTAATTTATGCAGTTTGCATTGTATCGAAACTGTATCCATAAACCGCAGGGTTTTTACCACCCATTGGTCTAATGTAAACGCTTAATTGACCTCTGTGGTGAATAACGTCATTTAAGAAAAACCACATCATCGCCCCTCTAGGAATAGTTGCAAACATTTTTCCGGCTATCAAAAAATCCACAGGAGTGGTATTAAATGATTCCTCTGAAATGCCATCAAGAATTTCTAAAGCTTTATTCCAATAAAGTTTTAATTTCTCAGCACCCTCGCCAATAGTATTAAATGGTAATTCTAGACACTCATCACATGTTCTTTCGGTAAGAATCACTCCAAAATCATACGCGTGTGCAATGATATGTTCCGCAATTTCGTAGGCACTTCTACTATTTGGATGAGGACGGTAGTCCAATTGATCTGCAGGTAAGGCTGATATTATATCAAATGTAGCTTGAAATTCATTTTTTAAACAAGACTTAAAAAATTCTAAATTATTCATTTTGAAAAGGTTTTGTTAAAATTAATATTAAAAAGTTAAATATATCAATTTTTTAGATAGTAATTAAGGGCACCTTCAAAATAGATACTTTTCATATTTGCATAAAAATTCTTAGAACCAACTAAGTAGTTCTACGTATAACCTAATAATAGATTTACAGTATAAGGACCAAAGACAATTATTTCATGCAATTTTGCATTTCATACTAAATAAATTACGGTAATTATGTACGGATTGGTAAATAAGGCAATTAAGGATTTGGTGGTAACGAATCACGGTGAGGATAAATGGAAGGAGATTTGTCGACTTTCAGATTTTCACGACGAGGAATTTATCGGTATGAATCCGTACCCAGATAAATTGACATATGATTTGGTGAAAAATGCTTCAATGGTGTTAAAGGCTGATGCCGCTGATGTACTTGAGGCCTTTGGTGAATATTGGATACTTTACACGGCTGATGAGGGATATGGAGATTTAATGGACTTAACGGGTTCCTCTTTTGTTGAGTTTCTGAGTAATTTGGATATGTTGCATTATCGCATTAACAACATAATGCCCGAGTTGGCAGCTCCTCAATTTTCTACACGTAATGAAACTGAACGCTCTGTTGAATTAGAATACCGTTCTCACAGAGCTGGGCTTGTACCAATGCTTTATGGTTTGATTAAAGGATTGGGTAAACGATTCGATCTAGTGGTTTCTGTGGAGCAAATCCAAGAGAAAAATGATCTTAATGATTGTCATGTTTTCTTAATTAAGTGGTAAATTAAAAATGCTGCCTCCTCCATTTCCACCTAATGAAAATGAACGATTAAATTCATTAAACAGTTATCAAATTCTTGATACCTTGGGTGAGGAGGAATATGACGCGCTTACCCGATTAGCGGCTCAAATTTGCGGTACAAAAATCGCTTTAATTACCCTGGTCGATACTGATCGACAGTGGTTTAAATCTAAAATTGGTATTGATGTAGCCGAAACGCCAAGAGAATTGTCTTTTTGTGCTCATGCTATAAATTCACCTAATGAACCATTTATAATTGAGGATGCGCGCTTAGATGCGCGTTTTAAGGATAGTCCAGTAGTTCAAGGAGATCCAAATATTGTCTTCTACGCAGGAATCCCTTTGGTTAACGAGGATGAATATTCTCTTGGTACTCTTTGTGTTATTGATGATCAACCCAAGAAAATAACTGCCGTTGAATTAGAGGGGCTAAAAACTCTTTCAAAAAGTGTTATCAATCTCTTAGAACTACGAAGAAAAAATAAAAGTTTAGAAAAAGAGAAAAGTATATTTCTCGATTCATTAGAATTTAATAACCCATTTTACCTTATTGTCAATCAAGATGGACTAATAAAAAAATTGGGGGAGAAGTTGCTTAAATGCCAACCTTTACTCAAAGAAGGGAAGAGTGTTTTTGAGTTTTTCGAATTTATGAAACCATTTATTTGGTCAGATTGGATAAATTCAGAAAAAGAACCTGTTTCTCGTTTGTTCTTCTTTCAATCGATTGATGGTCAACAACGATTTAAATTTTCTCTTAAACGCCTTACTGATCAATTAATCTTATCGGTTGTTCCAGTTGTAAACGCCAATTTTCATCTTAGTAAGTATAACCTGACTTTGAATGATTTTGCCAAACACGATTACATTGCAGAATATTTATTTTTGCAACAGACCACAGATCGTTCTTTGGCAGATTCTAAAAATCTTTTATTAAAAGCGCAAGAGCGTAACAAAGAATTAGAAGAAGCACAAAACAGGATTGATATCTTGGCCCGTTTTCCTGCAGAAAATCCAAATCCAATCGTTCGTTTGAATCTTGATTTAAAGGTTTCTTATAATAACAAAGCTTCGGAAAAAACTTTTTTAAGTGATTTTGGAATTTCCGATCAAGGAGTAGAGGATCCAGAGCTTAATTTATGCTTAAGCTCGATGATTCAGCAAGGACAAGACATCGTCAAATTAGTTTTAACGAGAAATAACAGGCATTACAATGTGTCACTCAGACTAGTTTCTGAATATGGTTATGTCAATATTTATGCAACAGACATTACTAACTATATTTATCAAGTAGAGCAAAAAGAACATGAGCTCAAGGAACTGAATAGTAAAATTGAAAGTCAAAAACAATTTTATGAATTTGTATTAAATGCCATCCCTTCCGATATTGCTGTGTTTTCTTCCGAACACAAATATGTCTTTGTAAATCCACAAGGAATCAAGAACAAAGAGATTAGAGAGTTTATGATAGGAAAAGATGATTATGACTATTGTAAACTTAAGGGGGTCCCAACTGATATGGCTGATAAAAGACGGGCATTGTTTAAGGATGTGATTAATACGGGTGAATTTCGTGACTGGTATGATGATTTAGTTGATTCTAATGGAAATCGTCAAGTGATTTATCGAAGAATTGGCCCATTAAAGGATGAGAATGGTGTTATTAAATATGTAGTGGGTTATGGAATTGAGGTTACAAAAACGAAAATAGCTGAAGATAAACTCATCGAATCTAACAAAAAACTTGTATTACTCGAAAACTTTTTGAATAAAACTACGGATGCCATTCAGGTTTCAGATGAATTTGGAAATATGGTTTATGTGAATGATACCGCATCGAAAAGGTTGGGAATAAATCAATCAGATGTTAAGAATTACCATGTCAGTGATTTTGAAAAATACTTTAGTGAGCGAACAATTTGGGATAATCATCTAGCATTTTTAAAAGAAAATAAAGTATTCAATGTTGAATCAGTAAATAGTAATCAATTTACAGGTAAGGAAATTGATGTTGAGGTAAATGTAGTTTATGAAGAAATTGATGGGGCGGGTTATCTTATCGCCGCATCTCGCGACATAACTGAACGTAAAAAATCCGAGGAAGAAATTCGTCGTTTATCCTTAGTTGCAAAAAATACTACAAATGGTGTATTGATTTTAGATGCAAATCGAAAAATTATTTGGGCAAATGAGGCTATCATAAAACGTTCTGAATATGCTTTAGAAGAGTTAATTGGCCAGAGTCCGAAGCTTTTTCAATTTGAAGGTACAAATCAAGAAACAATTGAAAGAATTTATAATAGTTTATTAAAAAATGAATCAGTTCAAGAGGAGATTCTACATGCTACAAAATCAGGCAGTCTTTATTGGATAAGTCTTAATATTCAGCCAATTTTTGATGCAAAAGGAGATCTTGAAGGATACATAGCTATTGAATTAGATATCACCGAGCGAAAGAATTTTGAAGAAACGATTGCAGCTCAAAACAAAGATTTGAAAGAAATAACAGATGCACTCGATCAAAGTGCTTTGGTTTCTATTGCCAATTCGGATGGAACAATAATTCGTGCAAACTTTAAATTTTGCGAAGTTTCAGGGTATACCGAAAAAGAGCTCATTGGTAAAAATCACAATATTGTTAATTCGCGTCATCATCGACCTGAATTTTGGAAAGAAATGTGGGCGACTATTCGTAAAGGAGAAATTTGGCGATCTGAAGTCTGCAACAAGAAAAAAAATGGAGAATTATATTGGGTAGATTCAATTGTTTATCCGGTATTTGATCTCAATGGGGAAATACGCCATTATCTATCTATTCGACATGAAATAACAGACCGAAAATTAGCAGAGGAAGAATTAGAAAGAAAAGCAAATTTACAACGACTATTGGTTAAGATTTCTTCCGACTATATCAATATTCCTCTAAACGAAGTTGAAAATTCTATCAATAAATCCATGGCAGAAATTGGAGAATTTGTACAGGTGGATAGAGTGTATGTTTTTGATTATAATTACGAGAAAGAAACTACTTCGAATTTGCATGAATGGTGTGCAGAAGGAATAGAGCCGCAAATTGAAAATTTACAAAACCTATCTTTCAGTGATGTTCCAATTTGGGTTGAAACACATTCTCGAGGTGAGTCAATTGTTGTTCCAAATGTGCAAGAGCTACCACAGTCAACTTTCAGAGAGTTAATAGAAGTTCAGGGTATTCAAAGTCTTGTTGCCATCCCTATGATGGATAGAAATAAGTGCATTGGTTTTGTTGGCTTTGATGCAGTAAAAGGGTTGAGAATTTTCTCAGAAGAAGAACGAGATTTATTAGAATTGTACGCTCAAATATTGGTAAATGTCTCGCACAGAGCAGATTATTTAAGGCAAATCCAAAAGGCTAAAAGCGATATTGAGGAAATTAATAGAGGTTTAGAGCTACAAGTTCAGGAGAAAACAAAAACGAACCTAGAACTTGCTAAGTCCATTGCTGATCAGGAAAAAATGGTAACAATAGGTGAAATAGCATCGGGTATTGCACACGATTTAAATACACCACTAGGAGCCATAAAAAGCGGTGCAGAGAATATTCGGTACACGCTTGAAACGTTGTTTCACGATACAATTTACAAATGCACCCCTGAGCAAATTGGATTTGCGTGCGAACGTGCTTCTAAAACACAAATTGAGTTGTTTGTAGGTGGATTACAACAGCGAAAAGAAACAGGGGTATTCAAAGCGTTTTTAAAGGAAAACTATTCCCACTTGAGCTCCGGTGAAATCGAATCATTGGCTATGGGATTGGTTAAG
Source organism: Crocinitomicaceae bacterium (assembly GCA_044361535.1). GTDB lineage: Bacteria > Bacteroidota > Bacteroidia > Flavobacteriales_D > Crocinitomicaceae > UBA952. The sequence continues at coordinate 82,574 of JBIKIQ010000002.1, forward strand.
AATAGAGTCAATATTCATGATACAGATGTTATTTCATCTATCGTATCCGTTGCAAATTCCAAAGATTTCTTAGAATTGATATACCATATTCAAATGACGAGAAATTTTGTTGATACGATTTTGTCATCGGGTGAAAGAGCGTCACAAGTCATCAATGATTTAAGATCATTTATTCGTGATAAGAAGACATCTGATAAAACTTTAATCAATATACAGCAGAATATTGCAACAGTTTTGAATATTTTTAATTACGAATTAAAACGTAATACGGATGTTCAATTTTTGGTTGATTCAAGTCTTAGTATTGTAGGTATTGATATTAGGCTTTTCCAGCTTTGGTCCAATTTGATAAAAAATGCAATTGAATCAATGAGTGATATTGAGCAACGAGGTCTCCTTCGTATAGTTTCCTCACAAACGGATACGCACATTACAATTAGTATAGAAAATAATGGTCCTAAAATTCCACAAGAAATTCAGGATAGAATTTTCGAGAAATTTTTTACCACAAAAGCGTCAAAAAATGGCTCAGGATTGGGCTTAAGTATAGTTAGCAGTGTAATTCAAGAGCATAATGCTGAACTTGAGTTGTTTTCAAATGAGTTAGTTACCAAATTTATAGTCAAGTTTAAGAAATGATGGACGATTTAAAATATGCAGTTATATGTGTGGACGATGATCCGCACATTCTTCAAATGCTGAGTTTTCAACTTGAGAAAATTATTGATACCAAGTGTACCTTATTAGAGTATTTTACTAGTCCTCAACTAGCTCTTGACAATTTTGATGAATTACTTGAAGAACAAATTGATGTAATTTTTATTCTAGTTGATTTTCAAATGCCAGGAATGAACGGTGCACAATTAATTCGAGCAATCAAATTGAAAAAACCAGATTTAGCTTGTGTAATGCTTTCGGGCCAAGCAAATACCGTTCAAGTAGCTGAATTGGAGCAAGATGGACTACTAACCTGTTTTGTTCATAAACCATGGGATGAAGCAACTTTGTTTCAAGTATTAAAACCCATAATTAATAACAAAGACTGATTTATGAAATACTTTTTTCTAACACTTTTTTTATCCTCATGTGGATTCTTTTTTTCTCAGCGTATGAAGGGGGTTGTAAACGGCTATGGTCATATGAATTATGTATACAGTCACGACTTAAACAAGTCAACAAATGCCAATTTGAACTTTTATGAATTGGGAGAACATGATTTATTTGTTAATTCCTACTTTAATGACCGAATAAGTTTTCTAGGTGAATTCATAGTGCGTTACGCGAAAGGTTCTCCCACTTCTTTTGCTGCAAGTATTGAAAGGGCTCGCTTAAAAATTGATTATTATAAAAATCATTCGATCATTATTGGTAAAATTCATACTCCGGTAAATTATTGGAACGATGTATATCACCACGGACGCGTTTTCTTTCCTTCAATTGATCGTCCAACTTCATTTAGTTATTTGGTTCCATTACACAATTTAGGGATTCAATTTCAAGGTCAGAATTTGGGTAAATGGAATTTTGGATACGACATAGTTCTTGGTAATGGAATTAGTTCAACGGATGCATCTGATGATAAAATTATTCCTTCAACCACCTTAGCATTCCATATTAAACCAACCGATAATTGGAGAATTGGTGCGTCCTATTATTATGATTTCTTAACTGACGCTTCCATAACGGGTGTACATAGCGGTCATAGCACCGCACCGTCTCATGTTCATGGAGATAAATACACGGGGAAATTGCATTACCAGCTCCTTAGCCAATCTGTGGCTCACTTCGGTGAAAAACATGAGTTTTTAAATGAATTTGTTTACAACTACACACATACCGATACTTTGGGTCAAGCTAACAATTTTTCAAATTACACTTATTACGGTTATCGCATCAAGGATAAACATGTTCCTTATGCCATTTTAGATTGGATTTCTATTGCTGAAAATGATTTGTTTACATATCATTATGACGTAATGCGCATGTGGTTGGGGTATCGCTATGAATTTTCTGAGATGTTGAATGTAAAGGCCCAATTAGGTTATTCGACCAATTTCTTAAACAATTCTCATGCACCTTCGAATGGTATTGACTTTAAAATACAATTTGCATATGGCTTTTAGATTAGTGATACTGGTAAAGCTTTTAGTTTGGTCAACCTTAGTTTATAGTCAGACCTTCTCAGATTATAAAGTAATTGGAAATACAACAGGTGTAACAGAGCTCACACAAGCACAAGTTAAATCATACTTCAAAGCGAAATACACACTATGGGGTAATGGCAAATCTGTTAAGGTTGTGCTCCATTCCTCAGAGTCGACCCAAGCAGAAAAACTTGCCAAATTAGTTTATAGCACTACGCATCAAGGGGTGAAAAAATATTGGTTATCGCTTGTTTTTCAGGGGAGAGCAAACCCGCCCATGTATTTTAACTCTGATTCAGAAGTAGTAGAATATGTGAAGAAAACTCCCGGTGCAATTGGTATTGTTCAGATAGGAACAAGTTGTCCAAGTCAATATATAATTCAAATCAAATAGCATGAAATCATTAGTTTTTCGTATTTGGTTTCCTTTTGTTGTGTTTTTTTCTTGCATTCTAGTAGTAATAGCATATTACTATTCTGTTAAACAGGAACAAATATATATTGAGAATAGAAAATCCGAGTTGCAAGAGTTGGCAAAAAGTATTGCGTTAGGTGTTGAACTATCTGTTGAAAATGACAATTTAAATGGGCTGAAAAAAGCACTTGATTTAGCAAAAAGTAGCGATGATTTTGAAAAAGTAGCTGTTGTTGTAAAAGATGAACAAGGAAAAAAAATAGAACAGTATTCTAATCCTGTAAATTCAAAAATTTCTGTTCTTAATTTAGACTCGGCCCAATATATAGTGCAGAAATTTCCTTTTAAAACAGAGTTAATTAGCGGAGAGATTTACATTGTGTCTTCAAAGGCAAAGATTGATGAGGTTATTTTTAATTTGAATTTGCCACTTTACCTTATTTTATTAATTCTTTTTCTGATTTCAGCCATTATATTTTTGGTCTTTGCTAAGCGACTTGTAATGCCAATAAAAGGTCTCAATAGTTTATCCATTGCGATCAAGAATAACAAGGAGCTAGATTTCAGAAAAGATTTTTCAACGGCTGCTACTGAGGTTGAAGAATTGGGGAATACGCTTGTATCTCTTTTTCAAAGTTTGAAAGTTGAACGCCAACGAAACGATGAAATTTTAGAAAATTTAGAAAATCAAGTAGTTGAGAGAACTAAGAAAAACAACCAACTTTCATTAGTGGCCAAGCACGCATTGAATGGCGTTTTAATTGCCGACAAGGACAAAAAAATCCTGTATGCTAATAAAAGTTTGTGTGAGATAACTGGATATGAGTTGCATGAATTGATTGGACAAACCCCAAAAATGTTTCAGTTTGAAAAAACGGATCCAACTACAATTGCAAGAATAAATAGTGCATTAAGCAGAAATGAAGTTGTAAAGGAACAAATATTAAATAGAAGTAAAAATGGAAGAGAATATTGGTTGGAGTTGAATATCGTTCCTGTTTTTGAAAATGGAGAAGTTACTAGTTATATTGCAGTAGAGACTGATGTAACCGAGAGAATAAAGGATGAGAATCGTTTAAAACAAAGTGAAGAGCAGAACAGAAGAATTTTGGATAACGCTGCTGAAATGATTCATACACTTGATGAACGCGGAAATGTTTTGTGGGCCAATCGTTCCTGGTTGAAAAATATTGGCATCTCATCAGAGGAGGCTACTGGAAGAAATATAACGGAATTCTTAGACGATAAAACACTCGAAGAATTTCAAGAGGTTATGCCTAAATTAATGCAAGGAGAGTCAATAAATAATCTTGAATGTGTTTTTATTTCTATGAAAATGCAGAATATTGATCTGAGAGGAAAAACAATTCCACTCTTTGAAAATGGAAAATTTATAGGAAGTCAGGCTTATTTGCACAATATAACTGAAATGATTGAGGCTCAAAAAACGATAAATCAAAAATCGTTGCTGCAAGATTTGATGATGAGAATTTCTACAAAGTATATTAATTTACCAGTAGATCAACTTGATCAAACCATTTTAGATTCATTGCGTGATATAGCAACGTTTGTTAAGGCAGATAGAGCTTATATTTTTAACTATTACCTCGATCAAGGCTATTGTGAGTATAAATACGAGTGGGTAGAGGAAGGAATAGAACCTCAAATGAATGATTATAAAATTATTCAATTGGATACAATGCCTTATTGGTTAGAAAAGCATAAAAATAAAGAATTCGTAATTGTCGAGGATTCAAGTGCTCTAACAGATAAAAATATTCAGCAATTGTTAGTCACAGAAGGGATAAAGAGTTTAATTACAATTCCGGTTCATGATGATGATAAATTAGTAGGATTTGTTGGATTTGACTTAATTAAAATATTTAGGGTATTTAGCCATGAAGAAAAGGAGATTTTGGTCTTGTTTTCTCAAATGTTGATAAATGTCTATAAAAGGCTAGATTATATTCGAGAATTAAATCAGTCAAAACAAAAAATTGAAGAGGTTAATGCTTCTTTGGAGCAACGTGTAGCCGAAAATACAAAGAGGAATTTAGATTTATCAAAAAATATTATTGAGCAAGAGAAATTAGCAACTATTGGAGAGATTTCAGCAGGTATAGCGCACGATTTAAATACTCCATTGGGAACAATTAAGGTAGGGGCAGATAACGTGAGATATATGTTGAGTTCTATCCTGAAAAATGAGTTAAGCAGTTTATCAAAAGAAGATTTGGAGTTGATACATAATAGGGTTGAAACGGTTGAAACAGAAATGTTTGTTGGTGGATTGCAGTTGAGAAAGGAGAAGATTGAGATGTTAAGTCAAATCTCGATTGATTATCCAAATTTGGATGGGGCTATTCAAGAAAAAATGGTAGATTTCCTCGTAAAAGCACGTGTTAATAAGAGTGAAAGTGATTTTATTCAAAAAATTTTTTCATCTTCTAATCCATTGTTGTTCGTTGAAGTTTTGTACCAAGTGCAAATGGCTGCTGCTCAATTGGAAACAATTAAAAAATCAAGTGATAAAGCAGTGAAAGTTGTACAAGATGTTCGCTCATTTATTAAGGGTGAAGTATCTCAAAACGAAAAAAGAGAATTTAATCTTCGAGAAAATATAGCAACAGTGCTGGGTATTTTTAACTATGAATTAAGGCAAAATGTAGACTTAAAATTTGAGGTTGATCCAAATTTAGTGATGGTTGGTTATGATGTGAAATTATTTCAGCTTTGGTCTAATCTCATTAAAAATGCCTTTGAAGCAATGGATGAACAAGAAGAAAAATTCATTGGAATATATTCAACGGTTGAACCAGGACAAATTCAATTAGTTTTTGAGAATAACGGTCCGAAAATCCAGGACGATGTAATGGATAATATGTTCAAGAAGTTTTATACAACAAAATCCAAAAAAAGTGGCTCAGGATTAGGTCTAAGTATCGTCAAAAACATTCTAAATGAGCACAATGCAATAATTGAAGTAAATTCAAATGAACAATCTACCAAATTTATTGTTACATTTGCTTATGACCGAATTTAAGTACGCCGTTGTTTGTGTAGATGATGATCCTTACATCCTTCAAATGTTGGGTTTTCAGTTGGGTAAAATCATTAATCAAAAATGTACGTTAGTTGAATATTTCACAGATCCAAATGAGGCTCTGGATGGAATTAGTGCATTAGTTGAGGAGAGAATTGACATAATTTTTGTAATTGTTGATTATCAAATGCCTAAAATGACAGGAGCTCAATTAATTCGGTCAATCAAAGAAAAATATCCTGATTTGAATTGTGTAATGCTTTCGGGGCAGGCTAACCAACTATCTGTTGATGAATTAGTTTCAGATAATTTGCTCACATGTTTTATTTCAAAACCGTGGGATGAAGAAACATTAGTTCGGATTATTCGCCCTTTGATTCAAGAGCATTCTTAACTTTGTTCCATGAAAACGATTTTAATTTTGGGAGCAGGTTTATCTGCTTCGTCTCTTATACGGTACCTATTAGAAAGAGCTGAGGAAAATAACTGGCACATAAAAATTGTAGATCAAGATATTGATTTGGTAAAACGAAAAATCGGAGGACATCCTCGAGGAGAAGCTTTGTCATTTAATGCCCTAGATCCTAAAGAAAGAAGACCAATATTAGGTGATTCAGACCTTGTTATTTCCATGCTTCCAGCTCGTTTTCATGTTGAAGTAGCAAAAGATTGTATCGATTTGCGCGTGAATCTTATAACACCTTCCTACATTTCTCCTGAAATGCATGATTTGGATGAAGAGGCTCGCAATGCAGGAATTGTAATAATGAATGAGATTGGTGTTGATCCAGGTATCGATCACATGAGTGCCATGAAAATTATTCATGAGGTTCAAGCCAAAGGAGGAACTGTAGAAAGTTTTAAATCGTTTTGTGGTGGTTTAATTGCCCCAGAAAGTGATAACAATCCTTGGCATTATAAATTCACATGGAATCCAAGAAATGTTGTTTTAGCTGGTCAAGGTGGAGCAGCGTCTTTTATTCATAATGACGAGTATAAGTATATCCCTTACAATCGCTTATTTGATCGCTTGGATCGTATTAGCATTTCTGAATATGGAAAATTTGAAGGGTATCCCAATCGCGATTCTCTTTCTTATCGATCGTTATATGGTTTAGATTCGATTCCTACGTTGTATCGTGGAACCTTAAGAAGACCAAATTTCTGCAAAGGATTTAATGTGTTTTGTGAATTGGGGATGACAGATGACACCTACAAAATGCGTAACTCAGCAACATTAACGCCTAGAAGTTTTTTAAATGCATTTTTGCCTTATCATTACGGAATTACGGTTGAAGATAAATTCAAAATGTTCTTGCGTGAGGATCGCATGTATTTGTATGATCAATTTGAATTCCTTGGAATATTTGATAAAGATGAATCATTTGGTATGCCAGACGCTACACCAGCTCAACTTTTGGAGAAATTATTGACGCGAAAATTATCTTTGGAAGCAAATGATAAAGATATGTTGGTCATGTATCATGAGTTTGAATACACAAAAAATGCAACGCGTTATAAAATTGTTTCTTCGATGATAAATATCGGAGAGGATCAAACCTATACAGCAATGTCAAATACGGTTGGTTTGCCAGTGGCCATTGCGGCAAAAATGATTTTAAATGGAACTTTAACGGAGAAAGGAGTTACATTACCGGTAAATAAGGATGTATATGAACCAATTTTAGCCGAATTGGAGACGTTTAACATTCGATTTGATGAAACGGAACTAGAAATGAAAAATTAATTAATATAGTGAAAATGAAAGCATATGTTTTTCCAGGTCAAGGAGCTCAGTTTTCAGGCATGGGCAAAGATCTTTATGAAAATTCAGCGAAAGCCAAAGAATTATTCCATCAAGCAAACGAAATCATGGGATTCGATATCATGAAGATCATGTTTGAAGGAACTGATGAGGAGTTGAAACAAACTAAAGTTACTCAACCTGCGATCTTTCTTCATTCAACAATCTTAGCAACCTGTTTAGGAGAATCTTTTCAGCCAGATATGGTTGCAGGACACTCACTAGGTGAATTTTCATCGTTGGTGGCTAACAAATGTATTTCTTTTGAAGACGGTTTAAAATTGGTTGCTCAACGCGCCATTGCTATGCAGAAAGCATGTGAAATAGAACCTTCTACAATGGCTGCCATTCTTGGATTGGAAGATGAGGTAGTGGAGCGAATTTGCGCTGAAATTTCAGGTGTTGTTGTTCCGGCAAATTACAATTGTCCAGGGCAATTAGTGATATCAGGAAGCATATCTGCGGTGGAAGAAGCATGCGCTAAATTGACTGATGCAGGTGCAAAAAGAGCCTTGATTTTGCAAGTTGGTGGGGCATTTCATTCTCCATTAATGGAGCCGGCTCGAGAAGAATTGGCAGCAGCCATCGAAAAAACAGTATTTAATCAACCAATTTGTCCGGTTTATCAAAATGTTACGGCTAATGCTGTTTCTAATCCGGATGAGATTAAGAAAAATTTAGTGTTACAATTAACCGCTCCTGTTCGTTGGACTCAAACAATGCAACAAATGCTGGTAGATGGTGCCACAGAGGTAATTGAGGTTGGGCCAGGAAAAGTACTTCAAGGCTTGTTTAAAAAGGTTGATCGTGAGATTTCAACAGTTAGCGCTGCATTGGACTCTTAATTTTTTATGGAATAATTCTGTTTCTTGCATCTATTCTTCAAATACTAAAAATTAAACGTATGAAAAAATGGATGTTCGTGGCCTTTCTATCGGTGATGGGAACCACATTTGGTCAAGGTTCTTTTGGCGATGTAGTAGGCAATATTTATGAGTCAGATGGTAAACAAGCTGCTTATGGAGCTCGTTGTTTCATTGATGATCAAGGTAAAAAATACCAAGCTAATTCCGATGCAGATGGACGATTTAGAATTACAAGTATACCCGCAGGTGAATACAAAATGAATATCATTTACAAGGCTGATACAATGGTTGGTATTTATGTCAATGTTCCACTAGAAGGTTATTTTAATACGGGTGATATTAAATTTGAAGGTAAATCCGGTGTAAAAACATTCAAGGAATTTACCGTTAAATCTGGTGATAGGATTAAAATTGGCTATGGTGAAATGCCTGCGCCTGAACTTTCAGCCAAGGAAATAAAACAAAGTCCAAATAAATTTGATGTTAAAAAATTAGCTTCTACAATGACGACAGATGTCAAAATGACAAATGACGGTGAGTTGGTATTCAGAGGTGCGCGAAAAGGAGATATGGTTTATATGATTGATGGAATAAAGGCTAATGAAGTGTTCAATGTTCCAAGTGTTTCTATTGGTCGCATGAAAGTATATGCAGGCGCTTTACCGGCAAAATATGGCGATACGCTAGGAGGTGTTGTTGTTGTGGAGACAAAATCTTATTTTGATTTGTACCGCGAATGGAACATGAACAATAGCGAAGAATAAATTACATGAATTTTCAAATTCCCGAGCCTTGCTCTCAGAAATGGGAGCAAATGGCTTTTAAGAAGGATAATACTCGATTTTGTGCCGAATGCTCGCGAAAAATCGTAGATTTCACAAATCAATCTGACCGTCAAATTTTACAATATCTTTGGTCTAATCCAACTAAAATTTGTGGTAAATTCTCACCAAATCAGTTGAATCGAAATCTTTCAAATCCACAATTTCATTTCCCTGGATTAAAAGCATTACTGGTTATGGGAAGCTTAGCTACTTTTTCCAATGAAATTCATTCACAAGTTACGGAAGTTAAATCGGAATTAATTCAAACTTATTCAGATACGACGTATCAAATAATTCTTGGAAATGTTCGTGATACAGCTCATTCAAATGGGATTCAAGATATATACGTTGAACTACCTCATTTTAATTTATTTAGCGAACTTGATTCCCTTGGTAATTTTAAATTCTCTATACCAGTAGGCAATTTCCCAGATCAAATCACACTTATTGTCAGAAAAGGAAATGCGTATCAGGTATATAAAGAACTAAACCCAAGAGAATTCATTCAAATTCAAGTTTCTCTTCATCCAATCGAGATTGATGTGAATTTTATAAAGGAAACGCAACTAATTGGATATGTAGTGGTTAAACCAAAATGGTATCAATTTGGATTTAAAATTCGAAGGTGGTGGTACCGGGCGTGGAATTAATTAATCTAAAATCCCTCTCAATTCCACTAAATCATCAATGATTTCAGCTTTTCCTGACTGTTGGTAACTTGAGATAAGGTTAGTCAGCATTCTTCGGATAATAGTTGTATTCGAACAAGGTTCGTAGAAATCTCTTTTGTGTTCAACTTTTAAGATATCGAGAAATGATTTTATTTCGTCAGTACTAAAGATTGAACCTCTTGAAAATGTATTTATATAAAAAAGAACTCCATATTCATTTTCTTGGTCGTTCTGTGCATGTACACCGTTAACGTCCATATACGCTAGAATAAAATGATTCGGGAGATTTACTCCGTAGATTGGTAAATCAAGTGATTGCGCAATGACGCTATACACGAGACCTAAACTCAGTGGATTCCCTTTTCTTGATTCAAGCACCTTGTTTATAAGTGAATTGCTTGGTGAAAAATAATCTTCTTTATCACCTTCAAATTTGTGATGGTTAAAGAAGATTTTATTGAATATTTTAACCTTTTCAAATGCTGTCTGATTGTCATTTAGTTCAAGCCAAATATCACGTCTTATATTTTGAATGGCATTTACGATTTCCGATTCATCAAGTGTTGGATTTTCATATTTTGCCAAAACACAAGCACCTTTTACTAAATCTTTCTCGGATGATTCAAGCCAGCCTTTGAGTTCTTTTTTTACTTCCTCAAACTGAATTTCTTGAATGATTTTGTCTATTCTTTCATGATGTTTTGAACCAAATAAATCAGTTTCCCAAGTACTTTCCAATATCGGAAGAGCGGTGGTTCCACATTTAACTAGTTCACCACGAACATGTTGATATATTTGATCGTCGGGATCATCAACTAGATTTACGAGGGCTTGTATGGATGAGTGTTGTAACATATACGGATTCAAATTTACGTTTAGAAGAAAAATGAATTTGCCCTAGTAAAAAATGTTTATCCATAAAAATTTGTTAATTACACTTTTTTTATTTCTAAAATGTAACCTTATCAAGTGATTCACGTTTGTATGAGTCAGGATCTAAATTAACAGCTACAGGTTAAATTAGGAAAGGAGGTCAGCAATGGCCTCTTTTTTTTTATATTTGAGAAAATTACTATATGACACTCATTTTAAAATCTACGACCGTCTTATTTTTTCTTCTTTTATTTAGTTCATGTTGCACGCAAAAAGAAATGACCAAAGGCGAGTCCTTAAAATGTCAAGGAGTTGTACATGTTTCTGAATCTGGTTGTCCTTACTATGTTGAAATAACCCAATCTACAATTGATGGAATAGTGGTCGGAAGTAAAATTTATCCGGTAGAATTAAAGGATTCCTATAAGAAAAAAGGATTGAAATTGGCTTTTAATGCGATTATTAGTAGGGCGCCTTCACCCTCAGATTGTACCATTGACGGTGTAGCTTCCTTATCGGATATCGTTGTTGTTCCTTAAGAATATCTGGATAACCGAAGGTCTCTTTGTTTTATGCCAACAAAGCCATTTGTGATTTTTTGTTTTTCTCAATCAACATGATGCCTAAGGGAAATTCATTTATTTCTATTTTCGGCAAAAGAAAAAGTTAAAACCGCAACTTGAAAATCACAAATTCCTCAAAGTATTACAATTGTAATTTCACGAAACAAACGGCAACGAATTTAGATTCTTTTCTTTAATCTGTAATTCTTATAACTAACATCAAAATTTAGGTATGTATACAGGAAGTTTTTAAAATGGTCCTTAACCGATGTTTTGTTTCTTGAAATATCAAAATCGAATTTCCAGTTTTTTTGGTTAATCCGCTCCTTCATGACTAAGGGGTGAGTTTCTTGAAATTTTTTAAGCTCTGAAATATGTTCTTCGTAGTTAAACTCATCAGACTTAACAATATTGCGTTCTACCCATTCATCGTCATGCCATAGTTTATTGAATGTTTCTTGTTTGCGTTGCATAGCTCTTGGGTCTTTAACCCAGCCGTAATGGAAGACTTCTGCATCAATTGAGGCTACATTCAATTTTTCATTCGGAGTTTTACGAAATCCTTGTGCATCCCGATATGAAAAAATTTCTTTCTTATTGCGAATAATCCGAATTTCGTTGCGATACCAACTTGGTGAAGAGCCAACATAATCGTATGAGCCGTAAAAATGTTGATAACGAAAAAGCAAACCGTCGATTGAAGAATCATCCAAACATTTCTTCATGGCTTGTCGAATATTTTCGTGGTATTTTTCATGAATTACCTCATCACCCTGAATATATACTGCCCAATCGCTTTCATGAGAAATGGCATGAAATGCTTTATTAGTTTCAACAGCAAGAACTCTCCCGCCTTCTCTCAAAGAGTCATCCCAGATTGTTTCAATAATTTTAATTTTAGTTGGGTCAATTGATTGAATTAATCCCAAGGTATTGTCATCTGAATTACCAACCGCAACAACAACTTCATCGCACAAGGGTAAAATAGATTTGATGGCCTCAACTATTGGATAATCATAAATCAAGGCATTTCGAATAAATGTAAAGCCAGAAATTTTCATGTCATTGAGCTTTTTCATCTCGAAGTCGAGGGTATTCATCCATTAGCGGTTGATTTATTTCCTGAAAGCAGTAGTTTGCTAATTCTGATAATTCCATTTCAATAACCTTCTCTCTTGGAATGTATTCATGTATGTATACACGTGAAGTTCCCGGTCGTGCTGTGCCATGATGATGCGTCGGATCTGAGAATAGTTTAAAGTTGTTCGTAAATGTGACGGGTATTAGCGGGATTTTACAACTTTTGGCTAATTTAAATGCGCCTTCTTTAAAACGTTTCATTCGTGGAATATCATCGTCTGGTATTCCTCCTTCGGGAAAAATGACAAGCGAATACCCTTGTTCTACTTTTTTAATGGCTTCGATAAAAGATCGGGCCGCCTTTCTTTTGTCATTTCTATAAACAGGAATATTTAGGTCTTGAAAATATGTTCGAATTATCGGATAGCTTAATATTTCACTTTTCCCTAGAAACACAAAAGGATGTTGCGGAAAAATGGAGTACATGAAAAAAATATCTAAATAGGATGTGTGGTTCGCAACTATGATATAAGGCGGTTCAGGCAACGCTTGTTTTTTGAGGTATCGAATGTTGTAAAAGCAAAAAATTCGCATCATCCAACTCCAGAATATAAATAGTTTAAAACTGAATTTACGCCAAGATTTACGCCAGAGAAGAACTAAAAAAAAAGGGTATAACAAAATGGCAAAAATTACGAATACGATTCCAATATATACCTTCCACAAAAAGGAACCTATTAACACAAATACTCGCATAGTCAAATGTAGTAACTTTACGTAAAAGTCGAACGTTTTCGATTTCTTAATTCTTAAATTTGATTAATTTCGCTAAAAACCAGCTATGGCCAGAATTTTAACAGGGGTACAAAGTACAGGAACACCACATTTAGGAAATTTATTGGGAGCAATTTTGCCAGCTATTGAAATGTCGCAAAATCCAGAAAATGAATCTTTCTTGTTCATTGCCGACCTACATTCACTAACTCAAATTAAAGACGCAAACGAGCTTTCTGAAAACACGTATGCAACCGCTGCTGTTTGGCTTGCTTGTGGATTAGATTCAGAAAAAACGGTTTTTTACCGTCAAAGTGATGTGCCTATGGTTACTGAATTGATGTGGCATTTACTTACTTTCTATCCTTATTCTCGATTAAGTTTAGCGCATAGTTTCAAGGATAAACAAGACCGATTGGAAGATGTGAATGGAGGGTTGTTTACCTATCCCATATTAATGGCAGCTGATATTTTATTATATGATGCTGAGATTGTGCCTGTTGGAAAAGATCAATTACAGCATTTGGAAATGACGCGTGATGTTGCTGCGAGATTCAATACAAAAATGGGTGAGACTTTCGTTTTACCTGCTGAAAAAATCCAAGAAGACCACATGTTGATTCCGGGTACGGATGGAGAAAAAATGAGTAAATCACGTAATAATACGATTAATATTTTTCTTCCGGAGAAGCAATTGAGGAAACAGGTAATGTCGATTGAAACGGACAGTAAAGCCCTAGAAGATCCCAAAGACCCTTCAACTTGTCATGTTTTTGCTTTGTATAAATTATTGGCTAATGAAAGTGAGATTACTAGTATGACTGACAATTATTTAAAAGGAGGATACGGTTACGGTCATGCAAAGCAAGCTTTGTTTGAGTTGATTCTAGCACGTTTTCAGAAGGAAAGAGAAAGATTTGATTATTTGATGTCTAATAAGAGCGAAATAGATGAGATCTTGAAAATTGGAGCAGGTAAGGCAGAAAATATTGCTTCCGACGTATTGAAGCGCGTAAGAAGAAGATTGGGATTAACGAGTTACTAATTTTTCAACTCAACTGACTTTCTGTCAGTAAAATTGCGTGGGCATATTCTTTGACTTGAAAGTTGCGCATGCGACAAAATCACACATTCGATTTAACCTTGAAATATGCTGTTTTTCCAGCATTTATTGTTGTTGCTTTGATGTGGCTTGTATTTATTGTAGATTATATTCTGCCTGTTGAATTGTATAAATGGGGTGTCTTGGCACAAACGTTTCATGGATTGAAAGGAATTTTACTGATGCCTTTGATTCACTCAACAGAAGATTTTAAGCATATTTTCAATAATTCTGTCCCAACATTTATATTAGTAACAGCTCTTTTTTATTCCTACAAGCAGGTTGCATTGCGGGTTTTTATTTCAAGTTGGGTTTTAACAGGGCTCTTTGTTTGGATTTTTGCCATTCATGGGAAGGCCTATCATATTGGCATGAGTGGGGTAATTTATGCATTAGTTGGCTTCTTGTTTGCCTCTGGAGTTATTAGACGTTACTTCCCGCTTCAAGCATTATCCTTGTTTGTAATTTTTTTATACGGAAGCTTGATTTGGGGGATTTTCCCTATGGAGCCTCGGGTTTCATGGCAAGGTCATTTTATGGGGTTAATTGTCGGTATCTGGTTGGCCTTTTATTTTAGAAGTGAAGGTCCAAAACGACCAAAATACCAGTATGAAATTGAAAAAGAAATGGGAATAGAACCGCCAGATTTGGAAGGAATTTATTTGGAACGACTTCGTCAATTGGCAGAACAACAAAAGGAACAAGAGGAAGTTCAAAACAGAAATGACGTCAAGGTTGTTTATCATATTGTACCTTCCAAAATGGAAGATAATCATTCATCAATTGTGATAAATAATGAAAAGAAATAAACTAACCCTAGCGGAGGAGCGTGTAATACTTCATAAAGGAACAGAAATGCCGTTTACTGGTGAATACAATAAGTTCTACGAGCAGGGAACGTATATTTGTAAGCAGTGCGAAACACCTTTGTATTATTCTGACTCTAAATTTGATTCAGGCTGCGGATGGCCATCATTTGACGATGAAATTCCAGGAAAAGTAAAGCAGATATTAGATGCTGATGGAAAAAGAACGGAGATTGTATGCGCAGAATGCGGAGGTCATTTAGGTCATGTTTTTGAAGGAGAAGGCTTTACGTTTAAAAACACGCGCCATTGCGTGAATTCAATTTCCTTGAAGTTTATCCAGGCATAAGTTATCGACAGTGATAAATTGTTTCACATTTGTTATAAATAATATCGTGCAAAATTAACTGAGCAGCAATTGCTACTTGAGAATAATTTTGTGAGCTATTTCCAAAACTGGCAGCTTTTGTTTTCCACATGGAAAGAATTAGATCCTTACCTCCTTGTTTTGGAGCAATTTTTCCTACCACTGCTTTTACGTTTCCCGCTCCTGCATGATAGATATGCATCACAAAAAGTCGAAACCATAAGTCGGTTTCGTTAAACGAAATTCCATGAAATTTAAGTATTTTACGTGCCTCTGGAATACAAATCCTAGAAATTAATCGTGCTGCGCCATATGCCGATTTGTCAAAATCTTTACGTTCGTCTTTCCAATCATTTACAATTAAACCTTGAGCACGAGCTACCCCTGGCATTAGTTGAAAAGGCCCATAAGCTCCCGTTGTAGATTTTTTTAATTGACCAGGACTTTCAATGAGTAAAATAGCTTGTGCGTACCAAGGATCGACATTGTATTTTTCAAATGCCTTAACCCCATGATTTAAGGATGGGTAAACTGCTTCAAAAAGGTAGAAATTACTTTTACCGATAACAACGTTCAAAATTTCATTTTCAGGGATGTTTAGCGCTAGTTTAAGTTTCTCCTTTGCTTTATTTTTTTGATCATCTGTTGTTAAAGTTTTCCATTCGGTTGATGGTATAATACTCACTATTTTTTTATCCATACCCATACTAACCACACATGAATCAGGGCTCATTTGCATAACGACCTTCCAATAGTGCATCTGAGGCAAAAGATCCCATCGCTCGTTGAAAATATCATCCATATGCATGATCTCACTTACTTGTTTTTCACGTTGAACAATCATTTTGTGCTCATCCCATGAATCTAATGGTTGTGAAAAGCCAAATTGTAAAAAGAAAAATAGTAATCCAGTAAAAATCGCAAGTCCTTTCATAGTTCATGAATTAATAACTTTTGAAGTTACAATTTTCGTTCAGGCACAAAAAATAAAGGGCTTTAAGTTAATAACATTGCTTTGTTTATCAGTGTTATTATGCGATGAAATTACACCGTTTTTTCCGATAGTTAATAAAATTACCACTTTTTACCACCACTTTAAAAATCTATATTTAATAAGGATTTTACTAGGGTAATGAAACAAAATACTACTTACTTCCGTTAGAAGTTTTCAACAATTTGAGTTTTAGTGGTAAAAAGTGGTAAAATCTATCTATTTTTACCCATTATTAAGCTATGTCAGGATTAGTAGGAGAATTTGAAGTGAAAATGGACTCAAAAGGTCGTTTTCTTTTTCCTTCCGGTTTACGGAAGCAGCTTCCTCCTGCGTCTCAGCGAGACTTTATGTTGAATAAGGGATTTGAAGATTGTTTGACCTTGTACCCCATGACTGAATGGGAAAAGATCAGCGAGAAATTATCAAAGATGAACTTGTTTAAACCAAAGAATCGAATGTTTTACCGTTTGTTTCATCAAGGAGCAAAATTGGTAGCATTGGACAATGCTGGTCGAGTTTTGATTCCAACCGCGCACATGGATCGTGTTGGATTGGGTCAGGATGTTATGTTGATTGCATATAACGACCGTATTGAAATCTGGGATAAATCCAAATACTTCGCAATGATCGAAGGGAACATGGCCGATTTCGCCGATTTGGCGGATGAAGTAATGGGTAATTTGGATGATGGAGAATAATACAACGTATCACATACCAGTTCTATTAAATGAATGCATTGAGGGGTTGAATATCAATCCGGATGGCATTTATGTAGATGTGACTTTTGGTGGCGGAGGACATTCTCGTCACATTTTCTCAAAATTATCCCCAAAAGGAAAACTGATTGTTTTTGACCAGGATCCCGATGCAAAAAATAATGTGTGGGAAGCGGATAACCTTCATTTTATCCCTTCAAATTTCTCGTTTTTATCCAATCATTTGCTGGCTTTAGGAGTTCGAAAAGTAGATGGAATTTTAGCCGACCTTGGGGTTTCTTCGCATCAGTTTGATGAGGGTGATCGTGGTTTTTCATTTCGCTCCAATGCACCACTGGACATGCGTATGAATCAACGGTCTGAAAAATCAGCCAAATCAATCGTGAATACGTATGAGGAACAGGAGTTAATTCGAATTTTTAGAGAATTTGGTGAGTTAAATCAGGCACGAAGAATCGCTCAAGCAATTGTTTTAGAAAGAGGATATAAATCTATAGATACAACTTTTGAGTTGTGTGAAGTGCTGCAGCATTTGGCTCCGAAATTTAAAGATTTTAAATTTTTCGCTCAAGTTTTCCAGGCCATTCGCATTGAAGTAAACGAAGAATTAAAGGTATTGGAAAAATTGCTCCTTGATTCAGCTGAATTATTAGCAGATAATGGTCGATTGGTGGTAATGTCCTACCATTCTTTGGAAGATCGTTTGGTTAAGAATTTTTTAAAGCATGGTTCTTTTGATGGTAAAGAGGAAAAGGATTTTTTTGGGAATTTGATTAAGCCCTTACGCGAAATTAATAGACATCCTATAGTTCCGAATGAAAATGAAATGGAGTTAAATTCTCGTGCAAGGAGTGTGAGATTACGAATAGCTGAAAGAAATGAAAGATAACGAATACATAGACAAGGACAGTCGTCAGGAAAATTCGGGTTCTGATAATCAGAAGCGGGCTACGAAAAAGAAGAAAAGTGCCTTCGCAATGATTTTGAATGGTGAGTTCCTAACAAAAGGTTTTGTGCTTGACAATCTTGGCTTTATTTTTTTCTTGATTTTTCTATTGCTCATACTAGTCAGTAAAGGTTATTACGGCAAGCAGCTATCGAAAGACATTAATCAAGCTCAACGTGATGTTGATCAAATTACTGCTGATTACGTCGAGGCGAAAGCAAAAGTAGAAGAAGAAGGTTTGCGCTATAAGTTGGTAGAAAAACTTGATAGCTCCTTAAAAGAAAATGAAAACGAAACAAAAGTAATTCGAATTAAAAAACCGAAGACTGAAAAAGAATGAAGACTGAAGGCAGACAAATCTTTTATAAGGCGTATGCAATTTATGTTGGATTCATCATTTTGATGATCGTGGTTTTGTATAATACGGTGGCCATTCAATTTGAAGGAGCAGGAAAAATTCTGTCGTTTAAAGAGGACAAACTACCCGTTAGAATGGTGAGTAAAGTTCCACGTAGCGGTGAGATTTTAGACATGAATCTTATTCCTTTAGTTACTTCTATTTCTTTTTTTGATATCCGAATGGATCCTACCGTAATAGACGAAAAAGT
Source organism: Crocinitomicaceae bacterium (assembly GCA_044361535.1). Taxonomy (GTDB): domain Bacteria; phylum Bacteroidota; class Bacteroidia; order Flavobacteriales_D; family Crocinitomicaceae; genus UBA952. Next base: position 101,170 of record JBIKIQ010000002.1, read on the forward strand.
TTTTCAAAATGAGTTGTCTGATCTTTGTGAAGGCTTGGCAAAAATGTATCCCGACAAAACAGCTCGCCAGTATTTTGATGAAATTCGAACTGCTCGCGAAAAAGGTAATCGCTATTTGCTAATTCGCAAACGAGTTACAAATGAGGAGCGGAAGAAAATAGCAGCGTTACCAATATTTAAATTGGGAAAACTAAAAGGTGGCCTCATTGATTCTATCGAAACTATTGAGCGTAAACGCCCCAATGGAGATATGATGAGTAGAACGCTAGGTTATTTTAATAATCAAGGTAAAAGTGTTGTAAAGGTTGGGGTTGAAGGTGCTTTTTATGATTATTTGAAAGGAAGTCCGGGGCAAGAAATAGAGCAACGAATTTCTACAGGGTGGAAGAAAACGGGCAAAATTGTTAAAGAGGCAGTTGAAGGAGCTGATGTTGTCACTTCTTTTGATAAAGAAATTCAGGAGGTGGCTCATTCTGAATTAGAGCGACAATTGAAAGATCAAGAGGCTACGAGTGGCTGTATTGTTGTGATGGATGTCAAAACGGGTTTTGTTCGCGCAATTTCAAATTTAACGCGTGATAAAAATGGAAATTATTCTGAAAAGCTTAACTACGCCATAGGCGTAACAGAGGTTCCTGGGTCCACTTTCAAGTTAGCTTCTTTAATGGCAGCCCTTGAGGATGAAAAAGTTAAGATCACCGATTCAGTCAGGGCAGTTGGGAAATACAAGTTTCCTGGTAAAACTTTCGAAGATGCAAATGACGGAAAAGGATATGGAAAAATTAGCGTAAAACATGCATTTGAAAAATCGTCAAATGTATTTTCACAAATTATATTCAATGCTTATCGTTCTGAGCCAGAAGCATTTTTGAGTCGACTAGACAAATTTGGTCTTACAAAACCTCTTGGAATTGACCTTCCAGGAGAAGCAACACCAAAATTTAATAGGCCTGGTGAGAAAAAAGGTTGGTCTCGACTATCACTACCTTCAATGGGTATAGGGTATGAAGTACTTATGACACCGCTTCAAATATTGAATTTATACAATGCTGTGGCGAATAATGGCAAGATGATGAAGCCACAGTTTGTGCATGAAATTAGGCGAAATGGAGAGGTGATTAAAAAATTTGAGCCAATAGTAATGAATAATCAAATCTGTTCTCCTGAAACAGTGGCCTTGCTAAAATCTTGTATGGAAGGGGTTATGAAAAATGGAACAGGTAAACAAATTAAATCTGCTCAATTTACCATTGCAGGTAAAACCGGAACTGCGCGTTTGTTAGATAGTAAAAAGGGATATGGTGCAGATGAAAAAGCATATCAAGCATCATTTGTCGGGTATTTTCCGGCAGACAAGCCAATTTATTCATGCATAGTGGTTATTACAAACCCAAAAGTAGAATATACAGGAGCAACGGTGGCAGGAACTGTTTTTGGTGCCATTGCAAATAAAGTGTACGCTAAAACTTTAGAATATCACAAAGCAATAAATGAAAATAGACCACGCAGTTTGGAGGTGCCTAACGTAAAAAATGGAAGTAGAACCGATATTCTTTCACTTCTAAAAACATTCAGTATACGTGCAACATTTTTGGATGGTTCTGATTGGTTAGTAGGAATTCTTGAAGAGAATAAGTTGACACTTAAGAATATGCCAGTGAATAAGGATGTAATTCCAAATTTGATGGGAATGAATGCTAAAGATGCCGTTTTCTTGATTGAATCTCAAGGAATGGTGGCAAAAATTAATGGATACGGAAAAGTTGTTTCACAGTCATTGACTGCTGGCACACCCGTTTTTAAAGGTGGTGTAATTGAAATTGGACTTCAGTAATGAGCAGAGTTTTAGAACATATTTTTTCAGGAATCGAGATAGTATCAGTAAGTGGTTCGATGGATCTTTCTGTAGAGAAAATTGAATTTGATTCACGTCGAGCAGATTCTTTATCTGTTTTTTTTGCAATCAGAGGAACTACTACTGATGGTCACATGTATTTACCCCAAGTAATTGAGAAAGGTTGTCAAGTAGTGGTTGTTCAGGAATTACCAGAATTAACTATAGAAAATTGTACTGTAATCTTGGTGAAAGATACACTCAATGCTCTCGCTCTTGCTTCGGCTAATTTCTACGACAATCCATCTACAAAATTGAAACTAGTTGGTGTAACAGGAACAAATGGCAAAACAACGACGGCAACTTTACTGCATAGGGCATTTTCAAATTTGGGATATGCTTGTGGATTGCTTTCCACTGTGGTTAATAAAATTGCTGACGTAGAAATCCCATCTACACATACAACACCTGATCCTGTTCAGCTAAATAAATTATTGGCCGAAATGGTTGATTTTGGATGCGAATATGTTTTTATGGAAGTAAGTTCACATGCGATTCATCAAGAAAGAATAGGAGGTTTACATTTTACTGGAGCAATATTTTCAAATATTACCCACGACCATTTGGATTACCACAAAACATTTTCTGAATACATAAAAGTAAAAAAACGCTTTTTCGATGAGCTAGATTCGACAGCGTTTGCCGTGACAAATTGTGACGATAAGAATGGTATGGTTATGTTCCAGAATTCAAAAGCAAAAAAATATACCTATGCGTTGAAATCACCTGCAGAATTTAAGGTTAAGGTTTTGGAAAACCAATTTTCAGGAATGCTCTTGCAAATAAATGGGAAAGAAGTTTGGACAAAATTAATTGGAGAATTTAACGCGTATAATATTCTTGCTGTTTATGCAGTTGGAATGTTATTGGATCAGGATGAACAAGAATTACTTCAAGTAATTAGTTCGTTGGAGTCAGTTTCTGGTCGCTTTCAATATTTAAAAAGCAAAACTGGAATCACTGCTATTATTGATTATGCTCACACACCAGATGCTCTTGAAAATGTACTTTCAACGATCGCTTCAATTCGAAATAAAGATGAAAAAGTCTTTACAGTTGTTGGATGTGGTGGTGATAGAGATTCCGCAAAAAGGCCTAAAATGGCTCAAATTGCCTGTGAAATGAGCAATCAAGTTATACTAACTTCAGATAATCCACGGACGGAAGATCCTCAACTAATCTTGAACCAGATGATGGAAGGTGTTCCGATTGACAAAATGGGAAATACCTTGAGTATATCAGATCGTGCTCAGGCGATAAAGACTGCAGTTGCCATGTCACAACCGAATGACATCATACTTATTGCTGGAAAAGGTCATGAAAAATACCAGGAAATTCAAGGTGTGAAGCACGATTTTGATGATTTTGAGATAACTAAAAATATGTTTGATTTAATTGGAAAATAATGTTGTACTATCTTTTTAACTACTTAGATGAATTCAATATTCCCGGAGCTGGATTATTTGATTATATCTCGTTTAGAGCAGCCTTAGCTTTGATCGCATCGTTAGTAATTTCAATTCTATTTGGAAAGAAAATTATTAATCTATTGCGCAGGCAACAAATTGGTGAAACAGTAAGAGATTTAGGTTTGGCCGGTCAAATCGAAAAATCAGGTACTCCAACGATGGGCGGATTAATTATCCTAGGGGCAATTTTAGTTCCAACACTTTTGTTTGCTAAACTGCATAATATTTATGTGATAACCATGATTTTAGCTACTGTATGGTTAGGATTAATTGGGTTTTTAGATGATTATATCAAAGTTTTTAAAAAGAATAAAGAAGGGCTGAAAGGGCGATTTAAAGTAATTGGTCAAATTGGTGTAGGATTAATTGTAGGCTGTATTCTTTATTTTTCGGATGACGTTGTAGTTCATAAGCGCGTTCCAGCAGACTATAAACTTAGTGCTGGGGAGCAGTTTGTAACTCACCAACACACCAATAATTCGAATGAAAATTACAAGTGGATTCGCACCGATGATATGACAACAACGATTCCATTTATTAAAGGAAATGAATTTAATTACAATTGGCTAATTGGTGATTGGGAGAAGAGTTATGGGTGGATGATTTTCATTCCTATCATAATTTTTATTGTGATTGCAGTATCTAATGGTGCAAATATGACTGATGGATTGGATGGTTTGGCAACAGGTACATCAGCAATAATTGGGATTGCTTTGGCTATTTTGGCTTATGTCAGTTCAAATGCAAAATTTGCCGATTATCTCAACGTAATGTACATCCCATTTGCTGAGGAATTAGTGATTTTCATCTCGGCTTTCGTCGGTGCTTGCGTCGGATTCCTATGGTATAATTCTTATCCGGCCCAAATATTTATGGGAGATACGGGAAGCCTTGCTTTAGGGGGGATTATTGCTGTTTTTGCCATATCAATTCGCAAAGAACTGTTGATTCCTGTTTTATGTGGAGTGTTTTTAATTGAAAATCTTTCAGTGATTCTTCAAGTCGGTTATTTTAAATACACAAAACGAAAATTTGGTGAGGGTAGAAGGATGTTTAAAATGGCGCCCTTACACCATCATTATCAAAAAGTAGGTTTACACGAGGCTAAAATTGTTTCCCGCTTTTGGATTGTTGGAGTTCTACTTGCTGTAATTGCTATTGTAACGTTGAAGTTGAGATAATGTCAATTGAACCAGGACATATCGCAATTTTGGGTGCCGGTGAAAGCGGTGTCGGAACGGCTATTTTAGCTCTAAAAATGGGTTGGACTGTTTTTGTTTCGGACCGAGGTGAAATCAAACAAGATTTTAGAGATAAACTCAATGAAATCGCTGTCGAATGGGAGGAAGGTAAACACAATGAAGAGCGAATATTATCAGTAGATTTAGTGGTTAAATCACCAGGAATTCCGGATAAGGCACCTTTAATTGTTGCGCTGAAATCGAAGGGCGTTAAAATCATTTCTGAAATTGAATTTGCAGGATATTATTGCAAAGCAAAAACGATTTGCATCACTGGTAGTAATGGGAAAACAACCACTACTCTTTGGGTTCATCATATTCTCAGGAAAGCAGGGTTTAATGTAGGTCTTGCTGGAAATATAGGTCAAAGTTTTGCCAAACAAGTTGCCGAAAATGATTTTGATTATTATGTATTGGAAATCAGTTCATTTCAATTAGATGATATGTTTGATTTTCGAGCAGATATTGCCATACTGACCAATGTCACTCCAGATCATTTGGATAGATACAACTATGAAATGCAGAATTATGTAGATTCCAAATTTAGAATTCTACAAAATCAAACAAGTGACAATTGGTTCATTTATAATCAAGATGATCCAATTATTTCAACAGAAATAGCGAAAAGAAACGTGTCCATGAAACTGGTTCCATTCAGTATAAAAGAGGAAGTAGCCTATGGAGGTTATGCAACAAATGAACAAATAATAATAAACATAAACAAACAATTTAACATGTCAATTCATGAATTAGCTCTAAAGGGTAAGCACAATACCCAGAACGCTTTGGCTGCAAGTTTAGCATCCAGAATACTCGAAATCCGCAAGGATGTAGTGCGTGAGAGTTTACAAGACTTCACCAATGTGGAACACCGCTTGGAGTTTGTTGCAAAAGTAAACGGCATTGAGTTTATTAATGATTCAAAAGCGACTAATATTAACTCTACGTGGTTTGCACTGGAAAGCATGGACAAACCGGTAATTTGGGTTGTTGGAGGTGTTGATAAAGGAAATGATTACAGTGAGTTGATGGCCTTGGTAAAGGATAAGGTGAAGGCAATAATTTGTCTTGGGCTTGAAAATCAGAAAATAATCGAAGCTTTTCAAGGAACAGTTGAAACGATTGTAGAGGCGAAATCTGCTTCTGAAGCTGTTTCATTGGGATATCGTTTGGCAAAAAAGGAGGAAACTGTATTACTCTCTCCAGCATGTGCAAGTTTTGATCTTTTTGAGAACTACGAGGATCGTGGTAACCAATTTAAACAAGCAGTTCGTTCCTTATAATCTAATTTAGTCTTAACATGAGTGAAAAAGAAATAGCTCTAATTGAAAACTCCATTCTTCAAGCAAGAAAGGAAGGTTTGCTTAAAGCAGGTGATTCTTCTATGCAATCTCATGGAAAGTTATGGGGAATGGATGTCTTTTCATGGCTAAATCCTAAACCAGCAGTCTTGTCTGCTACAATGGATTCTTTTCCGTTTCCAATTTTTTGGATTTCTTCTTTCCCCGAAAGAAATGAAGTAATGGATTTAAATATTGCTTTAACAAATAAAATTCATTTTTCACTCATTCTAGATGATGACACTACGGTTGATGCGAAATCGAGTGGAGTTGAAATTGCAAGTGTTTCTAATTTAAATGAAGCTTTTGATCGAATCAGAGGTTTAAAAATTAAACCATCTATTCTTCTTTTTACCTATTCTAAATCGGATTGGGAATACCAAAAAAAACGTTTTAATGATTATTTGTCAATGGCTCAAGTGAAATGAAAGAATACCTAAAATATCTTAAAGGTGACCCTGTGATTTGGCTGGTGTCTTTGATATTACTCTCGTTTTCGTTGGTTACGGTGTATAGTTTTGTGCCTATACTCGTTAAGATGGAAGGAGGATCACCCATCCAATATTTATACAAGCATTTTTTCTATGTGTTAATTGGTTTTTTTGCAATGTATTGGATTCATAAACGCGACTCTAAATACATTTCTCAATTGGCTAAATTCAGTTTTTTCTTAGCCATCGGACTTCTTGTTTATACCTTATTGTTTGGTTCAAAAATAAACGATGCTGGGCGGTGGATTAAAATTCCTTTTATAGGGCTTACCTTTCAATCTTCAGATTTTGCCAAAGTTGCTATTATTGTTTACTTGTCGCGACTGTTAGTCAAGTACGAAGATGATTTGAATAGTTGGCGAGATGGTATACTGCATATATTTTGGCCTGTTGCTTTAATTTGTGTATTGATTGTCAAAGATAATTTTTCAACAGCTGCACTGCTTTTTGCAATTTGCATGACGATCATGTTTATTGGTAAAGTACCTATTAAAAAACTTGGAATTATAGTTGCTGGAATTGTGCTTCTTGGCATTATGGCTGTGGGTTTGCACAAGGCGGCACCTGGGTTAAATTTACTTCCTCGTTATCAAACCTGGGAGAATAGAATTTTTAACAAATTAGAGGATGATAAAGATATTCTTTCAAATGCTCAAGCGTTGAATGCACGCTTAGCCATAAACAATGGATCTTTTTTCGGACAAGGAGTTGGAGATGGCAAGTTGAAAGAATATATTCCGGAGGCCTATGCTGATTTTTATTATGCCAGTTTTGTGGAAGAGTTTGGGGTTGTATGGGCTGTTGTACTTGTCATTGCCTATTTAATTCTTCTCCATCGTATAATACGGGTTGCGCTAAATGCAGAAAAGCTATTTGAAACCTATCTCTGTTTAGGCATAGGCATTTTATTGCTTACTCAAGCATCTGTAAATATGTTGGTTTGCACAGGAGTTTTTCCTGTTACAGGACAAAATATGCCACTTTTAGCAATGGGTGGTTCTGCTTTGATTATGGCTTGTGTTTCAATAGGCATAGTGCAATCTATTGCATACAATCAACAAAAAAAATCAAAATCTAAAACTGTTAATTCATTTGAAGAGTTATGAAGCTTGAGCGTGTAATTATTTCCGGTGGTGGAACGGGTGGTCATATTTTTCCAGCAATAGCTATCGCCGATGAAATTAAAAGAAGGTTTCCTACTTGCCATATTTTATTTGTAGGTGCAGAGGGTAAAATGGAAATGGAGCGAGTTCCTCGAGCTGGCTATAAGATCAAAGCATTGCCCATACAAGGATTTCAGCGAAAATTTACATTGAGCAATTTAAAACTCCCCTTTAAAATTATTTACAGCCTTCTTAAAGCAAGAAAAATCATCAAGAACTTTAAGCCTCAACTCGTTATAGGCGTCGGTGGGTATGCAAGTGGTCCCACGTTGAAAATGGCAAATTTATTAGGAGTCCCAACTCTAATTCAAGAGCAAAACTCATATCCTGGAAAGACAAATAAACTACTCGCTAGCAAAGCCAAAGCAATTTGTACGGCATATCCCAATATGGAACGTTTTTTTCCGAAAGATCTCATTCATTATACCGGTAATCCAGTCCGAGCAGAAATGGTGGATATTATTGGCAAAAGGGAAAAGGCAATCGAACATTTTAAATTGGATGCAGACAAACCAACTATTCTCGTTATTGGTGGATCCCTTGGTGCGAAAACATTAAATAAGGCAATTAAGCACGGTATGGAAAAACTGCATGAGGCCAATGTTCAAGTTCTTTGGCAATGTGGAAGATTATATCATTCTGATATGGCTATTTCAGTTGACAGAAGGAAATTATCCTCCATTCATTTGCATCAGTTTATTGATAAAATGGATTTAGCTTATGCATGTGCTGATGTTGTGATTTCAAGAGCTGGTGCAATTTCAGTTTCAGAATTATCATTGGTTGGTAAGCCAACAATTTTAGTTCCCTCCCCCAATGTTGCCGAAGACCATCAAACAAAAAATGCTATGACTTTGGTGAATGAGTCTGCAGCTATTTTAGTTGAAGACCAATCTGCACGTTCAAAATTAGTAAATGAAGCTTTGCAATTATTGGAAAATGTTTCCTTGAAACAGGAACTGGGTAAGAATATATTAACTTTTGGTAAAAAGCAAGCAGCCGAACAAATTGTAGATGTTTGTATTTCCATTGCAAAGAAAAAATGGAAGTAAATAAACCCACAACCATTCAATTAACTGATTTTCAGAATATTTATTTTCTGGGTATTGGTGGTATTGGTATGTCGGCACTGGCACGTTACTTCAAATCAACAGGATATTCCGTTGGAGGGTATGACAAAACACCGTCTCCTTTAACTGATCAATTGATTCAAGAGGGTTGCGAAATTCATTTTACGGATTTAGGTGAAGATATTCCGCTAAAGTTTAATCGTAAATCAACTACTTTGGTTGTTTTAACGCCAGCAATTCCAGTTGATCATTCCGAATGGAAGTATTTTAAAGAAACTGGTTTTACTATTCTTAAGCGTTCTGAAGTACTAGGTTTAATTACGCAAAAGTTAAAAGGATTATGCGTGGCAGGTACTCATGGAAAAACAACAACAAGTACGATGTTGGCGCATATTTTAAATACAAGTTCTTGGAAGTGTAATGCTTTTTTAGGAGGAATCTCTACAAATTTTAAATCTAATTTACTGATTGATGAATCTAGCCCTTTTGCTGTAATTGAAGCAGATGAGTTTGATAGATCATTTTTGAGACTTTCTCCATTTTCTTCCATAATAACTTCCGCCGATCCGGACCATTTAGATATTTACGGAAGTGCTTCTCAATTTCAAGAAGGTTTTCAATTGTATGCTGAGAAAATTAGCAAAGACGGTTTTCTAATTGTTAAGGAAGGTCTACCATTCAAGTCGCCAGCAAAAAGAATTACCTATTCTGTTTCGAGCAGTACTGCTAATTTCTATGCTCAAAATTTGAGAATTGAGGGGGACCAATTTTTTATGGATGTTTATTACTTGTCTGAGGTGTGGGAAAATATTGAATTAGGTGTTCCTGGAATACATAATGCTGAAAATGCACTGGCTTGTATTGCATTACTTGTTTCAATGGGAATGGATGAGGTTCAAATTCGAAGAGGCTTGCAATCTTTTCAGGGAGTGAAGAGAAGGTTTGAATATATTGTTCGAGATAAAAGATTTGTATTTGTTGATGATTATGCACATCACCCAAAGGAAATAAAGGCATTGATAGATTCAATTCGGTTAATGTATCCGTCAAAAAAAGTTACTGGCATTTTTCAACCGCATCTTTTTTCACGAACCAATGATTTTATGGAAGATTTTGCCGTGGAATTAGGAAAATTAGATGAAGTAGTTTTGTTGCCTATTTATCCTGCTCGTGAACTTCCGATGGAAGGAGTCACATCAGATGTGCTTTTGGAAAAAATTGAAAACAGCAATAAAAAACTATTGCAGCCGCAGGATGTGATTGACTCGTTTTCAGTTGATAATTGTAATGTTTTATTAACGATTGGAGCGGGGGATATTGACCGAATCGTGGATAAACTTAAACTTAAAATTGAAGCTCAATTACAGGTATGAAAAAATGGCTAAAAATAGGTGGTATTGTCCTTTTTCTAAGTGGGATGAGTGTGCTTATTTTCTTTGTTAGGCAAGAGGAAAGGCAGCAAATTTTGGCTAAACCAGAGATTTTTATCCAAGTGCAAGGGGAAAGCGCTTTTCTGACTAAAAATGAACTTTTAACAAGGCTTGAAAGGGGAGGTTTGTTGCCGAAAGGTTTGATGACAAAAGATCTTGATCCAAATAAGGTAGAAAAGTTCATCCTGAAAATGTCGGAAGTTAAATCTGTTAAGGTTTATAAAAACATTGGAAAAGAATGGAGTATAGATGTTGTTTTGAGAATTCCAATTGCTCGCATTTTTAACTCGTTTAATGAAACGTATTATCTTGATGCTGAAGGGTATAAAATCGGAACGTCAAATTTTCATACGGCCCGAGTACTTGTTTTTAATGGCAATATTCAAGACCGATTAAATCAAGAAAATGTAACTCAAATTATTAACAATAACCACTTGAAAAGTATTCGAAAATTAGATGATATGTATCGAATTTCGAATTATGTTTGTAAAGATCCCTTGTTCCAATCATTGATAGGTCAAGTGTTTGTAAATGAGCAAAGTGAGTTTGTATTTGTACCATTGATTGGAGATCAAATCATTGAATTTGGGACTGCAAATTCTGATGAAGAGGTTCAAGAGAAGTTCAGTAAACTTAAAGTGTTTTATGAACAGGCAATGCCATTTGAGGGATGGAATAAATACAGTGTGATTACAATTAAGTACAACGGACAAATAGTCTGCAAGAAAAAGAAGATATGAAGAATTCAGTAGTTGTTGGGTTAGATATTGGAACAACCAAAATTGCATGTTTTGTTGGGACACAAAACGAACATGGAAAGATTGAAATTATTTCTATGGGGAAAAGCGAATCTCTAGGAGTAGTTAGAGGCGATGTTCGTAATATTGATCGAACGGTTGAGTCCATCATGTCGGCGGTTGCTGAAGCACAAGCAAGGGTTCCTGGCCAATTAAATATTCGTTCAGTATATGTAGGGATTGCTGGCCAACACATTAAAAGTATACAGCACAGTGGATTGATTACAAGAAAAGATGCCGAGGCGTTAATTCGTCAAATTGATATTGATTCCTTAATTGATGACATGTACAAGTTAGTGATGAAGCCGGGAGAGGAAATTATTTCGGTTTTTCCTCAAGAATACATTATTGACAATGATCCCGGGTACAAAGATCCAATTGGAATGTCGGGAACAAGATTAGAATCTAATTGCCATATAATTACAGGTAATGTTACTGCAGTTCGAAACATAAAAAAATGTGTTGAGATGGCAAATTTGGAAGTTAAAGAGATTATTCTTGAGCCAATTGCATCCTCACATGCCGTTTTAAGTGAAGAGGAGAAAGAAGCGGGCGTTGTGTTAGTTGATATTGGCGGAGGAACAACGGATGTAGCGATATTTTATGAAGGGATATTAAGGCATACAGCTGTTATTCCTTTTGGTGGTAATATTATTACAGATGACATTAAGCAGGGTTGTAATATAATGCGCAAATACGCAGAGAAATTGAAGGTTAAATTTGGTTCAGCTTCTCCCATGGAAAGTCAGCAAAATGAAATTGTTGGTATACCTGGTGTGCGAGGAAGTTCACAAAAGAAAATCATTTCGGTTCGCATGTTAGCATCAATTATTGAAGCTCGTATGTCTGAAATTATTGAATTCGTGAATTATGAAATTGTTAATTCAGGATATGAGAGTAAAATGGGAGCTGGAATTGTACTTACAGGCGGAGGTTCTCAACTAAAGCATTTACCTCAACTAGTTATGTTAAGAACTGGTTTGGATGCACGAATTGGTTTACCAACTGAACATTTAGCTAATACCAACAAGCAGTTAGAACATTTGGCTAGTCCAACCTATGCAACGGGTATCGGTTTGGTTCTTAACGGTTTTCAGAGTAAGGCAAAAACGGTTGGTCCTGTTAACACAAACGAAGAAGAATCAGCAGATAAAACAAAAAAACCAAAAGTGAATCCTGGTAGTCCGAGAGAGAATTTTTTCTCTAAAATGTTTACGAAATTAGGGGAAAAGGTGCCGGATTTTTTCAAGGATGAAGATTAAAAAACAAAGAATATAAATACCAACTAAATAAGATATTATGGAATTTGATTTACCAAAAGAAAACAACTCAATCATCAAGGTAATTGGTGTAGGTGGTGGCGGAAGCAATGCAGTTAATCACATGTATAACATGGGAATCATTGGAGTAGATTTTATCGTTTGTAATACAGATCGTCAAGCGTTGGATGTATCTCCTGTTCCCTTAAAAATTCAATTAGGGCCGTCGTTAACAGAAGGAAGAGGCGCTGGAGCACTGCCAGAAGTAGGTATGAATGCTGCCAATGAAAATATAGAAGAAATCCGTGAGTTGCTAAGCAAAGGAACTAAAATGGTTTTTGTTACTGCCGGATTAGGTGGTGGAACTGGAACAGGTGCAGCTCCTGTAATTGCTCAAGTCGCTAAAGATCTTGGTATTCTTACTGTTGGTATAGTTACAGTACCTTTTAATTTTGAAGGTAAAAAACGACGTCAGCAAGCTGAAGATGGTCTAGAAAAGATGCGTCAAAACGTAGATACGCTTCTAGTAATAAATAACGAGCGTTTATACCAAATCAGTAAAAATTGTACAATTTCTCAGGCATTTGGAATGGCTGATGATATCTTAACAGTTGCTGCAAAAGGAATCGCTGAATTAATTTCAGTTACTGGTTACATCAATGTTGATTTCAATGATGTTAATACGGTAATGCGAAATAGTGGTCACGCAATCATGGGAAGTGCGCATGCTTCAGGCGAAGATCGTGCATTGAATGCCATTAAATCTGCTTTGAACTCTCCTTTGTTGAATGATAATAATATCAATGGAGCACGTTATGTTTTATTGAACATTACTTATGGAAGTTCAGAATTGACAATGGATGAGATTAATATTATCACAGATTACATTCAAAACGAGGCTGGAACAAATGCTGAAGTTATTTGGGGTCATGGCTTAGATAATTCACTTGGTGAAAATTTAAACATCACATTGATTGCGACAGGTTTCTCCGTTGCTTCAACTCCTGTGCATGGTCTTGAGAAACCCTTGGAAGCAAAAATGATTGATTTGGAGGAAGATTCAAAAGTAGAAATAAGTTCTCCACTTTCTAATCCGGTATCTTCATTCTCATCGAATAATGTATCATCGCTATCTTCATTTAGCGAACCTGTTTCAGCACCAGTTCAGAATTATACACCGGTAGAATCAGTAATATCTGTAACACCAGAAATTGAAATTAATGAATCTACCGTAATTCATGAGTTGAATGATGTAAGTGAAGAAATTTCACCGGTTTTAAATGAAACGGAAAGCGAGGTGAATTTTGAGAAAAATGAAACCTATGAAAGTAAAAAAGAAGTTGAATTTGATTGGGAAGTAACTTCTGTTTCACAAGACGAATCATCACCATTTGTAGCTGAAACGTCAGTTGAATCTTCACAAGCTCCGGTAATTCAATACGAATTAGAGGATGAAACAGATTTTGTAGCACCAGCTCCAAGGTCAGCAATGAGTCCTGAGGAACATCAAATGAAGTCTCAAGAGAGAGTTAATAGAATTAAAGAATATACAGCTAAATTGAAGATGGCTGATGGCATTACTGCTTTTGAAACGGAGCCAGCATATGTGCGTCGCAATATTCAATTGTCCGATGAAAGTGCATCTACTGAGAAACAAGTTAGTAAATTTGGTTTATCAGATGATTCAGATGGAAATACACGTTTGAGAGGCAATAGCTTTTTACATGATAATGTAGATTAATATGACATTTACAGAGAAAATTAATAATGATATCAAACAAGCAATGCTGGCTAAGGATAAAGATCGCTTAGCTGCCTTGCGTGATATAAAGGCAAAATTATTACTAGAAGCTACCTCAGGAGGTGGATCTGAGGTTTCTGAAGACGTTGCAATGAAAATTTGTTTGAAGTTGCATAAACAACGCGTTGAAACCTACGATTTATACATCGCTCAAGGTCGTGAAGATTTAGCTGCAGATGAGCTTTTTCAAGCAAAAGTTATTGAAGGCTATTTGCCAAAAATGTTGAGTGAAGAGGAGATTCTTAGTGAGGTAAAAAGTGCAATTCAAGTATCAGGTGCATCATCACCGCAAGAAATGGGGAAGGTTATGGGATTACTTACTTCCAAACTTGCTGGAAAAGCCGATGGAAAAATCATTTCTATGTTGGTGAAACAAGAATTGAGCAAATAATAGTTGATTGGTATTAGAAATGAAGCTGTCTGAGAAGACAGCTTTTTTTATTTGAATTCAATTCTAAAAATCAAAGTATCATCTTGAGTATTTACGCGAATTATGGCATCATGCTCTTCTAGAATTGTTTTGATAAAACTCAAGCGAACTTTCATGGCATGGTCGAAATAAGTATATGAGTTAAAATCGACATTTTTATTAAATATTGTTTTATCAAAATTTAAGTTTTCATAATAGAGTTCAATCGTTTTTATTGACTTTTCGTCAATAACTACAACTTGTATCTTAGTATTTTCGTTTCTCGTACTGTGATCGAGTACAATACGATGAATACCATTCCATAATTGAAGTAATTTTCCAGATATTCCTTGAATACTCGTGATATTTTTATCACTTTCCGCAGAACGTATACTAATTTCTTGACCGAATTGATCAAAAGCTTTTTTAATGGTTTCAATAAGTGAAATTGTTGATTTTTGTTCAATAGTATTTTTTATTTGAAGCGATTGTACTTCTTGAACTACTTCAATGACCTTATTTGTTCCGTCGTTAATAATTGTGACAAATGCATTTGCTTGATGAGTATTAAATAATTTCGTTAAGCAATCCTCAATACATGAAATTTGATTTAGTCTGATTAAAAAGTCTTCGTTTTGAATATTTAAACGAGCAAGTAGGGTGATAGAATTTTTAAGCGAATTTAGATTCTTCTTTTCAATTATTTGTGAAACTTTTTGAGTTCTAATGCGAAGTTCTTTTGAACTTATTAATTCTAATGGTTGGTCTAAAATGGCAATTATCTCATTTGTAATCTTTAAAGCTGGATCAATTTGATTAATTAGTGTTTGAATTTCATGACCTTGTTTGTCTTTGAGTGCAAGAGAGGCATTTTTTATATTCGCCAAAGGAGTATTCATTTCATGAGCTAACAAGCTAGCCATCTCACTCAGCATTAGGCTTTTTTCCTTGTCTTGAATTTCTAAATTCAATTCAATATTCTCCTTTGTTTTTTGTTTAACCTGTTCTTCAAGTGTAGTATTTATTCGCAAAATTTCTTCTTGCAGTTTTTCTTTTTCTTCTTGTTCCCGAAGTTTGTCAATGCGATTAGCTACGAGCTTGGAAATGGTAGTCAAAATACGAAGATGCCTTTCAGAATAAAAATTCTTTTCAGGATGTTCTGAATCAATAACTCCGATTACTTCATCATTAAGTTTGATTGGCACTGCGATTTCAGATAGACGTATGTCATCATCTAAAATATATCGTTCATCCAAAGATGTATCATATATGATTTCAGCAATACCTGTTTTTGCAACTGATCCAACAATACCATTTCCTATAGGGATTGTTATAGGATTATGAATATCAAAGTCTATTGGATTCTTTGAGCCGTAAGCTGCTTTTTGAACCAGCTCATTTGTATTTTTATCAATCATGTAAATAACACAATCCTCAAAAGCAAGTCGAGAGATACAGTCCTTTGCTAGCCCCCATAGTATTTCACTTTCGTTATTGGATTTGAATAAGCTTTGGGCAAATAAATTGATGGATATTTCAGTTTCTAGATCAT
Organism: Crocinitomicaceae bacterium; assembly: GCA_044361535.1. Classification (GTDB taxonomy): domain Bacteria; phylum Bacteroidota; class Bacteroidia; order Flavobacteriales_D; family Crocinitomicaceae; genus UBA952. The sequence continues at coordinate 117,086 of JBIKIQ010000002.1, forward strand.
TTTTTCGTTCTCTTTCAGCTTGAACACGATAGGTTACATCATTAATAAAAACAATGCCTTTTTGCGTGTTAGCATCTTCAATTTTTGTAAACGAAACTTCTAAAAATAAGATTTTATTTTCAATCTGAGCCGTCATGTCAAATTGAAATTTTAAATTTTCTTCCGAATCTGGAAGGAACAAATGATTTAATACTTGATTAAATGATGTTTCATCTGCAAAAGACAAAAGATTTGTAAGCGATAGTTGTTTTTCAGATTTCAAAAGTTTTTGGGCTGAAGGATTTAAATCAAGAATTTTACCGTTTATATCAAATACCAAAATAGCTTGTTGTGTTGAATTAAGAATTTTCCTAGTAAATTCCTCTTGAATGGTTAAATCTTTTAATGTGGTTTCAAGTTCACTTGTTCTTTCAAAAACTTTTTGCTCTAAACTTGTATTTTGGGATTTAAGTTCATTAATTTCATTAGCAAATTGAATGCTCTTTATTTCTTTTTCTTGCTTTATAGTCTTGAGCTTTTCTTCGGCAAAATAAAATGCTTTAAAATAACTGACTGCGTTCTTGTAATCATCTATTTTTTCGTAATAATTCCCCCAAATCCTATTCAAAATAGCTTTCTCTTCTAGAGTAGAGTCATACTTATTCAGAAACTTAGTAGCCAAATCAAGATTTTTTCTTGCTTCTGAATTATTTCCCAGTTCAAGTTTAATCATGCTTAGGTGAACATAACAATTGAAAATTATAGGATAGAACTCTATTTGTTCAGAAGATTCAATTGATTTATTAAAAAATTCCTGAGCCAAAGCAAACTCTTTTTGGGCATAATAGGCTTCGCCCAAATTACATCTTGCAACACACAGTAACCTCAAATTTTCCTTTGGCATTGCGTCAAGACATTCTTTCAGAAAGTCAATTGCCTGCAAATATTTTCCAAGTTTAATGTAGGTGTCCCCTGTATTATTTAGCGAACGGGAATAACCATCAATGTCATTCAATTTTTTTTCTAATTTCTAGACTTTTAAGGTTAACGTCTAAACGTCTAGCATGATCATCAAAATAATTAAAAATAAAGCCAAGTGTATTCAAGACAAAACCAATATGGTAATTTTCATTTGTTTTATTGAAATAGTTCAAGCATTCCTGCGCTAGTTGGTATGAAAAAGAATACATTCCCATAAATTGACTAGCATGAGCCAAAACCATTTTTGCCTCATATATACTGAGTTCATTTTTTTTCAACACACAGTGTTGTAATTGCTCATTAGCAATTTCATATGCTTTCTCAGGATCAGTAAAGCATAGCTCAACAGCAATATTTAATTTTGAATTAAGCACAAAAATGACTCAATAGAATGTAGCGAAGATAAGAAAAAGTTACTTTTAAAAATGTGTAATTTATTTTATTTGCTTGAATTTGAGCAATATCAAAAGTTTCATTCCAAATATACGCGATGAACACGTTTGGAAATACTAGTTAATACCTCATAAGGAATTGTTTGAAGAGTATCTGCTAATTTTTCTAACGTTTGATTAACACCAATCAATTCAACTGTATCACCTTCTTTAACAGGAAGATTTGTTACGTCTACCATTACCATATCCATACAAACCCTACCTACCGTTGCACAGTATTTCCCTTGAATAATAACTCCACCTTTTCCATTGCTTAAACTTCGCTTAAAACCATCAGCGTAGCCCACAGGGATTATTGCAATTTTTGTTGATTTCGTTGCTTTGAATGTTCTTGAATAACCCACAAATTCACCTACCTTCAATGTTTTAATTTGCGAAATTGCACTCTGCCATGAAACAACTGGCTTGAGTAATTTATGAATATTGATGTTGGATGAAACTCCATACATGGCAATTCCAATTCGAACCATATCCATTTGAAATTCAGGAAAATGAAATGCGCCTTCTGAGTTTAATAAATGACGGATAAAAGTATTACCTAAGCTGTTTTGTAAGCGCAAACAAACTTCTTCAAACTTTTTATATTGTAAATTGGTAAAACGTTTATCTCTGACATTGTCGGCATCAGCAAGGTGAGAGTATACTCCAGCCACTCGAATTTCAGGTTGTGCTTGAATAACAGCTAACAGTTCAGACCAATCATCTGGTTCAAAGCCCAATCGACGCATTCCCGTATCGAATTTAAGATGAATTGGAAAACTACTTTGTTTTGCTAGTATTAATTCTTTTATAAAGCAATCCAATTGGGTGAACGAATAGATAGCTGGCTCTAATTGATGTTCAATACATAAATCAAAAGATTCTTCCTCCGGATTCATGACAAGAATAGGTGTTTTAATGCCGTATTTTCTTAATTCAACTCCTTCATCCACATAAGCAACTCCGAGATAATCAACACCCTGTTGTTCTAGAAAAGCCGCCATTTTTTCAAGTCCTGAACCATAGGATTGTGCTTTCACCATGGCCAATATTTTCGTCTTAGATTTTAACTTTTTACGAATAACCGATAAATTATGGCGCACGGAGGTTAAGTCAATCTGAACAAACGTCTTATGGCGTTTTTCTTTGTAACGCTGTGCAACCTTTTCCATTCCTGCGTTCCGCGTTCCTTTAATTAAAATGACCGAATTCCCCAAGTCTAATGGGACGTCTGAAACAGAATTTACAACATGAATTTCATCAGGTTTGAATTGAGATACAATTTGTTCTATTTCATTTTTTTTACTCGAATTTTCTTTGTCTAAACCAATAATTACAATTCGTTTTCTGCGCTTGGCAATCATTTTTTGATATTCAAGCGAATATACCAAAGCATCTATGTCAAGATTGTAGGTGTCGTTAATTATAGTTGAATTGTTAATTCCGTCAAAGGTTTCTAGACGCATAGCAAGACTTGGTAAGGTACTTACTTGTTGTTTTATTTTTTTGATACTTGCCCCAAGTGCAATTGCCACTTCGATAGCTAATTTTGCATTATTTGCTGAACCACCATCCTTGAAAGGGAATTCAGTTAAGAAATCAGAACTTAAGTCAGACTTGATCACTTTTCCTTTGATCGAACCTAATTGCTTTTCAGTTATAGAAACTCCTGAACCAATAAATGTCTTTTCAACATTTGAAAATAATTTCAGTTTTTCTTGATGCAATTCTAATGTACTAGAAAAATTTTCAACGTGTGATCTGCCAAGCGAAGTTAAAACACCTAAAGTCGGCTGAATCATGTCCCGAAGAGCATACATTTCATCCGGTTCAGAAATACCAGCTTCTATTAAAGCTACATCGCATTCTTCTGTTAATTCTAGTAATGAAAGTGCTACACCTAATTGTGAATTGAAGCTTTTCGGACTGCGAATCACCCTTTTATCGCTTTTTATCAAGTGAAAAATCCATTCTTTAACGGTTGTTTTGCCTGTGCTTCCAGTAATTGCAACTATTGGATAATTGAATTTTTTGCGGTGAATCGATGCAAGGTTTTGCAATGATTTTAATGTATCATCAACCAATATAAATAATGCATCCGGATAAAATTTCGCATCGATATTTTGAGATACAACAAATATGCGAATGCCCTGATCGTAGGCAGAATCAATAAATTGATGACCATCTCGAAAGGTGCCATTCAATGCAAAAAATACAGTATTCTTTGTTTCAACAATTTTTCGCGAATCATAGGAGATACGGTCTATTATCGGTAGTTTTTTCTCCGAATTTTCAATTGATTTACCTTTGCAATGCGAACAAAACTGTTGGTATGTTAATCCTAATTTCAATGGGCGATTTTATTGAAGCAAGAACGACAAAGTGGCTCATATTTCTCAACAGCACCAACCAAGACTTGTTCCTTTTCTTCGGCAGTTCGATGAGAATATTGTGCTAAGTTACCACAAGAAACGCAAATTGCATGAACTTTCGTTACATACTCTGCAATCGATAGAATTTGAGGCATTGGTCCGAAAGGTTTTCCTAAATAATCCATATCCAAACCAGCAAGAATTACTCGAACTCCTTTTTTTGCTAAGTCGTTTGCGACTCCAATGATGTTTTCATCAAAAAATTGAGCTTCATCTATAGCCACAACTCGCTCATTTGTCCAATGATTCCAAATTTCAGAAGAACTAGAAATGATTTTGGCTTGTAAGGCATTTCCTTGATGACTTACTACATTTTCTTCGCTGTATCGATTATCAATGGCAGGTTTAAACAAAAGCAATTTTTGATTTGCAAATTGAGCTCTTTTGATTCTGCGAATTAATTCTTCCGTCTTTCCGGAAAACATTGATCCGCATATCACTTCAACCCATCCATGTTGACGTCCTTCTGTTGGAAATTGCTCTAAAAACATACGCTATTAGTTGTTAACATTCATTGTGTAAGAAAAATTAAAACTCAGTTGCTTTGTCACTGATATTCTTTTTTAATTTTGAATGTTAAAAGTCGAAATTTCGTTTCGTTCTACAAGCGTTGCGTTAGAAACTTTGGTCAAATGTTGAAAAAATAAAAAGATGAAGTCAAAAGTAAATGAAATATTGGAACACGTTTCCAAAATTGAAAATGGTTCGATTACCCTACCTGAATTAGAATATACGGTTGAACTTGCACGTGATCTGTATGAAAAACTTATAGTGATACGTCATAAAGTTTATGAACAAGGAATTTTAGAACAACCTACTTTTGATTTAAGTCCAATTGCATTTGAAGATGAAGAAAGTATGCAAGAAGAAGTTGTTGCAGAGTCGGTTCTAGAACCTATACAAGAAGCAGTTCCAGAGCCTGAGACTACAATCTTTGAAATAGAAAGTAACGTTCAAGATTCTGTCGAAACGGAACGAGATGATGTTTTGATTGAAGAGGCCGCCCCGGTAATTCAAATGGATGTCGTGGAGGAAAGTACAGAATCTTCCGAAGAAATGATTTTTGACTCTTTCGAAACAACTGAAGAGGAAATAATTGATTATTCAGATGATTTAGAACGGCCAACACCTGAGGTTCAGTTCAGCGAAATGCCTGTTCAAAATTCAGTTAATACGGGATCATGGGTTGAGCAGATTAGAGAAATTGAAAGTCATATACCTTCTAGCTTTACAATGTCCAAATTAGATACCTTAATAGGTTCTTTTGGCTTAAATGAGCGTTTGCAATTTATCAATGAATTGTTTGGTGGATCAAGCGAAGCTTTTTCAGATGCCGTTAAGGTTTTAGATGCACGAACAGGTTTGGATTCTGCTCGTGAGAAAATTGCCGAATTTGCTTCCTCCAATAATTGGGAAGATGCTGATAATGAAACAATCACTGATTTTGTAGCGAAAATTAAAAGACGATATGCGTAAACTCGCATGGATTTTTTCCATCGTTTATTACTCAATTTCTTTTGCCCAACAATTTGATTACAAAGAGTCAACAGCCATTCTTTGTTCACCTGAATTTCATGGAAGAGGTTACGTAAATGGTGGTGATTCAATTGCTGCAAGCTATATTGCAAGTACCTTTAAGCAGATTGGGTTGACTGGGTATTCAAATTTTGATTATTACCAATCATTTGAATTTCCTGTAAATACCTTTCCAAGCGAGATGCAAGTAGTTCTAAATGATCGTGAGTTAATTCCTGGAATTCATTTTGTTGTTGAACCGTCTAGTAATGGTTATTCTGGCGATTTGACACTAAAAAAAGCGTCTATTTCTGAATTATATAATGAAAAGATAAACATCAAAAATTGGCCAAAAAATACAGCATTAGTTGCGCGAAATATTGGTTTTGGAGGAGATACCATTCGAAAAGTAAGTCAGTATCTTTCAAAACTGGTTGGGTCAATTCCTGTAATTGAAGTAGTAAATTCAAAATTCACCTGGTCTGTTTCAACCATTAACGCACGAAATATTTATTTACAGCTTCAAGATTCCATTTATGGAACGCAGGTTGAAAAAATTAAAGTCAATATTGATTCAGAATTAAGAAAAACTCATCGCACTCAAAATGTTGTTGCCTTTTTGCCTTCAAAGAATAAAAATGCAAAAACGGTTATTTTTACAGCACATTACGATCATTTAGGAAGGATGGGAAAAGATACTTATTTTCCCGGTGCTAATGATAATGCGAGTGGATGTTCCATGTTGTTTTATTTAGCTCATTATTTTAAAAATCATCCTACAAAATTCAATATGTTGTTTGTGGCTTTTGCTGGTGAAGAAGCAGGATTAATTGGATCAAAGCATTATGTGCAAAACCCACTTTTTCCGTTAAAAGATGTTCGATTTCTGGTGAATCTAGACATCATGGGAAGTGGGGAGGAAGGGATTACTGCTGTTAACGCTACACTTTTTCCTAAAGAATTTCAGCTCTTAACTAAAATTAATCGGAAGAAAAAATACCTTAAAGCAATAAAGAGTCGCGGTCCGGCTGCAAATTCTGATCACTATTTTTTCACTGAAGCTGGTGTGCCTGCCTTTTTTATATACACTATGGGTTCTAATAAAAATTACCACGATGTGTTTGATAAATACGAGAATTTAACCTTTTCAGCTTTTGAAAACATAGGTAATTTGATAATTGATTTCGTGAGAAAACTAAACTAAAATGAGTAAAAGTAAATTAATAAAACAAAGTGAGCTTTTAAAAAAATTAAAAGCAGGGAATGAACAAGAATTTGCAAAGAATTTGGCAGAGTTGGATACTGTTTTAACAATTGAGGCCCTATCTTCTTTAGTGAGCGTTTTTCATGCAAATATCTCCGATAGAAGTAAGGAAGAACTCCTTATTTTTTTTAATAACCTAACCGCTCCAGAGGCACAAGAAATAATGATTCAGATCCTTATGGATCCTGATAATTTATCCATTCGTCAGATTTTGTTATCCACTATTTGGAACAGCAGATTAGATTACAGTCTTTACTTGGCAGAGTTTGTGGAAATGGCTGTTGAAGGTGATTATCTGGAAGCATTAGAGTGTCTGACAATCATCGAAAATTTAGAAGGTCCATTTGAAGAATCAGATATATTAGAAGCTCAATTGCACTTGAAAGAATACCTAGAGTTAGGAGTTAAAGATGACCAAAAAGCCATTTTGATTAGTGAAATAGCATTGTTGATTAAGAATTTTAATGAGGAATTAGCTGATTTTGATGTAGAGGATTTGGATTAGATTCCCAATTTTATTTATTCAATCAAAGGCCAATTTTATGAGAGGTTCTGGTTTGGATTTTTTCTTTTTTGCTCATTTTCAGGAAATAACAAGAAAAAATTCATGATTTAGCTTCAGTCAATGAACTTTTTTTATGCGAATTTGTTTGGCGTTCATTAGGTTGGATAATTCGCTATGGCAGAATATAAGATAAAAGATTTAGAAACGCTTTCAGGTGTAAAAGCTCATACAATTCGTATTTGGGAAAAGCGCTATAATATATTATCTCCTGATCGCACAGATACACAAATTCGATTGTACACGGATGAGGATTTAGTTATCCTATTAAATATTTGTATTTTATATAAGCACGGTATAAAAATTTCGCATATTGCTAATTTAACTTTTCCTCAAATACAGGAAAAAGTAACTTCAATCCAAGAAGTTTATCAGGTTGAAGATAGTTATGAGCAGTTGATATTAGCCTTGCTTACCTTAGACGAAGAGTTATTTCGGAATACTTTAGGTGCCCTTATTCAAGAGGTAGGCTTATCGAAAACATTTACAAATCACTTGGTTCCTTTTTTAGATCGAATTGGAATTATGTGGTTGGTTGGTTCAATTAATCCCGCTCAGGAGCATTTTATTTCCAATTTGATACGTCAAAAGATAATCGCAGAAATTGATAAGTTACCTATTCCACAGGATGATAATAATTCTGTAATGTTGTATTTGCCTGAGCATGAATGGCATGAAATAAGTTTATTGTTTTATCAGTTTGTATTACGCGAAAAAAATATTCCTACGATTTACTTAGGTCAAAGTTTGCCCTACGATTCGTTAGTTCTATGTTTCAATCAATTAAAGCCAAAAGCATTAGTTACCTCATGGTTAACGGCGGTTGAAGAAAAATTCATGGAGAATTATTTCAAGCAGTTGAAAGAGGAAATTGGAGAAACTCCAATTTATGCAGGCGGCTACCAATTAAAAATGAATAAGAAAAACATTGAAAAATTGGTAATTGAGATTGATGACATTCATTCCTTGCATACGTATTTTTAATTTTTTTTTGAAAAAAGTATTTTGATTAAAATAAAGTCATTATATTTGATTAGAATTTCATCAATTTATGTTTAATTTTTAATAGTTAGTAATATGTCACATTTGAAAGTAGGGGATAAGGCCCCTGAATTTAATGGAGTTGATCAGAATGGTAATGCCATTGATCTTAATCGGTATGCAGGTAAAAAAGTTGCTTTGTATTTTTATCCAAAAGATGATACGCCTGGTTGTACAGCTCAAGCATGTAATTTGAGAGATAACTTTTCTATTCTTAAAGATAAAGGAATTGAAGTAGTTGGTGTTAGTACAGATTCTGTAAAAAGTCACACTAAGTTTGTGGATAAGTTTAAGCTGAATTTTTCCTTAATTGCGGATGAAAACAAGGAGATTGTTGAGAAATTTGGCGTTTGGGGTTTGAAAAAGTTTATGGGCAGAGAATATATGGGAACGAATAGAATGACTTTTTTAATAGATGAAAATGGAGTCATTGAAGGCATTATTTCAAAGCCTAAGACAAATGCGCATGCCGAAGAAATTTTGGCTATTTTGAAATAATTTTTCATGAACGTAAATAGATTACGTTCTTCGAGAAGTAGCTTTGTACTGTAAATAAAATAAAAACCAAACGATATGTCAAAAGAAGTAAATGTAGAAAAATTGAAAGCATTGCAGCTTACAATGGAAAAATTAGATAAGACCTTTGGTAAAGGTTCTGTAATGAAATTAGGTGATAGTCCTGTAGAAAAGGTAGAAGTTATACCAACAGGATCTGTTTCATTAGACTTAGCATTAGGGATTAATGGATATCCAAAAGGTAGGGTTGTAGAAATATACGGTCCTGAATCATCTGGAAAAACAACGCTTGCTATACATGCAATTGCAGAAGTTCAAAAACAAGGGGGGATTGCAGCATTCATTGATGCTGAACATGCCTTTGATCAGTTTTATGCTCAAAAATTAGGTGTTGATGTTGCTAATCTTTTAATTTCTCAACCCGATAATGGGGAGCAGGCATTAGAAATTGCGGATAATTTAATTCGTTCAGGGGCTATTGATCTAATCATTATCGATTCAGTTGCAGCTTTAACTCCAAAAGCAGAAATTGAAGGTGAAATGGGCGATTCACAGATGGGATTACAAGCGCGTTTAATGTCTAAAGCCTTGCGTAAACTTACTTCATCTATTAATAAAGCAGGGTGTTGCTGTATTTTCATCAATCAACTCCGCGATAAAATAGGGGTTATGTTCGGTAATCCAGAAACAACAACAGGTGGAAATGCGCTTAAATTTTATTCATCTATTCGTATTGATATTAGAAAGGCAACTCAAATTAAAGATGGTGAAGAAATCATTGGTAATAGAGTGAAAGTAAAAGTGGTTAAGAATAAAGTTGCGCCTCCTTTTAGAAAAGCTGAGTTTGATATTCTCTATGGTGAAGGGATTTCAAAAGTGGGAGAAATTATTGATCTTGGTGTTGATTTAAATATCCTCAAAAAAAGTGGTTCTTGGTTTTCTTATGGAGAAACGCGCTTAGGGCAGGGGAGAGATTCAGTGAAATCTATATTATCAGATAACTTTGAATTATTAGAAGAATTAGAAACAAAGATTAAAGACGCTCTTGCTAAGCCCGATGCAGTGCCATTGGTGTTACAAGACTAATGTATATCGTTTGGTTAAAACAGCGCCCGAAGGGCGCTGTTTTAGTTTATACCATATGCGTTTAAAACAGAAGATAAATCAGCTATATTTTTTAGGTGAATAGTTTGTAGTCCTGCCTTTTCGGCACCTTCGATATGTTGAATAGAATCATCTATGAATAAGGTCTTTTTAGGATTGATAAAATTGATATCACAAACTTTTAAAAAGGTTTCTGGATAGGGTTTTCGCATTCCTAATTGATGAGAAAAGTGAATTTTCTCAAAGTATGAATCGAACGGGGTATTTTCAACTTCTTGCCATTTTCTTTTCACAAGTTCCATGTGTAAGTTATTTGTGTTACTCAACATAAATAACTTGTATTTCTTTTGAAGATTTTTTAAAACAGCAATAGATTCAATCGAAAAATCGCCTATCATTGAATTCCAAGCCTTAACAACTTGATTCGGACTAATCTTAGAATTTGAAATAGTTAAAAGATTATTGATGAAATGGGGAGTTGAAATATCACCAATTTCATATTTCTCAAATAAAAGTGCCTGTTCTGATTGGGAATATAATTGTTCAGCATTATTAAATCCTAGTTTCTCAAATGCTTCTATTGTCGCTTGGTAATCAATATTAATAAAGACACCGCCAAGATCAAAAAGAATGGCATCAATTGTATCCATAGTATAGGTAAAGTATAAAAATAGAAAAATCAGATTGTGGAATTCTGATTAATGAATAGTAGTTCTAAATAATGTGGCTATTAACTTAATTTACATTCAAAACGCCAACAATAAGACAAAAAAATAAAGGCTATCTTATGTAAGTAGCCTTTATTCATTTAAAGTTTTGACTTTAATTAATTCTTTTTAGAAGAGCAACAAGACTTTGTTTCTGTTTTTGCAGGACAAGCTTTTGCTTCTGTAGAAGAACAACAAGCTTTTTTCTTTTTCTTCTTCTTTTTCTTGTCATCATCATTTAAAACAACAGTTGCTCCATTATTTGCTGCAATTGCCGTAGAAATCATTGAACCTGAATAGATGGTCAATGCTAAAACCAAAAATAATTTTTTCATAGTGCTAAATTTTATATAAAGGTAATAAAAACTAATTGAATAGTAAAAAAATAATAAGTTTCATAAAAAACTATTATATTTGCACCCGATAAATAAATTGGCCTTGTGGCGCAACTGAATAGCGCACCTGATTACGGCTCAGGAGGTTTCAGGTTTGAATCCTGACAAGGTCACAAGAATAACCCGGTACCAAAGTGCTGGGTTTTTTTATTTAATAATAAAAGTAAACATTCAATAATCTCTCAGTAGCTTTGGAAAAAAATATTTCTATGACTTTCCGCGATTTAAATTTAAAGAAACAACTTTGGTCTGCCTTGGATGATTTAGGTTATGAAGCACCTACAACCATTCAAGCAGCTAGTTTCAACGTGATGATGTCTGGAAAGGATACGATTGGAATTGCTCAAACAGGTACAGGTAAAACATTGGCTTATTTGCTGCCGTGTCTTTGTATGTGGGAATTTTCGAAAGAGCCTCATCCACAAATTTTAATTATTGTACCTACAAGAGAATTGGTAGTTCAAGTGGTGCGTGAAGTTGAGAAATTGACTGCTCATATGAATGTTGCTGTTTCTGGCGTGTATGGAGGAGCCAATATGAGTACACAAGCTAAAATGGTTTTGCAAGGATTGGATATTTTGGTCGGTACGCCTGGTCGAATTCGAGATTTGGCTGCAAGTGGTTCCTTGCAATTGAAACATGCAAAAAAAGTTGTGATTGATGAAGTAGATGAAACACTCAGCCTAGGATTTAGACCCCAATTATTGCAGATATTCGAATTTTTACCTGCAAAACGGCAGCATATGGTTTTTTCAGCAACTTTATCAGAGGAAGTATCTCAATTTTTAGATGATTATTTAATAATGCCAGCCAGAGTTGAGGCTGCGCGTGCTGGATTACCGTTAAGTAAAATTGATCAAACGGGGTACCGAGTACCTAATTTTCTTTCAAAAGTTACCCTATTGCGGAATCTCATTGAACAAACAGGGGTAAATTCTAAAATTTTAGTATTTGTTTCTTCACGCACATTAGCTGATTTATTATTTGATGAAATTGAAGCAAGTTTTATCGATAAGATAGGAGTTATTCATTCCAATAAATCACAGAATTCGCGCTTTGATACAGTACGAGATTTTCAAACAGGGGATATTCGTATATTGATTGCAACCGATTTAATAGCACGTGGAATTGATGTTACGGATGTTTCTCATGTTATTAATTTTGATATTCCTGAAAGTCCGGAAAATTATATACACCGCATAGGAAGAACGGGTAGGGCAGATAATAATGGGATAGCAATCACTTTTGTTTCTGAAAAAGATGAATCAATACTTTTAGCGATTCAAGAATTCATGCAACAACAAATCCTTTTCAAGGAAGTGCCTGATGATGTTGTCTTTGTGAAGGATATATTAGAATTTGAGAAACCAAAAATTAGTATTCCTGAGAAATCCATAAAATTACCTCAACGTGAAAATAAAGGAGCTTCCTTTCATGAGAAAAAAGCGAAGAACAAAAAGGTAAATGTACGTTACAATCATAAAAAAGCCATGCAGGAAAAGTATGGTAAACCAAAGAAAAAGCGGTGATTAAATAAGCGATAAGACTTTATTGACTCCTTAAACTTGGGTATTTAGATTTTTAAAGCGGCTTTTCTTATTAAGGAATTTAATAAATAGATCTTCGATTAACTTAGGTATTTATTATTCCCAAAAAAATTGAACTTAATTAACGTTATACCGTCATGATATCCTTCTCTTTCAGTTCAAGAAGGTCGTCAATTTTTTTTATAAAGCCGTTGGTGATTTGTTGAATTTCATCTTCAGAATCTTTCGCCATATCTTCTGATAACCCATCATTTTTTAGGTCTTTAATCATGTCCATGGCATCTTTTCGGTTGTTGCGAATCCCAACTTTTGCATGCTCCCCTTCAGCTTTGGCTTTTTTTACCAAATCGCGTCTTCTTTCCTCAGTTAAAGGTGGGACAGCAATTAATAAAACTTCACCATTATTTTGTGGGTTTAAGCCTAGGTTAGCGTTCATTATGCCTTTTGCAATCTCATTTAGCATGTTTTTCTCCCACGGTTGAACGGTAATGGTTCGTGCATCCATGGTAGTAACGTTTGCAACTTGTTGAATTGGGGTAGGCGACCCGTAATATTCCACCATAACACCATTAAGCATTGCTGGCGCTGCTTTTCCGGCACGAATACGTGAAAGTTCGTTTTCTAAATGTATTAAGGTTTTTGAATTTGAACTTTTAAACTCGTCAAAAATTAAATCTAAATCTTCTGTCATTTTTCAGTGAATTAGTTTCTAACTATCGTTCCAACTTGTTCTCCGGAAATTAATTTCTGTAAATTCCCTGGAGTGTCCATATCAAAAACGATAATTGGCAAATTATTTTCTTTACACAAGGTGAAAGCGGTCATATCCATAACTTTCAATCCTTTGCTATATGCATCATCAAATGAAATAAAATCAAATTTGGTCGCTGTTTTGTCTTTTTCAGGATCAGCTGTGTAAATTCCATCCACGCGTGTACCTTTTAAAATAACATCTGCACTAATTTCGATTGCACGCAAAGATGCAGCTGAGTCAGTAGTGAAAAAAGGATTTCCTGTACCTGCACCAAAAATTACAACACGACCTTTTTCTAAGTGTCTAACCGCTCTTCTTCGAACAAAAGGTTCTGAGATTTCGCGCATCTCAATCGCCGACATTAAACGAGTTTTAACTCCTGCTGATTCCAGTGAGGCCTGTAATGCCATTGAATTAATCATTGTAGCCAACATTCCCATGTAATCTCCGTGCGTACGATCCATGCCGCCTTCTTCGGCTTGAACACCGCGAAAAATATTACCACCTCCAATAACAATCGCTACTTCAACTCCTTGTTCTACAACCTCTTTGATTTGAGTAGCGTATTCTGCTAAACGATCATTGTCGATTCCAAATTGTTTATTACCCATCAGCGATTCGCCACTAAGTTTCAGAAGGATTCTTTTATAATTCATAGGTGAAATTTCGCAGCAAAGATACGATTTTCTTGCTTAGATTTTAGTATTAACTGCGATAATTCGATTAACAGTTAAAGCGGATGATAATAATGTTATCGCAAGACTAACATGCAAAAAATAAAAATTGTCAAGAATTTAGTTTTTGAAAAGCCGATTTTTTATTAGCCATCCACTAAATTTTAATACTGAAATTAAAACGAAGATTAATCCGGAATAAATGTTTATCTCAGCAAGAAGTAAAAGTATTTTTGCATGAGATAGGTCTGTTTGATTGGCTGTTCCGTAGATAAAGGGCAGTCCCTGAAGAAAAAGCAGGATAAAACCGAACCCAATCGAAAGCATGCTGATCATACCCAAGAATAGAGCTTCATTTTTCTTTTTGAAAAAGTAAATACGAATAAATCCAATTAGGATACTAGTTGTTATGATTACTGAAATTGCTAATTCTAGAATAAATCCCATAAAAACTGATTTTTACTCCATATCCAAAAGACATGCAGTTTCGCTCATCGGAATAGTTTGATATTTCTGACTGTAATCCAGGCATTTTTGAGCGGCATTTTTTTGAGAATCTCTTATTGGAAATTGTTCAATAATTCCACCCGGATTAAAGCAAGTACACGTGTGAGCTTTTTTGCAACTTGAAAGAGAAGCCATGGAAATTAGGAACATAAGAATAACCAGTTTCATGATTGAAATAACAAATTAATTTTTAAAACGGTAAATATATTCTGTCTAGCGGTTTTGGGCTTTATAATGTGCTTGTTTTTTTAAATAAGTTATAACCTAAAGTTATTTTACTCTTAAAACCAAAATGGTTTTTCGGGCGTTCCTTTTTTTAACCATCGGTCATACTCAACCATAAAATTGAAATAGTCAAAAAGGAAAAAATTTAAACTGATGAAAATAAACAATGAAAAAATGAGTAGAATTAATTTGTCTGGTAGTTTAATTAGTTTCAATTTTAGTCTAGTTGCAATAAGAACAACTAATGCAAAGATTAAAAATATTGTCCCGCAAAACAAAACGTCAAGACTAGTTTGATTAGCACTATGCTTTAAATGAATCGCATAATAGTTAATAACGAACAATAGAAGCAATTGTCCTACGATAACTAGTATTTTGATGATTTTCATGGTCTTTATTAAATCTCAAATGATCATTGTTTCCTGCAAAATGCTTTATTTATAAAATGTCTAATTTAAAACTAATTCCATCTAAAATTAGGCTTTAATTCTTATCCTCCCGTCAATTTCTTGATCTCGTGCAACTTCATCAACGCCTCAACCGGAGTAAGCGAATTAATATCGATTTGCACCAATTCATCGTGAATTTGCTCTAAAACTGGATCGTTTAATTGGAAAAAGCTAAGTTGCATATTGGCGGTATCTGCTTTTGCTGATTTCTTTTTGGATGGCTGATTTACTATTACTAATGCAATTATTCTAATTCTTTTTTTGAAATCATTTATTTCTTCAGTAACTCAATGAGTCCTTTATTCAAATAAAGTGTTTCACGACCAATTTTTTGTGATTCAAGGATTTGAATATCTTCAAGTTCTTTTAAATAGCGCGAAGCCGCCTTTCTTTCTACTCCAAGTTTTTTTACCACAAACTCTATTTTTGAATAGGGTTGTTCAAAAAGTAATTCCACTAATTCTTTTCTGTAAATTTTAGGTGCTTGAAGTTGTACCTTTACTATGGTTTCATCGAGTAGAATTTTTATTTTACTAATTTTATTTATGGTTTCAATAGAAGTGATTTCTACTGCTTTAAGCATATATAAAATCCATTCTTCCCAATTACCAGTTAAATTGGTTTGATTCAATAAACGGTAGTACTCAGATTTATGTTTGATAATATAAGAACTCAAATACAAGATTGGAACATCAATGAGATCGTTCAAAATCAAGTATAGAATATTCAATATCCGACCGGTTCTTCCATTACCATCATAAAACGGGTGAATACTTTCAAATTGATAATGCAAAACAGCCAATTTTATCAAGGGTGAAAGATCATCTTGTCGATTAAAATGCTCAATAAAATTGGATAGCAAGTCTAGAATCTCCACTTTGTCCTGAGGTGGAGTGTAGACGATTTCACCCGTTGTATCATTTTTCAATACTGTTCCGGGCGTACTTCGAATACCCGCATTATTAGCTATTAGTTCTTGTTGTATGAATACAATATCATTTACACGCAGAAAACCTTGTTTTTTTACTAGTTCAAATCCATTAAAAATGGCTTTTCGATAATCTACAACCTCCTTTGCAGAAGGGGATATTTGTGATTGATTAATCGTTAATGCTTTATATAACTCATCTTGAGTTGTAATAATATTTTCAATTTCAGAACTGTCTTTCGCTTCTTGTAAGACAATTGCATTAATCAACATAGCTTGATTGGGAATCGTTTTAGCAATTCCTTTTAATTCTGCTAGTGCCGCTACTGATTTAGCCGTCTGCCTAAGAATTTCAATAGTTTCTACTTTTTCTCTAAGAGGTGGAAGTTTTGCCAATGGTTGATGTGGTGCTTTTTGTCCCATGTTTGTTTATTATGTACCAAAAATAGTGTATTTGGTACATATCACAAAATGAATTGAGATTAAATCGGTTGAAATATAATCTTTTAATTGGAAAATTTATACAAAATCGAGCTGATTAAAAACGAATATAATGTGAAAATAAAATTGTTTTGAAGTTTCTAGGTAAATCGCTTCTATCCTCCCGTCAATTTCTTAATCTCATGCAACTTCATCAACGCCTCTACCGGAGTCAGGGAATTAATGTCAATTTGAATTAACTCATCGTGTATTTGCTCTAAAACTGGATCGTTTAATTGGAAAAAGCTTGTTTCGACTTAATTCGACAAGCTCATTAAAAGCTCAACAAGCTTGTCGATTGTAGTTCGAGCTTGTCGAGAACTACTTCACCAATGCTCTTAAAAAAACGATTTCATCTTCCAAATGGCGAATTCTGCTTTCGTATTGTTCGATGAGCTTGTCGTTCATTTCATACGTTGAAGTTCCGATTGTATTGTAGTCTCCTTCTTGTGTGCAATTGTTAAATATATTTTCGTATTCAAATCCTAATAATTTTATCGGATCTGCATTTAAAATAGTTGCGATTTCATTGAGCCGATTGATCGTGAGTTGTGTTTCTCCACTTTCAATTTTGGAATAGGCACGGGTGGAAAGACCCAATTCCTTTGCCATATAATCTTGCGTAAAATTTCTTAATTCACGCAAGTTTTTAATTTTAATTTCCGGTTGTTCTATCATCTGTTTCAGAATTAATTGTTCAAAAATAGAACAAATAATTCAAATATGGAATTAATAAAACAGAAATAATTTAAGCCGTGTTCTAACTTTGTAAAGCGAAAGTATAATGCATGAAACACGAGTATAGCGCAGATGAAATTTTTGAACTTTTAGTAGATTCAAAAGCTGTGTTTCCGCAGAATTTGGAGTTTGCTAAACGAAAAGAATTTCCAAAGTTTAAAGATACTGGTATTTTCTTTCTCGCATACAAAGATGAATTGATTTATATCGGACATTCTGTAAAAGAAGATACCATTTCAAGAATGAGAAAACAACTTGAAGGAATCACTTTAAGAGGAAAAAATGTGAGATTTAATGAATCTTGTCTTTCAATAATTCAAAATTCAAAAACTTTAATTCAATTTTTCCCAACCTCACTAATAAATCAACAAAAAAGTACTGAAACATCTCTAAAACGCATTCTTTTTGCTGAACAGCACTGGAAAGAATTCGCATTTCTTGATCAATACATTTTGAGCAAATTTGTTTTCCATTGGTTCCCCATCGATTCTGATGTTGCAAAAAAATGCAATGAATTAAAGCAGCAACTCCTACCAAGATGCAATCAAGAAGGGGTTTTGCCTTCTGAATATGAAAACATACTAAAATCAATCAATTGAAAATTATGAAGTATCTATTTTTTATTATCACACTTTTAAGTTCAGTTTATTCGTTTGGGCAGTGCGACGAATATTATATCAATGAGCTTGTTTCTGGTCCTGAAGAGCGTTATTTTCCTTCAGGTAGTCCAATACGTTTTTGCCCGAAATTAAAAGGAGTAGCATTGAATGGTTACGATTTTAATGTTTCTCAATGGTCAGGAATTTCAACTCAATATTTGACACTCACTAAAAATGGAGGTATTGCAGGCTCTCTCACATTATCAATAAGTGAACGAACACTTAAAGTAAATCTTAATGGCTCAACTGGAATACAGGTTTATTCAATAAGTTTAACAATTGATGAATATAATTCTTATGTAAGTGAATTTAATAGAAAGCTTCAAGAAAAAAAACAGGAAGAAATTAATACAAAAAACAGGATTGAAGAAGCATTGTTAAATGAGCATTATTTTGAAGCATTCAATCTATTAAATAATTCTGACTTAAATGATTCGATACTAACAAGGAATGTTTATTCGAAATGGTTGCCAATTGAAAGTAAACTTAATGATTCATACAAAGCTTATTTACAAGAATTTGAGCAATATAAAAAGGAAAGTTTAAAAAAATTTAAAGAAAACAAAGAAGCTTTTTTATCTGAAAATAAAATAATTAAAACCAAATGCGACATAAAAGGAATAGATTATTTAGTGTTAAAGGAAAGTGATTACAAAAAAAGCAATGAAAAATTTGCTTATTTATTGAAGACCTCTGATCAATACTTGATTTATCCATTAGGATATGGGTTCAATAGATTTTTTTCTGAAAAATATGCTGATAAAATAGAGATTAAATATGGCGTAAATTCCAATGATCTTAAACCAGCAATTTTAATACATTCAAATGGTCAATTAATAGATTCTTTGATTGTTGTTAATTCTCTTTCTAAAGATGTTGAAACAATCGAATATGATTATTCTGAAAATTTAAAAGAATCTTTTAAAAAGTATGAGACTGAATATTACTCAAAATATTTTGAACAAAAATTTCCAAAATTAA
Organism: Crocinitomicaceae bacterium; assembly: GCA_044361535.1. Taxonomy (GTDB): domain Bacteria; phylum Bacteroidota; class Bacteroidia; order Flavobacteriales_D; family Crocinitomicaceae; genus UBA952. The sequence goes on from JBIKIQ010000002.1 coordinate 135,955, forward strand.
AATTAAACTTGAACGATTCAGAAATCATTGAAGTAAATTTTAAATTGTTTTCCAGACCAGAAGATGAAACTCAAAAAAATGAAACTGTAGATAAGTTTACAAATATTTTCATCAATGAAAAAATAAAATCTTACTTGCCCAGAAGCCCTGAATTAAGCCCTTTCTATTCTTTGAATAATCGAAAAGTTATATTAAATCAAAAATTAACACTAAAACTTCAAAAGATGTTTCAAGCTTACAATTTCGATACGATAGCTTTAGTTTTCTCATTGAGCTACAGAAATTTTTTAAAAATGCCAAAATTTACAATTGGAATACCCAATTATGGAGAAAAATTTCAAGGTGGATTTTATTTCTATCCAATAAAAGAAGGACAGATAGAGTTAAAACAAAACAATGATGGAGAATATTTAAAAATTTATTTCTCAAGTGGAAACCATGAGGAAATAAGAATTGATAAAGTCTTAAAATTTTATACTCGATCTGAAATAAACTCTGAATTAAAATATTACGAGGATAATAAAAAGGAATTAGACAAATTCATGAAAAAAAATGCAATTTACTATCATTATTCAAGCTTTTTTACACCTCCCAATGTAAACGGAGTTAAAGATCCAACTCCAAATAATGTTTTTGTTTCAAACAAAGTTATTATAAGCACACTTCCAGTTTTCTATTACAAAACTAGTCGTGATGAAAATCAGCTTTCCATACCTTATCCGTACAATTTAAAATTTATTCCAGACTGAAGCATATGAAAGCATCATTTTTAATACTATTTTGTTCAATTAATTTATTCATTCTCTCCCAATGTGATTCATTTACATACCAGTCTATCGAACTTGGGGAAGATTTTATAAATTTAGACGCTTTCCAAAAACTTGAAGTTTGCGAGGGAGAAGGAATAATAACAGCAGGCTCTGAAACATTTTATATTCAGAAGGCCTATTTGAATGAGCATCAAGAATTTGTATATGATATTCAAGAAGCACAAGGATATTGGCCAACCATTGGATTTGTAAAAATATCGAAAGATTTCACATTGGCTCAAATAAAATTTATGAGTTCTATGGTTACTTACAGAGTCACAAAACCTTAAAATATTTTAAAATCCTATGAAAATCTAGATCATCACCGGAGCGCCCAATACGCGAAAATCAATGATGTAATCCAATCCAACCTAACTGCCTCTGAAATCAGAAAGATTTGGGAGCTTGTTTAGAAATAAGTTGCTTATCAAGCATGTTGAGATAAGAGCTTCTTTCGATAAACTAGCTTGATTTGAGAGTGGAAACCAGTTTTACATTAAACTCTCCTAACCTCCCGTCAATTTCTTAATCTCATGCAACTTCATCAACGCCTCTACCGGAGTCAGGGAATTAATGTCAATTTGAATTAACTCATCGTGTATTTGCTCTAAAACTGGATCGTTTAATTGAAAAAAGCTGAGTTGCATATTGGCGGTATCTGCTTTGGCTGATTTCTTTTTTGTGGGCTGATTTCCAACTTGTTGATGAGATGATTCTAATTCTTTTAACACTTCTTCAGCACGAGAAACAACTGTTGGTGGCATTCCCGCAATTCGTGCCACATGAATACCAAATGAATGCTCGCTTCCACCTTCAACGAGTTTGCGCAAAAACAAAATTCGTTTGCCAATTTCCTTCACTGAAACTGTGTAGTTTATAATGCGTGAATAATGCTTGGTCATCTCGTTCAACTCGTGGTAATGCGTAGCGAAAAGCGTTTTACATTTTGCTTTGGGATTTTCGTGCAAAAATTCCGCAATCGCCCAAGCAATGGAAATTCCATCGTATGTACTAGTTCCACGACCAATTTCATCCAACAAAATCAAGCTTCGAGGAGAAATATTATTCAAAATACTCGCAGTTTCGTTCATTTCAACCATAAACGTTGATTCACCCGAAGAAATATTATCCGAGGCTCCGACGCGCGTAAAAACTTTGTCTATTAACCCGATTTTAGCTGATTCCGCTGGAACGAAAGATCCCATTTGAGCCATCAAAACAATCAAGGCTGTTTGACGTAAAATGGCACTTTTACCACTCATGTTCGGACCGGTAATCATCATAATTTGCAAATCAGAATTGGACAATCGCAAATCGTTAGGAACGTATTCTTCACCCGTTTTGAGTTGCTTTTCAATTACCGGATGACGTCCATTTTTAAATTCTAAATCAAAACTTTCGTTTATTTCGGGTTTGCAATAATTATTTTCAGTTGCCAATTGAGCAAACGAACTCAAACAATCAATGCGTGCTATTAGCAAGGCATTTTCTTGAACTTGCAAAATGAATTGAGCAACTTGTTGAATTACTTCTTGGAATAATGCCGATTCAATTTGATGAATTCGATCTTCCGCACCTAAGATTTTTGTTTCGTATTCTTTTAATTCTTCGGTAATGTAGCGCTCTGCATTAACCAAAGTCTGCTTGCGAATCCAGTTTTCAGGAACCTTGTCTTTGTGCGTATTTCGAACTTCGATGTAATATCCAAAAACATTGTTGAAGGCAATTCGCAAACTTGTAATTCCTGTAATTTCTGCTTCTCGTTTTTGAAGTTCTTCTAAATACTCTTTTCCATTTTCACGAATGTTTCGGATTTCATCCAATTCAGTGTGAAATCCAGCCCGAATCACAGGTCCTTTGCCTACCATAATTGCTGGTTCATCAGCCAGTTGTGTTTGAATGATTTCAATCAATTCCTTGCATTCATGAAGTCGACTAATTAAATAATCAACGGCCTTGTTTTTTGTTTTTTGTAAAAGATTCTTTAACGGAACAATGTGTTCAAGTGTTCGCTTTAATTGAACCAATTCTTTGGGATTAACTTTTCCAACAGCCACTTTGGAAATTAAGCGTTCCAAATCACCAATATCACTGAGGATTTCACGAATCGCATCGTTTTTTTCTGAATCATTTTTTAGAAAATCAACAAAATCCAAGCGTTCTTGAATAGGTTTACTGTGTTTCAAAGGCAATACAATCCATCGACGCATCATCCTTCCTCCCATCGGCGTAAGCGATTTATCGATAACATCAGCTAAAGTTGTTGCATTTTCGTGCGGTGAATGAAGTAATTCCAAATTCCGAATGGTAAAACGATCTAACCAAACGTATTTATCTTCTTCAATACGATTCAAAACCGTTATGTGACCTAAATTTGCGTGTTGATTTTCATTCAAATAATGCAAAATGGCTCCTGCAGCGATTACGCCCAAATCCAAATTTTCGATACCGAAACCTTTGAGAGATTTCGTGCCGAAGTGTTTGTTTAAACTTTCTAGTGCAAAATCAATGGAAAAAACCCAATCGTCAAAGCGAAAGGTATAATAATTTCCAGCAAATTTTTCTGAGAATTCTTTCGATTTATTGCGCTGATAAACGATTTCAGTAGGTTCAAAACTGCCAATCAATTTATCGATGTATTCCAGATTTCCTTGAGCGACTAAAAATTCCCCGGTGGAAACATCTAAAAAGGAAATTCCGTGTTCATTCTTACCCAAATGAATGGCGCACAAGAAGTTGTTTTTTCCTTTTTCGAGCACTTGATCATTGAAAGCCACTCCTGGCGTAACCAATTCAGTTACCCCTCTTTTGACAATCGTTTTGGTCATTTTTGGATCTTCCAACTGATCGCAAACAGCCACCCGTTGCCCGGCGCGAACCAATTTTGGTAAATACACTTCCAACGAATGATGAGGAAAGCCTGCCAACTCAATCTCAGCTGCAGCTCCGTTTTTTCGTTTGGTTAAAACGATTCCTAAAATTTTGGATGTCTTAATTGCATCCGCGCCAAAGGTTTCATAAAAATCTCCCACACGAAAAAGCAACAAAGCCTCCGGATGACGAGCTTTTATCTGATTATATTGCTTCATCAAGGGCGTTTCCGCGTAATTTTTTTCTTCCGTTACCTTCGACAAGTGAAAAGTTTTTATGATTTTTGAGCTGTAAAGATAAAATCAAGTACATGGAGTTCAAAGTAAAAACGCAATTTCTTATTAACAGATGAATAGAAAACTCAAATTGTGGGAACTCAACCGAATCGACGAAGAAGGATTTAAAAATCAAAAGAAATTCCCGATAACGGTCGTATTGGATGATATTCGCTCATTCAATAACGTTGGTTCATTTTTTAGAACCTGTGATGCATTCAATATTGAGAAAATATATTTGTGTGGAATAACGCCAAAACCGCCACATCGAGACATTCAAAAAACGGCCTTAGGTGCAACTGAAACCGTAGAATGGGAATACCATGAATCGATTGAAGAACTTGCTAACCAACTCAAATCACAAGGAAAATGTATCTGTTCCATTGAGCAATCGGAAGATACGCTTTTTTTGAATAATACCGATGAAATTCAAGATCGGGAAGTGGTGTTAGTTTTTGGAAATGAAGTAAATGGCGTGAATCAAAAAATTATTGATACTTCGGATTATGTTATTGAAATTCCGCAATACGGAACAAAACATAGTTTGAATGTGAGCGTTTGTGCGGGAGTTGTTTTGTGGGAGTTTGTCAGAACAAAAAAGAGGATATAAAAAAACGAGAGCTCCTGAACTCTCGTTTCATTAAAAAAAATCGTAATTTATTACTTGCTTTCGCTCTCGGATTTTGCTAAAGTATAAATTACCAAACCAAATCCAATTTTATTAATCGCGTCTCCAATGTTATAAACGACATCCATGTATTGCGATGCTTTCACTGGATCAGATACTAAATCTAAGCCAAATAATCCTCCTGGTGTTCCTAAAATGTAACCAAGTGGATAAATTGCCCAACCAACCAATACGAACCAAGCTAAAATTCTCGTTGCCTTAGCAACAGATGCTCCAGCTGTCTGAGATAGTTTTGCAACATCCCCAAACCAAACCAAGTAAACTATGTAAAAATAAGCTGCTCCAGAAATTACTCCCCATAAAACGCTATTTTCTCTGTCTGTCGCTTCTCCGAAGAAACCAGTTACTAACATGATTACAGAGGCAACAATTAATTGCCAAAGTAAAGATTGCTTTGCTCCAGCTTTTTTGGTGATTAAATAAAATTCAACACACATTAATGGAACGGTAAGTAACCAATCTACATATCTAAAGAATGTAGGTGACGTCCCGGTATTAATAAAATAATCTCTCATGTAGTAGTAATGTACTGCCGCAATGAAGGTTATTAACCCAGAAACTAAAACAGAGGTTCGCCACTTTTCACCAACATTTCTTATTTCAAAGAAAAAGAAGGCTGAGGCTGCCATCATAGCCATTGTGCCCACAAAAAAAGTGAAGGCTGTTGCTTGCTCAATTCCGAGTCCTTGGGTTGCATCGAATAAATTAGAAGTACTAGTTGATAAAAACATTGCTTATAAATTTAATTTTTCTTACTCTCTTAAGGATTTTCAGAATACTCCTTGTTTCAATTAACAAAGGAGAAGTTTTTTTCTGTTTATATTTTACACATAAAAAATAATCAGTTATAAAAATAAATGGATCAAACTAGGGGTTACTACTTGAATGGTGGAGTAAATAAATTATTTTAACTGTAATTTAAAAACTAGGGGAGAGATTAATTCTCGATACGAATTCAAGGATTTATCTTAAGTGACTGTAAATCCGTTTCAAAATTTTTCATATACTCTTTGGCGAATTCGACGTAATTTTTATTGTAATAATCAACTGAGTATTTCACTAAGTGATAATTCCCTTTTAAACGAGTGGAGGAAGATTGTATGACTTGAAGTGAATTTAAAAATCGCTGTGTATTTAATGTGTAAGCCTTTTTTAGTGTAGTTAATTTCAAAATTTGTTGATAAACCTCTGGATTGTGTAATCTAGCATATTTTACATAAGCTCCCAGAAATACGTTGAATTCATAATAGGCAAAATGGGTGGCTAATGCTTCTTTGAAAAAGGTAATTGCGAGTGTAGTGTCCTTGTCTTTTAATGCATTGTCGTATGCAATGAGTGCAGCAGTACAACCGTTTTGATAGGCGGAATATTCATCCATTATACCAACAATACCTTGATTGTTTGCGCCAACTGAAGATGATTTGGAAACATAGGTTTCGTAACGAAATATTTTTTCTTGTGCTTCCGCACTTACGACTTTTTCTATTAAATCTGATTTAAAAAATTTCATTGAAATTTGACTTTCTTGATCGGTCAACACTAAATAGGTGCTCGGGTCAATGAGGAATCCGTTAAACGAGTTTTTGTGGTGCGTAGTTTCGTGAATGATAGATTCAAATTCATCGATAAGGTGCTCTCTGTTTTGTGCGTTAAATGTTTTAGGCTGCACAACTCCGCCAATGGTTGTGGTCCAACTATTTGGCGAAGAATAGCTCGATTGAATCAATGAAGCATACTCAGGAGCATATTGATGGCAAAATGAGAGTACGTAATCTTTTTCTGAATACGTTGGTTGAAATTGAACTTTAACGGGTAAAGGTTCGATTCCAATAGCAAAAGAGAAATTGACAGTAAATGTCAAGATAACGAGTGAGAGTATATTTTTCATAACACCCTAAAAATCCAATTAGAAGTAATGGTTACATTAAAGTAAAAAAACATGTTTTGGAATTTGTGAAATCTAATTTAAGACTAGAATTTAATACTTTCAAAGTAATTTAAGAATTCTGTATTTTTGCAGCATCGGGATGTAGCGCAGTCCGGTAGCGTACACGTCTGGGGGGCGTGTGGTCGCAGGTTCGAATCCTGTCATCCCGACTATTTGCCATTTTATATATTTTATAATCAATGATTTAGTTAAATAGACGAACCAAATTTGAACCATTTCTTATAAGGTTATTCCATATGTTTTACAGTTGAATTTACACCAGATTTTTTACCAATTAATTATATCTTTTCCTTTTTCTTTCAAGTAGCAATTGGCTTTACTGAAGTGTTTGCATCCAAAAAAACCTCTGTGAGCTGAAAGAGGTGATGGATGAGGTGCAATTAAGACTAGATTTTCGCTTGAGTTTATAAATTCTGCTTTTTGTTTTGCCTTCGAACCCCACAAAATATAAACTATGTTTTTATGTTCTCTAGTGAGTTTTTGCAAGACGGAATCTGTAAATTTTTCCCACCCTTTATTCGCATGACTTTCGGGTTGTCCTTCTCTGACAGTTAGGGTTGTATTGAGTAATAAAACACCTTGATTCGCCCAACGTTGAAGGTTTCCATTCTTCGGAAATGGAAGTGCTAGATCACTTTCAAGTTCTTTAAAAATATTTTTAAGACTTTTTGGAAAGGGAAGCACATTTTCTTGAACTGAAAAGCTTAGTCCATGAGCATTTCCTCTTGTAGGGTAGGGGTCTTGACCAAGAATTACTACCCGCACTTTTGGCAAAGGGCACGAATTAAATGCATTAAAAACCTCCTCTTTTTTTGGAAAAACAGAACTTGGGAAATTGATGTATTCGTCATTCACAAAGGTCAATAAGTTTTTTAAATACGGTTCTTCAAACTCTTCTTTTAGAAGGTCTTGCCAACCAGATTTGGGCTCTATTTCCATATCAACAAATTTAACTACTAAGCTGATATACTAAAATAAAAAACTAAATTTGTTTTATGGCTATTTATTCCTTTAATGGTTTTGTTCCTGTAGTTAAACCAAGTTCATTTGTTCACCCTCAAGCGTCTGTAATTGGTGATGTTATTATCGGAGAAAATGTGTACATCGGTCCTGGTGCTGCGATTCGTGGTGATTGGGGTAGAATAATTATCGAAGATGGCTGCAACGTGCAGGAAAATTGTGTCATCCACATGTTTCCAGGAACCACTGTTTCCCTTAAAAAAGGAGCGCACATTGGCCATGGGGCAATTATTCACGGAGGTACAATTGGTGAAAATTCTTTGATTGGAATGAATGCAGTTATTATGGATGATGTTGAAATTGGCAAGGAAAGTATTATTGGAGCCCTGTGTTTTGTTCCTTCTAAAATGAGCATTCCGCCACGTAGTTTGGTCGTTGGTAATCCGGCTAAAATTATCAAAGAAGTCTCTGATGAAATGATTGCTTGGAAAACAGAAGGAACAGCCTTGTACCAACAATTGCCTGGTGAATGTCAGGAAACTATGATTGCGTGTGAACCTTTGTTAGAAATCGACGCGAACAGACCTGAGCATTCATCGTATTATAAAATCTGGAAAAAATGACGAGTAAAAGCATTTTAAGATTTTTATTTTCATTTTTGTTGATTGCTATTCTTCTTCAAGTGAGTTCATCCAGTTGTTCAAGAGGTGTAGCTACATTTTCACTTTCAGGCACTATTACCGATGCTACATTTTCACAAGGGCACTCAGGAGCAGTTCTTAAATTGTCAAAGGTTATGATTACAACGGGAGAAGAAATTTTGATGGAGACAAAAACTTTGGGCTCTGATGGGAAATACGAGTTTAAATTTCCTCGTGAAAAGGTCGAAAAATACATACTTCGAGTTACTAAACCTCTGTATTTTGATATTGAACAAGATATTCAATTCTCCTCGTTATCCGTGAGCTCAGACAATTTGAGAAACTACACAACGAAGGCCAAATCATGGGTGGAGTTGCGTTTTGTAAATACTTCTGTATTGCCAACAGATCATTTTCGATTTATAAAATTTCAAGGCCTAGAAAATTGCACTGAATGTTGCACAGCTGATCAAGTTGATTTGTATGCAGATGCTTATTATTCAAGAACTTGTATAAATGAAGCTTTGTCCACATACTCAATTTATTATCAAGTAGTTGGAACGACAACTCAAAATGTTGTTGAGGTGGTAACTCAACCTTTTGATACAACCTTACTTCTTGTTAACTATTGAGGTTTTTCTTGAGAAACATAAAAGGTAATTAAATAAATTGTAATTTCGGTATCTCAACGCTCAAACTATGAACAAAGTATTGTTTTTCGCCTTATTTACATTTACAATTCTCTCCATTCAGTTTTCTTATGCTCAAGATGTTATTATCAGAGGAACTTTGATTGAAAAATCGAACGGTGAGGCAATTATTAGTCAAAAAGTAAAATTATTGCGTGCTGATTCTTCTGTTATTACAGGAGCGTTTACCGATGAAAATGGTTTTTTTTCAATACCAAAAGTTCCACGAGGAAAAGTAATAATTAAAATTGAGAGTGAACTTTATTCGAACACTATTTATCCGATTGATGTAGTTGATGCAAAAGGAATTTTGAATTTTAAATTTGAGATGAAAAAGGCTGAGAACATGAAGGTTTTCGATGAATTTGTTGTCAATGCGGGGGAGAAACAGAAAAAAAATGAGGTGCTAACAGGAACCTTTAAGCTAGACCCTAAAATGATTTCAACTATTCCAAACACTACGGCAGAGAGCGATTTAATTGGTTCAGTTAGTGTCGTTCCAGGGGTAGTAACAACCGGAGATCAAGGCGGTCAGTTGTATGTAAGGGGTGGAACTCCAATTCAAAATAAAACAATTTTAGATGGGATGACAATCTATAATCCTTTTCATACAATTGGTTTTTTCTCCATTTTTGAAACTGAGCTTATTAAAAATGTAGATGTTTATACGGGAGGATTTGATGCACAATATGGTGGGAGAATTTCATCGATTATGGATGTTTCTTACCGAGATGGAGATCGTGTAAAATTTGGCGGTAAAGTTTCTGCTTCTCCTTTTCTTGCAAAATTAATTCTTGAAGGTCCTCTTCAGCGTTCAAAAGATGGAAAGCCGGGTGCAGGATCTTATGTGTTTTCGGCTAAACACAGTTTGTTAGATTATACCTCAAAGACCCTTTATCCAAGAATAAACGAAGAAGATGGATTGCCTTTCAATTTTACTGATATCTATGGGAAAATCACCTTCAACGGTAATGGTGGGTCAAAATTTAGTGCTTTTGGATTCTACAATCAGGATAGTGTAAATTACAACGTAGCTGATTTAAATTGGAATGCAGCAGGGTTAGGAATTAACTTTGTACTTGTACCAAATAGCTCACCTGTTCTAATTAAGGGGCACGTTAACGGAAGTAATTATCAAACAACATTTGCAGAAAATAATTCTCAACCGCGAACGAGTAAAATTGGTGGTTTTGATATGGGTTTTGATTTCACCTACTTTCTGCCAAATGAAAGCGAAATGAATTACGGGTTTAACTTGAATGGATTTAATACTGAATTTAAAACCTTCAATGAATTGCAGCGAAAAATAGAGTTGATCAATTTCACGACAGAAATTGGAACTTACGTCAACCTTCGCCAAAAATTTGGTGAGAAGTGGGTTATTCAACCAAGTTTTAGAATACAAGTGTATTCCTCATTAGGAACTGTTTCACCAGAACCGCGAATTGGAGTTAAATACAATGCTACAGAAAAATTTAGGTTGAAATTGTCTGGTGGTCGCTTTTCACAAAACTTCACTTCGGCATCGTCAGACAAGGATATTGTTAATTTATTTAATGGATTGTTATCTGCTCCAACCAATGTTCAGGAAACTTTTATTAATGAATTCCAACAGGTGCGTGATACCAAAAATGGTTTGCAATATGCTTGGCACGCAATTCTTGGTGGAGAATACGATTTGGGTAAGAGAATAACGGTTAACTTGGAAGGATATTACAAATATTTCTCTCAACTAAGTAACATCAATCAAAATAAGCTTTATGATGATGTTGCCGAATTTTCTCAAATCGATGATGTATTTAAAAAGGACTTTATCCTAGAGTCTGGTCAAACCTATGGAGTTGACTTATTAGTGAAATACAACTACAAAGGATTATTTATTTGGACTGGATATTCTTACAGTTATTCTACTCGTTGGGACGGGTTTGTAAATTATTTTCCAGTATTTGATCGCCGACATAATGTTAATTTAGTAGCATCTTATTCTTTTGGTAAAAACAAATCCTGGGAGTTAAATGGACGTTGGAATTTAGGTTCAGGATTACCATTTACACCTACGGCAGGTTATTATCAAAATGAAAATTTTCAAAGTGGAGTTACCTCTGATTATGTAACTAATAATTCATCAACAATCACTACATTGCTTGGCGATTTTAATAGCCAGCGTCTACCATATTACCATCGTTTAGACATTACGGTTAAAAAGAGAATTAAATTCAAGAATCAATCTGAATTAGAATTGGTAGGAAGTATTACAAATGTTTACAATAGACGAAATATTTTCTACGTAAACCGAGTAACTAATGATGAAATATACCAGTTTCCAATTTTACCAAGCTTTGGTTTAAGTTATAATTTCTAAATTGATTAATCGAGTGAAGTATATTTTCATTCTTTTTGTTGTTTCTCTCTCTTTTTTTTCAAACGCTCAATGGAATGGTGATACTTCCCCAACCTATTCTGAATTAATTACCCACTTGAAAAAGTTGGATAAGGAAAACAAAGAAATTAAGCTTTTCAATATGGGTTTGTCTGATTATGGACTACCAATTTATCTTTTCATTGTGAACGCTGATAAAGATTCGTTAAAAACATTTGTTAAAGCCAGAAATAATACGACAGTTTTGATAAATAATGCCATTCATCCTGGTGAACCTGACGGAATTAATGCCTCTTTGATTTGGATCGATGAATGGATAAAGCGAGGCAAACCGTGTAAATCATTTCCTGTTGTGGCATTTATTCCAGCATACAACGTCGGTGGAATGATGCAGAGGTCTTCAACAAGCCGGGCTAATCAAAATGGTCCAGAGGAATATGGATTTCGTGGAAATGCGAGAAACCTTGATCTCAATAGAGATTTTGTTAAGATGGATTCCGAGAATGCATTTACATTTTCTCGAATCTTTCATGCCTTAGATCCAGATGTTTTTGTAGATAATCATGTTTCCAATGGAGCAGATTATCAATATACATTGACTTATATATCAAGTATGCGTGAGAGGTTGTCGCCTTCGCTTAATGAGCTAACTTATACAATGTGTATTCCAAGTATCGAAAAGGAATTAGCTACTCGAAAAGTAGATCTTTTTCCATATGTTGAATTGAAGGGCGAAACCCCTGAAACGGGAATTGTCGCATTCAATGATTTACCACGCTATGCCATGGGATACGCGAGCTTATTTCATTCTATAAGTTTTACTGTGGAAACACACATGTTGAAACCGTTCAAGGATAGAGTTCAAGTAACTTATGATTTTTTAGATGTGCTCATCAAATGGACTGCTTCAATGAGCAATGAAATTGAAAAATACCGAAAAGATGCATTTGAATGGTCTGGTAATCAGAAAGAATATTGGTATAATTATGAACTAACTGATGAGAAAGATTCTCTATTGTTTAAGGGTTATGAGTATTCCAAACCGATTGATCCAATAACAAATTTGCCTCGGTTGTTTTACGATAAATCAAAACCATTTGAGAAGTATGTTCCCTATTTTAGAAAATATAAACCAAACAATAAGTTGACAATTCCTCGTTATTTCATTGTAGGTGGGCAGGAAAAAGAAACGATAAACAGATTGAGGTCCAACAACATTGAGTTCTACACCCTGAAGACCGATTCAGTGGTAAATGCAAGTTCATTTCGCATTAATAGTTATAAAAGTATATCTAAACCCTACGAGGGTCATTTCAAGCACAACAGCATTTTGTTTGATAAGTTCCAAGTTAGTTTAACTCTTAAGCCTGGTGATATAATAATTTCAACCAATCAACGAGGAAGAAATTTTATATTAGCCTCTTTAATTCCTGATGCCGAAGACTCCTTTTTCAGTTGGAATTTCTTCGATTCGTATTTGCAACAAAAGGAGTATTTTTCTTCGTATGTATTTATTGATCAAGTAAAATTTATTTTAGATTCCAATCCTAAATTGAAACAAGATTTTGAAAAAAAGAAGATAGATAACGAGTCTTTTCGCAATTCAGAATGGGAGCAATTGTATTTTATCTACAAGAATAGCCCCTATTTTGAAAAATCATTTATGGTACTACCCATTTACTCAATTGATTGATTATTCACCCAAGCATTCCATGGCTTTTTCTACCATCGATTTAGATCCAACATAATAAGGAACACGTTGATGCAATCGTTCAGGTTTAATTTCCAGAATTCGTTTTCTTCCTGTTGTTGCTAGTCCACCCGCTTGTTCTGCAATAAATGCCAAAGGATTGCATTCATATAATAAACGCAGTTTACCCTCCGGGGCACTCAAAACATCTGGATAAATATAAATCCCTCCTTTGATGAGGTTACGGTGAAAATCAGCAACTAATGAACCGATGTAACGACCAGAATAAGGCATTCCGGTTTGATTTTCTCTACTTTGACAATAGTTAATGTATTTTCGTAACCCATCCTCACATTCAAAAATATTTCCTTCATTCATAGCATACAATCTGCCATTTTCGGGCATTTTCATTTTTGGGTGTGACAAGCAAAATTCTCCAATTGAAGGGTCAAGTGTAAATCCATTCACGCCATTTCCTGTTGTATAAACCAACATGGTAGAGGAGCCATATAAAACGTATCCAGCAGCAATTTGCTCTGTTCCTGGTTGCAACATGTCTTCCAAGTTAGCTTCAGTTCCAATGGGTGAAATGCGACGATATATGGAAAAGATAGTTCCAATAGAAACATTCACATCAATATTGCTCGAGCCATCTAATGGATCAAAAAGGACAACGTATTTTCCGTTTTTTGCAGTTTCAGATTGAAAAGCAACGAAATTTTCATTTTCCTCAGAGGCAATTCCACAAACTTCGCCACCTAATTCAAAAGCACGAATAAATGCCTCGTCAGCAACCACGTCTAATTTTTGTTGTTGTTCACCTTGAACATTTACCCCCCCTTGAGCACCCAAAATATGATCAACCAAACCTGCTTGTCTTACATCGCGACTTACAATTTTTGAAGCGATAACAATATCATTCAAAATTCGTGAAAGTTCACCTGTTGCATAGGGAAAATCAGCTTGATTTTGAAGAATAAATTCAGTTAGGGTAACAATACGCGACATAGATTTGATTTTGGAGTGTAAATATCGAAAAAAATCCCAAATATCAGGCTATTGTAATTAGCTACAAGACAAACTTTAAATAGAAATAATGGAAAATAAATTTCCGTATTTGAACCGACTAGATAAGATTCTAGTGTCCTTTTGCTGAACTAGATTGATCTATGACAACTCCTTCTTTTTTAAGAATAGCTGTAGTTTGAAGGGCGAAATAAATCAAATACGTAAAACAAGCAACGCCCACCCAATATGAGTTTTGAATGCCCAAATTTGTATCCGCTAGCGCACCTTGGGCAGTTGATATAAAACCTCCTCCCATAATCATCATAATCAATAAACTTGATGCGGTATTCGTTTTAGCTCCGAGACCGGCAATCGACAAGGTGAAAATACATGGCCAAAGTGTACTGCAGAAAAGTCCGACAGCAATGAATGCGAAAACACTTACCATTCCACTAGCGAACATGCCAATAATTAGAGCGATGATTCCCAAAGCAGAATAATAAATCAATTGTTTACTTGGGCTTCCCATACTGAGGAAATCAGCTAGAATTAAAACCACAATTAAACCTAAGTAAGGATAGAAAATACTTAAATCCGTTCCTGAGAATGAATTTACAAAAAGAAAGATACCGAATGCAACGAAGGGTAAAACAATCCCTAAAATCATTTTAATTTGTTTGTTAGAAGTAAATGCACCAGCAGCCGATGTCCATCTTCCAATCATTAAACTCGCCCAAAACAAGGAAACATAAGGTGCAATATCTTGCTCTTGGAAATTAAGTTTTTGCTTCATGAATTCGGGTAAATTACTAGCTGTTGAAACTTCCACACCAACATAGATAAAAATCGCGATCATACCTAAAAGCACTTGAGGTTTTTTCATCACGGAAATCATTGCACTTATGCTATATTCAGGTTGATCTTCTTGGGTTAATTTATCTGGAACATTAGAAAATTTGAAGAGAACGGCAGCCAATAAAAATGCAGCGCCAAGAACGAGATAAGGAGTTTGAACAGCCTCTAAATTCAAGGTTTGAGAACCGGCTTGTGATGAACCAAAAATTGCAAAAGCTACTATGACAGGTCCAATTGTGGTACCAACATTATTAATTCCACCAGCAAGGCTCAAGCGAATATTTCCTTTTGCAGGATCTCCCATTTGAATAGCAAGCGGATTGGCTGCAATTTGCTGAAGTGAAAAGCCAAGTCCAACAATAAATAATCCTGAAATGAGTAATTCAAACGAGGCTGTATTTGAGGCAGGAATAAATAATAATGTTCCAAGTGCAGAAATAACTAATCCTAGTGCAAGTCCATTACGATAACCCAGTTTATTTAAAATGTCTTGTTTTAAAAATGCGGAAATACCAAAATATAAAAGAGATCCAACGGTGTATGCTACATAAAATGCAAATGAAATCATTTGAGATTTGAGCTGTGATAAATTAAGCGCTTTTTTAAATACGGGAATTAAAATATCATTACTTGCTGCAACAAAGCCCCAAAAAAAGAAAATGGTAATTAACGTTCCAAAAGCGCGTGATGAGTTTTTCATAAATCTAAATTATAGTCCAAATTACTATAATTTAATAATATGGCGTGTTTTGATTGTAAAAAATTTCAATTTGTTATATCAATCTTGTTTTACGAGTATTGTCACTGCAAATTGAGGCAAATAAAAACCCCTGAAAATCAGGGGTTTAATTTGTATTAAGAGGTCTCAAGCAGATTCGAACTGCTGTAGACGGTTTTGCAGACCGGTGCCTAACCGCTCGGCCATGAGACCTTTTCTGAAATGCGAATTTACGAATTTTTCGGAAGAAATAAAGTAGTAGTTTAAATTATTCAAATAAATAGTTGCTATAATCCTGATTTTCATTAGTAAACAGCTGTCAATAAGTCAAATAATTTAGGTTGAACAGTTGAGTTAGGCTTTTTATTCTTTACGTTTTTTGTCTCTTCTAGATCTTCTTCCTCCCGATATGCCGTTCTACTTTGCATAGTTACATTTCCCTTTGCAACTGCGGGCGAACTTGCTGTATGTGTTGGTGTAGCTGAAAAATAGTTGGTTAGTGTTGAAGAATTATCATTTGTTGTGGTTGAATAAGCAGTTGAATTCCCTGAGTTATAGTCCGAGTTAGTTGCTGCAGTTGTTTCATCATTTATAGATTTAAACTCTGAACTATTATCTTTTTTTTGAGGTTCATTATTTCTGGGTACCACAGAATTTTTATTCATTTCTTTAGCGGCCTTTTTCTCGGCGGTTGGTTTGATTTTGGTTTCTTCTGACTTCTTCTCAAAGTTCGGCTTATTTTTTACTGGAGGTTCTTCAACCCCGGCTATTTGGGGTTTGATAACTGTATCCATAGAAACATATTGAAAAATTAGAAATACAATGACAACTAAAGCCGCAATTTGAATAATGGGTGATAAATAAATGGGTTTATGTGGTGGAAAGAGTTTGACTAAAAGTCCTGGCTTGTTGTTTTTCTTTTCAAAAATCTCATCCAGACTTCCTTTTGTCATGTAATGTGTTTCATAGCTTTGATCAGCTTTGTACTTGTCTAATTGACTGAAAAATAGCTGCATATTTTCGTATTCCTCTCTAGAATCACACAAGCCGGCAAACTCACGCAATTCGACTTCTGTTAACTCAGAATACGCTTTGGTTTTAAGTAAATACTCTAATTTTTCGTTCATAGCTTATGTATTAACTGTATTAAACTCTTTCAATTTATCTGCTAGGTATTTGGTAGCGTAAAACAAACGTGACTTTACAGTGCCTTCATTTATTTCCAATACTTCTGCAATTTCTTTTATTGATAAGCCGTCCATGTGTCGCAAGGAAAAAACCTCTTGGTGTTCTGATTTTAGTTCTTCCATACTTTTTTCAAATTGAGAACCAAAATGACTCATCTGTACTTCATTTAAGACATCAACACCTTTATCAGAAATTGAATAAAATTGATCAATCCCTGAGATTGTTCCTTTTCGAACTTCTTGTTTTTTATATTCGTTTTTGCACATATTACATGCAACGGAGTACATCCACGTTTTAAAAGATCTACTTGAATCAAATGAATCTGGATTGTTAATTATTTTTACAAAAAGATCATGAACAAAATCCTCAGCTTTTACTTCATTTTTCCAGAGCATTCTCATAAAATACCCTTTAAGCGCTTTTGCATATCGTGAATAGAGTTCGTCAAAAGCACGCTTATCCCCCTTGGAAAGAGTCTGCATGAGTTTTTCATCTGAAAATGAACGATATGAAGGCTTAAATAGCTGCATGGAATTTTACTCCTTCAATTTTTTAAGTTGATCCGAAACATTTGTCTTTTTGCCAATTTTCATAATCCAGTCGTCAATTTCGCGTTTTTTATCGAATTGTTTTTTAGCTTCATAAAGTTGACTTAACTCCAAAAGTAAGGGTAAATAATTTTTTGATAATTGTTTTCCTTTATCTGTATCAACAAACAGCACCTTTTTTGTTAACTGATTTTCCCAAAGCCTTAGATTATAGTCATCTATATTAGCTTCATAAGTGGGAATAAAAACAAGTCCGCAAATGCCTAATTCAACCGATTGATTGAGAAAATAATCTTTGGGAAGTGTCATGGATAAAGCAATGTTTTTTGTTGAATTAATTGAAATAAAATCAGCTAAAAATCGTGTGTCGATTGTTCCGTTATAGTCTAATTTATACCCTTTATCGACTAGTAAATCTCGGTATTCTTTACTTTGACAAAAATCCAAATTGATTATCGTTACATCTTGTCTTTCCTGATTATTCAGCTGATGAAATAAAACGGAATAAGTGTCGTCAAAGCTATGTGTTATAAGTGTTGAATTTTGGGGTGAAGAATTCAATAAGTCTAAACCATAATTAATGAATTCTGTGGATATTTCTTTGTTTTTAACATGATTATCTAACATTGTTTTTGTGGACAACGTATCTCCGCTAATAATGTAAAATGCAAGAAATTGCTTTTGAACGTCGGGATGAGATGAGTTTAGGTCATTTGCTTTTACTAAATGATAATGATTATTAACATCGTAATTTCCAGCCTTTACTTTCATTAGGTAATAATCAAAAGAAGTAGAGTCAATTGATTTAACTGTTTGAAGTGTTTTATTTAAGTATTCTTGTTGTATTACAGTTGGATTCCGTTGATTACTTTGGGTTCTTGTCTCGTCATAAACTATGGAAAAATTTTGATTTAAGGAGTTCATTAAAGTGGTTTTCTCTGTACTTTTCTCTGAAATTATTTTGTCTTTTGCTACCGTTGATTGTGCTTTTTGTAGTTTATCTTTTTCTTTTTTTGATTCCTGTTTTTTCTCATTTTCGATTATTTCATTATTGAGATCTATAGTAATATGAGCACTGTCTTGAGCTGTTGGGATTTGTGAGTTGGAATTCGTAATGGTGTTTATTTCAAATAGGGTAGGGGAGCTATTTGAATTTGAGTTATTTGTATTGTTTCCAAAATTGCCTTGAGATAAACAAACTTGAAGACTACAGAAAAAGGATAAGATTAAAACGATAAAATACATAAATGAATTTTTACGTGCTTACAATCAAGATAGACAAACGTTCAATAAATTTCGTAAAAAAAGTTGAAATATTTGGTTTAGGATTCCAACTCTGGAGCAAATAGAAATTTATTAGGCGAAACTAAGTTTGTTTTAACGGCATACATTACAATTCCAGCCGTATTTTTTACTCCCAATTTTGCCATAATATTTTTTCTATGCGTATTGACCGTATGACTACTTAAAAATAATTGATCAGCAATTTGTGGATTGGTATTTCCTTCGGCAATGAGTTTGATTATTTCATTCTCTCGATCTGAAAGAACGACAGGTTCACAAGTAAACGAATCAAAATCAATATCGTTGACGTCAATATTCGCTCGTTGAATGGTTTCTAAAATTTGACCACAAAAAAACTTATTTCCATTAAAAGTCTCCTCCAATGAATTTACGATTTCCGAAAGTTCGCAATCCTTTTTTACATAACTAGTCACACCAGATCGTAAAGCGTCAACAAGTGTCTGAGCGGATTGCTCTGGAGTTAACGCAACAAATCTTACCTTTTTATTGCTATTCAATATTTTAGGAATTACGGATATGTCAAATCCAGCTGCTGAATAATCAATTAAGACAACGGCCTCTCCAAAACTTTCAATAATTTCTTGCAATTCTTCATTATTTCTAGCTTCTCCAACAATTTTCCAACTTGAATTGGAGCTAATTATAGCTCGTAAACCCAATCGAATTAATTCATTGCTATCAGCTAAAATAATGTGCATTTATTTAGAACGATTTTAAACAAGTCAAAAGTAACTAATTCAAATGAAGATGAATAATTTTTGAACGGATAATTTATTAACCATTTACTATGAAAACTTCATTGGAAAATTCTGAATACAAAAGATGATAATTTGGCAATAAATAATAATTATCTTTGACAACCAAAAATTGTATATGTACGGAAAAATTAAGTCGCATTTATCTCAAGAATTAAGTGAAATTAAAGAAGCTGGGATTTTTAAACGTGAACGCATTATTACTACTCCGCAAGGGGCAAGTGTGCATGTAAGTACAGGTCAAGATGTTGTAATAATGTGTGCAAACAATTATTTGGGATTGTCGTCCCATCCTGAGGTAATACAGGCAGCCAAAGATGCTTTGGATACGCACGGTTTTGGGATGTCATCTGTTCGTTTTATATGTGGAACACAAGACATTCATAAAACCCTTGAAGAAAAAATTGCTAAATTTTACGGAACCGAAGATACGATACTTTATGCGGCAGCATTTGATGCAAACGGAGGAGTTTTTGAACCACTTTTTGGCGAAGAAGATGCAATTATTTCAGATGAATTGAATCATGCTTCAATCATTGATGGAATAAGACTTTGCAAGGCTCAGCGTTATAGATATAAGCATTCAGACATGGCTGATTTGGAAGAGCAATTAAAAAAAGCTCAAAATCAACGTCATCGAATTATTGTTACGGATGGCGTTTTTTCAATGGATGGCGATATTGCTAAAATGGATCAAATTTGTGATTTAGCAGACAAGTATGATGCTTTGGTTATGACAGATGAATGTCACTCAGCAGGATTCATTGGTAAAACGGGCAGGGGAGTTCCTGAGTATTGTGGTGTTATGGATCGTGTTGATATTATTACGGGAACATTAGGTAAAGCACTCGGAGGAGCAATGGGTGGTTATACAACCGGTAAAAAAGAAATCATTGAAATGTTGCGTCAACGATCTCGTCCTTACTTGTTTTCAAATTCATTGGCGCCATCGATTGTTGGTGCTGGAATAAAAGTTTTTGATTTGTTGTCTTCAACTACCAAATTACGTGATAAGTTAGAGGAAAACACAAATTATTTTAAGGAAAGAATTAAAGCAGCAGGATTTGATATTAAGCCCGGAGATTCACCGATTGTACCAATTATGCTGTACGATGCGGCCTTATCGCAAAAATTTGCTGATATGCTATTGCAAGAAGGCGTTTATGCCATTGGTTTCTTCTATCCAGTTGTTGCTAAAGGACAAGCACGTATTCGAACACAAATTTCGGCAGCTCATTCTAGAGCAGATTTGGATAAAGCAATTGCAGCATTTATAAAGGTCGGAAAGGCCTTAGAAGTGATTTCTTAATGTATCCTGAGAGTATGATGAAATCATCATAGCACTTCCATTTTTCATTGATTATTTTTGATTGTGTTATAAAATGTAAACTATTTTTGGGTAATCTCTTTATGCATTATCAACCTTTTATTGATCAAAGATCGCCGCGATTATGATTTTAGTTTATTGGAAATAATACCATGCAAAAAAAAACGACCTGTTAAAGGCCGTTTTAACTAATAGTATATGCTGATTTTTACTTGTTAAAGAACATGGTGTAAACATAGTATCCGCCAACACCCAAAACTACAGCACCTCCAACGATATAATATCTTGGAGACTTTTTCTCCTTAAATGAATCAATATTTAAAATCGAACTTTTTGTACCATTAATTTCTGTTAGCATTACAGATACTTCGTAATTTCCACGTCCTCTATTAAATCGATCCTTAGAATCATTCACCTTATTTTCAAAATCTTTGGAATAATCAGATTTTATTTGAATTTGTTCATTTTTCACAAATACCAATCCTTTTTCATTTCGTTTAGAACCAGAAAAAACAAATGAATCCTTCGTAAACATATACATCCCATTTTCCTTATATTTTGAAAAATAAGCATTGGAAATCGCACGTAGGATTCGCTCATTCAATGGCGTTTCTTTGCTAAATGATGCAGTAAGTTTCCCAGTAGTATCAACCATAACATCCACGCGTAAATCAAGGGAATAATCTTCTTTAATTTCAGATAATCCGTTTGTTAATCCGCTCTCCACAGCACTTTTTAATTTGGAAAATTCATCACCACTAACGTCTTTCAAAGTGAAAATTGTTCCTGCCCTACGTTTATTAAATGCTTCCTTAGCTTTTCTATCTGCAATTATTTTTGCTGAAAGTTCAGATTTGAATTTAGCTAAATCTTTTATTTCTTTGTTACTTACTTCTATCCAAACAAGTTGATCTCGTTTTTTAGTATCGAATTTAGTTTGAACAGATACGTAATCTTGAAGGAAATTAGTTGACATAACTTCACCTGATGTAACATTCTTTGCGTCAATTGTTGGTAGCCAAAACCCGCCGTAGAATTCACCTATATAATCAGGAAGTCCATTAAAGCGAGCTGAAACAATAAAACGCTCTCCTTCAACCACCAGAGTTTTATATTCAACCTGAATAAATCTACGTTCAGGGGCTAAATCATCGTTGTATTTATTTTTATACATTCTCGAGATAACTTCAAAACCATCTTTATTTGTGGTTTTGTAATCTTGAAAAGGGGTAAAAGGCAGCAATTCAGTCAAACAATTATGGACTCTATTTTTGACAAAGTCATAATTGTAATAAGTCATTTGAGTAACGTATGCAGCATTGCTTTTCTCAGAAAGCATAGAATTTGTTTTGGACTCACCATTTTGGTAAAAATAAGAGAGTTGGGCAATACTAGCTTTTGTTAAAAATAAAAAGCTAGCAATCAAGAAAAGTAGATTAGATCGAGTATTCATTTTTGTTTAATTTAAGGCGGCAAAACTACGTTAATTTCTTGATATATCTCGAGAAGAGAAAAAATAATTTCTGCAATTTACTATGTTAAACTGCTACACCTTTAATTAAATGATAGAGAAATAGGTAGAAAATGAAAAATCAAACCTTATATAAAGTATATACTCGTCAAGTAGCCTTAGTTAAAGGTAAATACCTGTCCGTTAACCGTAACAGTGAAGGAATAATCGCAAGTCCCTTGTCCGTAATCAATGGTTCTGACAGGTTTATTTATAGGTGTCATTTCTAGCGTTCCGCTAATAGGAAAAGGACATCCAACTTTCACTAATAAAGGATTTGTAATTTGAGCTGTATACCCACCTCCATTTGAAAATGAACCTGTTGCATTTCCAGATATAGAATATTGATCATCAAAACGATCAGTTGGTGTGGTAAATCCTTGAACCCACGTTCTTACCCGTGTAGATGTATAAGTAACAACTTCTCCATCGGTCTTTGTTGCTGTTCCATCTATTTGAACATTGAAATACGGTTGACCGGTTCCATTCAATCCCATATTGGTAACTGTTTTTGATCCATCATATTTGATGTCATTGACGTAGTAATCAACAGGAGTGTGAGTTATTACAGTTCCAGGAGCAATATATTGACCCGTAAACGTTGTTACGATTTTTCCTCTTCTCGTTTTTCCATCGTTACAATCGCAATTCGTAGTACCATAATCAACTGTAACTGTTTTAACGGAATTCAAAGTATCCAAAGTAATGATAACGTTACAAGGGGTTTTAAGAGTTACCGGTTTTTCACCCGGTTTTGTTGTGACAACTTCACCAGACTTATAATAAACCATATTTCCAGTTATTGCCTGATCTGAAATATTAGTCATTTCGTCAAAAGCTGTTTCAATTTTGTAATTCATAACAGCTGATAAATCATTATCAAAGCGTTTTTTACATGATACAATGACTAGTGAAATTGCGGCTGTTAAAATTATAAATTTTGCTTTCATAGTTTATTATTTTTAGTTTGACTTTATTTCAAATATTCCAGAATTTTGATATTCGTTTCCACCTTGATGGTAGGTTTCCGTGAAGTTTCCAATGATTTTATTTTCTTTACTGAAGACCCGATGCGACCATTCCCCACTTATAAATACATCAGTCATATTTCCTAAAGAACCTATTTTGCCTTCAATAATTTTCCCATCCTTTTTTATTTTAAAGCCATTTATTGTGATCGTCTTTTTTGTTGGATTACTGACTTCAAATGATGCTGTTTTAACAAGTCCTTGAGGGCTCGAATATGTAAATATTCCAATATACTCTCCTGCAATTGTTCTGTTTTTATTACAACTTCCGTTGAAAATTAAAATTGACAAAACCATTGAAAAAAAAATATATTTCACCCTCCTTAACTTTATAATTTTAGATTTAGTTAAAAGTTCCAGCACTAAAGTTATTCTTCACCTCTTGTGGAATAGCTTCTTTATGCAGATAAACATTTATAGTTTTATGTTTAAAATAGGCTTCTGACACATACAAATATCCTTTTGGAAAATTTGAAGTTCCCCACGAGTTTTTTACTAAGAAATAATCCGTACCATTTTGGTCTTGGTACATACCAACGATGTGCATGCCGTGATCATCAGTTGTTGTTTTGTTGTCATAACCCATTTGGCGAACTTCTGGAGTGATTTTCATTTCTTTTGTTGGATTAAGAAATGCATTTGAAACTCTGTCTGCTCCAGCATCCGAGAAATTTTTATTATCAGAACCTTTTATTTCAATGGTTGCTGTGTTTTCAGGTACGATAGCTATCCCATTTTTAAAACTAAAGCCTTTTTCCGATACATCTGCTCCCCATGCAACTGTGAATCCATTTTTTAAGGCGTATTTAACAGTTTGAACTAAATCGGTCAAGTTTACATTATAACTGTCTCCCCATGCCCAATTGTCTTGAATTTCAAGTTGACATTTTGTATACATGTCATGATTGGTAAAGGAAGTCAACGAAAAATAGTCGTCCATGTTTAACTTAAGTGATGCAGCAAAAGAATTTGGAGTATATTTTTTGCCATTCCAGTCAAATTCAGAAGAAATTTTACCCAAGTGTTTGTCTAATATAATTGAAAAATCCTTC
Source organism: Crocinitomicaceae bacterium (assembly GCA_044361535.1). GTDB lineage: Bacteria > Bacteroidota > Bacteroidia > Flavobacteriales_D > Crocinitomicaceae > UBA952. The sequence continues at coordinate 160,200 of JBIKIQ010000002.1, forward strand.
TTCCAAGTCAATGGTATGCCTTCTGGTTTTCCAACGAATGACATGGTATTTTTGACGTTATCGTCTAATTCTTTAAACATTGTTGAATGATTGTAGGTTTTTTGGCCATTTAAACCATCGTATAAATCAAAAGGAACAAGGCCATATTTTTTAATTACTAATGGAATATCATGAAATGCGCCACCTTCGGCAAAGTTGATTTTTCCATCCATGCGAATATACTTTTCAGCCTTCATCTCGTATGCTTTGCGGACAATGTACATTTCAGATAATACAGGAGGGTTCTTAACGCCCAAACGAATCATTTCAGATTCAAAAAAAGACAAGGCCGAAAAACTCCAACACGTCCCCGTATTCCCTTGACTTTGAACAGGCGTAGCATCGAGGTGATGAATTTTCTTGAATTTATAATTACTCTTTTCACTATTTGTATATTCTTGCGCTGAAATAGCCCACGATATAAATAAGCTAAAAATAAAAATGATCTTTTTGTACATAATGATTTATTTTAGGATCCAAGTGTTATATCCCAAACTGGAAGCTTTTTGAATAGTTGATTGTAATGAATCGAGGCTTAATGATTCATCAATGCTTATGCGATACAATCCTTTGTTGTAGTCAAGAAAGGTAGCCTTAAAACCTTTTCCATTCAATTCTTCAACGTATTTTTTTGCATTGTTTACTTCCGAAAAGCACCCTACGATGGCATACTTTTTTCCTGATTTGACTCCAGTAAATGAAATGTCTGAACTAACTGGCGTGTTAAATTGAACAATGCTGGTGGGTGTTGAAATGGGTATATTCTGAATTGAAGGAATACTTTCTACTGGCTGAGTTGAAGGAATCGATTTTCTCAACGGAATTGTCAAAAAAGTTGTCTCATCCAATTCGAATGAAAAAGATTCAGTATTAGAATCTAATTGATTAAGTTGATCTTCAAGGCTTTTCTCTTCAAACAAAACTTCTCCTTTTTCAATTGAATTTTCAGAATATTTTGAATCTTTAATTTTAGAAAAAGGATTAAAATCTTGTGTTGCAAAAACACCTGATTCAAATGCACTTGTCTGAACGGGTATCCAATACGAATAGAACGCAATAGGAAGAATACATGCTGCTGCAAGAGCGATTTTCCATTTGGGTGATTTTTTCTTGAATGCAGGATGTTCTATAATTGAAATATCTACTTCGTCTTCAGCTTTTTCAAGTAAAGTTCTCTTTTTTTCTATTTCTAAAGGAAGAACTTCGCTTTCAATTTCAGATTCAACTTCTTCGGAAATAACAGGTACAAATTTTACGGCTCCTAAACCGAAAGATGAGAGTAAAAGATTGAAAAAACGATCTTGCACGAATTGAAGTGTATCATTCTCACCTAATTGGAGCGTTCCTACTTTTTCAATGGAAATAGTTTTTCCTTCTTGTAATTCTTCTTTCCAAAGAGAAACAACTTGTTTTATTTTAGTCTGTGACTCAGTAAAGGTTAGTTGATTAACAAGGGCATATTCACTTACTAATAAACCATCACTTATTGTTAGCTGCTGGTTGAAAAGAAGTAATTTTTTCGGTGGATAAATGATACCTTTCGCAGTATCAATTTCAGACGAACTGATTCTTGCTACAAATCCACCAAAATCTGGAATGATTACACAGTTATGTCTTAGTAATAATCGTGAAATTAATTCAGCAAATGATTCCATTAGTCAAAGTTATGAAATTCAATTCATTTTTCAAAAAATATCACAGATATTGCAATACCTTTTGTAGATCTTCTGGAGTGTCAATATTGGGTGTTTCTATTTCAGTTTCAACAACTTTGATTTTTTTTCCGAAGTATAACCACCTCAATTGCTCGAGAGATTCGATTTCTTCAAGATTTGAAATTGGAAAATGAGAAATTTCGCGAAGTGTATTTGTTCGAAAGGCATACAGTCCGATATGACGAAGGAATGAAAAATCCTCAGTTGAGTTTCGTTCAAAAGGAATTTTACTTCTGCTGAAATAGAGCGCGTTATTTTGATGATCCGTGACGATTTTAATTCGATTTGGATTGTCAATTTCATCAATTTCTTTGGTTTTAATTCCCAGTGTGGCAATTTCCACCGATGCATCATCAAAAACTTGCAGCAAGGTGTCAAGTTGTTCAAACTGAACTAAAGGTTCGTCACCCTGTATGTTGATGACAATATCAAAATCGGGAAAAGACGATAGAACTTCAAGGCATCGCTCAGTTCCATTTGAGTGAAGATTTGAAGTGATCATGACTTCACCTCCAAATCGTTTAACTTCATTAAAAATTCGTTCATCATCGGTAGCCACAATTAATTTGTCAATTCGGTGAGATTTAATTGCACCTTCATACACCCTTTGTATCATCGTTTTCCCCTTCAAATCGATGAGGGGTTTGCCAGGAAATCTACTGGAAGAATAACGAGCAGGTATAATGCCTAGAACTTTCAATTAAAATTTAATTTGTGCTTGTATTGCAAAATTTCTTGGTGGTTGAATATCGCCTGGACGTGAAGAATATTCTGAGTTTAGAATGTTGTTTCCAATAACACTTAATCGAACTTTTTCATTCAATTTATAGGCAAATCGTGCGTCAAAAACGAGATTTCCTTTGTTGTATATTTTTCGATATTCTTTCAATCCAGGTAAAATAAAGGTTCCTTGAATTGATTCTTCAAAAACTTTATCAATGTTAGCCATGAAGCTATTGTATCTGCAAGACACACCAAAACTGAACTTATTGTAGTTTACTTCTATATCGGCTTTGGCTAAATGTCTAAAACGGTACTTAAGCATTCCAGATAGTGTATCACTAAACGAAGCAACATAGGCAGAGTCATTATTAAGACTAATTGGATTCATGTACGTATAACCAATCAACGAAATAATTTCAAACTTGCCGATTTTTCCCATGCTGTTAAACGATAAATCCAAACCAGTTATTTGTGCAGCTTCCGCATTATTTGCCCTGAATCCTATCCATTTATTAATATATCCTGGGTCATTTGGATCCAATGAAAGTACAATGGATGGTGGATTGTAAACACCAAAGGTAAATTCAATCATGTTTTGGTAACGATTGATAAACCAAGCAGCATCAAACATTCCTTTCCATTCACCCATTTTAACTCCTTGCTTGATTCCTATTTCACCAGCCCATCCTTTTTCTGGAGTTAATGCAGCATTTGGGAAAATATTCAAAGCTCCCACTGATGTTTGCGTATAGCGCTCAGCAACGGCAGGATAACGAATTCCTTGACCTGCACTTATTCGTAGGTGTGTGTATTTTGCAATTTGGTAATGCAATCCTGCTCGCAAAACTGGGTAAATTGGCAATGTGATTGTAGAATCTTTACCAATAACAAAACGTGAATCACCACTTTTTCCATCCATGATAAAATGTTCAACACGCAATCCACCACTAAGGTCTAATTTTTCGGTGATTTTATGGTCGTATTGAACGTAAGCCGCTGCGTTGTTTGAATTGTGATTTCCAAAAAGATTTGAGAAAACTACATTGCGAATATTGCTTAACCCTGAGGTAAGGCTAATCCCATTATTAAATTGTTTTTGAAACTGATAATCTGTGTAATAAATAATCGCTCCGTTGCTTTGACTTACATTGTTCAAGTTCGTATTCTGAGCATAGTACATTCGTGTTTTTAAACTATGTTTATTATCGTGTTTATCCGTGAATTTTATGTACGGGTCAATGAAAAGTCGGTGTCCTAAATTATATGTTAATGTTGATGAAGCATTTGACGTATCAGTTCCTCCGCTTGGCGTATATCCCAGCGTATCGCTTTGCCAAATCAGAAAATTACCTGTTTTTTGAACTTGGTAGTTATAACCGATTCCCATTTTTGTTCTTTTCCACGTTTCTGGCCGAATGTAAACGGTACCACTTACTCGTCCTCTCATTTCACCTTCACCGTCTCTGTATCCATCACTTTTAAACAGTGTGCTTGAAATGGTATATCCCGCCTTGCGAAACATTTGACCTCTGTAAAATTCAACCTGTTGATACATGGGGTTAAATTTCTGTGATGGATGTTCTTTTCCCCACCATTTCAATGATTCCCTTCTCGGGTTATCGTAGATTCCTGTTTGAATTTTTAACTTCATTTCAGGGTCTGACTTTGGTTCCTTTTCCACCAATGAAATGACGCCATTTAAGGCACCACTTCCATATAAAACCGATGATGCTCCTTTCATTACCTCTACTTGATCAGCTTGCTCCATTGGGATTGCGTTCCATTGAGTATCACCTGCATAACCTGAAAGAAGGGGCATTCCATTCCATAATAACAAAACACGACTTCCTGTTCCGTATGCAAAACCAGAACCTCCACGAATACTTACTTGACCATCCATTGTAAATACCCCGGGTGTTTGATCAACTGCTTGTTCCAGGTCAGTGATTCCTTTGTTGTCAATTAACTGCGGTTTGATTATTTCCATGGAAACGGGAACTTCCTCAACTGCCTGTTTTCTTTTGCCAGCCGAAATTACCACGGTTTGAAAATTAGTAACAGGTTCACTTAATGCGATTGTTATTTCACCAGGTCCATTTACTTTAGTTGTATCGTTCAGAAATTGTATCAGTGAACTAACGATGGTAATGGGATAGCTTTTCGCATTAATTATAAATTTCCCTTCCCCATTGGATTTCATTAGAGAACCATCAGATACTGATATTTTAACACCAGTTAAAGGTTCCTTTGTTTTTGCATCGATTACTTTTCCCGTGACTTGGGAAAACAAAGAGGTTGAAACAGAGCAAAGTATAATTACAAGTATTCGTTTAGTCATGAGTTAATTTTAGCAAGCCAATATTAACAAATTTTTACAACTTAAATAAGGTTACATGTAAAAATGAGCAGTAAAAATTTTCAACAATAATCTAATTTTGAATGATGTTATTGATTAAAGTATTGGAATTCAGGTTTTTATTTCCAAACACCCATTTCGCAAAACTTCTCAATACGATCATTGATTCGCTGTTCGGGAGCAACATCGTCTAATTCTTTCAAATACTTTTTGATGGATTTTCTGACGATATCAAACATTTCTTCTTGTTGTCTGTGAGCTCCACCAAGTGGTTCTTTTATTACATCATCCACTAGCTTTAATCTTTTCATATCAGATGATGTCAATTTTAGTGCGTCTGCTGCTTTTTCTTTAAATTCCCACGAACGCCATAGAATGGAAGAACAAGATTCCGGAGAAATAACAGAATACCACGTGTTTTCGAGCATAACTACCTTATCTCCAACGCCAATTCCAAGTGCGCCCCCTGATGCTCCTTCTCCAATTATTATGCAAATTACAGGAACTTTTAAGCGCATCATTTCATAGATGTTTCGTGCGATTGCTTCTCCTTGTCCGCGTTCTTCAGCTTCTAGTCCTGGAAAGGCTCCCGGTGTATCAATAAACGTTACAATAGGTTTGTTGAATTTTTCCGCTAACCTCATTAGACGAAGTGCTTTTCTATACCCTTCAGGGTTTGCCATTCCGAAATTTCGGTACTGACGCATTTTCGTGTTGATTCCTTTCTGTTGACCAATAAACATAACAGATCGACCGTCCAAGAGTCCAAATCCGCCAACCATCGCTTTATCATCTTTCACACTTCGATCTCCATGAAGTTCTTGAAATGTACCTTTCGTAAGAGCTTGAATATAAGCTAAAGTGTAGGGTCTGTCTGGATGTCTTGAAAGTTGAACACGTTGCCAAGGAGTAAGATTTTCCAAAATCTCTTTTGTTTTATCCTCCAATTTACGGGAAAGTTCACTTATTTTATCGGTCATTTCGACACCTGTGTCTTCTCCTAATTCTTTGGCTTGCTCAATCTTATCTTCCAGTTCTTTGATTGGTTCTTCAAAATCTAAATAGGTCTTCATATTACTGAATTTATTTCGACAAAATTAGTAATAATGCTTGGTTATTGTACTTTTGTTTTATGATAATCTTTCCACAAGCTAAAATAAATTTGGGGTTACATGTTTTAAAAAAACGAGAAGATTCCTATCACGAGTTGGAAACTTGTATGTATTCAATCCCTCTTTTTGATATTTTGGAGATTATACCAGCCGAACAATTTAGTTTTAAGCAAACAGGGCTCGTTGTTGATGGTGATGTAGAATCAAATTTATGTGTTAAAGCATTTCGACTTATTCAAAAAGAATATGATTGCCCCAATGTTTTTATACACTTAAGAAAGCAAATTCCGATGGGAGCTGGGCTCGGCGGTGGGTCGTCTGATGCTGCGCATGTGATTAATGGATTGAATGAATTATTTTCATTGGGTATTTCTCAAAAAAATAAGGAAGAATTTGCCGCTATGCTTGGAAGTGATTGTCCATTTTTTATAGATGGATTGCCAAAATTGGCTACTGGTAGAGGAGAGATATTAGAAGAGATAAAGTTGGATTTAAAGGGTAAATATTTACAGTTGATTTATCCAGATATTCACGTTGGGACGGCTGAGGCCTACGCTGGTGTGGATTTTTACCAAGATTCTAAATCCATCATTGAAATACTTTCTTTACCGCTTTCAGAATGGAAAAATGAACTGCAAAACAGTTTTGAAAAATCCATTTTCACAAAACATCCGATTCTGCTTGATATTAAGCAGCTTTTAATAAGTAATGGCGCTCTTTATGCGGCTATGTCAGGAAGTGGATCAACGTTATTTGGAATTTTTGACGACAAACCTGAAGAATTGAATTTATTGATTTCAAATCAACAATTTTGTTTGGAACTGTAGAAATTTGAATATTTGGTATTTGTATGAGAATTAATTTCGTATATTTGCACTCCAATTTTGAAAAAAGATTCAAAATTTAATTTATAAATGGCGAGATAGCTCTCCCAATAGTTATCGGGATGGTTAGAGCATAAAATGGCGAGATAGCTCAGTTGGTTAGAGCGTAGGATTCATAACCCTAAGGTCCCGAGTTCAACTCTCGGTCTCGCTACCAGTAAAATCAAGGGTTTCAAGAGTTTTCTTGAAACCTTTTTTGTTTTTAATCAATCTAGAGTGAGGAAAGGGTGAGGAATTGGGTGAGGAAAATCAATTTTCAACCCTAATTTTAGCGTATAAAAAAAGCCGTCGAAACAGACGGCAGGAATACAAAAAATTGAATTTTAATTTAACTTAATGACTCTATCAAGCTGTATTTGACCAGATTCATTTCCAATCCATTAAACACGTTAGGGTTGATGTAGTGATTGTCTAAAATCTCATAACCTGAATGCCCTGTTATAATATGAGCGCGGTAAGTGGTTATCTTTTTTAATAGTTTGTAAAAATTGTGATTTTAATTATCTACTGTATATATACAGTTTCTTCATTTACTACCTCGGATTCTATTTTTATATTACCAAAGCCTACTTGAATATCTTTTTGTGCTTTGATATCTAATACTGCAACACCGGTTTTACCCAATTGATAAAAGTAGTTGAAATGAGAAAGAGATATCAATATCAGTAAAATCAACACTTTCAGAAAGCAAATTGATTAATTTGTATTTTTATCGGACACTTGTTGTAAAAAAAAAGAAAATGCCAAAATATTGTATATCTTTCAATACACCCCTCTCTCCCGAAATTGCTTATCCAACTCCAACCAATCAACCATTAAAAGATGACAATCAATACATGGTCTAAGTGGGATATTTTCGGTGTCGTCATCGATAAAAAGGATTTGATCTTCAATGAATTTTTCTAAATCCCATGGCGGAGATTTTACTTTTCGCTCATTTGTTGGAACGGGTTCTTGGCTGGGGAAAATCCCAATTTCTTTCACAAATGCTTGGGCTTCTTCCAAAGTTCCATCGTTTAAATCTGCTCGGTAGGTATTCAACACGATTTCGTGTCCAGCATTACGAAGTTTTTCCACAACCTCAATACATCCTTCGTTTAATAATCCAATTTTTGGCCAGTTAAATTCTACAACCGTTCCATCAAAATCAAGTTGAATGAGCATAGTTTATTTTTTTTCGATTTTTGTTTCAATGATGTTACCCTTTTCAAGACAAATAATATGGAGTTTTTGAATTTCATTCTGTCGTATTTCAATCAAATTCCCAGCATTTACAAGTTCTTCATTTAGGTTTTATTTTCTCGTTTTTAGCTATTGGACGCCGGTGATTTTCCGTCCGATGTATTGGGTATTCTAATGTTTTTCGGACTAACAATGAGGTAATTTGTTTTCTTTCCACTGTCCTCTACTTTCAACATTTCTTTTTCGACTAAATCTTGTAAATCACGCAAAGCTGTATCCGTTGAGCATTTGTTAAGTTTGGCGTAAGTTGATGTTCGTAAAAATCCGACATCGTTTCCATAATTGTCATACAAATAGTTGATTAAAAGCCTTTGTCTGTCGTTAATGGTTATTAACTTGTGTTTATCCCAAAAGTGGGCTTTATCCAAAATGATTTCTAAATTTTGTTCACTTGCAATTAATGCCCTTTCAAAACAACCGAGAAACCATTCTAAATAGTGTGTGATGTCTGATGTTCCTTTTTGTACTTTTTCAATAATGTTGTTATAGTTTTTATGTTCTTTGAAGATTTGGTTTGATAAGCTATAAAAACGAATTTTACTTTTATCACTTTTTGCTAAAACCATATCTAAAATTGCTCTTGCTAATCGTCCGTTGCCGTCATCGAAAGGGTGAATTGTGACAAACCAAAAGTGAGCAATGATGGCTTTCAAGACTAAATCCAATCCTTGTTCATTATTCAGCCATTTTAAAAATTGTTCCATTTCGTGTGGAACTCTGTCGGAAGGCGGTGCTTCAAAATGTGTTTTTTCTCTTCCAAAAACGCCCGATACTACCTTCATTCCTCCTGAACGATATTTGGCAACATCTATCTTATGATAACCACTAAAACCTGTTTGAAAAAGTGAGTTATGCCAACCTAAAAGGCGTGTCTTTGTGAGCGGTTTATCGAAATTTTGTGTAGCATCTAAGATGACATCAACAATTCCTTCTATGTTTCGAGGAGTCTTAACGAAATCAGCATTTTCAATTCCTAATTTTCGGGCAATAGATGAGCGAACAAGTTCAGGGTTTAAAAATTCACCTTCAATTCTTGATGTATCTACAACATCTAAAATAAGCGATTCCAAAGTGGCACGTTCGATAAAATCGAAACCTAAACTTTCCATACGACCCAGTAAACGTCCTTGTAAATACCTTACAGAAGCTAAGATAGGCGATAACTTGACGTTATCCCAAACGAAGTTTGTCCAGTTTTCTCTTTCGTGTATATACATATTTACCACCGCAAAATATGCGGTAAAAATAATGATTTTATACCGCAAAACAATTTTTCTTACATATAAAATCTAAAATGTTTATTCATGGACTTAGTTTTTAACTTGTCGCAAAAAATCAGCCATTTACCCAACAATCTCTATACAACCCTCGTTTAACAAGCCTATTTTTGGCCAGTCAAATTCTACAACCGTTCCATCAAAATCAAGTTGAATGAGCATCGTTTATATTTTTTCAATTTTAGTTTCAATGATATTACCTGATTTCAAACAGAAAAAGTCTAATTTTTGTAATTTACTAGGCTGTATTTCAATCAAATCACCGACATTAACAGTTTTTCCGTTAAGTTCAAATTTTCCACTGAAAACAAAATAAAAATGGAGTTTTGAATTGAGATTGATTTCTCTTTTATCATTCTCAGATAGTGAAAAATGGTTGACCTCCGCCTCGTAATTTTCTGTAAACATCACGTTGAAATCTTGAACTTTTCCTTTACTTCGAGTTTTCCAAGCACCATCAAATCTATCTTGAACAAAGGTTGCTAATTCTTTTGTGTATCGATCTTCATGAATCAAGGTTAGATTTCCTTTCAAAACCATTAATATTCGTGTCAAGCCTGAAAAATCTGAGAAATTAGTTTCTTCGACTTCAACCGTAGCTGTACTTATGCGAAAATCAAAGTCACGTGTCACAAAATTACCATCAGCAGGAAAAATAAATAATTCCGTGCTCGTTCCGCTCGCCCAAGAAATAGTTTTGGAAAAAGAAATGGGATGAATAACTATGTTCATATTGATCTTTTAATTGCTACTATTATACAGGAAATAACCGAAAAAAATAGCAGCAATAACTAATAAAATCCAACACCCAGATTGCATAGTATCTAATAAACCATCTCCTTTTTTTCGAAAAAGCAATCCGATCAGTAATGAAATAAAAATTAAGGAGATAAAAATTCCCATTTTTTGTTTAAATCGATGAATAATCAAAGATAATGATATAAGTTGGATTGGAAAAAAGAAATCCAATTTCTTGCAATATGAATCCTAATTACCGAGATTTGTGTATGCAAAAACAGGATTATATTCAAGCGAATTCGACGCTTCAGACTAAATCAATTCAAAATACACTTAATTTATTGGAAGACGGGTCCACGGTTCCTTTTATAGCTCGTTATCGAAAGGAAATGACAGGTGGATTGGATGAGGTGGAAATTGCCTTGATTCGAGATTTAGCGAAAAAATTCGATGAAATTCTTACTCGTCAAAAAACCGTTTTAAATTCCATAGAGGAACAAGGAAAGTTAACGGATGAATTAAAGTCAAAAATTGAAAATTGTTTCGATGCTATTGTGCTAGAAGATTTATACCTGCCATTTAAACAAAAGCGTCAAACGAAAGGCGACAAAGCAAAAAAAATGGGTCTGGAACCACTGGCAAAAATGATCATGTCGCAGCGTGGTGGAGATCCAGAAAGTATGGCAGAGAAATTTATAAAAGGAGAGGTTGAAGATGAGGAAATGGCCTTATCTGGTGCAAAAGACATTATTGCCGAATGGATCAATGAAAATGCGGTTGCTCGCGCTAGAATGAGACAGCTTTTTCAACGTAAATCGATATTGGCCTCAAAGTTAGTGAAAGGAAAAGAGGAAGAGGCTGCCAAGTACAGGGATTACTTCAGCTTTTCGGAACCATTGTTTCGTTGCGCCTCTCACAGACTCTTGGCTTTAGTGCGTGCTGAAAGAGAAGGTTTTCTATCCTTAAAAGTTCAACCAGATTCGGATGAAGCACTTGAAGCATTAAATCGATTTTTTGTGAAAGGAAATGATGCTTGTTCAGTTTTGGTTGGTGAAGCATGCAAGGAATCCTACAAACGATTGATGTGTCCATCTTTGGAAAATGAAATTTTAAACGAAGCGAAAGAAAAGGCGGATAAGGAGGCGATTAAAGTTTTTGCTACTAATCTACGTCAATTGCTACTTGCTCCACCACTTGGTTCAAAACGAATTTTGGCTATAGATCCCGGATTTAGAACGGGATGTAAAGTGGTGTGTTTAGATGAATCAGGTCAGCTATTGATGAATCAAACGATCTATCCACACGCACCTCAAAACGAGAATTCAGCGGCAAAATCGAAGTTAGCACAATGGGTTCAGGCTTATAAAATTGATGCAATTGCTATTGGCGATGGTACGGCAGGAAGAGAAACAGAAAGCTTGGTGAAACATGTGCGTTTTGATCGCGATTTGGAAGTTTTTGTAGTTAGAGAGGACGGTGCATCCATCTATTCGGCAAGTTCAATTGCTCGAAAAGAGTTTCCAAATTTTGATGTAACGGTTCGAGGTTCTGTTTCAATAGGTCGAAGATTAATGGATCCCTTGGCTGAATTGGTTAAAATTGATCCGAAATCGATAGGAGTAGGGCAGTATCAGCATGAGGTTAATCAAACGCTTTTGAAAGATTCTTTGGATGATGTGGTGATTTCTTGCGTAAATACAGTTGGGGTAGATTTGAATACTGCATCTCCTTATTTATTGAGTTATGTTTCTGGTTTAGGACCAACATTAGCAGAAAATATTGTGGCACATCGCTCGGAAAACGGCCCGTTTCAATCGCGTGAGGAATTGAAGAAAGTGAAGCGTTTAGGTGATAAGGCGTATGAACAAGCAGCTGGATTTTTGCGTGTACGAAATTCCGAAAATCCCTTGGATAATTCTGCTGTTCATCCAGAAGTATATTCCCAAGTGAAAAAGATGGCTAAACAGCTTAAAGTTGAATTAAAAGAGCTAATAGGAAATGATTCCTTGTTGAGTAAAATTAATAAGGCTGATTTTCCAGAAATTGATGGGTTTACGTTTGATGATATTATCAATGAGCTTAAAAAACCAGGTCGTGATCCGCGAAAAAAGGCGAAGGTAATGGAATTTGATTCAACCATACGAACCATTGATGACTTGCGTACAGGAATGACTTTGCCTGGAATCGTGACGAATGTGACGGCCTTCGGCGCTTTCGTAAATATTGGGATCAAAGAAAATGGGTTGATTCACAAATCGAATTTGGCTGATGTTTACGTTGAGGATCCTGCTCAATTTATATCACTTCACGAACATGTTCAAGTTCAAATTTTAGAAGTCGATGCTGCAAGAAAACGTGTTGGTTTAAAGCGAGTTTCTTGATTTCTTCTCTTTAATCTTCAGTTTTCTAATACATTATTAGCTTAATAAAATTGTAACTTATCACAATTAAAATAGTTAAAAGTTGTAATGCAATACAATAAAATAGGTTTAAATATTGTTTTGCATTACAATAAATTCAATTTCGAAGTATAAATCAAAACTACCTTGTAGAAATAGGTGGAAAAACCAAAGGCTTTAAGCAACTTGGCTCTGAAGCTAATTCCTATGTTCTTTCAGATGAAATAGAAATTGGATTCGGTAACAAAATTCCGCTGTGGCTTTTTGGTTTTTTGTATTGAGCAGAAATATCTTTTTTGAATTTAGTGAGCTATTATTTTTCCTAATTTCTAGTAAACAAAAAAGGCAGGGTAATCCTGCCTTAAAATTTTTGAAACGTATTCGTTATTCCTTTATGAATCGAATCGTATTTATTCTATTTTCATTTCGAATTACCAAAGAATATATCCCGTTATTCAATTTTGAAATATCAAATGTATCTTGGTTTAAATTTGTTTGAACAAGTCGCCCAAGTCCATCCTGGATTTCGCAATTATCTGAATCTAGTAATCCGCTTATCGTGATGAATGTACTTGCTGGATTTGGATACACAAGTATTGTATTTTCTTCAATGTTGTTCAAACCGACGTATTCATAATTCATCTGATCATATGCAATTAGCCATTGTGGGTTTGAACGTAAACCACAATAAAGTTGTAAAACAACATTGTAGATTCCTGCGCTACCAGGTGAGAATGAATAGGTAGCATAAACAATGGTAGTTGATCCATCATTGAACTCAAGTGTCCAATCTACAATTGTTGAATCGCCCATATCCAAGTAAGATGTGATATAAGCATTGGTTATAGTATTGAAATCAAAATTACAATTGTCAATCCAAGGTCCAGAAACCGTTCCTATCACGGTTGAATCAATACTGATAGTTCCATTTAAAACAATGGTGTCCCCAACATTGGCATTCGGTCCACCTACATAGCCGTCGATGGTTATTGAACATCCATTGGCATCTATAACTGTTAGGGAATATAAAGCTTCACAAAGATTGTATTGTGTATCGGTAATTGAGCCATTAGACCAAAGATACATGTACGGCGTTGTTCCACCAGTGACAATTGGAGTAATTGATCCATCGCATGCTCCAGCTAAAGTTTCGTTATTGATGATTAAATTCGCGGAAAATCCATTACAATTGACATTGTTTGTTGTATCTAAAATTGCCACAGAGTCACAAAGTTGACATCCATTTGCATCAGTAATACAAACCGAGTAATTTCCTAAACAGAAGTTATTGTAAGTTGGAGTTGTTACACCATTATTCCATAAATAAGTATAAGGAGCCGTTCCGCCTGATGCAACAGCAGTTGCTGCTCCGTCACATAAACCTGGAGCGGATATATTAGTTACATTGGTAATTCCCATGGTTAAGCTAGGACAAGGGAAATTGTTAGCGATTACAGCGGCTGTGGAGTTGAAAACACATCCGTTTGCATCCATTACATTGCATGAATAATTTCCGGCGCAAAGATTAGTAAACATGGGCCCACCAGATAACGTCAAACCATTTCCTGTGATAGAATAGGTATAAGGTGCCGTACCCCCTATTCCGGATAATGAAATGTATCCATCACACACATTTGGCCCCGTACTTGAACTAGTTGTAACATTAGCAGACAAAGAGGCGCAAGGATTTGGCGCAACTCCTATAATTCCTGTTACAGTTGCCGTACATCCGTTTTGGTCTGAAACAGTTACCGCACAAACACCCGGACAAAGGTTATTCATTGTGTTGGAATTATTTGGTATTCCCCCGCCGCAGCTCCATGTATACGTAAAAGGCCCAGTCCCACCAATTGGAATTACAGTTATACTACCATCACAAGTAGATGAATCTGATGCGTTTACAACATTTACTGTTGCAGCACATTGCGAGTATGCGAATGTTCCAAAAATTAGAAAAACACCAAGTAAAATTGATTTCATAAGATTAGTTTAATTAAAGTTTCCAAATCGGATTAACTATAAATTGCCATCTCTATGACGACATTTTATTTAAATCGTTGTATAAGAATGTCTAAGTGAGTTGTTTTTTTATGACAATATTTTTATTACCCCAAAAACGGATACCTGTAATCCGTTGGTGGAACAAAAGTTTCTTTAATTGTTCGAGCAGATGTCCAACGCAATAAATTCATCATTGCTCCCGCCTTATCATTCGTTCCTGATCCACGTGCTCCACCAAATGGTTGTTGACCAACCACTGCACCTGTAGGTTTATCATTGATGTAGAAATTACCAGCAGCGTTTTCCAATTTTTTGGTTGCTACCTGAATCGCATAACGATCATTTGAAATAATGGAACCTGTTAATGCATAATCTGATGTTTTGTCTAGAATATCAAGAGTTTGTTCAAACTGATCTTCTTCATACACATAAATTGTCAACACAGGCCCAAATATCTCTTCACAGATTGTTCTAAATGAAGGATTGGTTGTTACAACGGTTGTTGGTTCGATAAAATATCCTTTTGATTTGTCGTAATTTCCACCGGTTATAATTTCAGCGTCTGCTTGTGCCTTCGCATAGTCAATGTAACCAGCGATTTTATCAAACGCTCGCTCGTCAATAACTGCATTCACAAAATTGGATGTATCATCAGGAGACCCCATTTTAAACGATGAAACTTGTTCTACAAAAATTCTTTTCACTTCAGGCCAAAGATTTGATGGAATGTATGCTCGCGATGCGGCTGAACATTTTTGTCCTTGGAATTCAAATGCCCCTCTGGATAATGCTGTTGCTACTTCTGCTGGACTTGCTGATTTGTGCACCATGACAAAATCTTTTCCTCCTGTTTCTCCAACAATTCTTGGATACGTTCTAAATAAATCAATATTAGACCCTATTTCTTTCCACAAATTTTTGAAAACAGTGGTTGATCCTGTGAAATGTAACCCTGCAAAATCTCGGTGTTTGAAAACTATATCGCCTGCAACAGGGCCATCTACGGTAACCATATTTACAACGCCGTCAGGAACTCCAGCAGCTTTAAATAATTCCATAATGACTTGTGCAGAATAGACTTGAGAATCAGCAGGCTTCCAAACAACTACATTACCCATCATAGCCGGTGCGGCACACAAATTTGCTGCAATTGAGGTGAAATTAAATGGAGTAACCGCAAATACGAATCCTTCAAGCGGACGATATTCCAAGCGATTCCACATTCCAGGCAGTGACTCAGGTTGCTCTTTGTAAATTTGAGTCATGTACTGAACATTAAATCTAAAAAAATCGATAAGTTCGCACGCTGCATCAATTTCAGTTTGAAAAACATTCTTCGATTGAGCCAACATAGTCGCGGCATTCATTTTATCTCTAAATGGTCCCGCCAAAAGATCTGCAGCTTTTAAAAATATTGCTGCTCGTTCTTGCCAAGGCAAATTTGACCAAGCGGCTTTTGCATTTAGTGCCGCATCTATCGCTTTTTGAACGTGAGAAGCATCTCCATAGTTGAAATGTCCAAGTACTTTTCCGTGTTCATGAGGAGGACTCATTTTACGCTTTTCATTTGTTCTTATCTCTTCGCTTCCAATATACATTGGAATGTCAATAGGACTTTGATTGTACATTTCGTTGTATTTCTCCAAAAGTGAAGATCTCTCTGAACTACCTGGAGCATAAGGGCGAACCGGTTCATTTACAGCTACCGGAACTTGAAAAAAAGCGTTTGACATGGAAATTATTTTTTTTACAAAGTTACATTTTTCAGTGGATTTAAATCAAACTAGTGACGTACTATTTCACGAATAGAAATGGTTATATTTTTGTAAAAAATACTTGGCTATTTAAAAATTATCTAATTTTGCGGCTGAAATGAGAAATTGGATATTATTGATAGTGTTGTTTTTTGGCCTTTTCACAAGGGCTCATGCGCATGTTGATGATGTTCATGACAACTATAAAGAATCATTTTCTTCCGTAGTTGGTTTTTTTGGAGAAGACATGTTTCTTCACGAGAATGGAAAGAGTGAACATTCCAAGCTTCAAACTCATTATCTTAGAACACATGTTGTAAATAATCATTTCAGAGGTTTTGATTCAGATTTGATTCCTGAATTTGGGAAAAGTAATTTCTACTTTTTTTCAATTTATCTTTACAAGAAGGTTGAGTCCAATCAGTCTGTTTTCAGAACTCAATCCTTATTACTTTTCAAACTATTTAATAACTATCGGATATAGAAAATTGATTCTTTAGGTCAATTTTTTTAGTTATTAAATAGAAATCCATGAAATATAGTATTTTTTACATTGGAGCATTGTGTTCCATACTGTTTGCATCTTGTTCAGAAGAAAAACAAGAAGAAAAGAAATCAAAAGTTGTATTTACAGCAGAGCAACTAAAGGGAGTTGAATATTCCGAATCAGTTGTTAGACCAATAATGGGTGAAATAACACTCAATGGGAAGGTAGTTCCCGATGAAAATAATTTAGTCAATGTATATCCGATGATTGGAGGTAAAGTGACTGATGTTAATTTTGAAATAGGTGACTTGGTTGATTTAGAAAAACCTTTAATCACATTGAATTCAGGTGAAGCGAGGGAGTTTGAAAAAGAATATTTAGCGGCGCAGGATGAATATGAATTAGCAAAGAAGAATTACGAAATTCAGCAAGAATTGAATAAAAGTAAATTTAGCTCTGCCCGAGAATTAGCCTATGCTAAGAAAGATATGGAAATCGCTAAAGCAGAATTATCTCGCTTGAAAGAGGTTTATAGTGTTTACTCGATTACAGAAGGAGGGAAATACGTAATCAAATCTCCTGTTGCAGGATTTATTTTGGAGAAAAAAGTCGGTCCAAACATGCAAATTCGCTCGGATGCTGATGATTATCTTTTTTCAGTAGCTCGATTAGATGAAATATTCATTGCTTTTGATATCTATGAAAAAGATATTGCCAAAGTAAAAACAGGTCAGACAATTTCAATTCACCCCTTATCGATGCCAGATTCTACAATTGTTGGAACGGTTAAGCGAATTGAAAACATGATCGATCCGGAAACAAGAACTGTTAAAGCTAGAGTTTACCTAAAAAACCCAGGATATCAACTTAAACCTCACATGTTTTGTACAGGAAAATTGTTGTACGCTACGAAAGGGGAAATGATTTCAGTGGATAAAAAGGCGCTTATTTTTGATGATAATAAGTATTATTTGATGATCTACCATTCAAAAAATAATATTGAGACACGTCAAGTTGAGGTTCATTCGAGCAATGATCTTTATGCTTACATATCAAGTGGATTGTCTGCAGGTGAAAAAGTAATCACCAAAAAGCAGCTGTATTTATACGACGCGCTCAACGATTAAGCAATAATTACTAATATTTTATCATTGTTTTTATGAATAAATTCATTAAAGGCATTATTACTTTTTCATTGAAAAATAAAATGCTGACGTTTGTCATGGTAGCAATTATTGCTATTGCCGGTGTATTTAGTTTTATCAACACCCCGCTTGAAGCTTTCCCTGATGTAACAAATACTCAAATTATTATCGTGACAGATTGGAAAGGAAGAAGTGCTGAGGAGGTTGAACGCTTTGTTTCCATTCCGATTGAGGTGGCAATGAACTCAGTTCAAAAAAAGACCAATGTTCGTTCCATTACCATGTTTGGTTTATCAATCATTAAAATCATTTTTGAGGATGATGTTGAAGATTTTTTTGCCCGACAACAAGTCAATAATCTTCTGCGAAATGTAAAACTTCCGGAGGGAGTCGAACCGAATGTTCAACCGCCTTACGGACCAACAGGAGAGATTTTTCGATACGTTTTAAAAGGAAAGAATAGGTCATCAACCGATTTATTAACCATTCAAAATTGGACAATAGATAGACAACTTCGATCAGTACCAGGTGTTGCTGACATTGTAGCTTTTGGTGGTCAAGAAAAAATCTATGAGATTCAACCTGATCCAATTCAATTAGCAAAATACGGGATAACTGTTTTTGATATTCAGGAAGCTATTTCAAAAAGTAATCTGAATGTGGGAGGGGATGTTTTGGTTCAGAATAATCAAGCTTTCGTTGTAAGAGGCTTGGGTTTGCTAAATCAAGTTTCAGATATTGAAAATACTATTATTAAGAATTTTAAAGGTACTCCTCTGCTCATAAAGCACTGTTCAGACGTAAAAATTACAGGTTCACAACGTGTAGGGCAAGTAGGGAAGGACAAAGAAGATGATGTTGTCGAGGGTATCATTGTGATGCGAAAAGGAGAGAATCCAAGTCAAGTTTTAGCACGCGTAAAAGACAAAATCAATCAACTTAATGAAGATGTATTGCCATCTGATGTTAAAATGGAGACGTTCTATGATCGCGACAATTTGATGGCCTATTGTACAAAAACAGTTTCTAAAAACTTAATCGAGGGAATTGTATTCGTAACCGTAATTGTATTTCTTTTTATGGCAGATTGGCGAACAACAATAATTGTTTCGATTATTATTCCATTGTCATTACTTTTTGCTTTCTTGATGCTTTATTTTAAAGGAATGAGTGCCAATTTACTATCGCTTGGTGCGGTAGATTTTGGAATTATCATAGATGGAGCCGTCGTCATGGTAGAGGGAATTTTTGTAGTCCTCGATGCTCATGCTAAAAAACTAGGAATGGCTCGATTTAATCGGGTTTCTAAATTGGGTTTAATTCGAAAAACTGGTATTGAAATGGGGAAAGCCGTATTTTTCTCCAAGTTAATCATTATTACCGCATTACTACCCATTTTTGCATTCCAAAAAGTTGAGGGTAAAATGTTCTCCCCTTTGGCATATACGCTAGGATTTGCGTTATTAGGAGCTTTGCTGTTTACACTTACTCTAGTACCTGTTCTGTCATCTATTTTATTGAAGAAAAATGTAAAAGAAAAGCACAGTTTTATTGTGCGATTTTTTGACTTTGTTTTTAGTAGAGGTATTGAATGGTCGTTCGGTAATCGAATGAAAATTGTTATGATTTCTATTTCTATTTTGTTTTTAAGTCTATTGTCAACCAAATGGTTGGGAACAGAATTCTTACCTACACTGAACGAGGGTGCTCTATGGGTGGAAGCCAAATTACCGATGAGTACATCGTTGGATGAAACCACCAAACAAGTAAGTGTTTTGCGAAGTAAATTAAAGCAATTCCCTGAGGTAAATGGTGTTCTTTCTCAAACCGGTAGATCCAACGATGGTACAGATCCAAGTGGGTTTTTCTACGTTCAGATGCAAGTCAACCTGAAGCCCAAAGATGAATGGCGTAGTGGACTCACAATTGATGAGTTAATCGGAGAGATGGACAAGGAAATGAAGAAATTTCCCGGAATCAATTTCAATTATTCTCAGCCCATTATTGATAATGTAGCAGAAGCCGTTGCAGGGATGAATGCGAACAATGCGGTTAAAATTTTTGGACCCGACTTGAAGGTGTTGGATAGTTTATCAACGCTTGTTTTGGATAATATCAAAAATGTGGAAGGTGTTAAAGACGCTGGAATTTTGCGAAATGTGGGTCAGCCTGAAATGCAAATTCATTTTGATAAGCAAAAGATGGCAATTTACGGGGTGTCCATGAAAAACGCACAAGATATTATCGAGATGGCCGTGGGAGGTAAAACCATAACCGAAAAATACGAGGGTGAATCCCGCTTCAATGTTCGAATTAGATATCCCCTTGAATCGCGCGATAATAGGGATAAATTATTGAAAATCATGATTCCAACAGAAGACGGTCAAGTCATTCCATTAAGTGAAATTGCAGAAATCAAACAAGTTACAGGCCCTGCCTTTGTATATAGAGACAATAACAAACGCTTTATTGGAGTTAAGTTTTCAGTTCGTGAACGCGATTTGGGAAGTACCATAGCTGATGCTCAAAAAAATGTCGAAAAGAATATCAAATTGCCAAAAGGCTACGAAGTGGTTTGGACAGGTGAATTTGAAAATCAAGTTCGTGCATCAAGTACACTAGCAAATGTGGTTCCTCTATCGTTGATTGGGATTTTTATTCTACTCTATATTTTATTCGGAAATGCAAAAGATGCGGGATTGGTATTACTCAATGTGCCTTTTGCAATCATCGGCGGAATTTTCGCACTTCATTTAACTGGGATAAATTTTGGCATTTCAGCTGGGGTTGGATTCATTGCGCTATTTGGTATTTGCGTCCAAAATGGTGTAATACTAATCTCTGTGTTCAATTCGAATTTGAAAAGTAGGATGCAGTTAATTCCGGCCATAAAAGAAGGGGTGAAAAGTAGAATTCGACCTGTTGTGATGACCGCACTAATGGCAGCTATTGGATTATTGCCAGCGGCACTTTCAACCGGAATTGGTTCTGAAAGTCAAAAACCATTAGCAGTTGTAATTATTGGCGGATTGATAACAGCAACAATTCTGACGCTACTCACTTTTCCAGTTATTTATTATTGGTCAAATATTAAAAAACATAAATCTAATTAATTGATTATGAAAAATTTAATGATTTACATAAGTTTGTTCACGTTAACAAGCGCTTGGGGTCAAATTAATGAAACTTTTTCTTTCACATTTGAAGAAGGCAAGGCTAAAATGCTCAAAGAAAATGTGCGCCTAATGGCTGAGTTTTATAACCTTGATATTGCTGAAGCTGAAATTCAACAGCAACGTCTTTGGGAGAATCCCCTTTTTGTTTGGAATGCTGAAATGTACAACCTGGCCGAAAACAATTACTTCAATTTCGGAAACCAAAAGTTACTTCAAATTGAGTATTCATTTTCAGTTTCGGGTAAGCGAATTAATGCGATCAAAGAAGCACGTATTGCAAAAGATCTGGCTCAATTGGCTTTGTCTGATGTAATTCGAGGATTAGTCCTAGAGTACAGTAATTCTTTTTACGAACTCATTGAATTGCGTGAAATGAATGAACTACTCAATGAGGCTGCTTCGCAATACGATCGTTTGATTGAACAGTATACACTTGGCAATGAATTAGGCACGAATTCAGAAAGCGAACTCATTCGTTTGAAAGCTGAAAAACAAACCATTTTAGCGGATATCAACGAAAATGAAAAGGAAGTTTTGGCCCTTGAACTCAATCTGAAAATGTTGATGAATTTCCCAACAAATGTGAAACTTAATCCTCAAAAAAGTCAAATTACATTGAATCCCGATCTTACAGAAAATAAACTATTTGACTTGGCAGAAATGAATAGACCTGATTTACAAATTGCAAAAAAGAATATTAGTTTATATCAGGCAACGTTGAAAAAAGAAAAGTCTCAGATGGTTCCAAACATCAATCTCGGTTATCAGCCTCATGACCAAGGGTCTAATCATGTGAGACCATATGTAGGAATGGTATTTGAAATGGGGATTCCTGTTTTCAACCGAAATCAAGGAAATATTGCTAAGGCAAAAATCCAAATTGATCAAAGTTCGATGTTGCTTCGCTATAAAACGGATGAGGTGAAGAATGAAGTTGTCATGGCAAAAGAATCTTATCTGAGAGCGCTGGAGTTGAAAAACTCGTTTAATACTGAACTAATTGATAAAATGGAAACACTTTCAAAAGATGCAAAAATCAATTATGAAAGAAAAAATATTTCTCTTTATGAATTCATTGATTTTCAGAGAAGTTACATTGAAAATAAACTAAATTATATTCAGGCAAACAGAAAATTCAATGAAGCCATTAATTATTTGAACTTCAACATTGGTACAGACCTTAAAAATCTTTAAAATGAATAAAATAATAGTATTAATGGTGCTTGTGTTGCAATCATCAATGTATTTTTCACAAGCTCAAAAACCAAAGGAATCTTTAGAAAAAAACATGTTTCTAAAAGAGAAAATGTTTGGTTTTTCATTTAACAATTCATGGGTGGGATTTTATGACCTTAAGGATTCCACTTTTTTAAAACCCGTTCTAGGTTTACATGCTGATTTCAATTATTTTTTTAATGAAAATTGGGGAATGGCTGTTCAAGCTGGATTACAAATGAGAGGAACTGGAATTATAACCCCAGACTATGATAATTCGGTTGGAAACCCAGATTCAACGGGTCGCCAAAGACACAACATAAAATCGTGGGAAATACCAGTAGTTTTTTATTATAGATCGAATAAAGAAATTGTGAAAAACAGTCGAATGATTTTTGGTTTAGGCATAATTCCGATGTATCATCGCAAGGTTTTGCGTAAATGGTATAGCGTCGATGATGGATTTCATTCCGCTGTCTCATACAAAGAGAATTTTCATGCCGTTGATTTTCCGATTCGTTTAAGTTCTGGTTTGGATGTTAACGTGCCAGGCGGTAATCTATTTAGAGGTTCATTAATCATGGATTTAGGATTGAAAAACAATTTTAAAAATCCCATAGATGGAAAAAAATCAAGTCGTCATTTCCTTCTTGGAGTTCAGCTTACGTTCCTGTTCTAATGAGGTATATTTTTTACTTTTTACTATCATGGGTGAGTTTTGAACTTAAAAGTCAGGATTCACTCATGATTTTTGATCGACCAGGAATTGCCGATAGTCCGTACCTTGTGCCGGAAAAATCTTATTTTCTAGAGAATGGTATTGGATTTACAGAAAAAACTCAAGTGGGTGATTTGCTCTATCCAAGCATTATGCTTCGAAAACGAATTTTTAAGTTCTCAGAGTTGAGGGTGGCTACTTCAACTTTTCCTCAGAGCGCAAGATTAATGCAGTCAGTTACAGAGGTAAATCCCCTAGTTGCATCGATTGGACTCAAACAAAAAATAGCTAGAGAGAAAAAGTGGAGGCCAGAATCAGCTTTTATTTTAAATACATATTACAATGTTTCTCAAAAATCACCTTTAAAACTTGCTAATTTTCTTTGGGAAGGACAATTATTATTTCAGTCTACGTTGAATAATTGGTTTTCAATAAATTATAATTTAGGTTACATTCATAATGTCAACTTAAATCAGCATTTTATAAATCAGAGCACTTGCCTCAATTTTCAATTATCTCCTAAAACGAGTGCATTTGTTGAAAACTTCAATTATTTCTCATTACAATCAGAAAATCAAGAATTCAGTTACGATTTTGGATTGACTCATTTAATTTCCAAAAATATCCAACTGGATCTTTCCTACATTGCCAATCATAAGAATTTGACTCATTTTGGTACAATCTTAACAGGAGTTTCTCTTAATCTTCCCTTCAAAAAATATTAATCTATTTTAGGTAAACCGAATAAAAGGTTTTTACTAATTTTAAAAACTTTTAATTCAATCAATGAAACTCATCTCATTCAATGTAAATGGAATCCGTGCCATCACTGGAAAAACCTTCTTGCAAGATATGCAAACGGTAAATGCAGATATTATCTGTTTACAGGAAACGAAAGCAACAGTTGAGCAAGTTAAGGAAACGGTTGTATCCCTTTCCGACTATCATGTTTTTGCCCATGAAGCGGATAAGAAAGGCTATTCCGGAACGGCTATTTTGACCAAAATAAAACCAAATAAAGTCACGTATCATATAGGAATTGAAGATCATGATAAGGAAGGGCGAACCATTTGTGCTGAGTATGATGAGTTCATTTTAGTAAATGTTTATGTGCCTAATTCGGGAAGTGAATTGGCGAGATTAGGTTATCGACAAACCTGGGATAGAGATTTTTTGAATTATTTAAAAACTCAGGAGAAATTAAAACCTGTTCTAGTTTGTGGAGACTTTAATGTGGCACATAAATCCATTGATTTGGCTCGACCAAAAGAAAATTATAACAAGGCGGCTGGTCACATGCAAGAGGAAATAGATGGGATGGATGCATTTACCTCCAATGGATTAATTGATACGTATCGTCATTTCCATCCAAGTGAGCAAAAATATACGTGGTGGAGCTACAGAGCAGGGGCAAGAGCAAAGAACATCGGTTGGAGAATTGATTATTTTTTAGCAAGTGAATCTTTTGTTCCAAAGTTGAATGACGCCTTTATTCTCAATGAAATCATGGGTTCAGATCATTGTCCTGTGGGAATTACACTTAAATAAAATAAAATGAAATTAGTACTTTTTTCAACGCTTCTATTTTTTACGATAGGGTGTGCTGTAAGCCAAAAGAAAACAGAATCCATTGCCTTTTACAATGTGGAAAATCTCTTTGATACGGAAGATGGACCAAACGATGATGCTGAATTCTTGCCAGAAGCAAAAAATCAATGGACAAAAGAACGCTATCAGGAAAAACTGAGTCATATTCGAAAAGTGTTAGGCGATCTTTCTTACCCCATGCTCGTTGGTTTTTGTGAAATAGAAAACGAAGGCGTTTTGAAAGCACTTATTTCAGGTGATCAAAATTTATCGAATTTCGGAACAGTTCATTACGAAAGTCCAGATGCACGAGGAATTGACGTGGGATTCATTTACAACAAATCGAAATTATCAGTTTTGAGTTCTGGAAAAATAAGATTTACCCTTCCGGGTGATGCTGAACCTAAATCTCGTGATATTGTTTGGGGAAAATTTTTATCGAAAAAGGACACCCTGTTTGCTTTGGTAAATCATTGGCCGAGCAGAAGAACAGACGATAGTGAACCGAAGCGAATAAAGGCTGCTGAAAGTGCCAGAGTTTTTATAGATTCTGTTTTGAAGGTAAATCCAAATGCTAAAATTGTATTTATGGGAGATTTGAATGATCATCCTTCTGATAAAGCACCACAATTGATTTCCGCGAAGTTAAATCCTATGATTAGTAAGGCATGTGGTGAATTTGGAGGAACACATCAATATAAAAATGAATGGGATGTTTTGGATCATATCATGGTTTCACCGGGTTTTCAAAAAGGCAAGCTGAAGGCATTAGCAAATTCTGGTAAAATTCATTCTTTTCCTTATCTGATTGAGGAATACAAAGGAAATAAACAGCCTTTCAGAACCTATGTTGGAGCAAAATATTTGGGTGGGTATTCCGATCATTTGCCTGTTTCAATTCAGGTGAAGATGAAATAGATTGCTAAGAATATCTTACTTTAGCGAAACTATTCTTTTGATATGAAATTTATTTTTTTTGTTCTACTGCTATTCTGTGGCCGTGTTCTTGATGCTCAAACCGAGCGATTGTTAACTAGCAATTATACAGATGGTTATCTCTCAATTCAGACGACAAAAGGGAAGTATGCAATACATTATTTTAATGAAAAAGCAATTGAAACTTCATTTTCGCTTACAGATTTTTCAGAGAAATTGTCATCTCATGCAGTTGTTGAAAAAACATTCAGTTTTAAATTCAAAGCAAATAGAGAATCAAATCAAACCGTTATTTATTCGGTATTAAATTCTCAAAAATCAGGGAATACCATTTCAATTGCAATTGATTCTGTTCCTTTCAATATCTCGTATTATTATGGGGATAAGCGACTATTTAGTCAACGAGAAAATTCAAGTGACGCCTCAAAGTTTAAACTAGATTTCGCCATTTCCTCAGATGAAGTATTTTATGGAGGCGGGGCAAGAGCACTAGGAATGAACCGCAGAGGGAATAAACTGGAATTGTATAATCGGGCTCATTATGGCTATGAAACAAATGCTCCCTTGATGAACTATTGCATACCAATGTTTTTGTCTTCAAATAAATATGCTGTTCATTTTGATTCTCCTGGTTCTGGATTTATAGATTTAGACAGTAAGAAAAATAATCAAATTCAAGTCGAAATTGAGGGATCAAGGAAAACATATCAAGTACTTGCAAATGATTCTTGGGATGATTTAATGACTTCTTGGACGGTACTTACAGGTCGTCAAACAAAACTTCCCTTGTGGGCATTAGGTAATTTCGCAAGTAGATTTGGTTATCATTCCCAGCGTGAAGTTGATGAAGTTGTTTCACGTTTTCAAAAGGATAGCATACCACTTGATGCGGTAATAATCGATTTGTATTGGTTTGGAAAAACCATTCAAGGTACGCTTGGAAATTTAGAATTTTACAGAGATTCTTTTCCTGAACCTGAAAAAATGGTTCAAACGCTTAAATCAAAAAATATTCAAACCATTTTAGTTACTGAGCCTTTTGTATTAACTACGTCTAATCGGTGGAATGACGCTGTGAAAAATGACATATTGGCTAAAGACACCGCTGGAAAAATTCTCACCTACGATTTTTACTTCGGGAATACTGGTTTGATAGATATATTTGAGGAAAAAGGAAAAAAATGGTTCTGGGAACGATATGATGATC
Organism: Crocinitomicaceae bacterium; assembly: GCA_044361535.1. Lineage (GTDB taxonomy): Bacteria > Bacteroidota > Bacteroidia > Flavobacteriales_D > Crocinitomicaceae > UBA952. The sequence goes on from JBIKIQ010000002.1 coordinate 186,911, forward strand.
TCAAAAAAAAGGGTATTGCTGGTTTTTGGGGAGATCTAGGCGAACCGGAAGTTCATCCTGATCACATGATGCATGGCTCATTCAAAGCACGTGAAGTTCACAATATTTATGGACATCGTTGGGCAGAAATGTTGTACTCAGGACTAAAATCAAATTACCCAAGCGAACGCCCCTTTATTTTAATGCGCGCAGGTTCTTCAGGGTCACAGCGTTTTGGTTTAATTCCTTGGTCGGGTGATGTAAATAGAACCTGGGGAGGAATGCGCTCACAACCAGAAATTTCATTGCAAATGGGTATGCAAGGAATCCCTTTTATGCACTCAGACTTGGGAGGTTTTGCGGGTGCAAATGATGACCCTGAGTTGTATTTGCGTTGGCTTCAATATGGTGTATTTCAACCCATTTTTCGACCTCATGCACAGGAAGAAGTTGCTTCAGAGCCTATTTTCAAAGATGAGGAAACAAAAGAACTTGCCAAGCAAGCGATTGAATTGAGATACAGGCTTTTACCATATAATTACACCTTGATGTATAAAGCAAACCAGTACGGAAATCCATTGATGCGCCCGGTATTTTTTGAAGATAATCGTGCTGAAATGCTGAACGTTGATTCCATGTATTTTTGGGGTAGTGAGTTTTTAATTGCCCCTGTTTTTGTGAAATCCCAGCTTCAAAAAGTGATTCATTTTCCAAACTCTGCCAATTGGTTTGATTTCTATAGCCTGCACTATTACAAAGGGGGCACTACCGCAAATGTAAATCTTACCTCAGACCGTATTCCAACATTTGTAAAAGGTGGCGCTTTTATTCCAATGATTGAGAATCTTCAAAATACAAGTCAACTTGAAAATGATAAGGTTCAGATGTACTTCTTCTTTGATCCTGAAACCTCATCAAGTTCAGGAGTTTTATACCAAGATGATTATCAAAAAGGAAATCAGACGGTATCGGAAAACGTCCTAAATTTTACTTACTCTAAAAAATCGAAATGTTTTGAAATCTTGATAGAATCGAATAAAAATGATTCCTTTAACACAAATCTGTTAATCTATTCCCCATTGGCAAAAATCACAAAAATTTCAGTTGATGGTAAAAAGTGTGATTTTGAAAAAAGTGAGTCAAATTACTCATTTTCAAGTGTAAAAGGTAAAAATAAAAAGGCCAAAATTAAAGTTTGGTATAAATAATAAAAAGAGTTTGTGTCATTTTGACATATATAAACTTTTTACATATATTTGTTGTTTGGAACTAAACTCACACTATGAAAATACAGTTGAATAAGTTATTCGTTTTGCTGTTTGTCTCAATGACCAGCGTATTTTTTTCTCAAAAAGCCAGTGTCAAAGGGAAGATTACTGATCAGAAATCAGAATCGGTCTATAACGCGCTAGTTACGGTTTCTCAAAGTACTGTTAAAGCCAAATCAGATCCAGATGGTAATTATGAATTGGTAGGTATTCCAGTTAGCTCATCAAAAACAGCCGTAGAGATCACGGTTAAAGCCATAGGTTATAATGATTTTACTTTTACAGTTGAACTTGAGCCCAATCAAGTTTTGGAAAAAAACATTGAGTTATCAGATGGTGTTAAATCCTTTGAAGAGGCAATTGTAATTGGATATGGAACTACACGAACAAAAGATTTAACCGGTTCGGCGACTGTTATAAACGAGAAAAACTTTTCGCAAGGATCCATGTCAACCCCGGAACAGCTTATTATGGGAAAGGTTTCAGGATTGAAAATCAATACCAACGACGGGGCGCCAGGATCAGGAAGTACATTGAGGTTGAGAGGTGGTACTTCAATTAATGCTAGTAATGATCCGCTAATTGTTGTTGATGGAGTTCCGTTAGATAATGGTGGAATTGCGGGTGCTGCCAATCCACTTTCTTTGATTAATCCAAATGATATTGCGTCATTTGTGGTTCTTAAAGATGCCTCTGCAACTGCAATTTATGGTTCACGTGCGGCAAATGGAGTTATCTTAATCACAACTAAGAAAGGCAGTTCTGGCAATAGTCCATTGAAAGTAATTTTTGATACCAAGCATTCACTTTCCACTGTTGCAAAATATGCGGATGTATTAAGTGGAGATAGCATGAGAAATCTCATAAATAGAGTTGGTACACCAACACAACAAAACTTGTTAGGAGATGCAAACACAGATTGGCAACGTGTTGTTTTCAGACCGGCTTATGTAACAGATAATAACGTTTCTTTGACGGGTGGAATTAAAAACTTTCCATACCGCCTTTCTTTTGGTAATCGTATTGAGAACGGAGTATTGTTACGAGATCAATTTATGAGAAACTCTGTTACCTTAAATATGTCACCTTCCTTCTTAAATAAGAATTTACAGCTCGAGATAAACAATAAATTAGTAAACACACGTTCTCAATTCGCAAATAGGGGAGCTTTAGGTGCAGCGTATTTTGATCCAACTCAACCGGTTTATTCGGATACAACATTATATGGTGGTTACTATGAATGGCTTGGGACTAATGGAAAACCAAACACATTGGCCGCTAAAAATCCTCTTGGGCTTATTAGGCAACGTGAAGATCGTAGTGATGTTTGGAGATATATTGCAAATGCAAAAGCTTCCTATAATATTCCTGGAGTTCGTGGTCTAAAAGCAGTGGTTAATGGAGGGATCGATTTATCTGAAGGTGCTGGTTATGCCATAACTCCGGCAGAATCAGCTGCTGGTTTCTATACGGAAGGTTCTTTTAATGCGTACAGAAATAAAAAAGCGAACAAACTTGTTGAAGCGTATTTTAACTATAACAATAGTAAGGGTACGAATGACCAGTTTTTAGTGATGGATTTAACCGCTGGTTATTCCTACCAAGATTGGTATTCTGCCAGTCCAAATTGGGCAACTTACAATGAAGCTCAAGATTCTATAACCAGACAAGCAGCTGCATTTCCTTTTTATACAAAAAATGCAATGTTGTCATATTATTCCCGTGGAATTTTCACAATTAAGGATCGCTACATTTTAAATGCGTCACTTCGTTACGATGGTTCGTCTAGATTTAGCCCGGAAGCGCGCTGGGGATTATTCCCATCTGTTTCGGCTGCTTGGGTTGTTTCAGACGAGGAGTTCTTTAAAAATAATGTGAAAGCAGTAAACATGTTGAAGCTCCGCGCAGGTTATGGTATTACCGGTCAACAAGATGGAATTGGTGATTATGCTTACATTTCAAATTATTTCGTAGGAGACTCTACAGCACAATACATTTTTGGTTTAGATACTTTCTTGGTTTACCGTCCTTCTGGATTTGATGCGAATTTAAAATGGGAACAGACGAGATCAATCAATTTAGGTTTGGATTTTGGAATCTTGAAAGATCGATTCTCAGGTTCAATTGATTTGTATCAGAAAATTACTACAAACTTATTGGCTGTAGTTCCAGTTCCAGCGGGGACTAACTTTACCAATGAAATTTTGACTAATGTGGGTAGTTTGAGTAATACTGGGATTGAGTTTTCATTCAATGCAGGTGTTTTTGCTAACAAGAATTCACGATTTGATATTATGGGGAATGCTTCAAGAAATATTAATCGTGTTTTAAAGCTATCTCAATTGGAAGATGAAAATTCAGTTGGGGTTCAGGTTGGTGGAATTTCAGGTGGAATTGGAAATACCGTACAAGTGCATCGTGTGAATTATGCAACCTTCTCCTATTTAGTTTATGAGCAATTATATGACAATAATGGAGCCCCAATTCAAGTAGGGCAAGAAGCTACAATCGATATAAATAATGATGGTGTTGTTAATTCTTCTGATAAATGGAAAGACATTCATGCTTATGCAGATCGAAATGGTGATAACGTAATTAACATCAAAGATCGTTACATAGCGAACAAAGCCGCTGCTGACTGGTTTTTAGGCTTGTCGTTAAATTATCAATATAAAAATTGGTCGTTCGGTTTATCGATGAGAAGTGAAATAGGTGGGTATATCTATAATAATATACATTCGAATTCTGGGACTTTTCAATCTGTTAACGGAACGCAAGGATTCTTAAATAATATAAGTTCATTGTATTACGAAGATGAAATTCAGAAAATTGCTACCAACCAATTACTAAGTGACAGATACCTTGAAAGAGCAGATTTCCTGCGTTTGGATTATTTTAATGTTAGTTACAATTTCGGCAAACTGAAAGCATTTAATAACAAGGTTGGAATGAATGCTACATTTGTTGTTAATAATATATTCGTATTCACAAATTATTCAGGTTTAGATCCAGAAATCGGAGGAGGAATTGATAATAATATTTATCCGCGACCTCGTATGTATTCATTGAATTTATCGTTTGACTTTTAATAATTGGAACTTATGAAAAATAGAGTTTTAAACATAACAATAGTTGGATTAAGCCTTGTGCTTATTGTTTCGGCATGTAAAAAACAATTGAATCAAACTCCCATGTATGGTTTGAATGCTGAGAAAGTATATAGTGATCCAAACAACTACATAAATGTATTAGCGAAGCTTTATTCAGGCTTATCTATGACTGGTTTATCTGGTCCTGCGGGCGCTGGAGACATAGCTGGAATGGACGAAGGATTTTCTGCGTACGTTCGTGTTTTGTGGAATTTACAAGAATTACCTACCGACGAGGCGGTTTGTGGTTGGTCTGATCCAGGAATACCGGCACTAAATAAAGGTGAGTGGAATGCAGATGATGGTTGGATAAAAGGAATGTATTACCGCATCTATTATCAAATAGCTTTGTGTAACGAGTTCATCTGGCAATCTCGCGATGAAAAATTAGACGAACGAGGTTTCTCTCAAGCTGATAAGGACAAGATAAGAACATACAGAAATGAAGCTAGGTTTTTAAGAGCATTGAGTTATTACCATGCTTTGGACTTGTTTGGGAATGTGCCGTTTGTTGACGAAAATGATCGAGTAGGTGCTTTTCAACCCGAAAGAATAACGCGTCCTGCCTTATTTACCTACGTTGAAAGTGAATTATTGGACATTGAAGACCAATTACTTAGTCCAGGAGTTGCACTCTATGGGAGAGCATCTAAATCAGCTGCTCAAACCCTTTTAGCAAAAATGTATTTAAATGCTGAAGTTTACACTGGAACAGCCCGTTATTCTGATTGCAGAACATTTTGCGAAAAAGTTGTCAATTCAGGAGCTCACCAGCTAGATGATGTTTATCAAGATATCTTCTTAGCAGATAATCATACTTCTCCTGAAATTATATTCCCAGTAGTTTACGATGGTGTTGTTGCACAAGCGTATGGTGGTACAATCTATTTAGTGAATGGTGCAATTGGAGGTTCCATGATTCCAGCTAATTATGGGGTTAATGGGAACTGGGGTGGTCTTCGTGTGACTCCACAATTTGTAGATAAGTTCCAAGACTCTACTTTAGACTCAAGATACTTATTTTTCACAACTAATCAAATCAAAGACTTCACAGACCCAAGCCATTTATCGCAATTCAAATATGGGTATGCCTTTCCTAAATTTAAAAACAAAACGAAGGCTGGATTGAACGGGTCAAATAATGCCACCTCTCCATTCGTAGACATTGATTTTCCTATGTTTAGATTGGCAGATGTTTATCTTATGTTGGCTGAATCTGCATTTAGAACGGGAGATCAAGGAACTGCTTTGCAATACGTCAATCTAATTCGAACCAGAGCCTATTTTACGAGTGCATTCAACGTTTCATCTCTAACACTTGATGATCTTTTAGACGAACGTGCAAGGGAGTTAAGTTGGGAAGCAACTCGAAGAACGGATTTAATTCGATTCAATAAATTTTCAGGCGGAGACTATTTGTGGTCATTTAAAGGAGGAGAAGTTGATGGCGTTGCCTTAGATGCATACAGAGAACTTTATCCAATTCCAAATGCGGATATTATATTAAACCCGAATCTATCACAAAATACGGGTTACTAGTACTTAATGCGTTGATTGATGAAAAAGGAAGTATGAAGAAATTCTGCTTCCTTTTTTTTTGTTAGAACCCAAAATTGTTGAACCCTTCCTCTACTAGTTTATTGTAATTTTCAAGATTAAAAGAATAGTAATTTGATGGCTTGTGTGGCACTCCCTTTTGTTTGTCATTTAATCTTTCTACAATTTGAAGTTTTGCCATTTTTCTCCTAAAATTTCTTTTGTCAATTTCTTTGCCTTGAATGGCCTCGTAAAGTTTATGAAGTTGAGTTAACGTAAATTTTTCCGGTAATAAGTTAAAGCCAATTGGACGTAGATCTAAGTTTATTTTAAGTCTTCGCTTTGCAGCGTTTAAAATGTCTAAGTGGTCAAATGCTAATTCCTTTATTTCATTAAGTGGTTTCCAAACAACATTTCGGGCAAAGTGAGATGGTCTAGGGTTAAATGAACGTAAATTAACTAACGCAAAATAAGCCACAGTAATTACTCGCACATCTGGGTTGGCCCGAACTGATTGAAGCCATTTTCTATCTGCATCTTTATTCAATCGATTAGGGTCCCCAAATGCCCCAAGTTGTTCTAGAAAAATATCAGTTAGTCCTGTTAATTCCTTTAAAACACGATCAGCAGCTTGATCTAAATTTTCATCGTCGTAAATTAAGTCTCCTGGCAATGCATATTCTGGAGTCTTAGAATTGCTTGATTCTCTTTCTATTAGCAGTACTTGTATCTTTTCAAAGTCAAAGCCGAAAATCACACAGTCTGCCGAAATTCCATTATTTAAATTTCTGTCGCTTTGTACAATCATGCCCGAAATTAAAAAAAAAAAAGAAATTTACATAGTGTTAATTTGACACATTGTTATAATTTCATTAATTTTACTTTAAGAATATTACAAATTATTGTATTTGTTTTTACATTTATAAATTGTGATTTTCTGCTAAAAACTGCTAAAACTATAAACTACTTCAACATGTATTTCAATAAAAATATCTCGGTTTTATTTCTGAAACAATTTTCGCTTGTAGTCTTGTCTTTTCTATTTTATTCATCTGTTTTTTCTCAAAAGAAAACACCAGAATGGAGTAAAGATGCGACAATGTATGAGTTAAATGTGCGTCAATTTTCCAATGAAGGGACATTTAATGCTATTATACCTCATTTACCAAGGTTGAAAAAAATGGGGGTAGATGTCGTTTGGTTAATGCCTATTCATCCAATTGGTGTTAAAAACAGAAAGGGTTCTTTGGGTAGTTATTATGCCGTTAAAGATTACAAAGCAGTTAATCCAGAATTTGGAACCATGGACGATTTTAAAAAATTAGTAAAGTCTGTTCACGATTTGGATATGAAAATTATAATCGATTGGGTAGCTAATCATTCTTCACCAGATAATGTATGGGTTGATCAAGGTCATAAGGATTGGTACACCCTAGATTCTGCTGGTAATCTTCAACCAACGATAGGAACAGATTGGTGGGATGTCGCTGATTTGAATTACGATAATAAAGAAATGCGAAAAGCAATGATAGATGCCATGAAATTTTGGGTTTCTGAAACAAACATTGATGGGTATAGATGTGACGTTGCAGGTTGGGTGCCTGTTGACTTTTGGAATGATGCTCGAAGAGAATTGGACAAGGTTAAACCAGTTTTTATGTTGGCAGAAGATGAGGGGGAGAAATTGCACAAGGAAGCATTTGATGTTACCTATGCTTGGGAATTGCACCATGTGATGAACAAGATCGCCAAGGGGACGATGAATGCAGATTCAGTAATAGCTTATTTTGAAAGAGAAAACAAACGTTTTCCAAAAGATGCTTATCGCTTGAATTTTACGTCTAATCACGATGAAAACTCATGGAACGGAACTGAATTTGAACGCTTAGGTGGTGGTGTTGAAGCATTTGCTGTATTTGCAGCGACAATTTACGGAATGCCCTTGATATACAATGGTCAAGAGTCATCATTTAACCGTAGATTGAAGTTTTTTGAAAAGGATCAAATCGATTGGAACAACTTTGACAAGGAAAAATTTTACTCGACACTTTTTGCCTTTAAAAAACAAAATCCTGCGTTGTGGAATGGAGCTTTTGGTAGCTTTCCAACCTTTATTAAAACTAATAATCCGAATGTATTGATTTACGAGCGTAAAAAGGATGCAAATTCCGTTCTTGTAATTTTGAATTTATCTTCAGAGAAGCAAACTTATTCGGTTGATCTTTCCTTGCTTTCAGGTGATTATAAAAAATATGTTTCTGGTGGAAAAGCGAAAATTAAAAAAGGAATGTCAAAAGGAAAATTGAAGTCATGGGAATATCAAATTTTGTATAAATAAAACTTTCTAGCTATGCAAAATACTAAACCAACCCTTTCTTTTTGGCAGATCTGGAACATGAGTTTTGGATTCATGGGAATTCAATTTGGCTGGGGGTTACAGATGGCAAACATGAGTTCCATTTACGAGAATTTGGGAGCAAAACCAGAAGAAATTCCTGCTTTGTGGTTAGCAGCTCCTCTGACTGGACTTATCGTTCAACCAATCATTGGTTATTTGAGTGATCGTACTTGGCATAAAACCCTAGGTAGAAGAAGACCTTATTTTTTAATAGGTGCGGTTTTAAGTTCAATTTGTTTGATATTAATGCCTAATTCATCTACTCTTTGGATGGCAGCTGGTCTTTTGTGGATTTTAGATTCTTCGATTAATATTTCCATGGAACCTTTTCGCGCTTTTGTTGCTGATAATTTAGCTGAAAATCAGCGTGCCAAGGGTTTTGCAATGCAAAGCTTTTTTATAGGTTTGGGAGCTACTATTGCTTCAGCTCTACCGTGGATTTTTACAAATTGGTTTGACGTTTCTTCTATTTCACAACAAGGTCAAATTGCAGATAATGTTAAGTGGAGTTTTTACATAGGTGCCGTTGCTTTTTTAGGTGCAGTGGTATATACAGTTTTTACTTCTAAAGAATATCCACCGACTCAATTAGAACTAGAAGAACGAAAAAATGAGGAGTCTCGAGGCTTTGGTGCAGGGTTTAAAGAAATCGGTCAATCAATTTTATCAATGCCCAAACGAATGAAGCAATTGGCTTTAGTTCAATTTTTAACCTGGCCCGGGTTATTTTTAATGTGGTTTTTCTATACTCCTACGGTAGCCGTTGATATATTTGGTGGTTCTCCCGGAACACAAGCTTATACCGATGGTCAGAATTTGGCTGGATTAACCTATTCATTTGAAAACATAATAACATTCCTTTTTGCACTAGCACTTCCTTTACTTGCGAGAAAATTCTCCATGAAATGGACACATTTTATTTGCTTGATTTTAGGAGGATTAGGCTTGATTATGATAAATCTCATACATAGCAAAGACCAAGTTTGGATGTTATTTGTTGTTATGGGAATGGTTGGAATTGCTTGGAGTAGCATATTGTCAATGCCATATGCCATGTTAACGGGTTGTTTGCCACAGAATAAAATTGGGATTTACATGGGGATTTTCAATTTCTTCATCGTTTTACCTGAAATTTTGGCGTCGTTATTCTTTGGCAAAATCATGGAACATTGGCTCGATGGTTCACGGATGGCTGCTGTTACAATTGGAGGGGTGCTAATTATTCTAGCAGCATTCTTGACTTTGAGAATTAAAGAAAATGAATAGGAGAATTAAAGGTCTTATTTTCGATTTGGATGGTGTGTTGGTTACAACTGAACACAATCACTTTATTGCTTGGAAAAATACTGCTGAAATATTAGGAATTCCATTCAATGAAGAAGATAATGAACAACTTAAAGGGATCAGTAGGGTTGATTCACTGAAGAAAATTCTTGAATTGGGAAATAAATCTATTTCTGATGAAACCTTCAATGAGCTACTTACCAAAAAAAATGAATATTATCTGAATTCAATTGCTGATATCAATCAATCGAATTTGTTACCAGGTGTTCTAAACGTTTTGAAAACAGCACAACTTCATGGATTGAAATGTGCGGTTGGATCGTCCAGTAAAAATGCACGATTTATTTTATCGAAACTTCAGATTGACTCCTATTTTTCGGTGATTGTAGATGGAAATGATGTTTCTGTTCCGAAGCCACATCCCGAAGTGTTCCTTAAAGGAGCTCAACAAATGGGATTAGAACCGTTTGAATGTATTGTGTTTGAAGATGCAAAAAGTGGCGTCCAAGCAGCAAAAGAGGGAGGATTTACAGCGATTGGTGTTGGCAATCCGACCCTAATTGATATTGTTGATAGTTATTTACTTAATTTAAATGATTTTAGTCTAGAGGAGTATGCATAATTTGTTTGAAATAGACGATTGGAAAATTATTGAGAATGGATTCGATCCATCCAAACAAAAACAAGCTGAAAGTATATTTAGCATTGGAAATGGAGGCTTTGGTCAACGTGCAAATTTTGAAGAAAAGTTTTCAGGTCCTTCTTTACAAGGGAGTTATGTGGGAGGCGTCTACTATCCCGACAAAACACGTGTGGGTTGGTGGAAAAATGGATATCCTGAATATTTTGCCAAAGTTTTAAATTCATGCAATTGGATTGGAATCAATATTGAAATTGACGGCGAGCACTTAGATATTGACCAACAGGAAATACTTTCTTTTCGGCGTGAATTGGATATGAAATCTGGAACTCTTTCCCGTAGAATGAAGGTTCGCTTTAAAAGTGGAAAAGAAATAGAGGTTCAATCCCTTCGCTTTTGTTCAATGCATGATGAACAGGTGGCTGCAATTCGATTCATTGTTACTCCTTTAAATTTTTCAGGAAATGTGAAGTTTACACCTTATCTCGATGGAAATGTAATGAATCACGATTCGAATTACGATGAATTCTTTTGGGAAGAGGATAGTCATAAAGTCGATGTAAAAAAAGGATTTATCTGTTCTAAAACGAAAAAAACCAACTTTGTGGTATCCACAGCTATGAGGTTTTCTTTTTGGAAAAATGAGGATCTGCTTGAGATTGAACCAAAAAATTTATCTAAAGCTTTTTATGTTGAAAATAGTTTTGATTATTTCTTAGAAGAAGGCAATCATTACACCTTGAAAAAGTACGTTTCGATTGTTTCTAATATCAATCATTCAGAGAATGAAGTTATTTCTAGGTCAATAGATAATGTCCGTCAAGCATATATGAATGGGTTTGATTATCTTTTGAATAATCACATATCGGTATGGGAGGAAATTTGGTCTAAAGCAGATATTGTAATTGAAGGAGATTCGGCAGCACAACAAGCTATTCGTTTTAATATTTTTCAATTGTACCAAACCTACACAGGCAAAAATGAAAAGTTAAATATTGGACCTAAGGGCTTCACTGGCGAAAAATATGGTGGTGCAACTTATTGGGATACAGAGGCATATTGTTTGCCTTTTTACCTCAAAACGGCCGATCCACGTGTTGCCCGACAATTGTTGATTTACCGTTACAACCAATTAGATAAAGCCATAGAAAACGCTGAAAAACTTGGTTTTAAAAATGGCGCGGCACTTTATCCGATGGTGACTATGAACGGGGAAGAATGCCATAACGAGTGGGAAATTACCTTTGAGGAAATTCATCGAAATGGTGCGATTGCTTTTGCTATATACAACTATATAAGACATACGGGTGATGAATCCTACCTAGTTCAATACGGAAGACCTGTTCTATTTGCCATTGCTCGTTTTTGGGCGCAACGATTTAATTGGTCGGAAGACAAAAAAGCATTCGTCATGTTAGGTGTTACCGGGCCAAACGAGTATGAGAATAACGTCAATAACAACTGGTACACAAGTTATTTGGCAAAATGGTGTATCGAGTATGCGCTCGAAGTCAATGAAAAAATCACAGATACTTCTGTTGAACGCTTGACAGAAGCCGAGATAAGCTCATGGAAACATATTTCTTCAACAATTTATTTCCCAAAAATTGAAGGTTCCAATATTTATTTACAGCAAGATGGATTTTTGGATAAAGAGCAGTTGACAGCTAGTGAGATTCCTGAAAATCAACGACCTATCAATCAACATTGGTCTTGGGATAGGATTTTACGTTCCATTTTTATCAAACAAGCGGATGTTCTTCAAGGAATTTATTTGTTTGAAGACCATTTTGATTTCGCAACAATTGAAGATAATTTCGATTTCTACGAACCAAAAACAGTTCACGAATCGTCACTTTCTCCGTGTATTCACAGTATTCTTGCTGCTAAAATCGGAAGGTTAGATAAGGCATATGAACTTTATTTGCGAACATCTCGTCTTGATTTAGATGATTACAACCATGAAGCAGATGAAGGATTGCATATTACGAGTATGGCTGGGACATGGATGGCAATTGTTGAGGGAATGGCAGGAATTAGGGTGTTAACTGATAGTGTTAAAATGAATCCTGTGATACCTAATAATTGGAAACAATATCAGTTTCAAATTTTGGTTAGAAATCAGCCGCTGGAAATTTGTGTTACTCAGCAAGAATGTGAAATTACAAATAAGGGAAATCAATCTATAGATATCATAGTTTTTGATCAAAATATTCATATTGAATCTGGAAAAACATATTTCGTTCAAACGACTTAAATTAAAGAATTATGAAAAAAATAATTGCATTCGTATTTATCTTCCAATCTGCGGCGCTAATCTTCGGACAGACCATCAGTATTATTGGCACATTTACCAATTGGACGAGTGATGTCAACATGAGTTCTACTGATAATACGAATTGGACATTAACATACACCTTTAATGCAACGGAGCAAGTGAAATTCCGACAAAATGCTTCTTGGACAGTGAATTGGGGAAATATAGGCTTTCCATCAGGTACAGGTATTCAAGATGGACCAAATATTCAAGTTCCAGCGGGAGAATACAACATTACTTTCAATAGTTCTACTGGCGAGTATAATTTTGAATCATCTAATCCCAATCCACCCTCAAATGTAAATCCGACGAATCGTCAATTGGTTTTACAAGGTTTTTGGTGGGACTATTGGAATGATAATTATCAAAACGGTTGGGCAAATTACCTAACTGAACTTGCACCACGATTAAAATCTTTAGGAATTGATGCCGTGTGGATTCCGCCTACAATAAAGAACACAGGAACAAACAGTGTGGGGTATGCTCCTTTTGATCATTACGATTTAGGTGATAAATGGCAAAAAGGATCTGTCAAAACGCGAATGGGAGATAAAGATGAATTATTGCGTATGATGGCAGTCTTAAAGGCAAATGGAATTGACGTAATTCAGGATGTTGTGTTAAATCATGTGGTTGGAGCAGGAAGTCAAACGGGAAGTGGTGGACAAGATCCTGCAGCTATTGATGATGGACAAACGAATAGATACAAAAATTTCCGTTATTCAAGTTTCTCAACTCCAGGAAATAATGAGACTTCATTAAATTATTATGCACGTGCTGGTAGATTTCCAAAGAATTGGCAGAACTTTTATCCGAATGCAAATAATCCTTGTTGCACAAATGAAATTAATAGTCCATACTGGGGGCCAGATATTTCGTACGAGAGCAGTGCGTTTGGTCAAAGTAGCAACGCATTAACGTATAATCCTACCCAAACAGCTGATTATATGCGAAACGGCATGCGAAATTGGATGATTTGGTATAAAAAACAAATGGGGTGGGATGGCGTTCGTTTGGATGCGGTTAAGCATTTTCCAGCAAGTGTTGCAGAAGACTTATTATGGAATTTACAAAATAATGCAGGATGGGCCAGTGGTGGTAATGATTTATTCTCTGTTGGAGAGTGGGTTGGAGGTATAAATGAAATGGACAGCTGGTGCAACCAAGTTCAAAATAGATCGGGAACTTTTGATTTTTCATTAAGAGGAAATCTTAGAAATATTGTGGCTGGTAATGGCAATTACGATTTGGCTACCTTGCCAGCGTCTCAACAATTGAACAGACAACGAACAGTTCCATTTGTCAATAATCACGATACTTTTAGACCGCAGTTAAACTCACAAGGCAATTACATTGGTTGGAATACGGCTCTTGGAACTGAGGTGGAGCCAAATGATGGTCGAAATAGTATGGTTCATGCCATTGCACTCGCTGTTGATGGTGCTCCTCAAGTATTTTTCGAAGATCTTTTTAATATTGGCTACAATGGAAATCGTTTTACACATGATCCAAAAGTAGATTCTACTTTGCCAACTCGCAGCGATATAGAGAACCTTCTTTGGTGTCATCAAAATCTTCGTTTCAAGGAAGGAGCTTATTTGGTAAGATGGCAAGCAGCAGATGCGTTTGTTATTGAAAGACAAGCTAAAGCATTGGTGGCAGTTACAGATAGTTGGACGCAATGGCAGAATTTAACTGGAGTCCAAACTTCTTGGGCAGATGGGACAATTCTTGTTGATTATTCGGGAGCAAATGGAACAGCTCAACGAACAGTTTATGGAGGAGGAAAAGTGGATATTTCAATTCCTCCATGCGATGGAACGGCTGCCCAAGGTAGAAGAGGTTATTCCGTATGGGCTCCTCAAGGAATTACTGAGAACTATGTTCGTCCAGGTAAAAACATCGTGCAGGAATGGGAAATGGCAGATGACTTGGGTGATTCTCATATTTCATCACTTCAACAAGGAGGTGCTCTTCCCTCTAATTCTAAAGATTGCAGAACCGTAGGGAGAATATATGCAAAAGCAGGTTCTGACATGATCTTTTCTGTTTTTCCAACAGATACAACTAGTGGAATTGAATTAGTAATCTTAAATAAAGATTGTCAGTCTATTGATTCAATTTCTCAATCTGGTCCTTACGACTTTACAGTTACAGCAACTTACGACGGTTGGTACACAATGAGAATAAGAAATGCCACGGAAACGCAAGCGGGTCAAACATGTTGGGTGAAAGCAAATTATCTTGCTCCTGAAGTTGTTGTAACTACAGGTGTGAAAAATAAATGTGCTTGTACAGCTTCTCCAACAATCGGTATGGAAGATTTATCGAATGTAATTTTATCCATTTATCCTAATCCAGCTTTCAACGAAATCACGATTGAAACAGGTGAAATGGAAGAAAATGCGGATGTTTTAGTTACGGATTTATCAGGAAAAGAAATTCTGAAATCTCAAATTTCTAAAGGAAGCATTTCTACAAAATTAGATATTTCAGATGTACAGAACGGATGTTATTTCATTACGATTTCTCTAGGTGGTAGAACTACTACAAGAACATTTGTTAAGATGTAAACTATTTTAATTCCAAAATAAACGATTTTTTGGAATCAATGGTGAGTGTTCTTTCTAAGGGAATCGTATTTCCTGAAATAATATCTAAACTACTCTTGTGTTTTTTAATTAGATCACTAAATCTCGATAAGTCAAGTGTTTGTGCTTCTTTTGAATTGTTAATAACGACCATTACAGTCTCACTTTCATTTTCATTTTCATTGTGTCTGAAATAGACATAAACATTGTTTTGAGGGAGAAATTGCGTGAAAGATCCAGTATGAATTATAGACTTCCCTTTACGCCAATTCCAGATTTTTTTGGAGAAATCAAAATAAGCTTTCTGCTCTGTTGTGCGCCCTTTATCAGTAAACGCATTGTTTGTGTCACCTGGCCATCCACCCGGGAAATCACGGCGAATATCTGCATCCCCTTTTCCTTTATCTCCTTTCATACCAATTTCAGATCCGTAATAAATCTGTGGAATTCCACGTGTAGTAGCAAGAAGAGTTGTTGCCAATTTATAATCTTCAATGTTTGGACAATATTCATTAAAACGCTGCGTATCATGGTTTTCAAAGAAAATCAGAAGATTATTTGGATCTTTATAAAGAAAATCATTCACGAAATTCTCGTAAAAGCGCACCATTCCTTTGTCCCATCCTTGTTCTGACTCGTTGAAGGCTTGTGTAAATGCATCGTGTAACGTAAAATCCATTACGGATGGTAAGTTTGAATTATAACTTTGAAGTGCACCAATCGGACTATCTTTTTGCCAGTAAGAAATTTGCGCCTGGTCGTGCATCCAAACCTCGCCAACCATATTGAAATTTGGATATTCCTCTATTATTTCTTTTGTCCATTTAGCGATTGCTTCTTTATCGTTGTAGGAGTATGTATCAACTCGCAAACCATCCAATTCAGCAAATTCAACCCACCATATTGTATTTTGAATGAGGTAATTTAGTACTAATGGATTCGATTGATTTAAATCTGGCATACTTGTATCAAACCAACCGTCTTCCGAGGCACGCTTATCCTTTTCGCTATTATATGGGTCCATTTGAGTACTCGTGCGGTAACTTGAGCGTGTGAACGATGGAAATTGATGTATCCATGTTTGAGTTGGTAAATCTTTCATCATCCAATGCTTACTCGACCAATGATTTGGAACTTCGTCCTTAATGACTTTCAACCCTTTTCGATGCGCTTCTTGCACTAAAAACTGAAAATAGTAAATGTTTCCGTAACGAGGATCAACCTTGTAGAGGTCGGATTGTGCATAACCGTGATAAGAATAAGTTTCCTCATTGTCCTCTAATAACGGAGTTGTCCAAATAGTTGTTGCACCAAGTTCTTTGATATAATCAAAGTGTTCAAAAATTCCATGGATATCTCCACCATGCCTTCCATTTGGATTTGAGCGATCTGCTTTTTCCGTTGTCTCAGGATGAGTATCTCCACCTGGATATACATTTGCAAACCGATCGGGCATCAATAAATAAATCACATCTTCAGTCGTGAAGCCTTTTCGATTAGCAGAACCATATTGTCTTTCTTTTAATTCATAATCGATGGTGGTAACTACTTTCTTTTTGTCCAACAATCGAATTGGATATTTCCCTGAATTTCTATCTTTTGTTTCGATGGTCACAAACAAGTAATTTGGATTTTCAGTTTTTACTATTCCTACAATCGGAAAACTCGGAGATTCAACCGTAAATCGAGAAATATTTTCGCCGTGTAACAAAAGTTGAATTTGAGAATGCTTCATTCCAGCCCACCAATTCATGGGTTCTATATGTTCAATTTTATAGTTTTTTTGCGCAAAGATTCCTGATCCTAGACAAAAAATGAGATTAATCCATAAAAAGAGTTTTCCTACTTTTTCCATTTGATAAAATTTCAATTATAACTTGATTAGACATAGGTTTACCGTTGATTGTTCTCCCTAAAAGATCAACCCTTTCAACAACTTCTACTTTATTTTCAATTTCTGAAATTGATAATGAGCAAGGATTTTCAATACCTTGATAAGTAGCAAGTTGGTTTGTTGCTGATTGTTTCCGGTTTGAAATATAATCGTTAAAATTGGTAGTTACATGATTTCCAAATGTAGAATTAATAGCATTCGTGAAATCTTGATTCGTAAATCCATAATCTAATTCTTTGTATGTGTCGTCGTAAGCTGCCAATTCAATTAATTCTTGCTTTAGTTCTACTTGTGGGATTAAATTTTCTGTGAATATGTTTCCTAATGCTTCTTGCATGTAATAATTAAATCGATCCTTGAAATAAGGTACAGAAAATAGTCGTTGAATCAATGGACGATTACCCATATACCAGATGTTAATATTTCTTGTTGACCAATCTTCTCCAAACCAATCAATACCGAATGTATTGTCCATATCATATTCGATGAATACAAATTTTCCATCGGATGGACGTTGGTATAAATAGTAATTATTTTTATTGCCAGCATACCCATCCCAATGTCCTAGTAAGACTTCATAAACTAAGGTTTTTAAATATAAATCGACATCAAATACTTCTTGAATGGCACACGGGAAATTACTAGTAGTACTTGTATTCAATACTTCAATAAAGTGAATCAATCCTGAGTAGTCATTGAGCGTTTTATTTGTTTTTAGTTCGTAGACAGATGAGTACGTCAGGGGATTCGTTCCTTGGTAAGTTAAATCTGCTCCCCAAATACATTTATACAAATTTCCTCCATCGTCATTGATAAAACGCGATTGTAAAAACTCATCATCAATTGCTTCATTATTCAAATAAAGTCCTTTGTATTCATTATTGATAAACAACTTGACGTAACTACTTCTTGAGGCCGGTAACTGTGCTTGTTGTACGATTTTACCAGATAACCAGGCACGTAACTGGGATGGATCATTGTGATTACCCAATAAGTTCATATTATCAACATCAATGAATTTTTGACCAGCAACAAACTCATTAAAATCAATGTTAAAGGACTTTTTCCCAGCATTTCTAGATGTGTTCCCTCTAACACGAAAACCAACATTTGCAAGTGAAAGATTGAAATTACTGCTCTGATATGAAAATTGAGCTAAAAACTCATGATCGGTATACAAACTGTCTCCCAACAATAAGTTAAGTTGTGTTGCAGGAAGAACAATGAAAATAGATGCCACTTCATCTTGCAAAAAACCTTCATTATTAGCAGGATGAACAAGTTGTCCATTTCCACTATTTGAGAGAATCAAAATGAAAATAAAGAAAAACTGCCTCATGGAGCAATATTCAATTGGGCAGTTTGAATGTTATTGCCTTGAATTACTAATACTGAATAAGTACCCGCAGAAATGCCATTCAGATTAAGTTTTTCTGTGTTTTCTCCACACAAAACAGGCATTTTTTTCTCAAATATCGTTTTTCCTTGCGTATCGATAACAACAATCTGAACAGCGCTAGTAGAATTTGATTTAAAACTAACCGAAACTCCCTCCTTACTAGGATTTGGATAAAGAATTAACGATTCCTCCTCAATTACTAACTCATCCAATGATACAGGCGCATCAGTTATTTCTGGTTGTTCAAGTCGTACATCGGTATAAACGCGATACTCGCCAGGAGTCATGTTTAAAACGGCATTTACATCAGATACAACAATGCTATCTCCCGTAAAGTACTCATACCATGTTCCAGTATGATGAAAAGAAGGTGTTGCATCTTGATTATTCACGCTAAAATTTGTTAGAACCACTGCATTCATAGACGGATCATTCAGTTTCATCCGCTTAACAGCCCCAGAAAGCATATAGTTAAAATTGAGTGAAGTGAATGTACTGTATGTATTTCGTAAATGCATCATTGCCGCATAAACATCGTACAATTGTTTTCTGCGAGCTTCTGTAAAATAATTCCATAAAATGGGTTTATTACATACTCTACAAGGGTAATCAATAGAAATGTCATAACCTACCTCTCCAAATTGCCAAATCATTCTTGGACCAGGCTGAGAAAAGAATATTACAGCCGCAGTTTGCATTCTTCCAAGTGCAATATATTCATCTTTCGTATTATGATTTGGATTGGCAGAACTTCCAAAAGTTATATTTTTATACATTAAACGCTCCTCGTCGTGGCTTTCCATATAGGTCACTAAATGCGGAACTGTCCAAGTTCGAGAAGTGTAAATCCCATTACTAATATTTGAAGTAGATGTATAGCCCATTGTGGCATCGTTGTACGAATGAGTAAGATTACCCCAAAGCATCATGCCATATTCTGCTAATTGTTTTTCTTCTGCATTATCACACCAATGTTCAAGAATTACATAAGCGTTTGGTTTGACAGACCAAATGGAATCAGCCATGCGTTTTAAAATATTGATTCGATCATTGCTAAAGCCATTTGCATTATTAATGAATCCTTTTGTATAGTCGAATCGAAATCCATCTACCTTATATTCTTCTAGCCAGAAACTATTTATTCTATCAATATAGTCTTTTGTAGCTTGTTGTGTATGATCAAAATCATAGCCCCAGCAATAGGGTTCGTGTGGACAAATAGCATTAAACCAAGGGCTATTGGCAGCAGGTCTATTATTTATCGCGTCCCAATACATATTTACCATTGGATTTTGACCAAAAGCATGATTTAAAACCATATCCACAATAACCGCAATTCCACGTCCATGACAAGAATCAACAAACTCCTTGAATTTTTGAGGAGTACCGTAATATTTATCCAATGCCATGTGAAATGAAGGATTGTATCCCCAACTTTCGTTATTTTCAAATTCGCCCGGAGGCATTAATTCAATCGCGTTAATCCCCAATTTATCGAGGTAATCGAGTGTGTCGATCAAGGTTTGGTAATTTCTTTTTTGAACAAAATCTCGCACCAATAATTCATAAATCAATAAATCTTTATTTGCAGGAGCAGTAAAATTTGTATTTTGCCAATTGTAGGCAGGTGCGCCAGGATGCATGACAGTTACAAATCCTGTAGTTAATCCCGTTGGGTAAGGGTGAGGATTTGGATTAGTTAATGCTCCTATTGCAGCGTCATTATTTTTATCTAGAACCAATGGACTGAGTGGATCAGCCAATTTTAAATTTCCATCAATTAAATACTGATAGCCATAACGTTGACCCGGTGTTAGCCCATCGATTGTTAGCCACCAGGTTGTTGAATCTAAGGATAAATTCATGTAGTAATTCGCTGATGGAACCCATTGATTAAAATCACCAATAACATAAACGTGTTCCTTTTCTGGAGCATATAAACGTAAAACAACAGTTGAATCATTGATATAGTTGATTCCATTTTTTGTCCCTAAAGGAGGGTCAATTAAGACAATCGAAGGATTAACAGTATAATAGACGCTGTCTTCCACGATTTCAGTTCCATTATCTGCAACTAATTTAATAAGGTGGGTACCTTGCGTAGTTGCTGTTATAGTGTAGTTTAAAATTGTTGAAGCACTTGTGGTAGTTAATAGCTGACCATCTTCATACAAGGATAATGTACATGCTTGACTGGATTGACCATTAATTGAAAGTGTTTCCCAAATATTTAAAATGGTTGAATTGTTATTTGGACTGAAAAGTTGTGCTTGTAACCCACTTCCAGATTGAACTAAATCGTAATAAATATCTGAGCCATCTGTTTCTCTACCTACAATTGAACCGTTTGCAGTTCGAAATACAAAAGCTAATTTTAATACAGTAACTGTTCCGGGCACTGTATAAAACTGGTCAATATCTATCGTTATTTGATGCTTATTATTTCCAATATTAGTCATGGCAACATCTGGATCGGCAGTACCCCATGTTCCCTGAACGTATTGCCAATTGGTAGGTGAAGTACTTGTTGACGTAATCAATCCTGTATGACAATAAATTTGACTTTGGTTAATCAGCGCCGCATTTCCTAGTGTTGCATCATACGTAATGGTCACAACATCGTTAACCGTTGGGAATGCTGGATTAACTGTAAGTAATTGTGATTTAGCCAAGAATGTCAAACAAATTGAAAAAACTAAGATTGAATACTTCATAATTTTTTGTATTTATAAAAAAGGCCTAAGTTTTTCAACCTAGGCCTTCTCTGACTTAAAATTAAATTATTTTTTAATCAATTTACCAGAACCAACTTTGTTTCCTGATTTAAGTTGATAAAAGTAAGTTCCTGTTGCAAAAGTGCTTATGTTTACAGTGTTACTAGTAGTTTTCATCATTACTTTTCCGGTTAAGTCTGTAATGATAACTTCAAAATCCTTAACGTCAGCAACAAATGTAATAATGTCTTCAGCAGGAACTGGATAAGCAGAAGCGTTAAACTTCTCTAAATCTTTAATTCCTAATCCTGGCTCAACTGAACCACCAAAGCTAAATTGACCTGTGTAACGGTTGAAAGAGATTGTATCATATGTGCCAGCAGCAACTGCGATATCTGGACCATTTACAAATGCTGTATCAGCAGGGAAGTCAGCAGGACCACCCCAATTCAAAGCCCATCCACTGTTTGCTCTAAATTTAGCAACACCATCACCAATTGTATAGTTATACAAATAATGAGTGATACCACCATCTGTAGATTCCATTGGAACATCAACAGACCAATCGAATGGAGGAATTGCTGAACCAATCAATCCAACAGGTACTTGTTGGAAATTGTAAGCAAGCGTATTTTTGTTGAATGCAATGTTGTAGTATCCAACAGTTAATGGAATGTCGTTACCATTTACGGTTGCTGTTCCAGCAGGAAATGCATTTCCACCCCAGTTTGCAGCTGTTGGTGTTGTTCTCTGGAATTTAACATTTGGCGCAACAAAAAATTGATCAGTATACACGTAGTCAATACCGTCTAAGGTTGCCATTGGTACTACTGCTGCATAAGCATTAAATCCTCCAAGAAATCCAATTTCATCAAATCCTGTAGAAACAGACGTAAAGCTGTAATCTCCTGTAGAAATATCAAAAGTAATGTCATAAGTTCCAGCTGGTACAGGAATGTTAGACCCACCTTGAATACCAACTCCTGCAGGGAAAGCAGCATCACCCCAATTGATAGCCCAATCGGCATCTTGTCTGAATTTCACGCCGCCAGTTACAGTGATTGTGTAACCTGTAAGTGTGTAGGTCACGTTATCTGAAGTATTCATTACTTCGTCCGTAGACCAATTAGTAAAATCTCCGATCATCCCAATGGATTGAGCGAAAGTTAGCGTTCCAAAAGTCAACGCTGAAATTAAAGTAAACAGTTTTTTCATAGAGTTAAAAATTTAAGTAAATAACTTAGTGTCATATTGACCCAAAATTAATGATAAAAATTATTTTTACAAACTTTTGAACCAATTATTCTACATTTTTAGACAATTAATTCTAAAAAAAGTTTGGTTTAAACAAGTAATTTTTAATTTTTTGCGTGTTCCAAGTGATAGTTTGCCAATGCTTCAATTGGTCTTCGTATAATTTGTCCTAAACGCAATCCTTTTCTTGAACAGGCAGCCTCAAGTTCATCCCCTAATAATGCGGAAATTGATCCAACAAATGAAATTTCTACATCTTTACATGTAGGGTAACACATTACATGATTTTCTATAAATAAATCAAATCCTTTCTGAATTAACTTTTGTGAATAGTCTAAGTTTTTATTGTTTATCAAAATGGGACTTAACGATGCCAAAAATACATTGGCATTGGGTTCCATATATACATTTTTAAAAATTGCATCCTTGGACAATCCCCGTTCTATGATTTCTTCCACCATGGGTTCAGGTAATTTATTGTATAAAAAATCAGAAAGCATCTGTTTTCCGAAAAAACTACCGCTACCCTCATCTCCTAAAATATATCCTAGAGCAGGAACAACTTCACTTAGTTTCTTCCCGTCAAAAAACACAGAATTTGATCCTGTTCCTAGTATACAGGCAATGACATCATTTCCTCTGTAAACAGATAATCCTGCAGCAGACAAATCATGATCAACAGAAATAGAAGCGCTTTTGAATACAGATTGAAGTCCTGATTTTATTGTGTTTTGAAGCTCGTTAGATGAACACCCAGCGCCATAAAAATAAATTTCACCATTTTTATCGAACCAATTCCTAAGGAATGAGTCATTTTCTAAATTTTCGCTCACATACTCTGATGAATGAAAAAATGGATTAAATCCCATTGTGTGGTGTTGAAATCGCTGATTTTCATCAATTATAAGCCAATCTGCTTTGGTCGAACCACTCTCAATAATTGTTATCATTTCTAAAATTTTACGCAAGATACAAAAAAAAGTTAGTGTCATTTAAACATTAAGTATTAAATTTGGTTAATTAATTATGGAAAAGTTAAAAATTAAGTCATTCAACCTCGTGATTTTCGGAGGTGATGGCGATTTGTCAAAACGAAAAATACTTCCAGCCCTTTATCAAAGATTTGTCGACGGTCAGATTAATACAAACTTTAAAATAGTTTGCATACGACGGAAAGAAACAACTATTGATTTTTTTGATGAATTAAAGGCCTTTATACCTGGGAATGAGGATGAAAAGAAAAGTTTTTATCCAAAATTTACAGCGGGTATTCAACTTATTACAATTCCAGATGCTTCTTTAAAATCTTATATAGAACTTAAAACTGTCATTCAAGCTAATCCTGATTGGCAAAAGGTATTTTATTTTTCAGTCCCATCTTCAGCATATGGTGAAATATGCAATGCGTTAAAAGCATCTGAATTAATAGACAAGAAAAGTAAAGTTGTTCTGGAAAAGCCCTTAGGTTTTGACTTGAGTTCAAGCAAAAAAATTAACGATACAATATCGACCTGTTTCAGTGAAGACCAAATTTTTCGTATTGATCATTATTTAGGAAAGGAAACAGTACAAAATTTAATGGTTCTTCGATTTGCAAACCATTTATTTGAAAAAGCTTGGAACAAAGAAAATATCGAAAACATTCAGATAACAGTTTCAGAAAGTCTTGGTGTAGAGGCACGTGCTGGCTATTATGATAAAACAGGAGCCCTTTTGGATATGGTTCAAAACCATTTGTTGCAATTGCTTTGTTTGGTTTGTATGGAGCCGCCTGCAAGTTTGGATGCAAATGCTGTCCGCAATGAAAAATTGAAAGTTCTTCAATCTTTGAGACTATTCTCAAAGGATACATTAACGGATAAAGTTGTTCGAGGTCAATACACACGAGGTACAGTAGGTGAAACACAAGTAAATTCTTATCTTGAAGACATCGAGCAATATAAATCAGATACAGAAACCTTTGTAGCAATCAAAGCATACATTGATAATTGGAGGTGGAAAGGTACTCCAATCTATTTGAGAACTGGTAAACGTATGAAAAAACGGTATTCTGATATCGTTATAACATTTAAAGAAATTGCACACAATATTTTTCCTGATTCGCAATACCCTTTGCAAAATAAATTAATTATTCGTTTGCAACCAGAAGAGCGAATTGAGTTAGTGCAATTAAGTAAAATTCCTGGTCCTGGTGGGTATAGATTTAAACCTATTTCTTTAAAATTAGATTTTGTAGATTCTTTCGATGAACGAATGCCGGATGCATATGAACGTCTTTTAATAGATGTCCTTCGTGGGAATCAGACCTTATTTATGCGATATGATGAGCTTGAGGCTGCTTGGCAATGGATAGAATCAATTACTGACAATTGGAAAGACATTATACCTTTAACCTTGTATGAATCTGGAACATGGGGGCCGGGTGATCAAATTTTAGACGGCGGAGCGCAATGGCAAACGAAATATACCTAAACGAGTTTTTAACTAAGGAAGAACTTTTTGAAAATTGTTCTGAATCCGTTTTAAAGGAAATTCAGAATTCAGTTTTGGAGAAAAACACATGCAATGTTCTTTTGTCAGGTGGAAGCACCCCAGAGCCGCTGTATAAATTGTTTGCTAAAAATAAAGATTTAGTTACTCAAGTTCAATGGGGTTTGGTTGATGAACGCTTTATTGAAACAACGAGTGATTATTCAAATGAAAAAATGATACAAAATGCCTTGGGGAATCAAGCAACTGTATTTGGAATGGTATCTGACAGCACTGATTATCATTCAAATTTGATTAAAATCAATAAAAGCTATAATTCATTTATTGATCAAACTGATATTTCTATTTTAGGGATGGGAGGAGATGGACATTTTGCTTCCTTATTTCCCGGTGATGAGAGCAGTGAAAAAGTATTGGATTCAAATGAAAAAGCTATTTTTAACACAAATGCTCCATCTTTTCCAGAGGAACGGATTACCTGTAGTTTCCAACTGATTCTTGAAAGTAAAAGCATTTACCTTATCATAATCGGTAAAACTAAAAAGGATATTTTATGTAATGATGAACTGGATCTCCCAATACATAAATTACTAGCAAAGAGAAACGATATAAAAATTTACTATGCAGATTAATTCAAAAATTCAGGAAGTAACAGATCGAATTAGAAAAAGATCAGAGAAGTCTCGCGAAGCATACCTAAGGAAAGTTGAGAGTAATTTCAAACCGTTAAATTATAGACAAGGGCTTTCTTGCGGTAATTTAGCTCATGGATTTGCTGCTTGCGATTCTCACGATAAAAAAATAATTTCAGATTCTGTTTCTCCTAATATTGGTCTTATCACGGCATATAACGACATGTTATCGGCGCATAAAACATACGAAGATTATCCAAAATTTCTTCGAAAATACGCCAATGAATATGGAGGAACCCTACAAGTGGCAGGCGCTACTCCAGCCATGTGTGATGGAGTGACTCAGGGAAAAGAAGGAATGGATTTATCTTTGCTGAGTCGAGATGTGATTGCTTTTTCTGCAGCCGTTGCCTTATCTCACGATATGTTTGATGGTGCTATGAATCTTGGGATTTGCGACAAAATTGTACCTGGACTCATTATCGGAAATTTAAGTTTTGGTCATCTACCAAGTGTTTTTGTTCCAGGTGGACCTATGGAAACGGGTATTTCTAATGAGGAAAAATCACGAATTAGACAACTATTTGCTGAGGGGAAAATAGGTCGCGAAGAATTATTGAAAGGCGAATCAGATTCCTATCATTCACCAGGGACTTGTACGTTTTACGGAACAGCGAACTCCAATCAAATGTTAATGGAAATTATGGGATTACAACTTCCTGGAAGTAGTTTTGTCAATCCGGGAACATCTCTAAGGGATGCGCTAAATAAGGAGGCTGTTCGAGTTCTAATTGACACAATAAATGTAAGAGACATAAACAAAACAATTGGATTTTCGTACGATGAAAAAACCGTAGTGAATGGAATTATCGGTCTTTTAGCATCTGGTGGGTCGACAAATCATACAATCCATCTTCCAGCAATGGCAAAAGCAGCAGGGATTCACATAACTTGGGATGATTTTTCTGAATTATCAGCAATTGTTCCGTTGCTTTGTAGAATTTATCCAAATGGAGCAGCAGATGTAAATCATTTTCATGCTGCCGGTGGAATGGGCTTCTTAATTCGTACGCTGCTCGAAAATGGGCTGTTACATGAGGATGTTAATACAATTGTGGGGAAAGGTCTTTCTAACTACACAAAAGAGCCTAGAATTATTGATGGAAATTTACGTTTCGTTGATGGCTCTGAGAAATCATTAAATGAAGGTATAATTCGGGATGCAAAAAATCCATTCTCTCCACAAGGGGGAATCAAAGTATTAAAAGGTAATTTAGGCACCTCTGTAATAAAAACATCAGCGGTTGAAGATCAACATTTGGTAATTGAGGCGGAAGCAATTGTTTTCGATGATCAAGATGATTTTTTAGAAGCATTTAAAAAGGATGAATTGAATAAAGATTTTATTGCTGTTATTCCATTCCAAGGGCCAAAATTTAAAGGAATGCCCGAACTTCACAAATTAACACCTTCGCTTACAGTTCTTTTAAAACGCGGATACAAGGTGGCATTAGTGACCGACGGAAGAATGTCAGGAGCATCAGGTAAAGTACCATCAGCTATCCATTTATATCCGGAAGCGGCTGAAGGAGGGTTAATTTCTAAAATTCAAACCGGCGATAGAATGAGATTAGATGCTCTTGCTGGCGAATTAACATGTTTTGCAAATGATTTAGACCAAAGAAATTCAAGATCAATTCCCTATCAAAATTTGAGTCATGGAAGGGAATTATTTGAGAAGGTTCGAGGATTAATAAGCAATGGAGAAGAAGGAGCTGGAATTTTTTAATAATGACTACTATGCAAAATAATATTGAATCTATTTTACAGTCCAATTCTATCATTCCGGTTGTGACTATTCAGAATGAAGCAGAAATTGACGCCATTTATAATAAGTTATTGAATAATGGAATTCGATGTATTGAAATAACCTTGCGAACTGACTATTCTTTTCAAGCGATTGCAGAGTTCAAGAATCGCTACGGGAATGAATTTAAAGTGGGCGTTGGGACTGTCATTAATAAGGGGCAAATAGATAATTGCATAGAATTAAATGTTGATTTTATGGTTAGCCCTGGTTTAACTCCGGATTTAGCAGAAGCACTTTATGAAAGTAAAATTGCATTTTTACCAGGTGCTGTTACTCCTAGTGAAATTATTAAAGGACAAGAATTAGGTGTGCAATTTTTTAAATTTTTTCCTGCAAATCTTTTTGGAGGATTAGCGACGCTTAGAGCATATGAAAGTGTTTTTAAAGGGGTCAAATTTTGTCCTACAGGTGGTGTGAACGAATCAAATTACAATGATTTTTTAAAGCTTGAAAATGTGATCTCCGTTGGAGGAACATGGGTTCTAAAATAATTATCTATGGAAACTATAAAAATTGGAATTAATGGTTTTGGTCGTATCGGACGAATGGTTTTTCGTGCAGCACTTAATAATCCAAAAGTTGAGGTAGTTGCCATAAATGATTTGGTTGACCCTGAATATTTGGCATATATGCTTAAGTACGATTCCACTCATGGCAAACTTACCAATCAAATAGCCCTTGACTCCGGTAATTTAATCGTTGATGGAAAGAAAATTCGCATTACGAACAAGAAAAATCCTGCTGAAATTGAGTGGGGTGAGATGGGTAATTTAACTGTTGTTGAGTCAACGGGATTATTTCTCGATCAAGAGAAAGCTAGCGCTCACTTAACAGCAGGCGCTGGTAGAATAATTCTTTCTGCTCCTCCGAAAGATGATACGCCGATTTTCGTTATGGGAGTGAATCACGGCAACTACAATTCAGATATGAAAATCGTCTCAAATGCCTCATGCACAACAAATTGTTTAGCGCCAATTGCCAAGATTCTTCATGATAATTTTGGAATTCGTTCAGGACTCATGTGTACCGTTCATGCTGTTACTGCCACTCAAAAAACGGTAGATAGTCCATCTGCTAAGGATTGGAGAGGAGGTCGTGGTGCAATGCAAAATATTATTCCTTCGTCCACTGGAGCAGCGTCTGCAGTTGGAAAAGTTATCCCTGAACTTAAAGGCAGGTTAACGGGTGTAGCTTATCGTATTCCAACTCCCAATGTTTCTTTGGTAGATTTGAGCGTAAATTTGGAGAAAAAAACTTCCTATGACGAAATTAAATCTGTCATGAAATATGCGTCTGAAAATACAATGAAAGGAATTTTAGGGTATACCGAGGATCATGTTGTTTCAACTGATTTTCTAGGTGACTCTCACATCTCCATTTTTGATGCAAAGGCAGGTTTGATGGTGGGGGATGATTTCGCAAAGGTTGTCGCTTGGTATGATAATGAATGTGGGTATGCAACCAAACTTGTTGATTTAATTGAGTTTACAAATAATGGTTTTAAAAGCTAAATCGTAAAATCCAATTTTTAAAGTAAGACCAAGCTTTTTTGATGTTTTTCGCTCAGCGTTTTTGAAGGAATGATAATTTTACGTTAATTAACTATTATTTTTCCATAATGCATTAACATTTTGTTTTAGTTTTTCAATATTCTATTATATTTTTACACAAAACTATACTCGAATTTGAAAGCTATGCGCATCAAAGTTATTTTTCTTCATATTTTTCTTTTTTTTACTTGTTATATCGTTAATTCCCAAACGGTTACTTTTAATTTTACGGGTTCTGTCCAAACGTGGACTGTGCCTGCCGGGGTGACAAGTGTAAATTTTACAGTCGCCGGAGCCAAAGGTGGCGGTGTGAATGGCGGTAATGGAGCCGTTATTACAAAAAACTGTTTCAATGTCACGCCTGGTCAGGTTTTGAATATCTATGTTGGAGGAATGGGGATTCAAGGAGCTAACTCCGGTGGATGGAATGGTGGGGGTACTGGTCACACAACAGCAACAGTTGCATATAGATCTTGGGGTGGTGGCGGAGCATCAGATATTAGAATAGGGGGAACGGCTCTTGCAAATAGAGTAATTGTTGCAGGAGGTGGTGGTGGTAGAGGAGGTGGTTCATCTCCCGTATGTGGTGGGGCAGCTAATTGTAATAATGGTGGTGCGGGTTGTTCAACTTTCGGTATTGCTGGTGGTGGTGGAACACAAACTGCAGGTGGTGCAGGTGGTACTCCATGGGCGGGAACTCCTCCTGGAGGTTC
Organism: Crocinitomicaceae bacterium; assembly: GCA_044361535.1. Taxonomy (GTDB): domain Bacteria; phylum Bacteroidota; class Bacteroidia; order Flavobacteriales_D; family Crocinitomicaceae; genus UBA952. The sequence goes on from JBIKIQ010000002.1 coordinate 216,589, forward strand.
ACCAGGTACTTTAGGGCAAGGTGGGCAAGGTGGTTTTTGGCAAACAGCATCCGGTGGTGGTGGTGGTGGTGGTTTTTATGGTGGCGGTGGCGGCGGTAATGATGGGTGTTGCACCGGAGCAAATGGCGGCGGTGGCGGCGGCGCTGGGTCTTCATTGGTTCCCGCCGGTGGAACTTGTCTTGCAGCTGGTAACGCAACCAATGGATATGTAACCATTACAGTTTCAACCTTACCAGGAATTTCAGCAACAAATACTGGACCTTATTGCCCAGGACAAACAATACAATTGAACGCTACAGGTGGAGGAACCTATTCATGGTCTGGGCCAAATGGTTTTACATCAACATTACAAAATCCTACAATTCCAAATATGGCAGCGGTTAATGCAGGGACATATACCGTAACCGTAACAAACAGTGGATGTTCATCTTCAACTACTACCACGGTAACTTTAAATTCTGGACCAACGGTTAATTTGACTCCTTCTAATGCAGCTTGTGCATCAGCCACGAATGGATCAATTAATGTTGTAGCGACAGGATCAACACCGGGCTATAATGTGTCTTGGACAGGTCCTTCAACCGGAAATCCTGCTGGAACTGAAATATCTGCAAGTGGAGGTAATTACAATATAGCAAATCTTGGAGTTGGAACCTATACAGTTACAGTAACGGCCAATAACCTGTGTGCAACAACTGCAATAACTACAATAAATGCAAATCCTGGGGTAACTGGCTCAGCAACTTTCGTTTCACCACTTTGTAATAGTGCATCAAATGCTTCAATTACTGTTACTGCTAATTTAGGAATAGCTCCTTACCAAGTGAGTTGGACAGGTCCTACAACTGGAAATCCTGCGGGAGATGAAATAACTGTTGCGAACGGAACCTATCAAATAACTTCTGCATCAGCAGGATCTTATACCGTTACAATAACGGATGCTGCTGGGTGTTTCTATTCTTTTCCAGTTTCAGTTACTCAACCAGCATCTTTAACGGCATCTTCAACAATGATTCCTGTATTGTGTAATGGCGGAACTACAGGTTCGATAACCGGAACAGCAACTGGTGGAACAGCTCCTTATAATATGAGTTGGTCAGGTCCAATAAATGGCGATCCAGCAGGCAATGAAATCTCAATAGACGGGGGTTCTTATTCTGTAAATAATGCACCGCAAGGTTCCTATACGATCACAATAACTGATGCAAATGGTTGTTTGGCAACTTCTAATATACAAGTAAATCAACCACTTCCATTAGTAGCTAGTGCTGTTAGTTCATCTGCTTTGTGTAATGGTAGCTCAGATGGATCAATTACTGTGACGGCATCAGACGGAACAGCTCCTTATAATGTTTCTTGGACGGGAGCAACAACAGGGGATCCTGCTGGAACTGAAATATCTGTTTCTAACGGAAGTTATCAAATTACCTCTGTTATTGCTGGTAACTATACAATAACTGTTACTGATGCCAATGGATGTACAACACAAACAACGTCAACGGTTACTCAACCCATAGTTTTAAGTGCATCTGCAACTAATACAGCAGCACTATGTAACGGTAGCGCTGACGGAACGATTACAGTTACATCTAATGATGGTACTCCTGTTTACAACGTTTCATGGGCAGGACCAGTTTCTGGTGATCCTGCAGGAAATGAAATTACAACATCTGGTGGGAATTATACAATTACTGGTGTGTCTGCAGGAACATATACAATAACAGTTACTGATGCCAATGGTTGTACAACCACCACGATTTCAACAATTACGGAACCAACCACTGTTTCAGCTACTGCGACAAATACTTCGGTATTGTGTAATGGTGGAACTACAGGTTCAGTTACCGGACTTGCAAGTGGCGGAACAGCCCCTTATGATATGAGTTGGGCAGGGCCAAATACAGGGGATCCTGCAGGAGATGAGATAAATACTGATGGTGGTTCATACACAGTAAATGGCGCTCCAGCTGGAACGTATACAATTACAATGACGGATGGTAACGGTTGCGTTGCAACTACAACAACTCAAATTATTGAACCAGCTGGATTAACTGCATCTGCGTTGAATACAGCAGTTCTTTGTAACGCTGGTTCAAGTGGAACCGTTCAAGGTTCAGCTACTGGCGGTACCGCTCCATACAATATGAGTTGGACGGGTCCAAATACAGGAAACCCTGCGGGTGATGAAATCAATGTTGATGGTGGATCTTACACGGTAAATGGAGCTCCAGCGGGTTCATATACCATTACAATGACGGATGGGAATGGATGTACAGCTACAGCAACCACTACTATCATCGAGCCGCTTGCATTAAGTGCATCAGCTGTAAGTACGGCTGCAATTTGCAACGGAAGTGCAGATGGAACAATTACTGTGACAGCAACAGATGGAACTGCTCCATATAATGTTTCATGGACTGGACAATCCTCTGGAGATCCAATTGGTGATGAAATTGCAAGTTCAGGAGCAAATTATCTGATTTCTTCACTCAACCCAGGAAGTTATACAATAACTGTTACTGATGCCAATGGATGTACAACACAAACAACATCAACAGTTACTCAACCCATAGCTTTAAGTGCATCAGCAACTAATACAGCAGCACTATGTAACGGTAGCGCTGACGGAACAATTACAGTTACATCTAATGATGGTACTCCTGTTTACAACGTTTCATGGGCAGGACCAGTCTCTGGTGATCCTGCAGGAAATGAAATCACAATATCTGGCGGGAATTATACAATTACTGGTGTGTCTGCAGGAACATATACAATAACTGTTACTGATGCCAATGGTTGTGCAACCACTACGACTTCAACAATTACAGAACCGACCACTGTTTCAGCTACCGCGACAAATACTTCGGTATTGTGTAATGGTGGAACAACAGGTTCAGTTACCGGACTTGCAAGTGGAGGAACAGCACCTTATGATATGAGTTGGGCAGGGCCAAATACGGGCGATCCTGTAGGAGATGAGATAAATACCGATGGTGGTTCATATACAGTAAATGGTGCTCCAGCGGGAACTTATACAATTACAATGACGGATGGTAATGGATGCGTTGCAACTACAACAACTCAAATAATTGAACCTGCGGGATTAACTGCATCTGCGTTGAATACAGCAGTTCTTTGTAATGCTGGTTCAAGTGGAACCGTTCAAGGTTCAGCTACTGGCGGTACCGCTCCATACAATATGAGTTGGACGGGTCCAAATACAGGAAACCCTGCAGGTGATGAAATCAATGTTGATGGTGGATCTTACACGGTAAATGGAGCTCCAGCGGGTTCATATACCATTACAATGACGGATGGGAATGGATGTACAGCTACAGCAACCACTACTGTCATCGAGCCAGCGATACTACAGGTAAACTCGGCACCAGTTCCTCCTTTGTGTAATGGTGTTTTCAATGGTTCTATGAATGTTACAGCAACAGGTGGAACAGCACCATACGATGTTTCATGGTCGGGGCCAAATAGCGACAATCCTATTGGTACTGAAATAATAGCAGATGGAGGAACATATACTATTACTGGAGTTGGTGCTGGGACTTATACAATCACTTTAACAGATGGTAATGGCTGCGTAACAACTACAACAACAACGCTTGTCCCACCTATTGCATTAACTATTTCCACACAATCAGTCGATGTTGCTTGTAGTGGTGGAAATACAGGCTCAATTCAAGTAGTAGCAAATAATGGAACTCCAGGTTATAATGTTTCTTGGTCGGGAGTAGCAGCAGGAAATCCAAATGGAATTGAAATAAATACAAGTGGAGGTTCATATACAATCCCAAGTTTAATTGCTGGTTCCTACACAGTATTTGTTTCTGATTTGAATGGGTGTATTGATAGTAATTTTGTTCAAATTATTGAACCAACTGCAATTAGTGAACAAAATCTCACAACTCCTGCCTTATGCTCAACATCTTTGGATGGTACCGTTGGAATAACAGTTTCAGGGGGAATTGCGCCATACAATCTCGAATTGAATGGTGGTACATTGTCAAATCCACCGGGTGATGAGATTATTTCATCTGGAGGTTCGTATACATTCACGAATCTCGCAATAGGAAATTACACAGTAATCATAACAGATGATAATAATTGTAGTATTACGACATCAATTACGATTAACACAAATAACAATCCACCGACCGTAACAATGGTCAATGATACAATTTGTACTGGTCAATCAGCAACACTAATTCCTGTTGTAAATCCAAGCGGAGGCACTTTTTTATGGGGGAATGGGAGTTCAGGTACCACACTTACAATCTCTCCAATTACTACAACACAGTATGCTGTTCTTTATAATTACAGCGGTTGTCTAGCTCAAGGATCTGCTTTTGTAGTCGTGAATCCTATTCCAACTGTTACTCTTTCAAATGAAACAATTTGTGCAGGTGAATCTGTTACGTTGAGTCCAACATCCGCTCAACCAACCGGAGGATCTTATTCATGGTCAACTAATAATACAAATTCATCCATCACAGTCAATCCAACTTCGACCTCAAATTATTCGCTCATATATACGGTTAACGGATGTTCAAGTGCGCCAGCAAGTGCAACTGTTACAGTTAATCCTGTTCCAAGCTTAACTATTAACAGTCCAGCAATTTGTATTGGTGAAACAGCAACCTTAACAGCAACTCCTAATTTGCCGGGAGGATCTGTTGTATGGACACCAACCAATGAGACAACTACCTCAATTGATGTAACTCCTGTTATTACCTCTACTTATTCTGCTATTTATACATTGAATGGTTGTTCAAGTAATTCCGTTTCAACTTCTGTTACGGTGAACCCAATACCAAATGTGTCATTTGATGCATCAATTTTAGAAGGTTGTAGTCCCTTGTCTGTTCAGCTTTGGAATACTTCTCAAGATGCCAATCTTTCCACACTAACAGAATGGGCCATAGATAATAGTTCTAATTTTAACGGAGACACCATTAATCCTACTCTTTTTGCTGGGTGTCACGATATAACTCTTTCAATGACCGTAAATGGATGTGTTGGCACGGTGACCTATGATGATTTCATTTGCGCGGAGTCTATACCAGTAGCTTCTTTTTCTCCAAATATTAATTCATTCACTGAAAGTTCTCAAGCAATTGAATTAATCAATCAATCTATTGGAGCAAGCAGTTACAGCTGGAATATGGGTGATGGAACCTTTTATACAACTACAGATGTAACACATATGTATGGGCAAACATCAAGTGGTCAAACCATTTGGTTGACTGCAACTTCAGATCTGGGGTGTGTTGACAGTACAAGTATTACAATTCCTTACGAAGATGCGATAATTTACTACATTCCGAATACGTTTACTCCGGATGGTGATGAATTTAATAATACGTTTGTTCCAGTTTTTACTGCGGGTATTGACATACACACTTTTGAAATGAGTATTTTCAACCGATGGGGTGAAGTAATATTCTATTCTGAAGATCCGAGCAGAGGATGGGATGGAACATTCGGCAACCAAGGTCTTGATGTTCAAGCGGGTATCTATACCTACCTTATTTCATTTAAAACTCCACAATTAGACGATAGACAGATAATAACAGGGCATGTGAATATAATACGATAAATTCAATTATAGGATTATTAGACGAAATGTAGAAAGTTAGTAGTTAGAATTGATAGCGAGATTTTTTGTCTATTTTTTATTGTTAAAGGTTTTTACGATTTCCTTGAATAATTCTTTTGATATAACTCTTTAATACAAAAAGTTATTATACGGATATCGCACCTTAAATATCTCCTTTGCTTCAACATACAATTGCTCTCGCAATTCTTCAATATTTTCCTTGGTATGCGCTGAAATAAAAATGCACTTCGTATTATTCAATTTCGACATCCAGGTTTTTTTGAGATTTTCAAGCGACTGTATTTCCTCATCTAACTCTTGATTGGTAGCTAAATAAGCATCTATTTTGTTGAAGACTAATACAGTTGGTTTTTCTTCTTTATCAATTTCTTGCAGAGTTTCATTAACCACCCGAAAGTGATCTTCAAAATTGGGATGAGAAATATCGAGAACATGAACCAATAAATCCGCTTCTCTTACTTCATCCAACGTAGATTTGAACGATTCAATCAATTGATGAGGTAATTTTCGTATAAATCCAACGGTATCCGTCAATAGAAATGGAAGATTGTTGATGACTACTTTTCGCACCGTCGTATCAAGTGTCGCAAATAATTTATTCTCAGCAAATACCTCAGATTTCGAAAGTAAATTCATCAAGGTGCTTTTACCGACATTTGTATATCCAACAAGTGCTACACGAACCAATTGCCCACGATTACTACGTTGTACAAACATTTGTTTATCAATTTCTCGCAGTTTTTCTTTCAAAAGTGCAATGCGTGTTTGAATAATTCGTCTATCGGTTTCAATCTGTGTTTCTCCAGGTCCACGCATTCCAATCCCACCCTTTTGACGCTCCAAGTGTGTCCACATGCGGGTTAGTCGCGGTAACATATATTGTAACTGTGCCAATTCAACTTGTGTTTTTGCATGTGAAGTCCGTGCCCTACTCGCAAAAATATCTAGGATTAATATTGTCCGATCTAAGATTTTACAGCCTAATTCACGTTCAATATTTCGCAATTGAGAAGGAGAAAGTTCGTCGTCAAAAATCACTAAATTGATTTCGTTCTCCTCAATAAATTGTTTTATTTCATCTAATTTACCAGTTCCTACATACGTTTTTGGATTGGGGTAGGGTAATTTTTGAAAAAAATGAGTAACCGTAATTGCTCCTGCAGTGGTAGCTAAAAATTCTAATTCACTAATATAATCAATAGCTATTTCTTCCGTAATATCGGATGAAATTACACCAACCAAAACACAACGTTCTTCAACTGCGTCAACAGTTACATGTCCAACACTCATTTATTTCCTCAGGGTTTTAACGAATTCCGCTAAGTTCTTGATTTTTGACGGATCTTGAATTACATCTTTCATTGCAGGCATGTTGTTTTTACCATTTGTAATGATTTCAATCATTTCCGAATCCGTAAAGTTTGATTTGGATAAATCTTTAGAACCTGAACCACCTAATTTTCCATCCATTCCATGACAAGAAGCACAATTTAACGTATATAAATCTTTGGCCTCTTCTTGTGGAGATTTTGGTTTTTCAACAGTGGGTTCATTAGCTTCACCACATGATTGAAAAACCCATACAATAGAAAGGATTCCTATTAAAACCAGCCTGCGCCCAATTGTCTGAATGGCCATGGAATTGAAGCTATTATTAAGATTAAACCAATTGCGTAGAAAAGCAATATTGTCTTGTGTTTTTTAGAAGGTTCGGAGGCTCGTTTTGCTTTTGCATGACCGATTGTAACAAGAATTATTGCTATAATCATTAATAAAATATGTTCCATGCCATAAAACCTTAAAACACCAGTTTTCTCAGTCATCCATCCCTCCACAAAACTAACTTTTGAGGAGGTGAAATATAGAATCAGTCCAATCACCAATTGAATGTGTAAGGACACCATGGCAAACATATTCACTAACCGATCACTTTTGGCATAAAAATCTTTTTTGCGGAGTGCATTAAAAATTGCGTAAACTAAAAGTCCTAAAACCACCCATCTCAATCCGGAGTGCGCGCGTACAAGAATTTCCATAAATTATTTTTTTGTAAAGTTAACGAATTTGCCAGGTAAAAGTTCGATTAAAACCAAAATTAACTCAACTCCTCCATGTAATTCAATTCTTTTCCAAATGTTTCTTTCAATCTAGAAATACTAAAAATAGAAAGTGAAATAAAAAGAATGCCGACAATTAGGGCAGAAATTCCTTCATTGAAATTTATTGATAGTAAAATGCCAAACAATAAAACAACTAAATTCACGGACCCTCTGACAAAATTAGGAATTGTATTAGCTGCAGTTGATCGAATGTTTGTACCAAATTGTTCTGCAGCGATTGTTACAAAAATAGCCCAATAGCCAGTTCCTGTGCCTAATAAGAAACACATGAAGTAATAGGTGTTTAAAGAAATTCCATTCATGAAGAATAAAAAGATTATTGTAAGAATAAGCGTAAAAATTAGATAGATGTAGACCACTATTTTTCTGCTTTTTAGTAATTGACTTAAAATCCCAGAAAGTAAATCACCAAACGACAGACCAATATAAGCATACATTACAGCTGTTCCATTTACTACGCCCGGCACGCCCAACCAAGGTCCAAAATTATCTTTTGAGTTCATAATCAATAGCCCAATAACATACCAGATTGGAATTCCTATTAAGATGCAATGAATATACTTTATTAAATTATTCCGATTGTAAAAAATTAATCGTAAATCCCCTTTTTTAACGCCGCTTTCATGTTTTATATTTTGAAAAAAATGGGATTCAATAGTCCCTACTCGCATAAATAATAAAACTAATCCCATCAACCCTCCGATAATATATGCTACCTGCCAATTAGCAAATGATTGACCTGTTAATTCTGAAAGTAAATGACCAATTGTTTGCCCCTTAGCACCGACTAGTGATGCAACTACCGCACCTAATGCACCAAAGGTTACAATTACCATTGTTCCATATCCACGTTTTTCTTTAGACATCATTTCTGAAACTAGGGTAATGCCTGCGCCTAATTCTCCTGCTAAACCAATTCCAGCGATAATGCGAACAACCGCATAAGTAGAAACATCTGTTACAAAGGCATTGGCTAGATTGGCTATGGAGTAGAGGAGGATTGATCCAAAAAGAACCTTTAATCGCCCTTTTTTGTCACCTAATATTCCCCATAAAAGTCCGCCAATCAACATTCCTAACATTTGCATATTGAAGAGAAATTTTCCTGTATTTGCTTTAGTCAACGCATCTGCTCCAACCATGATTTGGTCTAAACTTTCAGATTTCACGACACCAAAAAGAACTAGGTCATATATGTCAACAAAATATCCAAGAGCGGCAACAATTATAATTAGCAGGATTTGCTTATTCGAATTTGTTTTCATTAAACGAATATACCTAGAAATTATACTTTTCGAGCTGATTTTCTACTTTTTGAACAAAAAAAAGAGCCCAAAAATGGACTCTTACTATAAAACAATGGTTTTTATATTAATCTCTACCCCCTAAAATGCGAAGTAATGAAAGAAACAAATTGATAAATAGAATATACAGCTGTAATCCCCCGATTAAAGACAATTTATTCCTTTCTTCTTCCGAAATGCCTGGAGTTTGCGCAATCATTTTTAATTGTTGCATTTGATACGCTGTTAATCCTGTAAAAACAAAGACACCTAAAACGGATATAATAAAGCTAAAACCATCACTTTGTAAGAATAAATTTACGATTCCGGCGATGAACATCCCAATAAAAACCATGTATAATAAACTTCCAAATTTCGTTAAATCTGTTTTTGTTGTATAGCCTAACACAGCCATGGCTGCAAAAGCTCCAGCAGAAACGAAGAACGTCATGGCAATTGCACTTATTTCATAAATCAAGAATATAGTGGATAAACTCAAGCCCATTAACCCAGCGTATGCAACGAACAATGCTAGGAGGGCAGTCATTGACAATCTATTGTAGGCCATTTGAATCAGTAATCCAAGACCTACTGGGGCGAAAACCACAATATAAAACAAGGGAGAAAGACCAGTTCCTTCTGCGTTCACAAAGTAGGTTCCAATGAACTCTTTATTACCTGCCATGTATGCAATTAAGCCTGAGATTGATAAAGCACCAAACATGTAGGAATAAACATTTCTAAAAAATACACGAGTTGCTTCTTGCGTGTACGTTTCTTGATTTAAATAATTGCTCATAACTAATTGTTTTTTGTTTGTACTAAAGTAATAAATTCTTTTCTAGTTGCATCATTGTTTAAAAAAATTCCTGTAAAAGCACTAGTTGCGGTGCGAGAATTTTGCTTTTGAACACCTCGCATTTGCATACACATGTGCGCACATTCAATTACTACCGCTACACCTTTTGGGTTCAGGGTTCGTTGAACGCAATCACGAATTTCAATCGTTAATCTTTCTTGTACCTGCAAACGTCTTGCATAAGCATCGACCACTCTAGGTATTTTACTCAATCCAACAATCTTCCCTGCTGGAACGTAAGCAATATGGGCTTTGCCAAAAAACGGTAACATATGATGTTCACAGAGTGAATAAACTTCAATATCCTTAACTATAACCATTTCAGAGTATTCTTCGTGAAAAATGGCTTCGTTCATTATATCATCAGGGTTTACTTGATTTCCACTTGTAAGAAATTGTAGAGATTTTGCAACGCGTTCCGGAGTTTTTAGAAGCCCTTCGCGCTCAACATCTTCTCCCAAATTGAGAAGGATATTCTTATATAATGATGAAAGTTTTGTGGTGTTTTTTTCAAGATCTTTATTATCAGACATTTTAATAGGGTTGTTTGCCTCCGTAATATTCGACGAAGTTATTTTCTGTTTCAATTAACTTTATTTTCGCAAGTTCACCTCCAGACTCGCGAATTGGATTTTCCAAAATTTTCCAAATTTCAATAGCTAAGTTTTCAGTAGAAGCCAAAATATCTTTCATAAATGGAACATCCAGATTTAGATTTTTGTGATCAAGAGGTTCAATAATTAACTCTTTAACAATTCTGCTTAAATCTTTCAGGTTAATAACAAAACCTGTATCTGGATTAGGCAAGCCTTTCACAGTTACATATAATGTAAAATTATGTCCATGCCAATTATGATTGCTGCATTTACCAAAAATTTGATCATTCTTTTCTTGACTCCAATCCTCTCGCCATAGTTTATGTGCTGCATTAAATGTCTCTCGCCGCGTAATGTAACAAGTACTCACTTTTTATTTTTTTACAATTTCACAATCCATTGAATCGTCAGAATTCACTTTGACCAGTTTTACTTCAACTAATTTATTTGCCAAAGATAAATCAAATGGAATTCTAACCTTTACATAATTATCAGTAAATCCATACATCCATCCTTCATCTTGTTCACTTTCGATTAAAGCTGTACGTATTTGACCTTTGTTTTGTTCATAAAAATGCCTTTTTTTTCTGTCTGAAAGTAAATGAAGGATTTTACTTCTCTCACGACGAATTTCCGTAGGTACTGAATCACCCATTTTAATTGCCGTGGTATTTGCTCTTTCAGAATAGGTAAATACATGCAAATAGGAAATATCTATTTCTTTCAAGAAATCCACAGTTTTAGCAAATTCTTCATCCGTTTCACCGGGAAAACCAACAATTACATCCACGCCAATGCAACAATCGGGATTATGTTTTTTAATTGTAGCAACTCTTTCTGCATAAAGTTCCGTCTCGTATTTTCTTCGCATAGCTTTTAGCATGGCATTACTCCCTGATTGAAGCGGTATATGAAAATGTGGTACGAATCTTTTTGAAAGGTTCAGACAAAAGTTTATTATTTCATTAGATAATAGATTAGGTTCAATGGATGAAATTCTAAAACGATCAATTCCTTCCACTTTATCCAATTCTTGAACCAATTCATTAAAATTCTCTGCCTCACCTTGACCGAAATCACCTATGTTTACTCCTGTCAGAACGATTTCCTTAATTTCTGTTTGAGCAATTTTCTCGGCTTCTTTTACTGTTTCGCTTATTGATGCATTTCTACTTTTTCCCCGAGCTAGAGGAATGGTGCAGAAGGTGCAAAAATAATCACATCCATCTTGTACTTTTAAAAATGACCTCGTCCTATCTCCATAGGAAAAAGAAGGAACAAAATCTACTGTTTTCTTTATTGAATCGTACTTAACGATTGATTTTTCCGGCTTTGATTCTAATTTATCTATATGATCTAATAAATTAAATTTTTCATTGGCTCCAAGAACTAGGTCAACCCCTGGGATTCTTCCAATTTCGTCAGGTTTTAATTGGGCATAGCAACCTACGATAGCAATTAATGCGTTTGAATTTATTTTTTGAGCGCGTTTTACGAGTTGTTTGCATTTTTTATCAGCATTTTCAGTCACTGAACACGTGTTTATAATGAACACATCTGGATTTTCTTCAAAATCAACCTTCCCATAACCACCTTCTTCAAACAATCGGGCAAGAGTAGAAGTTTCTGAAAAATTTAATTTGCAACCTAGAGTGTAAAACGCAACTTTCTTAAATTGATTCATAGGACAGCAAAGGTAAGTCTAATTTAAAAAAGAGTGTTCAGTATTTTGAATAAAGCAATCAATCTTTTGGGGTTACGAATACCTTAAAGCGAAGTTTTTCTCTTTTTTTTCGAGTATTGGTTGAAAGATAAATAATTCTATCTTGAAAATAGTATTTGCCATTCGTATCAAATACCACGTCGATAAAGGCTTGATCGCCAGGCTTGATTGATTCCTTTGGTAAAGTTACGTTCGTACATGTACATTCAGCCTCAAAACCATAAAATTCTAATGGGGCTTTGCCTGTATTTTTCACAACATACCGATATTTTAATTTCTCACCTTCTGTAGTTTTTGGAAAGCGAATGGTTTTATTAGCAGCATAAAAAACCGCTCTCTGCGTCAAAACAGGAGCGGTCATTAATAGGAACAAGTATACTAAAAGTCCTTTCAAGTCTTAGTTATTGGTTGGGGCACCTGAATTATTTACTGGAGCGCCGCTATCTGGAGCAGGTAAAACTTCTCCTTTAATACGTACAGTAACAATTCCTCCTTCAACATTTACAGCATTTGAAGTGATTGTTACAGATTTATTAATAGCACCTGGTCTTTTCGTGTCATATTTCACTTTGATTGAAGCTGATGCTCCCGGAGCAATAGGTTCTTTTGGCCATTCAGGAACTGTGCAACCACATGATCCTTTTGCATTTGAAATAACTAATGCTTCATTTCCTTCATTTGTAAAGTCAAATGTACAAGTACCATCACCATCGTATTTAACTTGACCGTAATCATGTACTTCTTTATTGAATTTGATTTTAGGCCCCTTGGAAAGTTCTACTTGTGATGTTGCTGTTCCAGAAACAAACATTCCTGCTACAACTAAACCGATTGATAAGAATAAATTTTTCATTTTAGATGATTTTAAATTATAAACAAATATACACTGAATTAACTAGTGATTTTTTCATTTAACACAATATTAACAAAATTAAAGATCGGCAATTATTTAGAAATAACCACCGGTTCGTCAATATTTTTTAGACGTTCTTCAATTTCTTTTCTTTCTTGTTGGCCTTCAGGTGTTTTTGGCAAAGCCTTAATCCATAAATCGTAATAGGATTTTATTTTCTTGATGTCCCTTTTGTTATTAATGGCTTGATCGTATTTATAAATTAAATCTTGAATAACAAATATTCTAAATTTGGACTGAGGGTATTTTATTAATAAGGTATCTCCATATTGTTCCTGTATCACTAAGTGCTTTCCGTGTCCAATTGGATAACCTGTTTCGGTAGTACAAAGAGCCATTAAGCAAGAATCTGCTTTAGCGTCCTTTGGGTATTTATTGTAGTATTCAATTAATTGTGAAAAATAGGTCATGTAATGAATGTTACTAATTCTATTTCTTTGCTGCTTTTTGTACATAGAATCTTCAGCTATTTTGATTTCCTTCCAAAGCTCTTCCTTAGTGGAGGGATTCTTTTTTGCCTGAGGTGTTGGTTTTTTTTGATTGTCTGTTGAATTATCTTCGCTGCAAGAAACAATTGTTAAAGCGCATAAAAGACATGTTAATGTTAGGTAAAAATCTTTCATTTTTTTAAAGGGAATTTCATTTTGTAATCTGTTTCAATTGAACCTTTTGAAATGTTTTGAAGTCTTTTTTGCAAAAGCTTTCGCTTCAATACAGAAAGATGGTCTGTAAACAAGACTCCTTCAAGATGATCGTATTCATGCTGAATGATGCGAGCAGCATATCCTGAAAACGTTTCTTCGTGTAAATTCCAATTTTCATCAAAATAACTTATTTCAATAGTTTCATGACGATAAACATCTTCTCTTATTTTTGGAATAGATAAACAGCCTTCATTGAAACCCCATTTTTCGCCACTTTCCTTTTCAATAATTGGGTTGATAAAAACTTTTTTAAAATTTTCAATTCCCACTGCCCTTGGATCAACATCTTTTTCATCTTCATCATCCGCAAAAGGACTACCATCAACAACAAAAAGCCGAATATTCTTACCGATTTGAGGAGCAGCTAGCCCAACACCTTTGGCGTTATACATAGTTTCGAACATGTTATCGATTAACACTGTCAGGTCGGTGTAATTTTCTTCTATCTCTTCTGAGAGCCTTTTTAAAACAGGATCACCATAAGCTACAATAGGTAAAATCATTCGGATAACTAGATTATTATTAATACTCATGCAAAAATACACTTCATTCAAATAACTTTATAATGTTTAAAGAAAAAAACCAAATAATTGGTTAGTTGCATGCTCAAACTTTTAAACGCATATTTATATTCTAAAACATTGCATTTCAGTTAATTTATAGTGTTGAAGAAAAAAAATCAGTTTTTTTTTAACTTTAACTTGTAGAAAAGAATAATTGTAGTATCTTTGCACCCCCAAAAGTGTGAAAAGTAATATTTAATTGATAAAATTTATATGCCTACAATTCAACAGTTAGTTCGTAAAGGAAGAACGACAGTAGTAAAGAAAAGTAAGTCAGCAGCATTGGATTCTTGTCCTCAAAGGAAAGGTGTTTGTGTTCGTGTTTATACGACAACTCCTAAGAAGCCAAATTCAGCAATGAGAAAAGTTGCCAGAGTTCGTTTGACAAATGGTAAGGAAGTCAATGCATACATTGGTGGCGAAGGTCACAATTTGCAAGAACACTCTTTAGTACTTGTTAGAGGAGGAAGGGTAAAAGATTTGCCTGGGGTAAGATATCATATCGTTCGTGGAGCGGAAGATACAGCCGGAGTTCAAGGTAGAACTCAAAGACGTTCTAAGTACGGAACAAAAAGACCTAAACAAAAGTAATAACAATAGTTTTTTCTGAATAATGAGAAGAAGAAAAGCCAAAAAAATAACGATACTTCCAGATCCAAAGTTTAATGATGTGGTAGTGACAAAGTTTGTAAATAATTTAATGCTTGACGGTAAGAAAAGTTTGGCATTTAGAATTTTTTACGATGCGATTGAGATCGTTGATAAAAAAATCGAAGATCAAGAAGGTCTAGATGTTTGGAGAAAAGCAATCGAGAATGTTACACCTGCTGTAGAGGTTAGAAGTAGAAGAGTAGGTGGGGCGACATTTCAGATTCCTACACCAGTTCGTGAAGAAAGAAAGTCATCGCTAGCAATGAAATGGTTGATTGGTTACTCACGTAGAAGAAACGAAAAGACAATGGCTCAAAAATTAGCTTCTGAAATTATAGCTGCTTCTAAAGAGGAGGGTGCTGCATACAAGAAGAAAGAAGATACAACAAGAATGGCTGAAGCTAACAAGGCATTTTCACACTTTAGATTCTAAGAAATGGCAAGAGATCTCAAATACACAAGAAATATTGGTATCGCTGCTCACATCGATGCAGGTAAGACTACAACTACTGAACGTATTTTGTTCTATGGTGGTGTAAGTCATAAAATAGGTGAAGTTCATGATGGAGCTGCTACTATGGACTGGATGGAGCAAGAGCAAGAAAGAGGTATTACAATTACATCTGCTGCTACAACATTAAATTGGAACTACCGTGGTGAAACATACCACATGAATATAATTGATACTCCTGGACACGTTGATTTTACTGTTGAAGTAAATCGTTCATTGCGTGTACTTGACGGTCTGGTATTTTTATTCTCAGCAGTAGATGGTGTTGAGCCACAATCTGAAACAAACTGGAGATTGGCCAATAATTACAATGTTCCTCGTATTGGATTCGTAAATAAAATGGATCGACAAGGGGCAGATTTTCTTGCTGTTTGTAAGCAAGTTAAAGAAATGCTTGGAAGTCATGCATTGCCATTACAATTAAATATTGGTGAAGAAGATAATTTTAAAGGTGTTGTTGATTTAATTAACTTTAAAGGTATCGTTTGGAATGAGGATGATTTTGGAATGACATTTAAAGAAATTGAAATTCCTGCTGATATTATTGATGAAGCTCGCCAATTAAGAAGTGAATTATTAGAGGCTGTTGCTGAATTTGATGAGTCTTTAATGGAGAAATTCTTTGAAGATGAAAATTCATTGACTGAAAGAGAAATTTTAAATGCATTAAGAGAGGCAACCATTTCAGGTAAAGTAGTACCAATGATGTGTGGTTCATCTTTTAAGAATAAAGGGGTTCAGGCAATGTTGGATATGGTGATGGAAATTTTACCTTCTCCATTGGATATTGAAGGAATTACTGGAATAAATCCAAAAACAGATGAAGAAGTGGTTCGTAAGCCATCTTATGATGAGCCTTTTGCAGGTTTAGCTTTCAAGATTGCAACGGATCCGTTTGTAGGTCGTTTGTGTTTCGTAAGAGCTTATTCTGGAAAACTTGAGGCAGGTTCTTACGTTTTAAATACAAGATCTGACAATAAAGAGCGTATATCACGTATTTTTCAAATGCATGCTAATAAGCAAAATCAAATTCCTGTATTGGGAGCTGGTGATATTGGTGCTGTTGTTGGATTTAAGGATATTAAAACAGGTGATACATTATGTGCTGAAAATGCACCAATCATTTTGGAATCTATGGTTTTCCCTGAGCCAGTTATTGGTTTGGCTATTGAACCTAAAACCCAAGCAGATACAGATAGATTATCAATTGGTCTATCTAAATTATCAGAAGAAGATCCTACTTTCAGAGTAAATACTGATGAAGATACAGGTCAGACAATAATCAGTGGAATGGGTGAGCTTCACCTTGAAATAATTGTTGATCGTTTGAAAAGAGAATTTAAAGTTGAAGTTAATCAAGGTGCACCTCAGGTTGCTTATCGAGAGAATATTACTTCTTCTGTAGATCACCGAGAAGTTTACAAAAAGCAGTCTGGTGGACGCGGTAAATTCGCTGACATCGTTGTGAAAATATCTCCTCAAGATAATCTTGAGAAAGTTGGTTTAGAATTTGTAAATAGTATTAAGGGAGGTAATGTACCTCGTGAATTTATACCTTCTGTTGAGAAAGGTTTCAAAGAATCAATGAAAAATGGTGTATTGGCTGGTTTCCCAGTAGATGCAATGAAAGTTGAATTAGTTGATGGATCCTTCCACGCAGTTGACTCCGACTCATTATCGTTTGAGCTTTGTGCGAAAATGGCCTATAGATCTGCGTTGAAAAATTGTCGCCCTGTTCTTTTAGAGCCAATCATGAAGTTAGAGGTTGTAACTCCGGAAGAAAACATGGGAGATGTTGTGGCCGATTTGAATAGAAGAAGAGGTATGATGAAAGGTATGGATGATAGAGCTGGCGCTAAAGTGTTAAAAGCAGATGTTCCACTTTCAGAAATGTTTGGATATGTAACTCAATTGAGAACAATCACCTCTGGTAGAGCTAATTCATCAATGGAATTTTCTCATTATGCAGAGGCTCCGAAGAATGTTGCAGATGAAGTAGTGTCAAAAGTTAATGGTAAAGTTACAGCTTAATTTAGTAAAGAAATGAGCCAAAAAATTAGAATAAAATTAAAATCGTACGATCACAATTTAGTTGATAAATCAGCTGAGAAAATCGTTAAAACTGTTAAGTCTACAGGAGCAGTTGTTAGTGGGCCAATCCCATTACCAACGAATAAAAAGATTTTTACAGTATTACGTTCACCCCATGTGAATAAAAAGGCAAGAGAACAGTTTGAATTAAGTTCATATAAAAGACTTCTTGATATTTATAGTTCTTCTTCAAAAACAGTTGATGCATTGATGAAGTTAGAACTACCAAGTGGTGTAGATGTAGAGATTAAAGTTTAATTATTAATAAAGTAGAAAATGCCAGGAATTATAGGTAAAAAAGTTGGTATGACTAGCATATTCAGTGCCGAGGGTAAGGCGTTACCATGCACAATTATAGAAGCTGGTCCTTGTGTTGTAACACAAGTTAAGACAACTGATAAAGACGGATATGAATCAGTACAGTTAGGTTACGGTGTTCGTAAAGAGAAAAATACTCCAAAAGCTTTATTAGGTCATTTCAAGAAAGCTAATACAACTCCTTTAATGAAGTTAGTTGAATTTAGTGGATTTCAAGGAGTGAGTTTGGGAGATGAAGTTCATGCAACCTTGTTTGAAGAAGGTGAGTTTGTTGATGTAAATGGTACTTCTAAGGGAAAAGGTTTTCAAGGAGTTGTTAGACGTCATAATTTTGGTGGAGTTGGTCAAGCAACACATGGTCAACATAATAGACTTCGTGCTCCAGGATCGATTGGTGCTTGTTCTTATCCTGCACGAGTATTCAAAGGAATGAGAATGGCAGGTCAGATGGGTAACAAGCGTGTTAACCAATCAAATCTTCAAATTTTGAAAGTAATTGCTGATCGAAACATTATAATAGTTAAAGGGTCAATTCCCGGAGCTAAAGGTTCAACTGTAACAATTAAGAAGTAATGGAAACAAAAATATATAACTCAAAAGGAGAGGCTACTTCAAGTAAGGCAACTTTGTCTGATGATGTTTTTGGAATTACTCCGAATGATCATGCAATTTATTTAGATGTTCGTCTTCACTTGGCTAATCGCAGACAAGGGACACACAAGTCAAAAGAAAGAAATGAAATTTCTGGTTCAACTAGAAAATTGAAAAAGCAAAAAGGTACTGGAGGTGCAAGAGCTGGTAGTGTTAAATCAGGAACTAGAGTAGGTGGTGGTCGTATTTTTGGACCAAGACCGAGAAACTATGAATTTAAATTAAATACCAAGGTTAGAAGATTAGCAAGAAAATCTGCTTTCTCTTACAAAGTTCAAAATGGCTCATTGATGGTGTTAGAAGATTTGAACTATGAACTGCCAAGAACGAAAGAGTTTTTGAATTTGGTATCATCACTTAAACTAGAAAATCAAAAAGTACTTTTAATATTAGGAAATAAAAATGATCAGGTTTATCTATCTGCTCGTAACCTTAATAAAGTAAAAGTCGTAACTGCTGATTCTGTAAATACTTTTGATGTATTGAATGCTCAAAAAGTGGTGATGGCGGTTAGTTCCATAGAGAAAATTGAAAGTATTTTGAATTAATTGTAAAAAATGAAGACAATTATAAAGAAACCTATTATCACGGAAAAAGCTTCCGGTTTATCTGAAAAGAGAAACGCATATACTTTTGCTGTTGATTTTAAGGCAAATAAAATTGAAATTAAAAACGCTATCGAGAAATTGTACAATGTACGTGTCACAGACGTAAGAACAATGAATTATGGTGGTGGAGTATCATCTGTGAAATATACCAATAAGGGTATAGTTGAGCAAAGAAGCAAGCAGTGGAAAAAAGCTCTTGTGACCGTTGCAGATGGTCAGTTTATTGAATTGTTTAACAATTATTAAATAGAGAAATGAGCTTAAAGAAATTTAATCCTATTACTCCTGGGCAACGACATAAAGTTGTTATGGAATTGACGGATGTTACTGCTTCAAAACCTGAGAAAAGTTTGCTTTCTTCACGCAAGAAGTCAGGAGGTAGAAATAATACTGGTAAAATGACAATGCGCTACATTGGTGGTGGTCATAAGCAAAAATATCGTGTTGTTGATTTTAAAAGAGACAAACATGGAATTCCTGCTACAGTAAAAACAATTGAGTATGATCCAAATCGAACTGCAAATATTGCTTTATTGTTCTATGCTGATGGTGAAAAGAGATATATCATCGCACCAAATGGATTGAAAGTTGGAGATAAAGTTGTTTCAGGTGATGATGCCACGCCAAATGTTGGTAATGCAATGTTTCTTGCGAATGTTCCATTGGGAACAGTTATTCATAATATAGAGTTACAACCTGGTAAAGGTGGATCAATTGCTCGTGGTGCGGGTACGTATGCTCAGTTGAATGCTCGTGATGGTAAATACGCAATCGTTAAGTTGCCATCTGGAGAAACAAGAATGATTTTAACTACTTGTTTGGCTACCATAGGTTCTGTTTCTAATTCTGAACACAATCTTGAAGTTTCTGGTAAAGCTGGTAGGTCAAGATGGTTAGGTAGAAGACCAAGAGTAAGAGGTGTTGTAATGAATCCAGTGGATCACCCTATGGGAGGTGGTGAAGGAAGAAATGCCGGAGGACACCCACGTTCACGTAAAGGTATACCAGCTAAAGGTTACAAAACTCGTGCACCGAAAAAGCAATCAAGTAAGTTTATTTTAGAGAAAAGAAAAAAATAGTTTAAGAATATGAGTCGTTCCTTAAAAAAGCCACCATTTGTACATTATAAACTAATGAAACGAGTTGATGATTCGCAGTCTAATCAAAGTAAGGCAGTTATCAAAACATGGTCAAGAGCATCTACAATAACACCGGAATTTGTAGGTTTAACATTTGCGGTACACAATGGGAATAAATTTATTCCAGTATTTGCCACTGAAAATATGGTTGGTCACAAATTGGGCGAATTTGCTCCTACCAGAAACTTTAGAGGTCACGCCGGTAATAAAAAAGATAAAAAACGATAGAATTTAGAACTCATGGGCGCTAGAAAAAGATTAAAAGCAAGTGAACTGAAAGAGCAAAATAGTAAAATTGCTTTTGCTAAATTAAATAACTCTCCAATTGCTCCACGTAAAATGAGACTTGTTGCAGATTTAATACGTGGAATAGAAGTAAATAAAGCACTAAATATTCTTCAGCATAATGCGAAGGATGCTTCAGTGAGTCTTGAAAAGTTATTGCGTTCAGCATTGGCTAACTGGGAGCAAAAGAATGAAGGTAAAAGCATAGAGGAAGAGAAGTTAGTTGTTAAAACTATTCAAGTAGATGGAGGAACTATGTTGAAAAGAATTCAACCTGCCCCGCAAGGTAGAGCTCATAGAGTTAGAAAGAGATCAAATCACGTTACAATAGTTGTAGATAGTTTAATATAAAGAAATGGGACAAAAAACAAATCCGATAGGCAATAGATTAGGTTATATCCAAGGTTGGGAATCTAATTGGTATGGTGGAAAAGACTACAAGGATAAAATTGTAGAGGATGATCAAATTCGTAAATATTTGTTTGTTCGTTTAGCTAAGGCAAGTATTGCTAAAATAATTATTGAGCGTACTCTTAAGTTAATTACAGTTACTATTAATACTGCCCGTCCAGGTGTTATTATTGGTAAAGGTGGCCAAGAGGTTGATAAATTAAAAGAAGAGCTTAAAAAGATTACAAAGAAAGAAATTCAGATTAATATTTTTGAGGTTAAAAGACCGGAATTAGATGCGCGTTTGGTAGCTGATGGTGTCGCTCGTCAATTGGAGGCAAGAATTTCTTTCCGTAGAGCAATTAAAATGGCTATCGCTTCTACAATGAGAATGGGAGCTGAAGGAATTAAGGTGAAAATCTCAGGTAGATTAAATGGTGCTGAAATGGCAAGATCTGAAATGTATAAAGAAGGTCGTATTCCTTTGCATACTTTTAGAGCCGATATTGATTATGCCATATCAGAAGCCCATACAACTTACGGGAGATTGGGGATAAAAGTTTGGATTTGTAAAGGAGAAGTTTATGGTAAAAGAGATTTATCTCCAAATGTAGGTCAATCAACTGGTACATCTCAATCAAATCAAGCTGGTGCAGCAAAGAAAGGTGGACCAGGATTAAGAAGAAAGAAAAAATAATAGATTAGTTAATAGTATTTATCATGTTACAACCGAAACGATCTAAGTTTAGAAGAGTACAAAAAGGAAGAGTGAAAGGTTCAGCTCATAGAGGTTCAACGATTGCGTTTGGTACTTTTGGACTGAAAACATTAGAGTCCGGATGGATTACTTCTAGACAAATTGAGGCTTCACGTATTGCTGTTACCCGTTATATGAAAAGGGAAGGAAAAGTGTGGATACGTATTTTTCCAGATAAGCCAATAACTTCAAAACCTGCAGAGGTAAGGATGGGTAAAGGTAAGGGGGCACCTAGTCATTGGGTGGCAGTTGTAAATCCAGGTCGAATTATGTTTGAAGCGGATGGAGTGCCTTATGAAATTGCAAAGGAAGCATTACGTTTAGCTGCACAGAAATTGCCTGTGAAATGTAAGTTTGTTGTTAGAAATGATTTTGTTATTCCGGTTTAATATTAATAATTATGAAACAAGCAGAGATCGTAAAATTATCTACGGAAGATTTGAAAAGTAAAGTTGCTACGGCTAGTGATCAGTTGTCGTCTTTAAAGTTTAATCATAAAATGACTCCGGTTGAGAATCCTTTAAGAATTAGAATTTTGAGGAGAGAAATTGCAAGAATGCGAACGGAATTAGAAAAGCGATAATAAAAGAATATTTTTAAAACAAGTAGCTTAAAATGGAAAAGCGAAATTTACGTAAAGAAAGAATTGGGGTTGTAACAAGCGATAAAATGGACAAGTCTATTGTTGTTGCTGTTGAAAGAAAAGTGAAGCACCCTAAATATGGGAAATTTGTGAAGAAGACGACTAAGTTTGTTGCTCACGATGAAACTAACGATTGTAATCAAGGTGATACAGTTAAAATTATGGAAACTCGTCCTTTGAGTAAATCTAAGAACTGGAGATTAGTTGAAATTGTTGAACGAGCTAAATAATATTGAAAGATGATACAAGTAGAATCAAGACTATCAGTTGCCGATAATTCAGGAGCTAAAGAAGTTCTTTGTATAAGAGTTCTTGGAGGAACTAGAAGAAGATATGCCTCTGTTGGAGATAAGATTGTTGTTGCTGTTAAGAGCGCAATGCCTTCCGGTGCAGTAAAGAAAGGTAGTGTTGCAAAGGCAGTTGTTGTGCGTACAACAAAAGAAGTGCGTCGTCCAGATGGATCATATATTCGTTTTGATGACAATGCATGTGTAATTCTTAACCAAGGTGGTGATATGAGAGGAACTCGTATTTTTGGCCCGGTGGCTAGAGAGTTACGCGAAAATAACTATATGAAAATTGTTTCATTGGCACCAGAAGTTTTGTAATACGATTAGTTAAAAGTTATGCAGATTAAACTACATATAAAAGTTGGAGACACTGTTAAGGTAATTAGTGGTGAATCCAAGAATCAAGAAGGTAAAGTTTTAAAAATTGACCGTTCTAAAATGCGAGCTATCGTTGAAGGGGTTAATATGGTGAAAAAACATGCTAAGCCAAGTGCTTCAGATCCTCAAGGTGGAATTATTGAAATGGAAGCTGGACTTCATATTTCAAACCTTATGGTTGTTGTGAATGGGCAACCTTCTAAAATAGGAAGAAAGTTAAATGATAAAGGAAATTTAGTTCGTTATTCTAAGAAATCAGGGGAGGTGATAAAATAGTATGAGTTACGTACCAAGACTTAAGGAAAAATATAGTGCAGAAATAATTTCTTCACTTACAGATAAATTCGGTTATAAAACCGTTATGAGAGTTCCAAAATTATCTAAGATCGTTTTGAGCCAAGGGATTGGTGATGCAGTTGCAGATAAGAAAATGATTGATAGTGCAATCGGTGATTTGTCTCGCATAGCTGGTCAAAAGGCTATTCCGACTTATTCGAAGAAAGATATTTCAAATTTCAAACTTCGTAAAGGAATGCCAATTGGAACTAAAGTTACTCTTAGAGGAGATAAAATGTATGAGTTTTTAGATAGACTTCTGTCTGTGGCTTTACCTCGTACTCGTGATTTTAGAGGAATTAATCCTAAAGGTTTCGACGGAAGAGGTAATTACAATATGGGTGTAACTGAACATATTATTTTCCCTGAAATTGATATTGATAAAGTAAGTAAAATATTGGGTATGGATGTAACATTTGTTACGACTGCTCACAGTGATGAAGAAGCGAAAGCTTTGTTAGATGCATTTGGTTTCCCTTTTAAAACGAAATAAGAAATGGCAAAAGAATCAATGAAAGCGCGTGAGCGCAAAAGAGAAAGGTTAGTTGCAAGATATGCTAAGAAAAGAGAAGAGCTTGCAAAAGTATTAAAATCAACTGATCCTTCTGAAGAAGTTCAAAATGCTAAATGGGATGCTATGATGGCTTTCCAAAAATTACCTGCTAATTCGGCGAAGATTCGTTTGCATAATCGTTGTGGATTAACGGGACGTCCAAGAGGTTATATGAGAAATTTTGGAATTTCACGTGTTACATTTCGTGAAATGGCTTTAGCTGGAAAAATACCAGGAGTAAAGAAAGCGAGTTGGTAATAAATAAGAATTTAGTTTAAAAAAGATGAATACAGATCCAATTGCAGATTATTTGACAAGAATCAGAAATGCAAGTAGTGCAGGTTTGAAGTTAGTTCAAATTCCTTCTTCAAATTTAAAAAAATCTATGACACAGATTTTGTTTGATCAAGGGTATATTTCAAACTACAAAGTAGAAGAAGATGGTAAGCAAGGAATAATAAAAATTGCTTTAAAATACAATACTACTACGCGAGTGCCAGCTATAACTAGAATTGATAGAATTTCTCGTCCAGGTTTAAGAAAGTATGCGGGTACAGAAAATTTACCGCGTGTATTAAACGGTTTAGGCGTAGCTATTATGTCAACTTCAAAAGGCGTTATCACGGATAAAGAGGCTAGAAAGTTGAATGTTGGTGGTGAGGTTCTTTGTTATGTTTATTAATATATTATAGAAATGTCAAGAATAGGAAAAAATCCGGTTGTAATACCCAATGGAGTTGAAGTTAGATTTGACAATAACACGATTATCGTTAAAGGTTCAAAAGGTGAATTAGTTCAGGAAATGGACTCTTCAATAGGCATGGATATAACAGATGGTGTAATAACATTTACGCGTTCGTCTGATATGCCTGACCACCGATCTAAACATGGATTATATAGAGCGCTAACTCAAAATATGATTACAGGTGTTTCTGATGGTTTCAAAAAAGAACTAGAAATTGTAGGTGTTGGTTATCGTGCAAATGCAGTAGGTCAACAATTAGAACTTGCATTAGGTTATTCTCATGCGATTATACTAGAGGTTCCAAATCAAGTAAAAATCACTACAGTTACAGAAAAAGGGAAAGCTCCTGTTGTAACGCTTGAGTCTTTTGACAAACAATTGTTAGGACAAGTGGCTGCAAAGATTAGATCTTTTAGAAAACCAGAGCCTTATAAAGGTAAAGGTATCAAGTTTGTTGGTGAAGAATTAAGAAGAAAAGCAGGTAAATCTGCAGGTAAAAAATAGTTAGGTTATGGCATTAGATAAGTTAAATAGAAGAATCAAAATTAAACGAAGAATTCGTAAGAAGATATTCGGTACAGCTAAATTGCCTAGGTTGTCTGTATACAGAAGCAATAAGCAAATTTACGCGCAATTGATCGATGATTTGTCAGGTACAACTTTGGCGTCAGCTGCTTCATATAAAAATAAAGACGCAGACCAAGGAACAAAAATAAATCAAGCCTCAATTGTAGGTAAGTTAGTAGCTGAAAAAGCAAAATCAGTAGGTATTGATTCTGTAGTTTTTGATAGAAATGGTTATTTGTACCACGGTAGAGTGAAGGCTTTGGCTGATGCTGCTAGAGAAGGTGGTTTAAAATTTTAATAGTATATGTCAGTACAAAATATGAATAGAGTTAAATCTGCAGATATCGAATTAAAAGATAAGCTTGTTGCAGTGAATCGAGTAACAAAAGTTACTAAAGGAGGTAGAACCTTTAGTTTTTCTGCAATAGTTGTTGTTGGAGATGAGAACGGTGTCGTTGGTCACGGTCTGGGAAAAGCCAAGGAAGTAACTGAGGCGATTACTAAAGGTATCGATGACGCAAAGAAGAATTTGATAAAAGTTCCAATTTTTAAGGGGACTGTTCCTCATGCTCAGAAAGGTAAATTCGGTGGTGCTAATGTATTATTGAAACCCGCAACTGATGGTACAGGTGTTATAGCAGGTGGTGCGATGCGTGCAGTTTTAGAAAGTGTTGGTATTCACAATGTACTTGCTAAATCTCAGGGATCATCTAATCCGCACAATGTGGTGAAAGCTACAATGGATGCGTTAGCTCAAATGAGAGATGCTTCCTCGGTTGCTAGACAAAGAGGAATTTCGGTGGATAAAGTATTTAACGGTTAATAACATTGAACATGTCTACAATAAAACTAAAACAAGTTAGAAGTACAATCAAATGTCCTGCTGATCAAAAAGCCACGATCAAAGCATTAGGATTTAAAAGAATGAATCAAGTTATTGAGAAAGAAACAACTCCTCAAATACTTGGAATGGTTAGAAAGGTAAACCATTTGTTAGAAGTTATATCAGAATAAATTATTTGTAATGAATTTAAGTAATTTAAAACCAGCTGAAGGAGCGGTTAAAAAAGAGAAAAGAATCGGTAGAGGTCAAGGGTCTGGACATGGTGGAACTTCAACAAGAGGTCATAAAGGAGCTAAGTCTCGTTCAGGTTATAAAACTAAGATAGGATTCGAAGGTGGTCAAATGCCGCTTCAAAGACGAGTGCCTAAATTTGGTTTTAAAAATATCAATCGTGTTGAATACAAGGCTGTTAATCTTGCAATACTTCAAAATTTAGCAGAAAACAAAAATATTACGGATTTTTCATTTGATGTATTAAGAGAAAATGGAATTGTTTCTAAAAATGACCTTGTGAAAATTTTGGGTAATGGAGAGTTGAAGACAAAAATCAATGTAACAGCGCATAAATTTTCTACTTCTGCCAAAGCATCTATAGAAGCACAAGGAGGAAGTTGTTCGGAAATTTAACATTGCACCTATTTGAATGAAAAAGTTAGTAGAAAATCTTAAAAATATTTGGAAGGTAGAAGAGCTTCGTAAACGAATCTTACTCACTTTGGGTTTGATTTTAGTTTATCGAGTTGGATCGTTTATTATCATTCCAGGTGTGGATTATACCGCGTTGGCCAATGCGCAAGCGAAAGGTGATCAGAATGCACTAGAAACATTATTGTCTCTATTTTCTGGTGGTGGGTTTTCCAATGCTTCTGTAATGGCCTTAGGTATCATGCCATATATTAGCGCTTCAATCATTATGCAATTATTAGGGATGGCGTTACCAGCTGTTCAAAAAATGCAAAATGAAGGCGAAGCGGGTAGAAAACAAATAAATAATTATACACGTATATTAACGATTATTATTTGTGCTCTACAAGCTCCAAGTTATTTGACTTTATATGTTCAAAATAAAGGAGCGATGCCAGTTGATGCTTCTACATTCTGGTGGACACAAACAATTCTTGTTCTTGTGGCGGGATCTATGTTTGCTGTTTGGTTAGGAGAACGCATAACTGAAAAAGGAATCGGAAATGGAATATCTCTATTGATTACTGTAGGTATTTTGGCAAGGTTGCCAGAATCGTTTATAGCAGAGATAAGCATGAATAAGTCTAATCTTATTATGATTGTTCTTGAAATAGTGGCATTTATGCTTGTTGTGC
Source organism: Crocinitomicaceae bacterium (assembly GCA_044361535.1). Lineage (GTDB taxonomy): Bacteria > Bacteroidota > Bacteroidia > Flavobacteriales_D > Crocinitomicaceae > UBA952. Next base: position 244,055 of record JBIKIQ010000002.1, read on the forward strand.
TATTCACCATTTTAATTGTTCAGGGTGTTCGAAGAATTCCTTTAAATACAGCGAAAAGAATTGTTGGTGCAAGAGCTGTTGAAGAACAAGGTGCTAGAAATTATCTGCCGATAAAAGTAAATGCTAGTGGAGTTATGCCAATAATTTTTGCCCAAGCGATAATGACCATTCCTATGATGGCTTTTTCATCCGTAGTTGGCGAAGGAAATTTTATTCAGAAAATTTTGAGTGATATATATGGATTAAGCTATAATTTAATTCTTGCATTATTGATTATTGTATTTACGTACTTCTACACTGCGATAATGATAAATCCTAGAAAGATTGCTGATGATCTCAAAAGAAGTGGTGGATTTATTCCAGGAATTCGTCCAGGTGAAGAAACTGCAGATTATATTGATTCATTAGTATCAAGAATCACTTTTCCAGGTTCGTTGTTTCTTGCAGCTATTGCAATTCTTCCTGCAATTGCAAAACAAGCCGGTGTAAATGATGCTTTTGCCATGTTTTTTGGAGGCACATCAATTTTAATAATGGTCGGTGTAGTATTAGATACATTGCAGCAAATTGAGTCCTATTTATTGAATCGTCACATGGATGGTTTAATGGAAGGTACAAGAATAAAAGGAAGAAGAAATTTAAACGAAACTTCAGGTTTTTAAATTATGGCAAAACAATCATCCATTGAACAAGACGGAATTATACTAGAAGCCTTGCCAAATGCAATGTTTAAAGTAGAGTTAGAAAATGGACATGTTATTATTGCACATATTTCTGGTAAAATGAGGATGTTTTACATTAAAATTCTTCCAGGCGATAAAGTAAAGGTAGAGATGTCACCATATGATTTAACAAAAGGAAGAATTTCCTTCAGATATAAATAAAATAGAGAAAGATGAAAGTTAGAGCATCAGTAAAGAAAAGAACAGCGGATTGCAAAATTGTGAAACGCAAAGGAAGAGTTTATATTATTAACAAAAAGAACCCAAAATTAAAGCAACGTCAGGGATAAAATTATTTATAGTATGGCACGTATAGCAGGAATTGATTTACCAAAAAACAAAAGAGGTGTGATAGGTTTAACTTACATCTTTGGAATCGGAAGAAGTACTTCCAAAAAAATATTAAATGACAATAACATCGATGAGAACATAAAAGTTCAAGATTGGAACGATGATCAATTGTCTGCAATTAGGAATGCTATAAATGAAGTTAAGACTGAAGGTCAGTTACGGTCTGAGATTCAATTAAACATCAAGCGTTTAATGGATATTGGATGTAACAGAGGTATACGACACAGAGCTGGTTTGCCTTTACGTGGACAGAGAACTAAAAATAATTCTCGCACAAGAAAAGGAAGACGTAAAACAGTTGCAAATAAGAAAAAAGCTACTAAATAATAACTAGTTGAGATGGCTAAGACAAATCAGAAAAAAAAGAAAAATGTTAAGGTAGATGCTGCCGGTGAAGCGCATATCCAAGCTACATTTAACAATGTGATTATTTCATTAACCAACGGTGGTGGTCAAGTTATTTCTTGGTCTTCTGCTGGGAAGATGGGATTCAAAGGATCTAAAAAAAATACTCCCTATGCAGCTCAGGTTGCTGCCGAAGACGCTGCTAAAGAGGCTCATGATTTTGGTCTAAGAAGAGTTCGAGTATACGTAAAAGGACCTGGAGCTGGAAGAGAATCTGCTATTCGTGCAATTCACAATACAGGAATCGAAGTTACAGAGATAATAGATGTGACACCACTTCCTCACAATGGTTGTCGTCCACCTAAGAAAAGAAGAGTATAACAAGTTTATTAATCAGAAAGAATACACTATCGAAGGATTGCCTTAATTCATAGTTCTTTCACAAAATTTAAGTATGGCAAGATATAGAGGACCCAAAACCAAAATCGCAAGACGTTTTAGAGAGGCGATTTTCGGACCAGACAAAGCGCTGGAAAAAAGAAATTATGGACCAGGTCAACATGGACCGGCAAAAAGACGAGGTGCTAAACAGTCTGAATATGCAATTCAATTAGGAGAAAAGCAAAAAGCTAAGTATACTTATGGAATTCTTGAGAAACAGTTTAGAAATTTGTTTGATAAAGCTTCTCGAATGAAAGGTATTACAGGTGAGAATTTGCTTGTCTTGTGTGAATCTCGTTTGGATAATACCGTTTACAGACTAGGTGTAGCACCAACAAGAAGAGCTGCTCGTCAATTAGTAGGACACAAACATATTACAGTTAATGGTGAAGTTGTAAATATTCCTTCATACACATTAAAAATTGGAGATGTTGTTGGTGTAAGAGAAAAATCAAAATCACTTGAAAACATTACTTCATCGTTGAATTCAACAAACAAGAAATTTGACTGGTTGGATTGGAATTCTGCATCAATGTCTGGTAAAGTTATAGCGACTCCAGCAAGAGATATGATTCCTGAGAATATCCGGGAACAATTAATAGTCGAATTATATTCTAAATAAAAATTATTTCATTTTGTTATGGCAATATTAGATTTTCAAAAACCAGATAAAGTTGTTCTAGTTCATTCTGATGAGCGAGAAGGTCAATTTGAATTTAGACCTCTCGAACCAGGTTATGGTATTACAGTAGGGAACTCGTTACGACGTATTCTTCTTTCTTCTCTTGAGGGTTTTGCAATCGCTTCTATTAAGATTGAAGGAGTTGATCATGAATTCTCTGCTATTAAAGGAGTAGTTGAAGATGTTACTGAAATAATTTTAAATTTAAAACAAGTTCGTTTTAAACAACAAATAGAAGGATCAAATAGCGAAACTGTTATCGTTTCTATATCTGGTCAGAAGCAACTAACTGCAGGCGATATTGGAAAATTCACTTCTGCGTTCCAAGTTCTTAATACAGATTTAGTTATCTGTAATATGGAATCAAGTGTGAAGTTAAATATTGAATTGAATATCGTTAAAGGTAGAGGATATGTTCCAGCTGAAGAAAATAAAAATTCAGAAGCAACATTTGGTACCATTGCCGTCGATTCAATTTTCACACCAATTGTAAATGTAAAATATTCAGTAGAGAATTTTCGAGTTGAACAAAAAACAGACTACGAGAAATTAATCATTGATATTAAAACTGACGGTTCAATTCAACCTAAAGAAGCATTAAAAGAAGCAGCTAAAATTTTGATTCATCATTTTATGTTGTTTTCAGATGAAAGAATTTCAATTGAAAATGAATCTAAATCAGATAGCGAAGAATTTGATGAGTCTTCATTGCACATGCGTCAATTGCTTAAAACAAAGCTTGTTGACATGGATCTTTCAGTTAGAGCATTAAATTGTTTGAAAGCGGCAGAAGTTGATACTTTAGGTGAATTAGTAGCATTTGCAAAATCTGATTTGTTGAAGTTTAGAAACTTTGGTAAAAAGTCTTTGACTGAACTTGAAGAATTAGTTGATAATAAAGGGCTTACATTTGGAATGAACGTGGCTAAGTATAAATTAGACATGGATTAAGAATTAGAAATCATGAGACACGGAGATAAAGTAAATAATTTAGGAAGAAAATCATCGCATAGAAAGGCTATGATTTCCAATATGGCTTGTTCTTTAATTCAACACAAAAGAATTAATACAACCATTGCTAAGGCAAAAGCGTTAAAAGTTTTTGTTGAACCACTATTAACAAAATCTAAAACAGATTCTACACATTCTCGAAGAGTAGTTTTCTCTTATCTTCAAGACAAAGAGGTTGTAACAGAATTGTTCAGAGAAATAGCACCAAAAATTTCATCAAGAAATGGTGGGTACACTAGAATCATCAAGACTGGATATAGATTAGGTGATAATGCTGAAATGTGTTTGATAGAATTAGTGGACTTCAATGAAATCTATTCAAACGAATCAGCTAAGAAAACTACAAGACGTTCAAGAAGAGGTGGTGTTAAAAAATCAAATGAAGCAATAGCAGATAATGCAGAGGTGGTTGAAGAGTCAAACGATGTAGTCGTTGATGTTGCTTCAGCTGAAGTTGTTCAAGAAGAATCGGTTGATGTAACCGAAGAATCTTCTGAGGTTGTTGCGGATGAAAACACTGATTCAAATGTCGAATCGAATGAAGGATCTGAAGAAGCATCATCAAATGAAGATGAAACAAAAAAGGATTAAGAATTAACAATATGTTGATAAAAAAGGTGGCCAGTGGTCACCTTTTTTTATATAATTAAACTCGGTAATAGGATTTTGAGTTTAACTTTGTTAAAATTATTTTCATGAATAATAGAGCAGAGGCAATTTTACTTTTAGAGGATGGCACTTCATTTTCTGGTTATGCGATTGGAAAAATAGGAACTACTTCCGGTGAAATTGCATTTAATACAGGAATGACTGGTTATCAGGAGGTTTTTACTGATCCTTCTTATTATGGTCAAGTGTTGATTATGAATACATCCCATATTGGCAATTATGGAGTGCATCCAGACGAGGTTGAGTCTGATTCAATGAAGATTTCAGGTTTGGTTGTTAAAAAATTTTCCGAAGGATTTTCAAGGGTCTCTGCTTATGAATCTTTGCAGTCTTACATGGAAATGAATGGAATAGTAGGTATCTCAGATATTGATACTCGGGCATTGGTAAGATACATTAGATCAAAAGGAGCGATGAATTGTATTATTTCATCCGAAAATTTAACCTTGGACGAACTTAAAAATAAGTTATATCGAACTCCATCGATGAATGGACTTGAGTTGTCTTCAAAAGTGGCTACCCCTCATTCTTATGTTGAAAGTGCCAATAATGCAATGTTTCGCGTTGCTTTATTAGATTTTGGCGTAAAGAAGAATATAATTCGTTGTCTAGTTGAAAGAGGATGTTTGGTAAAAGTATTTCCGTTGAATGTTTCTTTTGATGAACTTATGGAATTTAATCCTGATGGTTTTATGCTTTCAAATGGGCCAGGAGATCCATCAGCTATGCCAAATTCAATTGAATTAGTAAGAAGAATTGTTGAAACAAAAATTCCAGTATTTGGCATTTGTTTGGGACATCAAATTCTTGGTTTGAGCCAAGGTTTAGCAACAGAAAAAATGTTTAACGGACATAGAGGGATTAATCATCCAATAAAAAACTTAAAAACTGGCAAAGGAGAAATAACCTCTCAAAATCATGGTTTTGTTATTTCCAAGAGTAGTTTACCAAACAATTCAAACTGTTCTGTTACTCATATTCACTTAAATGATGACACTGTTGCTGGAATCGAATTGAATGATAGACCTGTTTTTTCAGTTCAATATCACCCAGAAGCATCAGCAGGTCCGCACGATTCACGTTATTTATTTGATCAATTTATTGCTAACATAATCAAACATAAAAAATAGTATGAGCTATATTTCAAAAATACACGCTCGTCAAATTCTAGATTCAAGGGGAAATCCTACTGTAGAAGTTGATGTGCTTACAACAGATGGATTAATTGGAAGAGCAGCTGTGCCTTCTGGTGCTTCAACAGGTATACATGAGGCAGTTGAATTAAGAGATAATGATTCATCTCAGTATTTAGGGAAAGGGGTTTTAACAGCCGTGGCAAATGTTAATTCAAAAATTAATGAGTTGCTTGTAGGAATGGATGTTATGGATCAAAAGGCAATTGATATGGCCTTGTTAAAACTTGATGGAACTGAGAATAAATCTCATATCGGCGCTAATGCTATATTAGGCACATCTCTGGCAGTTGCCAGAGCAGCAGCTGATTCATCAAATATGAGTTTGTATAAATACATCGGAGGTGTAGGAGCGGTTACTTTACCCGTTCCTATGATGAATATTTTAAATGGCGGATCTCATGCTGATAATTTGATTGATATTCAGGAGTTTATGGTTATGCCTTTTGGGGCAGAAAGTTTTTCTGAAGGATTGAGATGGGGAACGGAAATTTTTCATCACTTGAAATCAGTTTTAAAAAAACAGGGGATGTCTACCAATGTAGGGGATGAAGGAGGTTTTGCTCCAAATTTAAAATCAAATGAAGAGGCAATTGAAGTAGTGCTTCAAGCGATTGAAAAAGCAGGGTTTCGTCCAGGAGAAGATGTTTATATTGCCCTGGATGCAGCTTCTTCCGAATTTTATAAGGCAGATGCTGGAGTTTATCATTTTGAATCTACAGGAGATAGGATGACATCAGCCGAAATGGTTGGTTTTTGGAAAGGTTGGGTATCAAAATATCCGATTATTTCGATCGAAGATGGTTTGGCCGAAGATGATTGGTCGGGCTGGGCCATGTTAACGAATGAAATTGGTTCCAAAGTACAATTGGTTGGAGATGATTTATTTGTAACAAATTCTAAAAGATTACAACGTGGTATAACTGAAGGTATTGCAAATTCTATTCTTGTTAAAGTTAATCAGATTGGTTCGTTGACGGAAACGATTGAGGCGGTTCAGTTAGCAACACGAAATAAATATACTTCTGTTATGAGTCACAGGTCTGGTGAAACAGAAGATAATACCATTGCTGACCTAGCGGTAGCATTAAACTGTGGACAAATAAAGACTGGATCTGCTTCTAGAAGTGACCGAATGTCTAAATACAATCAATTACTTCGAATTGAAGAGGAGCTTGGTGAATCAGCTATCTATCCGGGTAAAAATTTTAGATTTATAAACTAAAATGAACAACTTCAATATCCGTGTATACGGATTGTTGATTAATGACAAGAATCAAATATTAATCTCCGATGAACGAAGAAGTAATTTTTTGTTTACTAAATTCCCAGGTGGAGGATTAGAATTTGGAGAAGGAATAAAAGAGGCGTTGGTCAGGGAGTTTCAAGAGGAATTATCATTAGACATAAAAGTAGGTGAATTGTTTTATTTTAATGAGCACTTTCAGCAGTCTGCTTTTAATCCGAGACACCAGTTATTTACTTTTTATTATTTGGTACATACTGATTTTAATGCTTCCATAGGAATGGAATCGTATGACATTCCCTTAATAGAAGATGGAGAGAAACAGCGTTGGGCTAATATTAACGACAATCTTTCGTTAGAATTGACTTTTCCAATTGATAAAATTGTTTTAGCTAAACTAATAAAACAGTATTCATAAAATGACTAAACAGGAATTAAGGTCTAAATACAGATTTTTGCGTCAAGACCTTGATCTTGAGTTGATTGATGAGTTGTCTCGAGCTTGTTTTACTATGCTGTTTGCTAATTTTGATTTGTCACGTAAGAATGTAGCTATATTTCTTCCTATACAATCAAAAAAAGAACCTAATACCTTTTTATTGATGTCTGAATTTTTAGTGGAAAATTTAAAATATTTTGCTCCTAAGATTGATTTGAGTTTGAATAAAATGAATTTCTATTCTATTGAGAATGAAAATCAAATTGAATATGGATCTTATCAAATTCCTGAACCGAAGTCACATTATAAAATTGAATTGAATGAATTAGATTTTATACTAATTCCATTATTATGTTTTGACTCAAGGGGAAATAGAGTGGGGTATGGAAAAGGCTATTATGATCGTTTTTTAGAAAATGCCCCACAAAAACTAGTTAAAATTGGTATCACACTTTTTGATCAATTTGAAATAATTGATGATGTTGATATCAATGATATCCCTCTTGACTTTTGCATTACGCCAAATAATTTAATACGATTTGTTGGTGAAAAATAATCAAGGAAAATATCATCTAGTATCACTATTTATGATTCCATCAGTACTTTCCGCTTATTTTCTTGGTGGAGTATTAATAGGAATAGTCGTAACAGCAGTATTTGCTATTCTTATCCTGCTTTTCTTTAAGCGTAATTAATTAATATAGCTTTCAAAAAAGTCTTGAATCAATAATTCATTATCGCCAACCTTAATTTTTTGTAAACGAGCTGACATAAGAAAACGCATAATGATTCTGCGGTTATTTACTGTATTTTCTAAAAGCGTTATTTTAATCGAATTATCAGACTCATTAATGGAATACGTAAAATAGGTTGGGTAATAATTTGCAGATGATTCAATTTTTTCTTTAGTAATTGTAGAAGGAAAATAGAAGGTATATACCCCACTATTTTTTGATTGAACAAGCTCTGAAACTGATTGAGATTTTCCTACTGCAAAATTCTCTTGTGAAAACAAAGATGCTGAACCGCAAACAAATAAAATGCAAAATAATAGTGATTTCATAGCTAATGTTTTTATCTTGACGTTAAAGTTAAGCATTTCGTTGTATTTTTAGGTAAAAAAAGAAATTTTGTGTTAGAATCCAGTTATGTAAAAAATGTTCTAGAGGCAGGATGCGATGAGGCGGGTAGGGGTTGTCTTGCCGGCCCAGTAGTTGCTGCAGCAGTCATATTGCCTGAAGACTTCAATCATAATTTATTAAATGATTCAAAGCAATTAAGTGAAAAGCAACGAATGCAACTTGAGCCATACATACTCGAAAATGCTATTTGTTATGGAATTGGAATTGTAGATGAACGTCAAATAGAAGAGATAAATATTTTAAATGCCAGTATATTGGCAATGCATCGAGCAATTGATGCTCTATTTCAGGAACCAGAACATTTAATTATTGATGGTAATCGATTTAAATTGTATAAAACGATTCCCCATTGTTGCATAGTAAAAGGGGATTCAAAATTTCAGTCCATAGCAGCTGCTTCTGTACTTGCAAAAAATCACAGAGATCGTATTATGAATGACTTAGATTCCCTGTTTCCTGAATATGGTTGGATAAGGAATAAAGGGTATCCGACAAAATTGCATCGGCAAGCTATTCTTAAAAATGGCATTACAATTCATCATCGTAATACATTTAATTTATTAGGGTCACCCAGTCAATTAGAGTTATTTGAGTAAACATTACACTGTTAATTCAATTTGTTCAAAAATCGGATTCAAATGCAATCATGAGTTAATTTTACCTTTAATTTATGAAAGCAATACGAGTTTTATTTGTATTTGTAGTGATAGCCTTGCTTGGCTGGACTGGATATGCCATTTACGAAATGACTAATTGGAGAAACTCTTTGGAACCCGCCGACATTTTTAGTATTAAAGATGAAAAAGTCCTCGTAATTCATAAACCCAATTCCTATGATTGGAATCAAATTGAGTTCGCTGCACTGGCTGAAAACAAAAACCTCTTGGATCCCTTGCTCTCCAATTTACCAGCTAATTGCAAGGTGTACGTAAGTAAAACTAGAAGTTTGATGTTACTCGAAAACACAACTCATTGGACAAATGAATCACTCATTGCTTGTTTAAGCAAGTCGAATTTACGTTATTCACAAAAAGAGGGGGGATTTAAGATTGAACAATTTTCTACATTAAAAACTAAAAATAAACTTCTGATATTTAAATATGAAGAAGATGTAGAAGGTGCAGAATTCAATTGGTCTGAATTGGATCAAAATGCAACAGCATCCATCGTTAGTTTTGGAAAAAACACGGTCGATTTTGTAGATATTTATAGTAAAAATGATAATACGATTGAATTTCATACGAAGAATAGTAAAGGAATTCAAGGAAAATTAATTGATGACATTTCCATTTTTCAATCCTATATTCCTGCAAAAGCAATAGATTATATATTCTATGAAAATACCTATTTGAAATCTGTTGATGCTGAGTATAAAAAAGGTCCGATCCATAGTTTTGTTGAGTCAGGTTTGGCTTCTTTTTATTTTGAGAATCAACCTGTTGTCATGTGTCAATTTACGGATGGACAAAATGCTGTTCAAAATCTCAATGAATATTTTCAGAAAAATGAGGACAATACGTTCTTCGGACGATATGATAACCTTGTCATTTCGTCAAAATTAAGAGCGCCCAAAGGAATGTACTATGTTAAAACAATCGATAATATTGCATTTTTCGCTGCTAGTCAAGAAGTATTAGATTTGATTTTAAAGGAAATTGAGTTAGGAAAAACATGGTTATACAATGAAGAGGATTTAGGTTCGTATCGTCAAAATTTACCAAAATCTGTTTCTTTCAGATCCTTCAGTAAGCTACAAAATAAAAGTATTTCAGTTCTTGGTAATAAAGTAGTGGAAACACAAGTGAAGTATAAGGCAGAGAAACTTACTTTAAATACAGACTTGGAATATCTATCAATATCCATAAATGGAAAGATCAAAGATTTTGAAAGTTTTAATGGAAAAGGAAATCTTGTTTGTTTAACAGAAGAAGGAATTATTATTGGTGTTGAAAACGGGACAAAGACGTGGAAAAAAGATATGGAAGATAAGCCTGTTGGTGAAATTCAACTATTGAAAAGCAAAGAAAAAGAATATTTGGTAATAACAGGTTCAAAATCGATTCACATAATTGATCGTTATGGAAAATACGCAGAAGGTTATCCGATCAAATGGACTAAATCAGACTTTACTTGCGCTAGTAATGCCTTTATCAATAAAGGCCAGATTTCTGTTGGCGTATATTCCTCCACAAATACGCTCATTCTTTTTAATTCAGCCGGCAAACTTTCAAAGGAAATAAAGGTCGGTCAGATTGAAGGGGTTGAGAATTTGGATTTCTTTTCAATTGAAAATAAACTACATGTAAGTATGAAAACTTTGGATCGTGTAGTCATTTACAGTATCGAGGAAAAGAAAGTTGTTAAAGAAATTGCGAGTATTAACTCAGCTCGGTTAACAGATATACCTAATGCATCATTTATTTCTTGCTCCCGAGACGGTAAATTGGTTCAGATAAACTTTCCTTATGACGAAAGTAAAGAGGAAGGAAAAGATATAATGGCTGATGTAATTACAACTGTTCAATCCATTGATTCCACCATTTATGCCATCTCCCTCTCTGGTAATAAAGCACATATTTCAAAAAACGGCAGAGAAGTTGTTTTTGAAAAAGACTTTGCTAATTCGCGAATTAATTCCGGAGATATTTATAAAAATTCATTCAAAGAAACTTATTTTTCCGTGCTTGATGGTATTGAAAACGGAGTATATTTGTACGACGAGAAAGGAAGAATGTATGTTAAGGGGAAGATTGAAGGATCCAAAAAGGTATCATTAAATCAAGCCTCAGGTTATTCTGTTTCAGTTACAACGGTTGTAGATGGATATATTATTCAATATTTGGTAAAATAAATTAGCTGTAAAATGAAAAAATTAGCACTTGTATTATTTTGTTTTGGATTTTTACAAACAAACCTAAATGCACAAAATTATTTAGGAGTGAGCAGCAGTAATTATGCTGGAATTATGGGTAATGACTTAAATCCCGCAAGTTTCGTAGATGGAAGATTTGCTTTTGATTTGAATCTGTTTAGCACAAATCTAAATGTCTACCAAAATTTTGGCTATTTAGATGCTAACTACATGCGTGATTTGCAACAAACTCAATTTGGTAAAAGTTATTGGTGGCTAAAGTCGTTTGGAGATACAACGGTTTTTGATGCTTGGGGATCTAAACCTTTTGATCAGTTTAATCAAGAGCCCTTCAGTGAAGGTATTATAAAACACTTGTATGACACATTAACAAAAAGTCCAAGAGGTATAAATATTAACTATCAGCTGGATTTATTGAATTTTGGGTTTCATGTTACACCTAAAATTTCAGTTGGATTTAATGCAAAATTGCGATCTATTACAAATGTTGACAATATGGATCCTAAATTAGCTGTTCTTGCTGAGTCAGGATTAGATACAAGTGATTTATGGGGAAGAAAGTTGCCTGAAGAGTTACTCAATTTAAATCATATGACTTGGGCCGAATACGGTTTAAATTATGGACAGGTTTTAATGGATGAAGGAAAACACTTTTTAAAGGTAGGTGGAGATTTAAAATACATGCAGGGTTATACAGCTGCTTATGTGTACACCGATAATTTTAATTATGGACTTGTCGATGAAGATACATCATTCATTCTACAAGGAGATTTTGCATATGGTTATTCTGATAATTTTGATAAACTAGTCGAAGGAAATATTGAGCTAAACGCACTGGGTCTGCCGAAAGCATCAAGTAGAGCTGGATTTGGGGTAGATTTAGGAGTTGTTTACGAATGGCGGCCTAAATATGACAAATACAAATTTGATATGGATGGTAAAACAAATTTGTGGATGAAAAATAAAAACAAGTACGAACTACGTATCGGGGCATCATTGCTAGATCTTGGAGCTTTGAGATTTACAAAAGGTGGATTAAGTCGTGATTTTTCAGTTGATATCAATCGTAAATTTGACTTAAATCAATTTGAGACAGCCACTTCACTATCAAGTTTTGATGAAATTATTGACTCACTTATATATAAGAGTTTAGATCCCACGGAGTGGACTGCAGGTGAAAAAGATACAACATCGGTTTTTTGGGTTCAAACACCTGCCGCATTCAGTTTACAAGTAGATTATCATATCTGGAAATATTTTTATGTTAATGCTACTGGAATGTTGAATTTAATATCTCCTAAGCAGCAGGCAAAAGTAAAGGTGCCTAATCAATTCTCAATTACACCAAGTTTTGATTATTCTTGGTTTGGTATACACTTGCCAATTTCAATGAATAGATATTCAGGATTTAGAGCAGGAATTGCAACGCGACTTGGTCCATTAACTATTGGATTGACTGATTTCAGAGCACTAACTGCGCGAGGAAAAGTTCGTGGCATTGACATTTATACAGGTGTTCGAGTTCCAATTCTATACGATGCAATTAAAGATAGGGATGGGGACAAAGTTTCAGATTCTCAAGATGAATGTTTTGATGTTCCAGGTTTATGGTCCTTTAGAGGGTGTCCTGATACAGACAAGGATGGAATTATGGATATGGAAGATGATTGTCCTTTGGATTCGGGTTTGGTTGAATTTAAAGGATGTCCAGATCGTGATGGTGATAAAATTATTGACAAAAATGATAGCTGTCCCGATGTTGCAGGATTAAAAGAGTTTGCAGGATGTCCAGATCGTGATGGCGATAAAATCATTGATAAAAATGATAGTTGTCCTGATTTAGCAGGCTTGAAACAATTTGCTGGTTGTCCTGATACCGATAATGATGGAATAATTGATCCAAAAGATGATTGTCCAACCGATTCAGGGTTAGTGATATTAAATGGTTGTCCTGATAAAGATGGCGATGGAATAAGAGATATTGAGGATGGATGTCCAGATGTTTCTGGTCCTAAAGAATTAAATGGCTGTCCTGATACTGATAAAGATGGAATACTTGACTTCCTAGATGGCTGTCCTACAGAAAGAGGCCCGAAAGAAAATAATGGTTGTCCTTGGCCTGACACAGATAAAGATGGATTATTAGATAAAGACGATGAATGCCCATTAATACCTGGTCCAATTTCGAATAATGGTTGTCCGTTAAAGGATACAGATGGAGATGGTTTGGTTGATAAGGATGATGAATGTCCAAATACAGCTGGACCAATTTCTAACAAAGGATGTCCTGTTATTGAAGAGGAGATTGTTGAGGTATTAAAAACAGCATTTGATAACTTAGAATTCGAGAAATTAAAAGACGTTATAAGTTCTTCATCATTTGCATCTTTAGATGAGTTGGCTGAAGTTATGAATAAAAAACCGAATTGGTTCTTGCATATTTCTGGACATACAGATAATGGTGGTGATGATCAGTCCAACTTAATTTTATCTAAAAAACGAGCTGAATCTGTTAAGAATTATTTAGTTTCAAAAGGAGTAAAAGAAGAACAAATAAAGACTTTCTATTATGGTGAATCTAAGCCAATAGCAACAAATGATACTGAGGCTGGAAGGCAAAAGAATAGAAGGGTAGAGATGGAAATTAAGTTTGACTAATTAACTAAAAATAAGGGTTGTTCATGCAGCCCTTTTTCTTATGGTAATATCAAAAAGAAATCGATTTTTATTATCCATTCTTTCGGGAATGCTGATGGTATTCAGTTTTCCATTTACAGGAAGTATTCCATTTCTTGGTTTTATTTCTTGGATTCCATTGTTGTTGGTTGAAAATACAATACTGACAAGGAATTACAAAAGTGGAAAAGTATTTATTCACGCCTACCTTGTTTTTTTAATCTATAATGTTGGTACAACCTGGTGGATTTATTTTGCTTCACCTGGCGGCGCGTATTTTGCTTACTTATTGAATTCCCTTTTGATGTCTCTTGCATTTTATTTTTATCACCTTACCCGCAAAAGGTTAAACAGGAAATTTAGTTTAGTTTATTTGTTGATCATTTGGATTGGGTTTGAACACGTGCATTATCATTGGGAGCTATCCTGGCCTTGGCTTACTTTAGGTAATATATTTTCAAGAAATCCAGAGCTAATTCAATGGTATGAATTTACGGGTGTAATGGGCGGGAGTATTTGGCTATTGATAGTTAATTATTTTATTTATAGTTTAATAAATAGATGGCAGATTGGTGGAAAAATTGCAGTCAATAAAGAATTAACGCTTATTATTGCTATTCTGTCACTTATAGCCATTCCAATTGTGTCTTCATGGATCATTTATTCACGATATACTGAGCAATCCAATCCCGTTGAAGTTGTTGTGGTGCAGCCCAATATTGACCCCTATAATGAAAAATTTGTTTCGAATGTCGAGGAGCAAGTTCAGTCTATGTTAACTGTCGCTGAATCGAAGGTCACATCAAAGACCAAATTTGTACTCTTCCCTGAAACAGCGATTAGTTCCTCTTTTGATGAGAGAAAAATAGATCAAATTTCTTCTATAAAAACGATACGGCAGTTTATAAAGGAGCATCCGGGTATTTATGTTTACACAGGGGCTTCGACGTACGCGTTTTTCAAAGAAAAGAACTCAATTGCTTCACGAAAAATTCCGGAAATTGATGAATACATCGAATTTTATAATACATCAATTGGGATTGATACAATGAATAGTCAAATCATTCATAAATCAAAATTAGTTCTCGGGGTTGAGAAAATTCCATTCTCGGAATGGCTTCCATTTTTAGAAGAATTGTCAATAAATAATGGAGGTACTTCAGGCACTCTAGGAAAAGAGAAGGAGCCTAGAACGATTTCTGCGCATTCCTTGAAATTTGCGCCTGTAGTTTGTTATGAATCTATTTATGGAGAATTTATTGGAAATCAAGTAAGAAATGGAGCCGAATTAGTGTTTATTATAACAAATGATGGTTGGTGGAAAGATACTCCTGGTTATAAGCAACATAATAGTTTTGCCTCCTTGCGTGCAATCGAGACGAGAAGATCTGTTGCTCGTTCAGCAAATACTGGAATTAGTTCATTTGTTAATCAACGGGGAGATGTACTACAAGTTTCTAAATGGTGGCAAGAAGCAGGTCTGGTTTCTACTATTAATCGAAACACCAAACAAACATTATATACAAGTTACGGAGATATACTTTATAGATTTTGCAGTTATTTTGCTTTATTTCTTGTTAGTACATCCGTTCTAGTTATTCCAATTTATACACTTTTTAGAACAAAAAAAGAGTCACCAAAATGATGACTCTTTAACCAATTTATTTTCTTAATTAGATTATCGCATTCAATTTGTCTGCTAGTTGTGCTTTCGGTGCTGCACCAACATTTCTATCTACAACCTCCCCATTTTTTATAAACAGGATGGTAGGGATGCTTCTAATTCCGAATTGAGCAGAAACACCTGGGTTTTCATCAACATTAACTTTTCCGATAACCGCTTTCCCTTCGTAATCATTTGATAATTCTTCCACAACTGGGCCAATCATTCTGCATGGTCCACACCATTCAGCCCAGAAGTCAACCAATACAGGTTTATCTGATTTCATTACTAATTCTTCAAAGTTTTGATCTGTAATTTCTAATGCCATTTTTTTATTTTTTATTTATTAATGATAAACAATTTTCTATCCAAAAACTAATTTCAGACAATATGTCAGAATTAACGTTTTGAAATATCAGTGAAAGGACGAGAAGTAGCTCCAGTATATATTTGTCTTGGTCTTCCAATCGGTTCCTTGTTTTCAGTCATCTCTTTCCATTGAGCAATCCACCCTGGTAAACGTCCAATAGCAAACATTACAGTAAACATATCAGTCGGAATACCAATTGCTTTGTAAATAATACCTGAATAGAAATCTACATTTGGATATAGGTTTCGAGCCTTGAAGTATTCATCTTCCAATGCCACTTGCTCGAGTCTTTTCGCGATTCCAAGCATTGGATCGTTTATCCCCATTTTTTCTAGAACATCATCACATGCTTTTTTAATTATTTTGGCACGTGGATCGAAGTTTTTATACACTCGATGTCCAAAGCCCATAAGTCTAAATGAATCGTCTTTGTCTTTTGCTTTTGCTACCCACTTATCTACATCTCCACCATCATTGTGGATTTGTTCTAACATTTCAATTACCTCTTGATTTGCTCCACCATGTAACGGACCCCATAACGCTGAAATACCTGCTGAAATTGTTGCGTATAAATTTGCTTGTGAGGAACCAACAATTCTCACCGTAGAAGCCGAACAGTTTTGCTCATGGTCTGCATGTAAAATCAATAGTTTGTTTAATGCTGCTGAAACTACTGGATCAACTTTGTAGTCCTCTGTTGGCATAGCATACATCATGTGCAAGAAATTTGAACAATAATCAAATTCATTTTTAGGGTACATGAATGGATGACGAATAGAATTTTTGTACGCCCATGCCGCAAGTGTTGGCATTTTTGCAAGTAAACGATGTATTGTCAATTCTTTCTTCTCCTTACTTCTATGAGGATCTAAGGATTCAGGGTAAAATGTTGATAGTGAACAAATCATAGAAGACAAAACACCCATTGGATGTGCCTTTGCAGGATAGGCTTCAAAGAATCGTTTCATATCTTCATGAACCAAGGTGTGTTTCTTTATACTGCTTTCAAAGTTGTCTAATTCAGCTTGTGTAGGTAATTCACCATGTAAAAGTAGATAAGCAACTTCTAAAAAAGATGCTTTTTCAGCAAGTTCCTCAATAGAATAACCTCGGTAGTGCAGAATCCCTTCCTCTCCATCTAGAAACGTAATACTACTTTTTGTTGCACCTGTGTTTTTATATCCAGTGTCCAGAGTAATATATCCTGTAGTATCGCGTAATTTGGAGATATCTATAGCCTTTTCATTTTCTGTCCCGGTAATAACAGGGAATTCGTAAACCTTACCTTCTAATTCTATTTTTGCAATTTCACTCATGGTTTCCTATTTTCTTTATTTTACAATTGTCATTTCGTCTACTATATGTTTGGCTCCTGCGAATTTATCAATAATAAACAAAACATAACGAATATCAACGTTAATTGTTTTTTGAAGTTTAGTATCAAAAATAACATCTCCAGCCATGGCTTCAATATTTCCATCAAAAGCCAAACCTATCAACTCACCTTTACCATTTAATACAGGTGATCCTGAATTTCCGCCGGTGATATCGTTATCTGTTAGGAAATTTACAGGTAAATGTCCAGCCTTGTCTGCATATTGACCGTAATCTTTTGTTTTGTGTAATTCAATTAATCTCGCTGGCAAATCAAATTCTTCATCTTTTGGTTTAAACTTTTTGATAGTACCATCTAATGTTGTGTAGTAGTTTACCTTAGCATCATTTCTTTTATCTGCTGGCAATGCACTTACCTTACCATACGTTAATCTCAATGTGCTATTTGCATCTGGGTATAAAACAGCACTAAGCTTTGCTTCTCTCATACCAGCTACAAGTAAACGGAATGACTTTGTAAATTCTCCTTGTAATTTTGTTAATTCCTCTGATTTTGAATTGTAATGTGTCAATAGATCAGAAGACAATTGATAAAGTGGGTCGTTTGTAATAACTCCGTCTTTAGGATAATTAATAAATGCTTTTAACTTACTTGCTGAACCGAATAAGCTCATTTCAAAAATAGCATTTACATAATCGTTAAAATTATTGTTTGATTGACTTCCAATTTGCTCTAGGGTAGGTACTAATTTGTATCCAGCTTTGGTTGAGTACAAGTTAAATTGACTTGCTAACAAATCCTTTTCAACATCCATGGAAATCTCGTTGTAGAATTCATCAATCATAGTTAGTAAGTCTTTTTTCAACGAAACTCGTTCTTCTTGACTTGCTTTCGCATAATTATCTAATTGCCTTCCTAGGCTTCTAGAGATAGTCGCAAAACTACTTCCTCTTAGGATTTGCATTAAGTAATTATCATGTCGAGCCTTTTCATTTGTTTTGGAATAGAATGTATTAATTGTTTCAACAGCTTTTCCATATTTTGAAGCATTTTCTTTTTTGTTTGCCCAAGCATTGAATTTAGCTTCGTTTTTTTGTTTAAGTTCTGCAGTTTTTGCTTTGGTAAGCGCATCAATCATTCCTTGTCTATTCTTCCAATAATTGGCAATTCCTGCGTATTTTGATTCGTAGTCTAAACGTGTATCATCATTTTTGTCCATGTATTTTTTCATGACATCCATGTTAAGTTTTGAAGCCTCAACCCAAGCTGGGTATGCATATTTCACGTTTTGCTCAATTCCACCTGCGGGTAACCATCGGTTTGTTCTTCCTGGATAACCCAATATCATTGCAAAATCACCTTCTTTAACTCCGCCCATATTTACTTTTAAATGTCTCTTCGGGCTTAATGGAACATTAGCTAATGAATAATCAGCAGGATTTCCATTTGCATCTCCGTATACTCTAAACATAGAGAAATCCCCTGTGTGACGAGGCCATTCCCAGTTATCAGTATCTCCACCAAACTTACCAATGCTTTTTGGCGGGGTTCCAACTAATCTTACGTCTTTGTAGTCCTGATAAACGAAATAATAAAATTCATTTCCTTGAAAAAATGAACGTACACTTACCGTGTATTTTCCACCTTCATTATTCTCTTTCTCAATTAATGCTATTTCAGCATTTATCGCTTTTTCTCGCTCTTCCTCGGTCATTCCATCATTTACTTTGCCTAAAATGCGTTTAGATACGTCATCCATTCGAACAAAAAAGCGAACGTAAAGTGATTTCGGTTTTAATTCATTTGCTTTGGTTTTTGCCCAGAAACCATTGGTTAAATAATCTTGTTCTGGAGTAGATAATTCAGCAATTGCATCATATCCACAATGGTGATTTGTAAGAATTAATCCCTCTTTTGAAATGATTTCAGCTGTACATCCTCCGTTAAATTGTACGATTGCGTCTTTCAAACTATGATTATTGATACTGTATATTTCTTCGGCAGTCAACTGAAGACCCATTTTTTGCATATCGCGGTGGTTTAAACGTTCTATAAACATCAAAAACCACATTCCTTCGTCTGCTCTTGCAAACATTCCTGTGAAAACAAGAATTGCTACTAATTTTAACTTTAAATTTTTCATATTCGTTTTTAGGTTGCTAAAAGTAGTAAAACTAAGTTGAATTTCTGTAATGTTTTACTCAATTTTTAGATTTTTTGAGAATTGGATATTACCCCTGTTTACCGAAGGGGATGGTGTAAGTTTTTGAAGGTGTTGATATTCAGTGTTTTTGAATGTGAGATTTGTTTTGCTCGAAACAAATACTGAATTACAGTTGATAGTAAGTATAGTTTGATGTTGAATTGGATCGAATCATTTTACGCATAATTTCGATCAATTAATTGAGGGTTATTCAATTTGAAATGTTTAAAACTCTTTTAAAATCAATAAATACAAGCTTAAATGTTATCGAATTTTGTAAAAATGATAAGTATGATAAATCGGAATTTTTTAATTATTTCTTCCATTATATTGGTTACAATTGCAAGTTGTGTGCCTGCAAAAAAATACCAAGATTTATTAGCTCGAGAAAAGGCATGCAATGAGGAACTTGATAAGTTTAAAAATGCAAGTAGTCAAGCGGAAAATAAGGCTCAAATAGTTCAAGAAAAATTAAATCTACTAGATAAGGAAGTTGATCAACTGAAAAAAGACACGCTAGCAAATGGTGCGAAACACAGATCGTCTTTGCTTGAATTAGCTAAATTAAAAAAACAATACGCGGATTTAGAAAAATCTTTCGATAATTACAAGCAATTGGGATCGAAGGAGGCTTCAGTTTTTCAAGCTGAATTGGAAGCAAAAAGTATCGAATTACAACGTAAAGAAGATGCATTATCAATCTTAGAAAAAGAACTAAATGCAAAGCAAGCTTTATTAGCAGAAAGAGAGGCTCGAGTTGCTGAATTGGAGGAAATAATTGCACGTCAAGATCGGGGTATAAAATTATTGAAAGAAAAAATTGCAGCGGCTCTTCGTGCCTATGAGAATAAAGGACTCACAGTTGTTGAAAAAGATGGAAGAATCTATATTAGTCTTGAAGCTAAGTTATTGTTCGGATCTGGAAGCACAGCAGTGGAAGCACAAGGTAAAAGAGCAATTATAGATTTGGCAAAGGCATTAGAAAATACAAGTGACCTAGAAATAGTGGTTGAAGGTCATACCGATAACAATAAAATGAGTAGCTCAAGCTCACCAAAAAATAATTGGGAGTTATCTGTTCTAAGGGCGACATCAGTGGTTGAAATAATGTTAGATAACTCTGCAATGGATCCTAAGAAGATAATGGCAGCGGGAAGAAGTGAATTCTATCCAGTGGATGCAAATGACAAAGCCAAAAACAGAAGGATTGAAGTAATCGTATCTCCGAATTTGGATGAATTGTTTGATTTAATTTCGAAATAGCTAATTTCTTTAGCCAAGTTTCTTCCATTCCTTTTAACTATTCGTATTTTTGCAACGAAAAACCTAATTTATCTGTTTTTTAACTCTTTAGTTGCATTTAAATTTGGAATGTTTATAAGTGGTTTATTTTCAAAAATATTAAAGGAATGATTGAACAGATAATCAAGGAAAGGATACTGGTCTTGGATGGTGCTATGGGTACTATGATTCAGCGCCATAAATTGGAGGAATTTGATTTTCGTGAGGGGGCATTTGAGAATCACAGTAAGCCACTGAAAGGAAATAATGATTTGTTGTCAATTACTCGACCTGAAATAATCAAGGAAATTCATCGTCAATATTTTAAGGCAGGCGCAGACATTGTTGAAACCAATACGTTTTCTGGTACTTGGATTGCTCAAGCAGATTATGCTTTGGAAGATGCAGTTTATCAAATTAATTATCAAAGTGCTAAGATTGCCAAGGAAGTTGCTAATGAATTTACAGACAAGCCACGGTTTGTTGCAGGTTCTATTGGTCCAACAAATCGAACAGCTTCTATTTCTCCAGATGTAAACGATCCAGGGTTTAGGGCTATTTCTTTTGATCAATTAGTGGATGCATATAAACAACAAGTTGAAGCTTTAATGGATGGGGGAGTTGATGTTTTGTTGGTAGAAACTGTTTTTGATACGTTGAATGCCAAAGCTGCATTATTTGCTATTGATGTTGTTTTTGATGAACGAGGAATAAAACTTCCTATCATGGTTTCTGGTACAATAACCGACCAGAGTGGACGAACATTAACCGGGCAAACTACGGAGGCCTTCTTGATTTCATTGTCTCATATTCCACTTCTCAGTATAGGATTAAATTGCGCTCTTGGGGCTAATTTGATGCGTCCCTACTTGCAGATCTTAAATGAAAAATCACCTTTTGCCGTAAGTGCTCATCCGAACGCTGGGTTACCGAATGAATTTGGGAAATACGATGAATCACCTGAATTGATGGCAAAACAAATCAAAGAATTTTTGGATGAAGGTTTGGTAAACATTATTGGAGGATGTTGTGGTACGACACCTGATCATATTAAAGCCATTGCAGACTTGGTGGTTAATTACAAACCGCGAATGGTAGTTAATTAGACGCGATTAAAAGCAATAAACCCTCTTGTTTACGTAATTATACGTAGTTGATTTGTGGAATTACTTAGTAGGATATATGTAAGTCTAAGTAATTTACTTTCCTTTTATTGTTAAAGATTGCTCATAAATTAAAAATCAAACAACTTTGTCTCACAAACAAGTTGAAAAATTAAATTTTTAAGATATGAAACCATTTAGCAAAACATTTAGAAAAATCGCGGTAGCATTTATAATGATTTTAACAGTTTCTTTTTCTTCATTCGCTCACAACGAGGATCCGAAAGAAACGAAAAAAGTGAGTGTAGTGGTTAATGAATTGAAACCTGGTTTCGCAACACTTTCATGGTCAGATTATACCATTACAGCGATACAAATAAATTCAGCAAACGGAGTGTTTGTGCCTGCAATTCCAGTTATGGATGCAACATCATTTCACGTGAATGATTTGGTAAATGGATCCTACGAGATTAACTTCTTGGCTGGAGATAAAGTAGTAGCTTCTGAAAAAATTACAGTTTCAAAATAAATAATATTTAAGGTTTAGTTTAGTTGAGTTATCCAAGCGAAAGTCCTGTTACAAACGAGTAATGGGACTTTTATTTTTGGAAAAAATTCCAAAGCGCAGTATTCGGAACAGGGGCTGTAATTTCAATTTCTTCTTTTGTAGTTGGATGAAAGAATGAAAATTTTCTGGCATGTAAGCAAATTGATCCATCTTGATTTGAACGTTTTGAACCGTATTTTACATCCCCTTTTATTGTACATCCAATTGAAGATAATTGAACTCGAATTTGATGATGACGACCTGTTTCTAATGCTATTTCCAAAAGATGATAATTATCTGAAGATTTTATGAAATTATACGTCAGAATAGCCTCTTTGCCACCAGGTGTATTTTTGTCGCAGATGTACGATTTGTTTTGATTCTCGTTTTTCTTCAAAAAATGAACTAATCTTCCCGAAGTATTAGCAGGTTTTTGTTCTACAAGTGCCCAATAAACTTTGTTTGTCTCTTTTTCTCTAAATTGTTTATTTAATCGTTCGAGAGCTTTGCTCGTTCTGGCAAAGATTACGGCACCACTTGTTGGTCTGTCAAGTCTATGAACAACCCCGCAAAATACATTTCCAGGTTTGTTGTATTTTTCTTTAAGATAATCCTTTATCTTGTCAGGAAGAGTTTCATCGCCGGTTTTATCACCTTGAACGATATCCGAAGCTTTTTTATTGACAACAATAACATGATTGTCTTCGTGTAAAATTTCTAATGACATTTATTTTTCTTCTCCAGATTCTTCTTCAAATAAGCTAGGTTGATCATCGTCACTTTTGGTTACATCCCATTCCATGGTTGGAGAATTTTCTTCTTCAGAAGTAACTTCTGTTTGTATGTCAAGGTCATCATTTTCTTCTTGTTGTTCTTCTGGCCAAGGTTCTTTTCCCTCGATTGGATGCGTTAAAACGATTTCTTTTACCTTTAGTTTTGTTAATTGATTTCCTTGTGCTTTCAGACCTTTAACATCAATAAAATCGCTAAGTGGAACTACATTGTCTGGTAAGTTCTTCGTTTCTTTTAATAGTTTATTAAACACGATTTTAACTTCTGGTTGATAAGCTGTAGTGACAACGTCCATGTAGGACCCTTCACTTTCACTAATAAAGGACACTCGTTTATCGGTTGTTATTTCACATAAAAATTTCTTCACAAAATGCAATTCCTTTTCAGCATCAAAATAAACTGTGGTAATAGGTCTTCGCGGCTGCCATTTTTCAATGTGAATCATGTCCTCATCAAAGTGCGTCGATAAATCAAAGTTGCTCAAGCGATAGTCTCCATTTTTGTAGAGTGTGAGTATTTTATCGTCACCTTTAAAATCACCGAGGAATTTTCCTCTTGAATCATCATTCAATCTTCCAACCACGGTATCATACCAGATTTTACGAGCAGCTAAAGTTGATCCTCCTACCTCTTTTTGCACGATTTTCTGAATTATTTCTTTGGTAACTCGATTACCGGCTGAATTTCTGCCTTTAATTAATAAAGCTCCTAAATCAATATCGTAACGTAATCTTTTTAGATGCGGTCTTGGCCTTAATAGGACAGTAACAACTTCTCGTTCTCCATTCGGGTGAACCGAGAAATATAGCATTTTTGAACCTTTTGTCCCTCGTGTTAAATCGTACTCGGTATCTCTCGTAATTGAATTTACGTAAAAACGCTTCATCATGGTTGGCCCGCCAATTCCATCCTGGTAAAACAAATGATAAATGGTTCTGGTGTCACCCTTTTTCCAAACAGCAACATGAATGATTCCTTTGCCAACAAATTTTTTGTCAGAAATTTTAGTAACCATCATTTTCCCTGAAGCAAAGAATACAATAATGTCATCGATATCCGAGCAATCAGAAATAGCATCTGTTTTCTTTAATCCATAACCAATAAAGCCTTCTTCGTAATCAACGTAAAGTTTTTTGTTTGCTATTATTACTTTTGAAGCGCTTATTGTATCGAAGATTTTAATTTCTGTTTTGCGTTCTCTTCCGGCGCCAAAGCGTTTCTTTAAATCTTTGTAATAATCAATTGCGTATTCAATCAAATTATCAAGCTGATTTTTTACTTGCTCAATTTCTTCCTCAATTTTTAACAATAATTCATCTGCTTTACTGCCGTCAAAGCGAGTAATACGAATCATTGGAATTTGTGTCAACTTATGTAAATCCTCGTCAGTAATTTCACGAATAAGTTGTTTTTTGAAAGGCTCAAAACGTTTGTATAAATAGTCATAAAGTGATTCGCGATCAGCATAATGCTTGAAATCAATGTACATTTCATTGTTTATGAATAATTTCTCCAAAGTTGAGAAATGCCATTGTTTTTCTAATTCATCCAGGCGAATTTCCAGCTCTAATCGTAATAAGCGAACGGTATTATCGGTATTGAATTTCAAAATTTCAGTGACGCCTAAGAATTGTGGCTTATCCCCAACGATAATGGTTGAATTGGGTGAAATTGAAACTTCACAGTCTGTAAAAGCATAAAGGGCATCAATCGTCTTATCCGGAGAAACACCAGGTGCTAGGTGAATAATAATTTCTGCATCAGCCGAAGTATTGTCTTCAATTTTACGGAGTTTTATTTGACCTTTATCGTTTGCCTTGATTATAGATTCTATCAAGGAACTTGTTGTAGTTCCGAAAGGAATTTCGTGAATAACCAAGGTTTTATTATCAACCTTTTTAATTTTTCCTCTAACTCTAACCTTTCCTCCTCGTAATCCATCGTTGTAATTTGTGAAATCAGCCATTCCTCCATTTAGGAAATCAGGAAAAATCTCCACTTTTTTTCCGCGCAAATGGTTGATTGATTGGTCAATGAGTTCGATAAAGTTATGTGGCAGAAACTTACATGCCATTCCAACTGCAATTCCTTCCGCGCCTTGGGCCAAAAGTAATGGGAACTTCACGGGTAAATTTTCTGGCTCTTTGTTTCTTCCGTCATAACTGGAAAGCCAATTTGTAGTTTTGGGGTTAAATACAACATGAAGAGCAAATTTTGAAAGTCGAGCTTCAATGTAACGTGGTGCAGCAGCTCCATCGCCCGTTAGTGTATTTCCCCAGTTTCCTTGACAATCAATCAACAAATCTTTCTGACCCAATTGAACCATCGCATCGCCAATGGAAGCATCGCCATGTGGGTGATATTTCATCGTATTTCCGATGACATTCGCCACTTTGTTGTAACGACCATCTTCCAATTCGCGCATCGAATGAAGAATTCTTCTTTGAACCGGTTTTAAACCATCGTGAATGGCAGGAACAGCACGTTCCATGATTACATAACTGGCATAATCCAAGAACCAGTTTTCATACAATCCAGCAACAGGGATTATTTTTTCATCCACCTGTTTATTTTCAAAGGGATTGGAAGAATCCTGTTCATCATCTTCTTGATTTTCAATTGGATCTATTTCGTCTTCTGCCATTTTTTAAGATGCTTTGTTTATTTCTTCTGATGCTTCAGCCTCTTTTTTTGCTTTTTCTAGTTCTTCAGCTAAATCCTTTTCAATACGAAGATTATCGATGATAAAATCTTGTCGTTCAGGAGTGTTCTTACCCATGAAATACGATAGAATGGAGTCAATTGAAGATTCTTTACTTAATATTACCGGCTCCAAACGAATATCTTCACCAATAAAATATTTGAATTCATCGGGTGAAATTTCACCCAATCCTTTAAATCGCGTAATTTCAGGATTTTTTCCTAATTCTTCAATCGCTTTTCTTCGTTCGTCTTCGCTGTAGCAATAAATTGTTTTTTTCTTATTTCTAACACGGAAAAGAGGAGTCTGCAAAACGTAAACATGATTTCTTTTAACCAAATCAGGGAAAAATTGAAGGAAAAAAGTCAATAATAACATCCGAATATGCATACCATCAACATCGGCATCGGTTGCAATTACAATGCGATTGTAACGCAGATTGTCCATGTCTTCTTCAATGTCTAAAGCCGCTTGAATTAAATTGAACTCTTCGTTTTCGTAAACTACTTTCTTTGTTAATCCATAACAATTCAACGGCTTACCGCGCAATGAAAAAACGGCTTGTGTTGCAACATCCCGCGATTTTGTGATTGATCCACTTGCAGAATCTCCCTCAGTAATAAACAAGGTGGTTTCTTCTCGTTTTTCGTCTTTTAAATCGGTTAAATGAACGCGACAGTCCCTCAATTTTTTATTGTGAAGGTTTGCTTTTTTAGATCGTTCTTTCGCTATTTTACGAATACCTGCAAGTTCTTTACGTTCACGCTCAGATTGTTTAATCTTTTTTTCAAGCGTTTCAGCAGTTTCAGTATTTCGGTGCAAATAATTGTCTAAATTCTCTTTCAAGAAATCATTAACAAAAGCTCTCATCGATTTCCCACCGGGTTCGATCTCTTGAGAACCTAATTTTGTCTTTGTTTGCGATTCAAAAACTGGTTCAATTACCTTAACTGCAATTGCTGCAACAATGGATTGGCGAATATCCGAGGCTTCATAATTTTTATTGTAAAAATCACGAATTACTTTCGCTACAGATTCTCTGAAAGCACTTTGGTGAGTTCCGCCTTGTGTAGTATGTTGACCATTTACAAATGAATAATAGTCTTCTCCGTATGTGCGTCCATGGGTGAAAGCTACCTCAATATCCTCCCCTTCCAAGTGAATAATTGGATAAAGCGGATCTCCATCCATATTGTTTTCGAGCAAGTCTTTCAGACCGTCTTTGGATTGGAATTTCTCCCCATTGTAGTAAATGCTCAGCCCTCTGTTCAAATAACAGTAGTTCCACATCATTTTTTCCAGGTACGCTGTCTTGTAGGAATGCTTTTTGAAAATGGCATCGTCCGCCATAAATTCCACATAGGTTCCGTTGCCTTCGTCTGTTTTAGATAGTTTAAGTTCCTCTACAAGTTCGCCACGTTGAAAGGAGGCTTGTTTTTTCTCACCATCTCGAACGGAATAAACCATAAAATGAGAGGAGAGGGCATTCACCGCTTTCGTACCAACTCCGTTTAGTCCAACTGATTTTTTAAATGCTTTTGAATCGTATTTTCCACCGGTATTCATTTTGGAAACTACCTCAACTACTTTTCCAAGTGGAATTCCACGACCGTAATCGCGAACCGAAACTTTTCCGTCTTTAACTTTGATGTCTACACGTTTACCATTGCCCATTACAAATTCATCGATACAATTATCGATCACTTCTTTGACAAGTATATAAATACCATCATCGGCTGCAGAACCATCTCCTAGTTTGCCAATATACATTCCGGGACGCAGGCGAATATGCTCTTTCCAATCGAGTGAGCGGATATTGTCTTCGGTGTATTGATTCTCTGACATTTTTAAAAACTAAAGTTTGTGTAGATAGCAAAAATAATGAAAAGCGTACTGTTTCAAAGTTACAAATTAATGATTTATAAACGGTTTGCGGTTGATAAAGAAATAAAAGCAGACTTACAGAAATTTTGTTAATTTCACACCATTAAATTTGATTTATGACGCACCACGAACATATTCAACCAAAAAAATCATTTTTCGGGAATCTGACGACACAAATTATCTTGGCGATGATTTTGGGAGCTATTTTAGGTGTGGCAATCTTTAATTCTGGAGATATCGCTTTGGCAAAAAGTTTTAGTGGTAACATTAAGATTTTGGCAACAATTTTTATCAGACTGGTTCAAATGCTTATTGCACCTTTGGTTTTTTCAACGCTGGTCGTTGGGATTGCTAAATTAGGTGATATTAAATCGGTCGGTAGAATTGGAGGAAAAGCACTTGCTTGGTTCTTTACCGCCTCGTTTATCTCCCTGTGCATTGGAATGTTTTGGGTCAATGTTTTAGAACCAGGGGTTGGCTTGAATTTGTCTGATATGGATGTGAAAGCGGCAAGTGAGGTCACTGCAAAAACTGAATCATTTTCCGCTCAAAATTTTATTGAACATATTTTTCCAAAGAGTATTTTTGAGGCAATGGCAGGGAATGAAATTCTACAAATTGTAGTTTTTTCGATCTTTTTTGGCTTGGCTGCTGCTTCAATTGGTGAAAATGCAAAACCTGTGGTCAATGCACTAGACAAGACCTCACACATTATTTTAAAAATGGTTAATTATGTTATGAAGTTTGCGCCTGTAGGAGTTTTTGGAGCCATTGCAGCTGTATTTGCTGTGCGCGACGTAAATGAATTAGTTTTAACCTACACAAAGTTTTTTGGGGCTTTTCTCGTTGGAATTGGGTCCTTGTGGCTTGTTCTCTTGCTTATAGGTTTTATGTTTTTAAAGAACAGAATTATTACACTCTTAAAACGGATTACAAGTCCATTAATCATCGCCTTTGGAACCACTAGCAGTGAAGCTGTTTTTCCAAAATTGACTGAGGAGCTTGAACGATTTGGAATTAAAGATAAAATTGTGTCCTTCATGCTACCTCTAGGATATTCTTTCAATTTGGATGGAAGTATGATGTACATGACTTTTGCTAGTATTTTCATTGCGCAAGCGTATGGAATTCCTCTTGATTTTGGCACGCAAATGACCATGCTTTTGGTTTTGATGTTAACAAGTAAGGGAATTGCAGGGGTTCCGAGAGCAAGTTTAGTTGTTGTTGCAGCAACATGTGGTATGTTTAACATTCCCATTGAAGGAATTGCACTAATTCTCCCGATTGATCATTTTTGTGATATGTTTCGTAGCGCCACAAATGTATTAGGTAATTCAATTGCCACTTCTGTAGTAGGTAAATGGGAAAAGGAATAAAACCTCAATTGTATTTTCTAGAGAATCCTCTCGTTCTAAATTCTTGTTTTTCTTAAAAATAGCGTAGCTTTGCATCCCGTTTTTGGAAAATATGGATTCAAACCACGAGAAAAGTTATCTAAATCAAGTTGTTGTGATGATTTCATGCGTATTGATATTGTCATTAGCAGCTTTTTTTATTCCTGACTTTTCAATCGCTGGTTATGAATTTAAAAAAGTTGATTTCCTTAGGGATATCAAGCAGAAAAAAAAGTCCAATCTAGTTGGAGGAAGTAAAGTTCAAAAAGAGTTTATTGATAAATGTCCTCCAGGTTATACTTGTATTGAAGATTATTCCAAGAATAAAACGGCATTAAAAGCAATTTTTGAGGCATTATCAAATAAAAATGGGTTGACTCGAATGGCTTTTTTCGGTGATTCCTTCATTGATGGTGATATTTTCACAGCAGAGGTGAGAAAGCTTTTACAAGCAGAGTTTGGCGGTTCTGGAGTCGGTTTTGTTCCTTTTGCTTCTGAAACTTCTGGATTTCGTCAAACGGTAAGGCATTCTCATTCTGGAATAGAATCTTTTAATATTGTTCAAAATAAGTCGGCAAATGGCTATGGGGCAGGAGGATATTTTTTCAAAGCTCTTGGCAAAGCAAATGTTACTTATTCAGGAATAAATGGAGATCCTAAATTGGGTAATTTTAAAAATATTCAAGTGTACTATTCATCGGGAATAGATTCACGTTTTTCCTACAGATATAATGGGGAATCGGGTACCTTGGCGGCTGAATCTACTTCAAAAATTAGATCACTACGGTTGGATGGTGCGAATACAAATTCAATAACATTTTCATTCCCGGAAAGTGAGAGCACCAAACTTTACGGAGCGAGCTTTGAAGATGCAAAAGGTGTCATTGTGGATAACTACGGTTTGAAAAGCAACTCTGGAATAGCACTATCTAAAATTTCTGCAGAAAATTGGAGTCAATTCAACCAACTTAGAGATTATAAACTAATTGTTCTTCAGTTTGGCTTGAATGTTTTAAATGCCAAAACAACAAAAGTGGATTGGTATGTTAAAGCAATGATTGAATTGGTTGAACGAATTAAACAAACATGTCCTAATGCTAGTATTCTCATTTTGGGAATTCCGGATCGAAGTGTAAAAATTGATGGTGAATACCAAACAATGCCAACAATTCCGATGATGATTGAGGCTCAACGAGAAATAGCAAAGAAAACCGGAGTCGCATTTTGGGATATGTATTCAGGTATGGGAGGAGAAAATAGCATGATTTCCTTTGTTCAAAATAAACCTGCCTTGGCAAATAAAGATTACACGCACCTCACTTTTGAAGGTGGTGAAAAATTGGCAGGTATATTTACAAGAACATTCCTGCATCATTATTCAAGTTTCATTAAAAAGAAAACGCAATAAAACGAAAATGGGGGAATTTGAACTAGATAAATTAGTGTCTGTTTTTCTTTATAATCCTAAAGAACCTCTTATTTTTAGTTCAGGTTTATTTTTGTTCTTGTTTACGGCGTTCTTATTGATTTATGCTGTAATTCATAAACATCAGAGAGCTAAAATCATTTTCGTTACTTTTTTTTCGCTTTTCTTTTATTATAAATCGAGTGGAATCTACTTTTTACTTCTGGTGTTAACTACTTTGGTTGACTTCACCTTGGCCAAGCTTATTTATAAAACTGAAAACGAGGTTGATTTTTCAATCGGCTCATCAAAATTTCATTTTTCATTAACGGATCGAACAGTAAAAGTTTGGCGTAATTTATTATTAATTCTGAGCTTGTCATTCAACCTGGGGATTTTGTTGTATTTCAAGTATACCAATTTTTTCTACGAGATATTTACCACGGTTGCTAACCAAAAATTTGAGCCCTTTGATATTTTTCTTCCTGTTGGTGTTTCCTTTTTTACCTTTCAATCATTGAGTTACACGTTAGATGTCTATCGAAGGAATTTGAAGCCGTTAAATAGTCCATTGGATTATGCGTTTTTTGTATCGTTTTTCCCTCAATTAGTTGCTGGGCCGATAGTTCGGGCATCTGATTTCATTGCACAGATCTTTAAACCAGTTGTGGTTACGAGAGAAATGATTGCCCGAGGAGTTTTTCTTATTTGTATTGGGTTGATTAAAAAAGCAATAATTGCAGATTACATTAGTATCAATTATGTGGATCGAATTTTTGACAATCCAACCCTCTACTCAGGGTTGGAAAATTTGGTAGGAGTTTATGGCTATTCCCTTCAGATTTATTGCGATTTTTCGGGTTATTCCGATATGGCTATTGGAATTGCTTTGTTACTTGGCTATCATTTTAATATCAACTTTGATGCGCCATATCAGTCAATAAATATTACAGAGTTTTGGCGTCGATGGCACATTTCTTTATCTAGTTGGTTAAGAGATTATCTCTACATTTCACTAGGTGGGAATCGTAAAGGCAAAATAAGAACATATATCAACTTATTTCTAACAATGTTGTTAGGAGGTTTGTGGCACGGTGCTGCCATGAGATTTGTTATTTGGGGAGCATTGCATGGTTTGGCGTTGATTATTCATAAATTGTTTACCTCTGTTTTTAAATTCAAAATTGAAAACCTTTTTGCCAAAAAATCATTGAATTTAATGAGTTGGATATTAACGTTCCACTTTGTTTGTTTTTGTTGGATCTTCTTCAGGGCTGAAAATTTACAAGTGGTTGGTCAAGTATTAAATCAAATTATTTTTGCTTTTAATGGACACATTATTTTAGATTTTATACAAGGTTATCCGGTTGTATTGGTTATGATGGCTCTTGGATTTTTATTTCATTTTACACCAGTTTCGTTTGAGATTTCTATAGAAAAAATGGTTGCTAAAACCCCCTTGTTTTTGAAGGCGGTAATTTTAGTGCTTATCATTATATTGGTTGTTCAATTTAGATCTGCGGATATACAACCATTTATATATTTTCAGTTCTAGCGAAATTTCGTGTTCAAGCTTCATAAATCATTTGTAGTTTTGTTGAATTAATATTGTTTTTATGTCAACTTATCAACCTGTTAAAAAAGTCACGACGCATACCTTGCAAGAGATGAAAAATCGCAATGAGAAAATCTCTATGTTGACTGGATATGATTATTCCATGGCTCGAATAATTGATGAGGCCGGTGTAGATGTAATTTTAGTTGGTGATTCTGCATCAAATGTAATGGCTGGGCATGAAACAACTTTACCAATTACCTTGGAACAAATGATTTATCATGCAAGTTCTGTGGTGCGTGCAGTAAGTCGATCATTAGTTGTTGTTGATTTGCCTTTTGGTAGTTACCAAGGGAATTCGAAAGAAGCTCTTTCCAGTGCCATTCGAATTATGAAAGAATCTGGTGCTCATGCGGTTAAGATGGAAGGGGGGCAAGAAATCATAGAGTCTGTAAAGCGTATTTTGACTGCTGGAATTCCTGTTATGGGACATTTGGGTTTAACGCCTCAATCAATTTATAAGTTTGGAACCTACGTTGTTCGTGCTAAGGAAGTAGAAGAAGCTTTACGCCTCAAGGAGGACGCGAAATTATTGGAGGAAGCAGGTTGTTTTTCCATTGTTTTAGAAAAAATCCCGGCCACCTTAGCAAGTGAAGTAGCCAAATTTGTTCAAATTCCGATAATTGGAATTGGTGCAGGAAATGGGGTAGATGGACAAGTATTAGTAGTACATGACATGTTGGGAATCAACAACGAATTTAATCCAAGATTCTTACGAAAATACAATAATCTGCATGACCAAATGTTGTCTTCCTTTCAGCAGTATATAAGCGACGTCAAATCTGTTGATTTTCCAAATGAATCAGAGCAATATTAAATTTGAAATAACCCGACAGTGAAAATTTCAGCATCCATTTATAGCGATAAAAAACGTTCATTGCGAGAGGTAATTCAAGATTTAGAAAACCATCAGGTTGATTTACTTCACGTCGATTGCAATGATGACCCTCGTGTTTTTGATGATATAGCCCAAATTCGCAAATGGTGTTCTACACCAATTGATTTGCATTTGATAACGAGTACTCCCGAAAAATATTTTGATCTTTTAGTTAGGAATCCAGTTGATTATTTGACCTTTCAGTTGGAGGACTTAAAAGGAAAACTAGATATTCCAAAAGAAATTTCTGGCAAAAAAGGAATTGCTATAACCACTCAAACACCCATTGAAATCTTCGAGGATTTTTCAGATTTTCACTTCATTCTTATCATGGCAACAGTTCCAGGGCAGAGTGGGGGAGCCTTTGATAAGATTAATTTTGATAAAATTAGAAGGTTCAGAAAAAAATATCCTACAAAATCTATTCATGTGGATGGAGGAGTCAATGGGGAAGTTTCGTTTATACTTCGGAATATGGGGGTTAGTTGTTCTGTGTCAGGATCTTATCTTTTCAATGCTCCAAGTGTTGGTCATGCCCTTTTTAGTCTTCAAGGGAAAGAAATAGCTTCGCACTATCAAGTTGGGGATTTTATGACACCGATAGATGAGTGTCCGGTTGTTTATCATGAAGAACAAAATTTAAGACAAGTCCTTGAAGTAATTGATAGTGGAAATTTAGGGTTTTGTTTAGTAATTGAAACATCTGGAAAATTAGCAGGTTTAATCTCTAGTGCTGATATTCGAAAAGCATTGATTCGCTCGCTGGATAATTTACCAAATTTAAACGCTTCCATGATGTTGAATCCCAATCCATTAACAATTAATGATTCAAATTCAGTAATAGATATGCTTCGTTTGATAAAAGCAAGTTCTTTTCCTGTGATGTATATGCCCGTAGTAAATTCATTAGGACATGCGGTTGGAATTGTTAACTTTGCCAACCTAATTAAGGCTGAAATATGATTATTCAATTAAAGAATTCCATTTCACTTGATCAAGCCAATCAACTTGCATCTGAAAATCAATCGTTTTGCATCCAAATGGATGATAAAATCCTCTTGATAAGTGGATCAGGAGTAAAAAATGTACCCGAATCATTGGAGTCAAAAACAGATAAGTTTTGGGTTTTCGCCAATGATATGCAGCTCTCATCAAAAGGGTTTAATACAAATAAACGTGAAATAACGCTTTCAAATGTTAAAATAGGCGGCGATACAAAAAACACGTTATTGATTGGTGGACCTTGTAGTGTTGAGTCTGAAGAACAAATTAGAACCTCAGCTGAATTGCTTAAAGGTCTCGGATTAACGACGTTGAGAGGAGGTTGTTATAAACCTAGAACGAGTCCTTATTCGTTTCAAGGAATGGGATTGGAAGGTTTGAAACTCCTTGCAAAAATGCGAGAAGATTACGGACTAAATGTGATTACCGAAGCCCGAGATGCAACTCATATTGCAGAAATTATTGAATATACCGATGTAATTCAAGTTGGAGCAAAAGCGATGTACGATCAAGGGATTTTGAGAGCATGTTCAAAAACGACAAAGCCAGTTTTAATCAAACGGGGATTTGGAACAACCCTTCAAGAGTTTGTACAGGCCGCTGAATTTGTTCTGTCGGGTGGGAATCCAAATGTAATTTTGTGTGAAAGAGGTTTACGTACTTTTGAAACGGGAACGCGATTCACCTTGGATTTGTGCGGTGTTGCGTGGTTACAAGAATACACGAATCTTCCAATCGTTTTAGATCCATCCCATGCAATGGGATATGCTTACGGTGTTCCTGTATTAGCAAGAGCTTGTGTTGCTATGGGAATAGATGGTTTACTTATAGAGGCCCATCCAAATCCAAAAGTGGCCAAGTCTGATGCTTCTCAACAGTTAGATTATGCTCAATTCACTGATTTATTACATTCACTAAGACCTGTTGCTCAAAGCGTGGGATATAAAATGGTTTAGATATGCATTTAGAACAGAATATAAAAGGACTTTGCTCAAAATTCGGGCTTGATTTTCAAGAGTTTCTCGGTGATTTGGACGTGGAAGATGTACATGAACTTACGATTTTTGATTTAGAGGCAATTTGCGAAGAGTATGAGGTAGATATGCTATCATTACTTTTTAAATCTGTTTTTAAGGCAAATCAATGGAAATCAAAAGCTAAAAACATCAAATTATTAGTAATTGATATTGACGGTGTTTTGACAGACGGCGGTATGTATTTTACCGAATCTGGAGATCAAATGAAAAAATACAACACCAAGGATGGAATGGGTATCATGAAGCTTCAAGAAAAAGGGATTCAAGTTGCCTTTCTTTCCTCAGGTTTTACAAATAAAATGATTAGTGCTCGTGCTGAAATGTTGGGTGTGTCATTGTGTTATGTGGGAAGGGATAAAAAGATAGATATTCTTGAACAATGGAGAACCGAATTAGGGTTAGAGTTTAACCAAATTGCTTATCTGGGAGATGATGTCAATGATTTGGATTGTATCCGAAAAGTGGGCTTCTCCGCATGTCCTTCAAATGCCTTAAATGCGGTTAAAACAGAAGTTGATATAATACTTTCACTCAAAGGTGGTGATGGTTGTGCCCGCGAATTTATCGACAATTATTTACTTGAATCCCCTATTTCCTAAACATGACTAAAATTACGATTGGAATTATCAAAGAAGGAAAAACTCCTCCTGATTTTCGAGTGCCTCTTACGCCAAAACAATGTAAGGCAATTCAAATTTTATATCCTGAAGTTCAAATTTTAGTACAAAAAAGTCCAATTCGTACATTTACAGACTCAGAATACGCAGCAGAAGGAATTGAATTAGTTGAGTCACTTGAGAACTGTGATATAATTTTTGGGGTGAAGGAGGTTAATATCAATGATTTAATACCAAATAAAACTTTTGTTTTCTTTTCCCATACTATTAAAAAACAAGCCTATAATCAGAAATTACTACGCGCTATTTTAGATAAAAATATTCGTTTAATCGATTATGAAGTAATTAAAGATAAGTTTAACAAGCGTTTGATTGGTTTTGGAAGGTATGCTGGAATTGTTGGAACGTATAATGGATTTTTAACTTGGGGCTTAAAAACGAATACATTCGAGTTAAAGCCTGCTAATCAATGTGAAAATAGAGCAGAGGTAGAGAATGAACTTAAAAAAGTAGTTTTGCCTGCTAATTTTAAGTGTTTACTTACTGGTTTTGGTCGTGTAGGCCATGGTGCACGAGAAATTATAGATTTATTGCCAATTAAAGAAGTCACTCCTGAAGAATTGGTATCATTAGAATTTAATGAACCTGTTTTTGCTCATCTCGAATTAGAAGATTATTACGGAAGACGAGATGGAAAAGAATTTAATAAACAAGATTTTTATTCAAACCCAGAATTGTATAAATCAATTTTTTCTAGATTTATTCCATATATAGATATGTATATTCCATGTCATTTTTGGAGCAATAAATCGCCTGTAATAATTTCTAAAGAGGATTTACAAGTAAAAAATAGACGATTGTCAGTTGTTGCAGATATTTCTTGTGATATTGATGGTCCAATAGCTAGCACAATTCGTTCCTCTAAAATTGGAGATTCAATTTATGGATATGATCCGCAATCAGGTAATGAGGTAGATTTTCGATCTGAGAATGCTATCGCTGTAATGGCGGTTGATAATTTACCTTGTGAGCTACCAAAAGATGCTTCTGAAGATTTTGGCAATGAATTGATGAAATATGTTTTGCCAGCTCTTTTACGTGATGACCCAGACAGAATCATTGATCGCGCCAGTGAAACGAATTTTTCGGGTAATTTAACTGAAAATTTTAAATATCTTCAAGATTATGCAAATGGAATAATTGTTCATTAACCATGCATTACACTTGCGACAAAGATTTTTTAAAAATAAATAGGGAGGATTTACTAACTTCAGAATATGAGAATTGTTCTTTTAGAGATTGTGATTTTTCAGATTTAAATTTTCAGAATTTTAAATTTATTGATTGTGTTTTTGATTCGTGTAATTTAAGCCTTGCAAAGGTCGCGCAATGTTCTTTTCAGAATGTTCAATTTAAAAATTGCAAAATGGTAGGTGTTTTATTTGAACATGTAAATACCTTTTCTCTAGAATTATCGTTTCAGTCTTGCAATTTGTCGCAATGTTCATTTTATAATTTGCCTTTGAAAAACACACAATTTTTAGATTGTATGCTTCATGAGGTTGATTTTACAGAAACGATTTTATCAAATAGTGATTTTTCAGGATCTGATTTGTTGAATGCAATTTTTGATGGTACAAACTTAGAAGGGGCATCGGTAATATCAGCGTTGAATTTTGATATAAATCCCTTGAAAAACAGGACGAAAAAACTGAAAATTTCATTAAGTGGACTTCCTGGTTTGTTATCAGATTTTGACTTAGAAATACATAAATAAATGAGTTTCAAATTATTTATTTACATTTATCCATGATTCAAAAAGGAGATAAAAAAATCATTCGTGGATGGATTGCCTACGATTGGGCTAATTCTGTTTACAATCTTGTTGTTTCTTCGGCTATTTTTCCGATTTTTTACGAAGCATCTACAAGAGCTGTTTATGCTAAAAAGATGGGCGTTTCTGCAGATTCTGTCGATCCAGGAGCTGTAACAGTTGATTTCTTTGGATATCAAGTTTCACCAAGTGTTGTATATTCTCTTGTATTATCATTTGGATTTTTGTGTGTGAGTTTTCTTTCTCCTCTCCTTTCTGGTATTGCTGATTATACAGGTTCCAAAAAGAAATTTTTAAAGTTTTTTTGTTACCTAGGCTCACTTTCTTGCGCCTCGATGTATTTTTTTGATCCGAATCAAATCGAATTGGGTATGCTTTCTATCTTTTTGGGAACAATCGGCTTTTGGAATAGTTTGGTGTTTTACAACGCATTTTTACCTGAAATAGCCGAACCAAAGGATCATGATCGTATTTCAGCGAGTGGTTTTATTGCTGGCTATATTGGCGCAACTGTTCTCCTTGTTATCTGCCTTGCACTCATTATGGGTGTCGATAAAAGTTTCACCAAAGTTAGTTTCCTGCTTGTGGCTGTTTGGTGGATTGGATTTGCTCAGATTACTTATCGTGCTTTGCCTAACAATGTTTATAATAAAAAGCCCGAAAAGGATTATATCTGGAAAGGATTTCGTGAGTTGAAAGTGGTCTTCTTAGAATTTCGTCAAACCGTTCGATTGAAACGCTTTTTGTATTCCTTTTTCTTTTTTAATACAGGTGTACAAACAGTTATGTTGATGGCAACTGTCTTTGCTAGTAAGGAAATTGAATGGCCTGACAATAGAAATAAATCCGGGTTAATAATTGCAATTTTACTAATTCAGTTGCTAGGTGCCCTTGGTGCAAAAATCACTTCAATCATATCCAGAAAAATGAGTAGTATCCCAACACTCATGGTAACTGTGTTTATATGGATAATCATTTGTGCGTTTGCATTCTTTATTCGTACGCCAACGGAGTTTTATATATTGGCAGCTTCAGTAGGCTTAGTAATGGGAGGTGTACAGGCATTGGCTCGCTCTACCTATTCCAAATATTTACCTGAAACTACGGATCACGCAAGTTATTTTTCCTTTTATGATGCTTCTGAAAAAATAGGAATGGTCTTGGGGACAGCCTTTTTTGCCTTAATGGAATTCTTATTTAATGACATCCGTTTTTCGGTAATATCTGTTGCGTTATTTTTCGTTTTGGGATTGATTTTTCTGTTTTTTGTTCCCAAAGAAGAGCGAATTATAGTCCGAGGTCATTAAAGAAGTTGGGGTACGATTTTGCAATGCATTCGGCATTATCAATTTGTATTGGATAATCTGAAATAGTTGCAGCAATGGTTGCCGCCATAGCAATTCGGTGATCATTGTAACATTGAATTTTACCGCCTTTAATTTCCCCTGTTCCATGAATGGTAATCTGATTTTCTGAAAGGGTGAACTCAACGCCAAAAATGCTTAACATGTCTGTTACCGAATTTAATCGATTTGATTCTTTATGCAACAGTCGATTGGTTCCTCTGAATTTTGACGATCCTTTCGCTGCACAAGCTAGTATTGCTAATATTGGAAATAGGTCTGGATTATTGGTCAAATCAACATTTATTGGATTTTTTAGTTCTGATTTTCTAATTTGCAAATCACCATTTTCCCATGTATAGTTTGCTCCAAATTCCTGTATAATACTTAAAATAATAAAATCTGCTTGTGTGGATTTTTCTTGTAATCC
>JBIKIQ010000017.1:0-75783 GCA_044361535.1 Crocinitomicaceae bacterium
TCGCTGTCAGCGTAGAACTCTAACTTTTAAAATCATCTTGTATTCAAGAAAGTTAGCCACTCCAGTGATTAGGGTATACCGACCGGGTTACGCTGATTGATTCCAACTTACTTATAACCCCCACAATTTCGCTTCAAGCTAACATACATTTGTTTGCTTGGCCTCATGGAGTGAGGATGTACTAAGTTATAAATAATTATTACAAATCATCGAAAGGAGAACGTATTTGTTGTAAATTCCTCGTGCTAACATGTGTGTAGAGCTCAGTCGTTCTAGAACTAGAATGACCCAATAATTCCTGAATGTATCTCAAGTCCGTTCCATTTTCCAAAAGGTGAGTAGCATAACTATGGCGCAACCAATGTAAACTAACTTTTTTGGTGATTTTAGCTTTCGATAAACTTTGTTTTAATACATTTTCTAGGCTTTTTTCGGAATATTTCGTGTTCGGAAATTGCCCTTCAAATAACCAGATTTTTGGTTTGAAAGCTTTATAATAATCGCGCAGCATTTCAATGAGTTTATTGCTAATCGGAACAACTCTGTCTTTTTTACCTTTTGATTGCCGTATGAAAAGCAAGCCTCGATCTGATAAAATATCTTTTAAAGTCAGATTTAATAATTCACTTCTTCGCAATCCACAAGCATAAATCAAACTGAGCATAGTTCGATGTTTTAGATTATTTGGTGCTTCTAAAATTGATTTTACTTCATCTTTACTGAGAACATTTGGTAAGCGTTTTTCACGTCTTGGTCGCTGAATGAAATCTACCTCCATCGTTCGGTTAAAGCGATTTCTGTAAAATAATTTGATGGCATTAATCACTTGGTTTTGATAACTGGCTGAAAGTTTTTTCTTAAGTATATATTCGGTGTTGAATTGAATAAGGTCATCAATATTTATATTTTCTGGAGGTTTATCATTGAAAAATCTGAAAAAAACTTCAAGTGCATCTGAGTAGGTTTTGATGGTGTTTTGGCTATATCTACGATAATTCAAGTAGTTTTTAAAAGCGAGTATATGTTTCTGAGTATTCATGATAAAATTATATGTATTCGATTTATTCTATGGATTAGTATATATGTTAAAATCAGTCACCCTCTTTAATTCTCCCTCAAGGGAGATAAAATTGAATTCTAATTTTTATATCCAACTTCTTTTCGATTAGATTGCTGTGTTTTCTGATTGTCTTTTTGAATGAGGTAAGTCAATACTTGTTCAATATCATCAAATTTTTGATTGTGAAGCTTTTCAAGTTCAATTAGTTTTTCAGAAAGTTCTTGATAGGTTAAAGCAAATTGGCGCATCATTACGAATGCTCGCATAATACCAATATTCATTTGAATTGCCTTTTTACTTTTTAAAACACTCGATAACATAGCAATTCCATGCTCTGTAAAGGCGAAAGGTTTAGCTCCTCCAAAGTAATTCAGTGTGGGTATCACATTTTGTGATACCAAGTTTTGCATTTCAAGATAGGTTAACTCAAACATGAAGTCCTCAGGAAAACGATCGATATTTCTTCGAACAGCTTATTTTAAAGCTCTTGTTTCAACTTCATAGATTTTAGCTAAATCCATGTCTAATAGTACTTTCTTGCCTCTGATTTCGATGATGCTACTTTTGATTTGCTCAAGTTCCATAATTCAATTTTATATGAATATACGAAAAAATAATCAATAATTTGATTAAAATAAAATCAAAAAAAGAAAGAGAAACAAAAAAGGGTCACGAATTTCGCGACCCTTCAAAATAAGATCAACTTAAACTATAGCGTACCACGCTTTTCTTGCTCTCTTTCGATTGATTCAAAAAGCGCCTTGAAATTTCCTGCTCCAAATCCTTTGGCTCCCATTCGCTGAATTACTTCATAAAATAGCGTAGGGCGATCTTCGACTGGTTTGGTGAAAATTTGTAATAAGTAGCCTTCTTCATCTGCATCAACAAGGATGGACAGCCTTTGAAGTTCTTTTATATCTTCTTTCATCATGTCTCTGTGAACACCTAATCGTGCAGGTATTTCATCATAATACGCTTGAGGTGGTGGTGGTAAAAATTCAACCCCACGAGCCTTTAATTCAGCAACTGTCTTGATTATATCATCAGTTGCTAACGCTAAATGTTGTACACCAGCACCTTCATAAAAGTCAATATATTCTTCAATTTGAGATTTTTTCTTTCCTTCAGCTGGTTCGTTAATTGGGAATTTAATGCGACCATTTCCATTACTCATCACCTTACTCATTAATGCTGAATATTCCGTGGTAATTTGTTTGTCGTCAAATGTTAAAAAGTTTACAAAGCCCATAACATCTTCATACCACTTTACAGTATCATTCATTTGATTCCAGCCCACATTACCAACCATATGATCAATAAATTTTAAACCAACCGGTTCAGGATTGTAGTCGCTTTCCCACTTCCTAAATCCAGGTAAAAACTCGCCTTTGTAGTTTTTGCGTTCAACAAAAATATGAACGGTCTCACCGTAGGTATAAATTCCTGCTCGAACAACTTCACCATGTTCATCTTTCTCTACAACAGGTTCCATGTATACTTTTGCACCGCGTTTCACTGTTTCTTCAAATGATTTACGAGCATCATCTACCCACAAAGCAATTACTTTAACGCCATCACCATGCTTTTTTACATGTTCGCCTATTGGAGAATCACTCGTTAAAGCAGTAGTTAATACTAAACGAATTTTATCTTGTTTTAACACGTACGAAACTCTGTCTTTTAGACCTGTTTCTAATCCAGCATACGCGTGTGACTGATATCCAAAAGCAGTTTTGTAGTAATGTGCCGATTGCTTTGCATTACCAACATAAAACTCTACATAATCGGTTCCTAATAAAGGCAAGAAATCTTGTGCGCCTTCAAATATTTTTTCTAGTCCGTATTCCACATTGGAAACTTCTTTTGATTTATTAACTTCTTGAGACATAGAGAATTGTTTTAGAGAAAATTAGTATTTATTTTAAGCAGATTAATGGTGCCATGAATTCATATATTCGCCCATTTCAACACCCAATGCTTGTTTGGTTAGTTTTAACGGTTTAAACGTGTCAATCATAACAGCAAGTTCCTGCGTTTCTTTTTGGCCGATACTTCTTTCATATGCTCCCGGATGCGGACCATGTGGTATACCTGCAGGATGAAGAGTAATTTGGCCTTTATCCACATGGTTTCTACTCATGAAATCGCCATCCACGTAATAAAGTACTTCGTCTGAATCAATATTACTGTGATTATAGGGAGCAGGGATCGAGTCTGGGTGATAATCATACATTCTAGGAACAAAGGAACAAATCACAAAAGCTCCCGTTTCAAATGTTTGATGGACTGGTGGTGGTTGATGGACACGACCCGTAATTGGTTCAAAATCATGAATGGAGAAAGCATACGGGAAATTATACCCATCCCAACCTACAACATTAAACGGATGGTGCGCATAAACATAGTCATACATCATATCTTCCTTCTTAATCTTGATGAGGAACCGACCATTTTCATTATGCGTTTCCAAGTGCTGAGGACGACGAATATCTCTTTCGCAATAAGGTGAATGCTCTAACAATTGTCCAAACCAATTTCGGTATCTTTTAGGGGTATAAACCGGATGAAAAGATTGAATAATCAACAATCGATTATCTTCCGATTCAAAATGCATTTGATAAATCATGCCACGAGGAACAACCAAATAATCTCCGTACGAAAAATCAATATTTCCGAGTTGTGTTTTTAAAGTTCCGTTTCCTCGATGAATAAAAATTACTTCATCTGCATCTGCATTCTTGTAAAAGTAATCTGTCATGGATTTTTTAGGGGCAGCAAGTTCGATATAAACATCGCTGTTAACCAACATGGGAGTTCTACTTTCTAAGTAATCATTTGTTGCTTCCACGTTAAACCCTTGCAAACTTCTCATTTGCATATTTTTATCTAACCCAATTTCAGGAGCGACAGATTTTTTTTGCGTAATTTCTAAAACAGCCGTAGGAGGTTGAATGTGGTATAGCAGGGAAGACATGCCATCAAAACCAATGGTTCCGAAAAGCTGTTCGTAGTAAATTCCACCCTCGGGATTTTTGAATACAGTATGTCTTTTGTGCGGAATTGAACCTAGTGAATGATAAAATGGCATATTAACTTAGTTTTAGAAGAAAAATATCACTAATCAAAAATAAAATAATTTCGGCAAAATAAGCGAATCTTCTGAACGAAAGAAATGATTTTTATCAGTTTTGAAATAAATTTATATCAAAGGTTTAAACTGTTCTTCCTGGATACACTTTCAACGCTTCTTCCAAACAACGAACAGCATTTTTTAATGCTTCTTGATTCAAAACATAGGCTAATCTTGCTTCTTGCTTTCCTAAGCCTTTAGTAGCGTAGAATCCACTTGCAGGAGCCATCATAACGGTTTGACCTTCAAAAGAAAATTCTTCCAACAACCATTGACAAAATTTATCCGCATCATCAACCGGGAATTTAGCGACAGCATAAAATGCTCCTTGTGGCATTGGACAAAATACACCTTCAATCGAATTTAAACCATTGACCAAGATATTTCTTCTTTCTACGTATTCGTTAACAACATCATCAAAATAACTTTGAGGAGTTTTTAAAGCTGCTTCAGCGGCAAATTGATCTACAGTTGGTGGAGAAAGTCTTGCTTGACCGAACTTTAATGCAGCAGCCATCACATCTTTGTTTCGTGTAACCAATGTTCCAATGCGAGCTCCACACATGGAATAACGCTTAGAAACAGAATCAATCATAATTACATTATCATCAATACCTTCTAAATTCATGGTTGAAAAAGGAACAGCTCCTTCGTAGCAAAATTCACGATATACTTCGTCAGAAAACAAA
The DNA here is from genome assembly GCA_044361535.1 of Crocinitomicaceae bacterium. Lineage (GTDB taxonomy): Bacteria > Bacteroidota > Bacteroidia > Flavobacteriales_D > Crocinitomicaceae > UBA952. The sequence goes on from JBIKIQ010000017.1 coordinate 4,880, forward strand.
AATAAATCATGCTTTTTAACGATACTTGCCAATTGCTCTAACTCTTCTTTTGAATACAAATATCCGGTTGGATTGCCGGGATTACAAATAACGATTGCTTTCGTTTTAGCCGTTATTTTCTTTTCTATTTCTTCCACAGGAGGAAGGGCAAAACCTGATTCAATGGAGGCAGTTACCGGAACAACAGTCAATCCAGCCATTACGGCAAATCCGTTGTAATTCGCATAAAATGGTTCAGGAATAATCACTTCATCACCAGGATTACACGTAGTCATCAATCCAAAAATTAACGCTTCAGAACCACCAGTAGTGACTAATAAATTATCGGAAGTAACATGAATCCCAATCGATTGATAGTACGCTGCCAATTTAGTCCGATACGACTCAAAACCAGCAGAATGGCTATATTCCAAAACTCTTGGTTCAAAATTGTGAATAGCATCCAAAGCAACTTGAGGCGTTTCGATATCGGGCTGTCCAATATTTAAATGATAAACAGTTTTACCTTCTTTTTTTGCTTTTTCTGAGTAGGGAACCAATCTTCTGATCGGAGAAGCTGGCATTTCAATCGCTTTTTTAGAAATAACTGGCATTTTCGTATTTTTTTTGACAAAAGTAACGCGAATATTGAAAATAAACCAACGAAAATTATTTCCTGAATGAAATTAATCGATTCATTTCATCACGTAATCGAGCAGCTTCAATGAAATCCAGTTCTTTTGCTGCCTTTTCCATGGCTTTTTTTGCCAATTTAATTTGTTTTTCCAGCTCTTCAGGATTAAAATACACTGTTGTTGGTTCTGCTGCAAGTTGTTGATTTGATGCACGTTCGTATTGAGCCATTCGAGTGGCTGGGTCTCCATCAGCAACCTTTGTTGACTCTAGAATTTTCTCTTTTGATTTATTCAATGGAGTAGGAGTAAGTCCATGTTCTTCGTTATACGAAATCTGAATGCTTCTTCTTCGTGATGTTTCATCGATGGTTTGTACCATTGACTTTGTCATTTTATCGGCATACATGATCACAAAACCATTTACATTTCTCGCTGCTCGACCAACCGTTTGTACCAAAGATCGCACATTTCTTAAAAATCCTTCTTTGTCGGCATCTAAAATGGCAACCAAAGAAACTTCAGGTAAATCCAATCCTTCACGAAGCAAGTTCACTCCAATCAGTACATCAAATTCTCCTAATCTCAATTCTCGTAAAATCTCAACGCGCTCTATTGTATCAATTTCGGAATGAATATAGCGACACTTAATTCCCATCCGATCCAAATATTTTTGAAGTTCTTCGGCCATTCTTTTCGTGAGAGTCGTTACCAAAGTACGTTCATCAACGGCTATTCTTTTTTGAATTTCTTCCATTAAATCGTCGATTTGATTCAAACTCGGTCGTACTTCAATAACAGGATCTAAAAGTCCTGTCGGACGAATTACTTGCTCCACCAAAACACCTTCAGATAGTTCAACCTCAAAATCGGCAGGAGTTGCAGAAACAAAAATTACTTGATGGAGAAGTCCTTCAAATTCTTCAAAACGCAGTGGGCGATTGTCAATAGCTGCTTGCAATCGAAATCCATAATCGACAAGGTTTATTTTTCGCGCACGATCGCCTGCGTACATTCCACGAACTTGAGGAATAGTCACGTGACTTTCATCAATAACCATCAAAAAATCTTTTGGAAAATAATCCAACAAACAGAAAGGTCTTTCACCCGGTTCTCGTCCGTCAAAGTAGCGTGAATAATTTTCGATTCCCGAGCAATAGCCTAATTCCCGAATCATTTCTAAATCATAAGAAACACGTTCTTCCAATCGTTTAGCTTCAAAAATTTTCTTTTCAGTTTTAAAATTTTCTACTTGTAATACCATGTCTTCAAAGATCAGGTCAACTGCTCGCTTGGTATTATCCGGACTGGAAACGAAAATATTTGCAGGATAGATATTTATCTCGTCATAAGTTTCAATGACATTTCCAGTTTCTGGATCAAATGCTGAAATTCGCTCAATTTCGTCACCCCAAAATTCTATTCTCAACCCATAATCAGCATAAGCTAAGTAAATTTCAACGGTATCACCTTTAACACGAAATGAACCGCGTTTAAAATCAATATCCGTTGCTCGTTGGTATAAATTTTCAACTAAGCGAAATAAAAATTTATTTCTTGAATAGATTTCACCTTTTTTGATAAAAAGAATGCTTTTTTGAAATTCATTGGGATTTCCAATACCGTAAATGCATGAAACAGATGCTACAACTAATACATCTTTTCGTCCGGAAAGTAAGGCAGAGGTGGCAGAAAGTCGTAATTTTTCAATTTCATCATTGATCTGAAGATCTTTTTCAATATATGTATCAGTCGTTGGTAAATACGCTTCCGGTTGATAGTAATCATAATACGAAACAAAATATTCAACCGCATTATTGGGGAAAAAATGTTTGAATTCTCCGTAAAGCTGAGCCGCCAGGGTTTTGTTGTGCGAAAGAACAAGGGTAGGCCGATTGATTTGTTCAATAACGTTGGCAACCGTGAAAGTTTTTCCACTACCGGTGACACCAAGTAAAGTCTGAGCGAACACATTATCGTTTAAGCCATTCACTAATTGCCGAATTGCTTCTGGTTGATCACCCGTTGGTTGAAATTCAGAAACAATTTTGAAATCCATAAGTTAATAATTATCCTTTAATGAATTGAAAATATTCATTCAATACATCTGCATTCTTTTCTCTCGGAGTAAAAATCTCCACTAATTTTGGTCGTTGATTCAGCGATTCGGTAAAGAAATCAGTTAAAACAGTTTGTAAAGCAAAGATCGAGTTAATAGCTTGATAATTAACGTTAAATGATTTACAAAGACCCTCGGCATTCGTTTCATGAGTTGCTTCGAAAAAAGCGTCTCGCTGAGGAGAGGTAGATGGTCCCGGAATAATTCGGAAAATTCCACCACCTGAATTGTTTATAAGAATTATGCGTAGATTTTTTCCTAAATAGTTATTCCACAAAGCATTGCTATCATAAAAAAACGAAATGTCACCCGTTACTAAAACATGAAGTTTTTCTTGATTAGCAACCGAGGCGCCAACCGAAGTACTAGTACTTCCATCGATACCACTTGTTCCTCTGTTTCCAAAATAATCAATGCTTGGAATTGGATCAAATAGCTGGCAATAACGAACAACGGAGCTATTTGCCATGTGTAAAATGGATCTTTCAGGTAAGTACTGGAAAATGTAATCAAATACTTGAAGGTCAGAATACTCAACTTTATCGAGATATTCAACAGATTTATCCTTTGCTAAATAATCTTTTTGTCGCCACAAGGAACCGTAGTTATTTGAATTTATTTCAGATTGATCTTGTAGAAGTTGCTTGAAGAAAGAAGCGGCATCAACCTGAAATACATGCGTTGCAGATTGATAGGTATCCATATTTGGAAATGCGAAACCTATTTTCCAATGTTGTTTTGGTTTATTCTTTCGCAAAAATGTCTTTATCTTTTTTGAAACTACAGCGTCCCCAAGTGTAATTAATACATCTGGAACAAACTTCTCAAATTCTCCTTCAGAAATCAGATTTAAAGTTCGATCAATGCAATGAACAAATCGCGTATCAAATAAGTTTGATGTGTTTTCAACTAGTATGGCAACATTAGTGTTTTCTGCAAAATCAGTAAGGATTTTTTGAAGCTCAATATTCCGATTCATTTGTCCACAAAGAACGAGCACTTTGCCTGAAATTTCTTTTCTCAGATTGCTCAGTATTTCTTTGTCAATTATATTTTCGGTTGCAACAAATTCTATTTTTGAAAAAGTAGGTTCTTTTACTTCTTGAACATCGTACAATGGTTCATGCAATCCTACATTGAGGTGAATTGGTCCTTTCCATGGATTGCTTACATGCGAAAATGCTTGATTTAGTTCACGATTGGCAAACCAAGAATATTCATTTGATTCATTATCATCTGACAATTCAGTAACGTACATTGCGTGATCTCTCAAAACATTGCTTTGACGGATCGTTTGACCATCTCCTTGGTCTATCCAATTTTTTGGTCGATCTGCGGAAATAACAACCAATGGTAGCTGTCTATAAAATGCTTCAGAAACCGCAGGTGAAAAATTCTGTATAGCCGATCCAGAGGTACAAACAATGGCAACAGGGCTTCCCAATTGATCAATCATTCCCAATGCGAAGAACGCCGCGGAACGTTCATCATGGACGACATAGGTCGAAAATTTTGGATGATTGTCAAATGCAATACTAAACGGTGCATTACGTGAACCAGGACAAACCACTATGTGTTTAATTCCGTACGATTCACATGCCGAAACTATCTTTTGAACTATTAATTTATTACTTGAGATCATTTATTTTAATATCTTGAATAACAGATAGTAATGTTTTGCTTTTTCGTTCTGTTTCTTGCCATTCCAGTTCTATATTAGAATCCTTTGTAAATCCGCCCCCTACATAAAGATAAGCGGCATCTTTTTGAATCTGACAACAACGCAAGTTAACGAAAAGTTTCGTATGTTCAGGAGAAACAGATCCTAAATATCCAGCATACAAAAAACGATTGTAATTCAAGTCATGATTTTCAATTGCCTCAATGAGTTCAATTGCCAATGCTTGCGGTAACCCGCTTACAGCTGGTGTTGGATGGAGGCAAGATGCTAATTCCAACGAAGTTCTATTTCCTAAATCAAAACTAATGTCTGTTCGTAAATGTTTTACAGGACCGGCATCAAATGAATAAGGACCTTGAATTTCTGTTTCCGCGATTCCTTGTTCAGCGAGTGTTTCTAAAATAAAGTCAGTCACATATTGTTGTTCATCTCTTTCTTTTTTTGCCCAATCCTCTTGATTTTCAATGGATTTTGTTCCTGCCAAGGACATGGTAAAAACGCTTTGTTTGTGAATTTCTAAAAGTATTTCAGGCGAAGCACCAATCCAAGTGCCAAATAGTGAGGAGCTCGCGAGATAAACAAAAGCTTTCGGGTATTTTTCACATAATGAATTGAAGAGAACAAGTGTACATTCTGATGGAAATGAGACTTTCTTAACACGCGAGAAAACCACTTTTTTCATCCCTAATTCCTTCATGGCGGTTAGGAAAACTTGAGCATTCCGCATGTATTTGGGATAATCAATAACCTCGGGTATATCAGTATGGAAATGCCACGTTGAGTTCTTTCTATCAGGATCCTTTGATTCGATTACAGAAAAAATATATTGATTTTCACCTCGGAAATCTGAAATAATAAATCCATTTGGAGAATCACTCAATTTTTCAAGTTGCGTAAACGTTCCGTTTGATTTTACAATTTCTTGTCCTGGAAAGCGATATGCAAGGAAATCTTCCAAATTAATTTTGCTTTTTTGGGACTATCATTACAGTCAAACGCCCAGTACAAACTAATTTGTTTGTTTCCTCATTAAAAATATCTACTTGCCAAATGTGTGTGCTCTTTCCTGCATGAACGATTTTTCCAATTGCTTTTACAAAGCCAGAACGAACGCCTGAAACGTGATTGGCATTAATTTCTAATCCAACCGGAGCTTCTTTTTCTAAATCAATTAAAAGAGTTGAACCCATTGAGCCAATACTTTCGATAAGTGCCATACTTGCGCCACCGTGCAAAAGTCCCATGGGTTGATGCGTTCTGTGATCAACGGGCATTCTTGAAATCACATAATCATTACCAATTTCAATGCATTCAATGCCAAGGGATTCCATGAGCGTGTTTTTGTTCATGGAATTCACGAGATCAAGAGAAACTTGTTTTAACATCGTATTTTACTTTTCTTTATGGAAACTTAGGAAACTGTTGAAAATCTGGATCTCTTTTTTCTAAAAACGCATTTTTACCTTCTTGAGCTTCGGCTGTCAAATAATAGAGTAGGGTAGCATCCCCTGCAAATTCCATTAAACCATGTTGACCATCTAATTCAGCATTCATCGCACGTTTAATCATTCGAACAGCCAACGGACTTCTTTTCATAATCGTTTTACACCATTCAATGGTTGTGTCTTCTAATTCTGATAAGGGAACTACTTTATTAACCAACCCCATTTTTTCGGCTTCTTCAGCAGTATATTGATTACACAAAAACCAAATTTCTCTTGCTTTTTTCTGACCTACATGACGCGCTAAATAATTGGAACCAAATCCGCCATCGAAACTACCTACTTTCGGTCCTGTTTGACCAAATCGAGCATTATCAGAAGCTATGGTTAAATCACAGATAACATGTAGAACATGTCCACCACCAATAGCATAGCCATTTACCATAGCAATAACAGGCTTAGGGAGTGAACGAATAGCTTTGTGAAGATCTAACACATTTAATCTAGGAACTCCATTTTCAGAAATATATCCACCAACACCTTTTACATTTTGATCACCACCCGAACAGAATGCTTTATCTCCTTCGCCAGTAAGTATAACAACACTAATGTCGTTTCTTTCACGACAAATATGCATTGCATCAAGCATTTCCATATTTGTTTCGGGACGAAAAGCATTGTAAACTTTAGGTCTATTGATGGTGATTTTTGCAATTCCTTCAAAGAATTCAAATTTTATGTCCGTATAGTTTTTTAAGGATTTCCAGTTGCGATTTGCCATATGTCTTAATTTGTTTGCAAAAATAATAACAAACTACAATCAGTATTAGTTCTAAAAATAAAAACTCACTATTCTCATCTTTGATGAATTGATTGCGTAAATTATGAATAACTTAGTTGAAATTATCTGCGATGAAAGTTATTATGAAGCTCTGTTTGGTTGTAATTGTGACTTTGATAGGTTTTTCATGTACCTTTTATTACAAGACAGCTGATATAGACGCTAATCTAAAAAAGGCGGTTTCTCAAGTTAATTCAAATTCAGATGACGCCCAAACAAAAATTGAAACAACTAAAAAGGATTTTTATGCAATGAATTGTAATTCAACTGATCCAACTGTTCAAAAGGCAAAGGATTATTTGGTTACTTTGGAAAATGAGATGAAAGAAATACATCAAATTAAAGCCACTATTAATGAAGAATACGATGTTTTTTTGAAATATTCTAAAGGGGAATCGCAAATTCAATCAAATTCTGAAGAGTGGAAAAAACTGAAACAGACAAAAAAAATCGTGAAAGCTTCCTCAAAGGATTTTAAAAGAAAGGGGAAAAAAATAAGCAAAATCGCATCTGATTTTACTGCATTTACATCAACGGAATTAAAATCTATTCAATTTGTTGATGTAATTTCTTACAATAAGAAGTTTGAAGAATTGCAAGAAAACTTTGTAAAAAAAGAAAAAGAGCTTTTTGTACAATTGATAAAACAAGAAAGTGATGTTGTTGAATTAATTTCAAAGAAATCAGATTCAAATGTTGAAAAATGCCAATTATTAAAAGATGATCTTACAAAAATATCTTTAGTGAAAAAAAAAATTACGAGTCTTTCACCAAAAATTGGACAATCAATGTCAAGTTTCAAATCGGCGTCTAAAGGATTTTCTCGAATTTATTCGTGTTCGATTGAATGGGAGATAGTTAAAAAAACAGAAACCAGTTTAAACGAACACCAACTTGAATTACAGGCTATTATTAATGAATTGTCGCAAATAAAGGCGCACATGCAAGAAGTAATTACATCGATGAATTAATTTTAAATAGTCAAATTAATACTGGCCCAAGCAATGTCAGTTTTTAATTCTAAGGAAACTTTAATTCTATAATTTATTTCCTTTTTACCCTTATAATTCCGTAATTTTGTACCCAATCAATTTTATGGAAAAATTTTCAAAAGCCTTTTTCTCAATGCGCATGATGGCGGTCGCAATGATCGTTTTTTTGGTCGCAATCGCAGTCGCAACATTTATTGAATCTTCAAATGGAATTCAAGCAGCAAAAATACTGATTTACAACGCTTTGTGGTTTGAGATTTTATTGGTTTATCTTGGCATGAACTTGATTTCTAATATTTTCAAATACCGAATGTTTCAAAGAGAAAAAATGGCCATGTTGGCTTTCCACATATCATTCTTGGTTATTTTGATTGGTGCCGGTGTAACTCGCTTCGTAAGTTTTGAAGGGTTGATGCTTATTCGAGAAGGTCAATCTGTTAATTACATTTATTCGGCAGATCCACATTTGAATATCCGTATAAATGACGGTAAAATGCAATTTAAATACAAGGAGAAAATGTTTATGTCAACCATTACATCAAATTCTTTCTCGATACCGGTTGAGTTCCCCAATCATAAAAATCCTATTGAAATCAATTACGTAAAATTTGAATCCAAAATGATTGATACCCTTGTGATTGATTCTAAGCTAAATTCAAGTGTTTTGGATATTGTCACCAATGGTATGCAATCAAATTATGTTGGTAAAAATGATTTTTTAATGGCTGGCACGGTTCCTATTTCATTTGAGAAAAAAAATACACCCAAAGGAGGAATTGATGTTAGAGAGAACAAGGGAAAAGTTGAAATGAAAACAGATTTGGATGTTCGTTACCTGCCCATGTCAGAAATGCAAAAGGCAAGACAAACTGGAGCTCCTATTCCAGATAGTATATATCAAATTATTCCGAAAAACACGTGGGTTGAATTTAAAACCACCACATTATATCAGTCAGGTGAAAATCAATTTGTTTTTAAGCAGCTGATTCAAAATGCTAAAAAAACCTTGGTCCCATCAGGAAAAAAAGACAGAGGAAGCGATTATTTAACGCTTGAAGTTACGGATGGAAATGCAAAAAAAATCGTACAATTGAAAGGAGGGATGAATACCATACCAGAAAAAGCAATGTTCAATTTTGAAGGTTTGACTTACGAATTGGAGTATGGTTCCGTAGAAATTAAATTACCTTTTGCCATTAAATGCCGCGATTTCAAACTAGATAAGTATCCGGGTTCTGAGTCGCCTTCTTCTTTTTCAAGTGATTTGACAATCGAGGATCCAAAAAACAAGGTTAATCGCAATGTGAAAGTCTTCATGAATAACGTTGTTGATTACCAGGGATATCGATTTTTTCAATCTGCCTATGATTTAGATGATCCGAAAACGCCTGAAAATGAAGAAGGAACTCGGTTAAGCGTGAATCATGATTGGTGGGGTACAAACATTACCTATGTTGGATATTTACTCATGTCAATCGGAATGATTTTATCCTTGTTTGCGAAAACAGGACGTTTTAAAGATTTGAATGGAAAGTTGACAAAATTAAAACAAAAAAGAAGTCAACTTGCCACTCTACTATTGATAGCATTTTTGACGGTTGGAAAAACAAACTTCTCCCAAAATGCTACATCCAATGGGGAACACAATCACGAAATGCACGATGGACACGATCATTCAGGACACGATCACGCAAATGAACCTGCAAATAATCCAGAAACATCAGTTCCAGAGAAATCAAATGAAAAGCCAATATTTCGTATAGTGTCTAAGGATCATTCGGACGAGTTGTCAACCTTGCTAGTTCAAGATTTTTCAGGTCGAATTATTCCTTTTCATACCTTGTGCGATCAATTGTTACGAAAGATTAATCGATCAAATAAATATAAGGATTACAATGCAGTACAAACCATTTTAAGTATGCATATGTATCCTATGTATTGGATGAAACAGCCCATTATTCAAGTTCCTGCGCAATTGAGAGAAAAGTTAAAGTTGAAAATTGAGTTTGTTAGTTTAGAGGATGTCATGGATAATTCCAACGGTCAATTTAAATGGTTGAAACAATACGAGGAGGCATTCAAGAAAGCGGATTCACGCAAAAATGAATTTGATAAGAAATTGATCAAATTGAATGAGAAATTTGAAGTCGTTCAAGCCATTTTTATGTGGCGTTACATGAAAATTGTTCCAAAGTCAAATGACAAAGAGAATCGATGGTTTACCCCTTTAAGTTCTGAACTTTCCAAAACGGATTCAATTTCATCAACTGTTATGCTTCAATACTTGACAGCAATCAATCAAGCTGCTCAAGATGGTCAGTATGGTAAAGCGACAGATTTGTTAAACAAATTCAAAGAATGGCAGCGTAAAATTGCAAAGAACATTGCTCCCGATGAAACAGCTGTAAAAATGGAGGTTTCCTACAACAAAATGGAAATCTTTAAAAACACGTACCGAAGTTATTTGATACTAGGCTTTTTACTTCTCATCATTTTCTTTATTAGAATTTTCACAAAGCCCGATGCAGGGTACTATAAAGTTTCTGAATGGATTCGAAAAATATTATTGTTTTTACTTATAGTTATTTTCTTCTATCACGGTGCTGGATTGGGAATGCGCTGGTATATTTCAGGTCACGCTCCTTGGAGTAATGGTTATGAGGCTGTCGTTTTTATTGCATGGGTAACAATGATTGCCGGCTTTTCTTTCATGCGAAAAAATGCTGTAATCATAGCGGGTACAGCTGTGCTTGCGTCTTTGATGGTATTTGTAACGGAAATGAATTTATTAGACCCGGAAATCACGCCTTTGGTTCCTGTTTTAAAATCCTATTGGTTAATGATCCATGTTGCCATAATTACGGGAAGCTATGGATTTTTAGGATTAGCAGCCATTTTAGCAATCCTTAATTTAACCCTTTACATTTTCAGAACAAAGAAAAACGGAGAGTTAGTGACCATAAACATCAATGAATTGACTTATGTTTCTGAAATGACAATGACAATTGGATTGTTCATGTTAACCATTGGAACTTTCTTGGGTGGGATTTGGGCAAATGAGTCTTGGGGGAGATATTGGGGATGGGATCCAAAAGAAACATGGGCATTGGTTTCTGTATTAGTATATGCGGTTATTTTACATTTGAGATATATTCCGGCACTGAAAGGGAAATTCGTCTTTAATGTGGTAAGTCTTTGGGGATATTCAGCAATATTGTTCACGTTCTTTGGTGTAAATTTCTTTTTGGTAGGATTACATTCCTACGCACAAGGAGATGGATTTGCGAAGCTTCCAAATTGGGTATATGTAACCGTTGGGCTATTTGTTCTCTTTACTATTGTTGCTGCAATTAGAAATCGGAATTACAAAAAGTAAATCGCACAAAAAAAGGGAACCGAAGTCCCCTAATTTCTTTGTAAATAATCGATTGATTAGTTTACGCTGCTTGATAAATCAGCACCAGCTTTGAAACGGATAGTTTTCTTAGCTTCGATTTTGATAACAGCACCAGTTTTAGGGTTACGACCATTTCTTGCAGCTCTATCAGATACAGAGAAAGAACCAAATCCTACTAAAGAGATTCTGTCGTTACTTTTCAATGCTCCTGTAGCAGCAGTAATAAAACCATCTAATGCTTTTTTAGCATCAGCTTTTGACAATCCAGAGTTGTCTGCAATCGCATCGATTAATTCAGCTTTGTTCATTTTTGTTTGTTTAAATGGGTTAATAAATAATTTTACTATCACAAATATATCTGATTATCAATGCGCGCAAGCTTTGAAGGTAAAAAAAATGCACAAAATGTTGAAAAATCAAGGGTTTTGTTGATAAAAGCACCATTTTCTTGTCAAAATCAATTGTAAGTGCATGATTTAACTAGGAAGTTAGCGTGTAAACAGGTTAGATATGGATGATAAAGAAATTCCGTCAAATAGCTTTCCTATCTTCAATACATCTGTCTGTATCTCAAAGGTAGTTGGTTTGATTTTTAGAAATAGCTATTTTTAGTATCACTTATATATGCCATATGTATTTTTTATGTCCTTCATATGTTTTATTACAAAAGGCATGAATTATTATCAAAATTATTCTTATCTCATTCGTTTTTATCAGGCAATTGAAATTTCTACCTACTTTAACGAGCTATTTCTTAATATCTTTGAAAAAAAGACGAAAATTGTGGAAAACATACAAAGAATTTTTGCTGAAAGTTTAGAAAAAAAACTATTTTTGTCTCCCGAATTTGGAACGCCTAAAAATTTACACCTATGTATTGGACGTTAGAACTTGCATCCTATTTAGAAGATGCCCCTTGGCCAGCAACTAAGGAAGAATTAATTGATTTTGCAATCAGAACTGGAGCTCCGTTGGAGGTAGTTGAAAATCTTCAAGATCTCGAAGACGAAGGTGATATGTATGAAAGTATCGAAGAAATTTGGCCGGATTACCCATCGCGTGAAGATTTTCTATTCAACGAAGACGAGTATTAGTAAAATCCCACTGAGAAGTGGGATTTTTTTAAATAGAAAATAGAGCAACTACCTCCTAATATTCCAACATTCTTGGTTAACTTTGCTTAATGATTACATCTGATCAACTAAAAGATATTACCTCTAGAATTCAGGCTATTTATAATTATTTAAAAATAGATGAAAAAGAGCTTCAACTTCGTGAACATGAGTTAAAAACGCAAGATCCTGGTTTTTGGGATGATGCCAAAAAAGCCGAAATTCAAATGAAGGAGATTAGATCTCTTAAATTTTGGATTGAAAGTTTTAATTCTTTGAATCAAGCCAGAGAAGATATTGAAGTTCTAATTGAATTTTATAAGGAAGATACTTCCCTAGAATCAGAGATTGATGAACAGTACAAAATCCTATTAGATCACATTGAATCTACCGAATTAAAAAACATGTTGTCCGGTGAGGAGGATAGATTGAGCGCAGTTTTGCAAATCACTTCGGGAGCTGGAGGAACAGAAAGTTGCGATTGGGCATCCATGCTTATGCGTATGTACATAATGTGGGGTCAAAAAAATGGATGTAAAGTAACCGAACTTAATTACCAAGAAGGCGATGTGGCAGGAATTAAAACTGTTACTCTTGAGTTTGAAGGTGATTTTGCTTTTGGTTATTTAAAAGGAGAAAATGGTGTTCATCGTTTGGTTCGTATTTCTCCGTTCGACTCGAATGCAAAAAGACATACTTCGTTTGCATCTGTTTATGTTTACCCCTTGGTAGACGATCAAATCGAAATCAATATTAATCCTGCCGATATTTCTTGGGAAACTTTTAGATCTGGTGGTGCAGGTGGTCAAAATGTAAATAAGGTTGAAACAGCCGTTCGTTTGAGACACGCCCCTTCTGGAATAATAATTGAAAACTCGGAGTCTAGATCTCAACTAGCTAACAAAGAAAAAGCAATGCAACTCCTTCGTTCACAATTGTATGAATTAGAACTTCGTGCTAGAATGGAAAAAAGAAATGAAATAGAGGCGAATAAAAAGAAAATCGAGTGGGGATCACAAATCAGGAATTACGTAATGCATCCCTATAAACTCGTAAAAGATGTTCGAACAGGCTTTGAATCAACCAATGTAGATTCTGTAATGGATGGAGAGATAAATGAATTTCTGAAATCTTATCTCATGACTTACGGCGGTTCATATTAGTTTACTATCTTCGTTTTAAATATTTTTTTTCATGCGTGTTTATCTTGATAATGCTGCAACCACTCCAATTGCTTCTCAAGTCGTTGATGCAATGGTAGAAGTGATGCGAAATGATTTTGGAAATCCCTCATCTACTCATTTTTATGGTAGACAAGTTAAAGCTTTAATTGAGACATCTCGCAGAAAAGTTGCAAGCCATTTAAATTGTTCGGCTTCTGAGATTATCTTCACTTCCGGAGGTACTGAAGCCGATAATATGGCTCTTTTCTCGGCAGTAAAGGATCTTGGTGTCAAAAGAATAATTAGTTCTACTATTGAACACCATGCTGTGGGACATAGCGTTGATGCTCTTATAAAGCATAATTCAATTGTTTTTGAGTCAGTGAAAGTAGATGCGAAAGGACATATTGATTTGGATCATCTTGAATCCATGTTGCAAGAGAACATTCCAACGCTTGTTTCTTTAATGCATGCAAATAATGAAATTGCAACGTTACTTCCGATAAAAAAAGTTTCTGAGTTGTGTAGAAAATATGGTGCTTATTTTCATTCAGATACTGTACAAACAATGGGGCACTATTCCTTTGATTTATCTGATTTAGATATCGATTTTATTACCTGTGCGGCACATAAATTCCACGGTCCAAAAGGCGTTGGGTTTTTGTATATAAATAAAAGAAACAAGGTTGAATCGCTTATACACGGTGGAGCCCAAGAAAGAGGATTAAGAGGTGGGACAGAAAATGTTTATGGAATTGTGGGATTAGCAAAAGCAATGGATCTTGCTTACGCTGATTTAGAGGAACATCATGAGCATGTTCAGAGTCTTAAATCCTACATGATTGAACAATTTAAAGAGATGTTTCCTTCAGTTTTATTTCACGGTGAGACCGAACCATCACAATCCTTGTATACTGTTTTAAATGTTTGCTTTCCTAGAACGGACAAAGGTGGAATGCTACTTTTTACACTAGATTTGAAAGGAGTTGCTGTTAGTGGAGGAAGTGCTTGTTCTTCGGGCGCAAATAAAGGATCACACGTTCTGGTAGGAATAGGTGCTGATATGTCAAGACCAAATGCACGATTCTCCTTTTCTCGATATACAACTCAGGAAGAAATTGATTATGCCCTAAGACAAGTTAAATCTAGCTTTGAGCAAAACTTGTGATCTCATAATTGTATGAAATTTCTTTTTCTTACTTCAGCACATGTATCAAATGATGATCGAATTTATTTTCTTCAAGCTAGAACTTTAGCTAAAAATCATGAAGTAAGGGTTTATTCAACATTTGGTGGGGAAGAAATACAGGAAAATCAATTAATTGCATATTACGACAATACTGCTTTTCGTTCGAGAAAAGATAAGATTAAAGCCTTTTATGACCAATGCCTGAAATTTAGTCCGGATGTAATCATATGCTCAGAACCAATTCCGATTCTTGGCGCTAACCGTTATAAAAAGGAAAAAAAATCTTGTCGTTTACTTTATGACATTACTGAATTTTATCCTTCAAAAAAGAACTTTATTGGATTCTCTCCCTTTAAAAAGTTGATAGCTGCAATAGGAATGGTTTGGCTGAATCGAAAAGCTTCAGCATTAGTCGATGGTTTTATTTTTGGTGAGCATTTTAAGTCATTGTATTATAAAGCGAACTACAAAAATCAACCCTATATACTTTTGCCGTATTACCAAGATTTGAATTATTTCCCCCAATTTAAGATTCCGTCAAGCAAATTAATTTTTGGATATACAGGAAAGTTTTCTGAAGAAAAAGGGATCATTCGATTCGCTAATTTTATTAAGTTTTTCAATGAAAAAAATCCAGAAGTTACATTCAGCATAAAATTAATAGGTTGGTTTGAAAGTGAACTAATTAGAAAAGAGTTCTTTAGGTTAGCAGACGAAATTTCCATTGATTTTGTTGAAAATCTTCCATTTGAAGAATATTGTCATTCCCTTTCAGATATTTCTGTTTTTTTTGATTTGCGCGATGTTGATGCTGAAAATAATTTGTGTCTACCTATCAAACTATTTACCTATGCAGCTGTTGGTCGACCTGTGATCTATTCACCTATTCAAGCAATTCTACAGGCACATCCCGAACATGATTTTATTAAACTTTGCAATAATGAAAATTATGATTTTATCACTAAAATTGTTCAGGAAATAATTTCCGATCAAAATAGGTTTCACGAAATGTGTCTTGAATCACGGAAATTCGCAGAGAAACATCAGTGGGAAGCAATAGAAGATGAATTTATTCGCTTTGTAACAACAAATGAGTGATCACAAGGATATAAAATCAACCATGTCCTCCAAAATATTTGGCCTCTTCGCGTCATTTGGTTTGGTGGTTTTTTCAACACGGATTTGGGGTGCTGAAGGACGGGGTTATATTTCAATCTTACTTGCAGATGCCGCTTTAATAGCCGTTTTTTCCAATATTCTAGCGGGAAGTTCAGCCATGTTTTATATGAAGAAATTTGGTCAAGACAAAGTGTTTTTAACCAGTATTTGTTGGATTTTATTCTCTTCTATATTAGGATCTGCCGTATTGACCTTTTTTCAGCCGATTAATTTTTGGCTTTTGAGTTCCTTAACTTTTTCCATTTCATTCCATACTTTAATAATTAATCAACTTTTTGTAAATCAGAAATTTAACAAAGCAAATGGTATTAGTGCCCTTGTGCAGTTGGTTTTTGTTAGTACGATATTTATTTTATGGATATCAAATTATAAAACCTCTTGGGAAATTTACTTTTTTGTTCAAATTCTAAGTGCCTTTATAATTTCAATTTTTTTTATAAACTACAATATCAAAAGCCTTATTAGTTGGGAAGAATTTCGATTGATGTTCCATTATGGATGGCGAAACGAGCTGAGCTACATGTTCCAATTTTTGAGTTATCGAATTTCTTATTTTTTTATTTTTCACGAATTAAGTGTTTCAGATTTAGGTGTTTTTGGTGTGATGGTTATTTTTGCCGAGTCTATTTGGGTGGCAAGTAGAAGTATTTCAACGGTTTTATTTGCAAAACAATTGGATGATAAAGGAGAACTAGCTGGGCTTCATCGTGCACAAAGATTTGCCAAATATAGTTTATGGTTTAGTTTAATGGGAATTCTACTTATTTTACTTATTCCCGACTTTTTAATCACAAGTATTTTTTCACACGAATTTTCTTCGTCAAAATTAATTTTTCTAATTCTTGCACCGGGTATATTGGCTATTGCTGTTTCTACTGTATACGGACATTTTTTTGCTGCCGAAAATAACCAAACTATTTTGCTTAAAAAATCGATTGCTGGATTTATTGTTTCATTGATTTTAACTCCATTATTGATTTATAAGTATGGGATTTTAGGTGCTACAGCGGCAATGTCTATTTCATATGTGGTAAGTTCTGTCATTTTAATTTTAGCCTTTAATAGACGAAAAAATGACATCTTAGGTTTACCAAGTAATTCATAATTAGGATTACACTACTTTCAGGGATAATTCCATTTTGAACGTAGCTACAGTTTCATAGGAAGTGTTTTTAGCCACAACTTCAATTTGTTGGTTCATTCGTTTACCTTCCTTTTTGCTAATTTTGATCATATCATGAATGATAATTCCTTGTTCACAAGTGAAATAGACGTCTGACTCTGCTCTTTTTAAAAATTCAGCACTGAAAGATTTAAAAGCAAGTGAGATTTTATATTGATTCAGCTCTGAGATATAAAATGTATGAATTCCAACTGCTACATCCGCACCTACAGCCATAGCTCCAAAATACATGGAATTCAAGTGATTTTTCGTTCGTCTTCTCAATTTTATTTTAACAACACAATTCTCGGCGCCTATCGAAACAAGTCTGGGCCTTATAAAAAATAGTATCGGTATTTTAACTAATCCTAGTAGAAATAATTTCCTTCGAACTATAGATAAAGCAACACTTTCTCCGAAATTACTACTGTTCAATTTGACTAGAGTTTAATTAATTTTCCAGAACCGAATAGATGAGAGATTATTGATGTTGCTGTCCCTTCGTAGTATATATTGCCCAAGCCAGAAATTTCTGATTTTAAACTTGCATTTTCGGCATTAACATAACAGGGAGAATTGGCATTAGATACAATGGAAACAGAATTTTGAATCTTTAACTTTCTCGTATCACAACTACCTTGAGTCATTATATTGAACGATGCTTTGTAAGCATTTCCTTCTAAGTGAAAATCTCCTGCACCATGAGAAATATAACCAAGTAGTGAATTTGAAATGTTCAATTTTAATTGTATGCTTCCCGCTCCATCATTCATGAAAAATTGGAAGTTAGATAAACGCAAGGTATCAGAAGAAGTCAACGTTTCAGTTCCTCGATAAGCCAAATAATTAATAGCTTTAAGATGTATTCTCACCTTTATAGCATCAGCTTTATAGTAAAGAAAATTACATTTATTAAGATTTTTTATTTCAATAGAACCATCTGTATCTTGTTTTACATCAATGAGTTTAATTAAATTTTTTCCACCGATAATTTCTATCTTATTCAATGAATCTTGAATAAGCTCAAAACTCATATTTTCATGCAAGGATAATTTCGTAAAATCACTTACATAAATTACAGTGTCTGCCAATTTTCCAGCGGTTTTCCAGCATGTGCGATTTTCTGCCTTTTTACATGAGGTAAACAGGATAGAGAACAATAAAATTTGCCATAATAGTTTCATTCTACTTGTTTTTTCTTTTTGAGGGGAATAGAATATCCAACTCCTGCTTCTGAATAATCAGCCCTGCCAAAATGAGTTTTTAGCATCCACTGTAGGTTTATTCCATTATTAAATTGATAGCGCATACCAATTTTGTGATAAAGTGGATCTTCAGGTTGAAATTTATCCCGAATGTAGGCACCCATACCAAAAACAAAATGAAAATGGTCGATTGGTAATAAATAACCTGCGAAAATACCCATTTGAAAAATATCCCATTGTGATTTAGGTATCTCTGGAAAATACGCCTTGATGGCTTGTTTTGAAATTAAATCAAGTGCTATTTCTATTCCCGCCTTGGGTGTAAATTGCTTTCTCAAATATAAATTTAACCCATAAACCGGATATTTTTTTGGATTATCGTTATAGGTTTCCTTCATCATGAAAATACTTGTGGCACCTATGTTCCATGATTTATAATTGTCCAGAAGTGGAATTATTTTCTGTTTGGAACTAATTTTCCCTAAACTTCTTGCATAACTAACAGACCCATAAAAAATGTTTAAGCCAAGATTGGGAACACCAAATGATCCATTGCTGAAATGTGTAATATCAAGACCCAGTGAGAATTTATTTCTTCCCACGTAAAATTTAGAGTAAAGCCCAAGACAAACAAGTCCATTTACATGTGATCCTATGGCAATATTTTTAGGGTTATCGATTGGGTCATATATTTTGGGCGTATAACCTAGACCCGTCCCAAATTGCCAGTCTAGACGAAAGAATTGTGTTGGTTTAATAACTGGTATGTGAATAAATCCATAAATGCCGGTAAATTTCCCCAGAATTGAGTCATTTCCGACGGATCCGTGAAAAAGTGAAATTCCTTGTTCGGGTAGTTTGTAGGTTTGATGCCACTTTTTTGTTCCCGTAGGTTTTCGATACCAGATCAACTCAAAAGGATAGGCTATTCGATCGGGTAAATGAGCCATTGAACCTCTATGAGCCGCTAAGAAACCTGTTTTTTGTCTAAATTCCAAGGACCAATTAGACTCTTGAGAACAAAAACTGAATGGAAAGAAAATCACTAAGAACTTAAACCAATTGTAACTCGGTAATTTCATAACAGTTCTTGTATAGAGAATAAAAGTATTGATCTTTCTAAAATTTAAACAAATTTACACATTCAATTGAAAGAAAGACAGTAATTTTGAATTAATGGATGCACGATTACAAGCTTTTGAGCGACTTCTTACAATCATGGATGAATTGCGCGAGAAATGTCCGTGGGATAAAAAGCAAACCTTTGAAACCTTGAGGCCTCTTACAATTGAAGAAATGTATGAGATGACTGATGCGATTCTAGATAAGGATTTCAAAGAATTAGAAGGCGAATTAGGGGATTTGTTTCTGCATCTCGTTTTTTACTGTAAGCTAGGAACTGAATCAAGTTTATTTACCGTTGATAGCGTCCTAAATAGAATTTGCGATAAGTTAATTGTCCGTCACCCTCATATCTATGGAGAAGTTGAAGTTGCCGATGAAGAGGAGGTTAAAAGAAATTGGGAGAAAATAAAGTTGAAAGAAGGAAAAACGTCCATATTACAAGGCGTTCCAAACTCACTTCCTGCCTTGGTCAAGGCATCAAGAATTCAGGAAAAAGTGAAGGGAATCGGGTTTGAATGGGATAATTTAGACGATGTTTGGTCTAAAGTTTTGGAAGAGATGCATGAATTAAAAGTCGAAATAGATTCGAAATCTGAAAATATTGAAGAAGAGTTTGGTGATCTTATTTTTTCGCTAGTAAATTTGTCTCGTTATTTGAATATTCAATCTGAAAATGCTTTGGCCAAAACAAATACTAAGTTTATAAAACGCTTTCAACTTATGGAGGCATTAGTTGAGGCTCAGGATTTGAAATTGTCTGAAATGAAATTGTCTGAAATGGATGTATACTGGGAAAAGGCTAAAAATATTTTAAAGAAAGTACAATGAATTTTGCTGAATATAAATTGCAGATTTTTGAAACAGCCATTGTTTTGGTGTTTTTGATCTTAGTTAAAATTATTGCGAGAAATTCAATAAATAGGATTTTATCAAAGTTTGATTTTGGCATAGAACGTAAGCGAATTAGCCATAAAATAGTTAATTTGTTTATTACGCTTTTTGCCTTAATATTTCTTGCAGGAATTTGGAACATTGATCGTTCACAATTAATGGTATTTATAACCTCAACGATAACTTTAGTTGGAGTAGGTTTTATTGCACAATGGTCAATTTTAGCCAATGTTACTTCTAGTTTGATTTTGTTTTTTAATCATCCAATGAAGCTTGGGCAAGAAATTCAAATTTTAGATAAGGAATATGATATAACGGGCACATTAGTCGATATTTCATTTTTCTTCCTTTATATCAAAACAGAGGATGGTGAAACAATTACAATACCCAATTCGGTAGTACTTAGTAAGGTAATAAAAATCCATCCGAAAAAATAGATTTTTGATGAAAGATGTCTATTTTCAAAGAGTTAAATGAGTGTCTGTCAAACTAATTGTTATTTTTGTTGGATTACAGGCGATTTCCTTTAATTTTGCTTAAATTAATAGTTACATAAGCTTTAGATGAAATATTTAGTTACGATCCTTCCATTTGTTTTTTTACTTATTCCTTCGATTGCATTTAATCAAAAATCAATCAACAGTTGGTCTATTGATGCATGTTTTGGCGGTACTAATCCTGTTAAACCATATACGCCAGGTTATTGGTCAAATACTGTTTCCTTTTTTCATACTTCCGGTGGAGTGCGTTACATGTTCAATAATAAATTCGGAATTAAACTTGACGGCGGTTATGATAGAGTAACCAATGATGTTGTCGGTGTTAATGGAAACAGTCTTCCTTTTAAATCGCACTATTACAGAACATCTATTCAAGGTGTTTTAGATATTGGTAGGATATTTACTTTTGAAAATTTTTCTGAAAAAACGAGTTTGTTGTTTCATTTTGGAGGTGGGGCGTCTCTTCTAACAAGCAAAGTAGCATCTGAAAATGATAGAATGGTAAATTTCTTATTTGGATTTACACCTCAATATAAAATTTCGAAAAGATTAGCCATTAATGTAGATGCTTCATTTATTTGGCACATCTATCAAAAATATACTTTTGATATGCATTCTACGGTTGCCAAAAGAGGTTTTGATGGCTTTATTGCAAATGCCACAGTAGGAGTTAATTATTATCTTGGTAAGAATCCGGAACATTATGATTGGAGTTACTCACCTTGTTATCCGGATATGAGATACTTAGAAGATGAAAATAATAAGTTGAAACTTGAAAAAGAAGAATTAGCCAAAAAGCTTGGTGATGATGATAATGATGGGGTAATAAATTATCTGGATGAAGAAGACAATACTGAAATTGGTGCCTTAGTTGACATCAAAGGCAGAAATCTAAAAAATATTGATACAGATGGCGATGGAATTTTTGACTTCTATGATGAATGTCCTAATGAAAAAGGGGATCAAGTGAATAATGGTTGTCCTGAAAAGGCAATTAATAATGTTGCCAATAATCAGAATAACAATAACGCAAACAATAATTCAAATAATCCAAACAACAATAACAACTCTTCGAATCAGAATAACAACAATGCCAATAATAATTCGAATAATCCAAACAACAATAACAACTCTTCGAATCAGAATAACAACAATGCCAATAATAATTCGAATAATCCAAACAATAATAACAACTCTTCGAATCAGAATAACAACAATGCCAATAATAATTCGAATAATCCAAACAACAATAACAACTCCGCGAATCAGAATAATAACAGCGCCAATAACAACTCGAATAATCCAAACAATAATAATAACTCTTCAAATCAGAATAACAACAACGCCAATAATAACTCGAATAATCCAAATTCATCAGTTCCTGAGTATACGAATTATGTTAATGCAATCGCTGGAATGACAAGTGTTACCGATCTTCATTTTAGTCAATGGCAAAGTACCTTCTTGCCACAAGAAAATGCCTTGGTATCAGAGGTTGTATCCATGATAAAAAATAATCCGTCAAAGAAAATTGTAATTGTTGGTCATGCTGATAACGGTGGGGAATTTAGTAAAAAGATGGACATTTCAAAGAAGCGTGCAGAATCGGTTAAAAAATTTCTCGTTAATTCGGGAATTAGTCCAGATAAAATTGAAATCCAGTATGTTGGTGATTTAGAACCAAAATTTTTAAACACAACGACGAGTGGTAAATTTTTAAATAGAAGGGCTGAAATATTTATTGAAAAGTAAATTAGAGTGATGACTGATTTTAATCCAAATGATGTAGGTATTGCAAACGGGAATTTATTTGGTTTCCCAGTTTCTGAAAATGAAGCAGACATAATTATTATTCCAGTACCTTGGGATGTAACAGCTTCTTACGGTAAAGGGACAAGTTTGGGACCAAAGGCCATATTAGATGCATCAACACAATTAGATTTTTATCATCCTAAATTAGCTAAGGCATATAGCACCAAGGTATTCATGACTCCAATTTCAGAAGATTGGTTGGCTATAAATGAAAAGTTATCAATTGGTTCTTTGGAGTATATTCAACATTTAGAAACTGGATCAGACGATCATTCTGAATTTTCATCTTTTCTTTCGGAAGTTGATGTTGCTCATAAAGCGTTAACTTCTAATTTAAAGGACCGCTGTGAAATACTTTTAAATAATAATAAAATTGTTGGAGTTTTAGGAGGAGAGCATTCGACACCACTAGGATTGATACAAGCATTAAACAATAAGTATTCTGAATTTGGAATTTTACAAATTGATGCGCACGCTGATTTACGCGAGTCTTATGAGAATTTTAGTCAGTCTCATGCGAGTATCATGTACAATGTTTTACAAACATGTTCCAATCTTTCTAAATTAGTTCAAGTAGGAATTAGAGATATTGCACAATGTGAAGTGGATTTAATTGAAGCATCGCAAGGCAGAGTGGAAACCTTTTTTGATTGGGAGTTAAAAGAAAAGCAGTTTAGTGGTCAAACATGGGCATCTCAAGTGGATGAAATAATTAGTAAAGTACCTGAAAATGTTTACATTAGTTTTGACATTGATGGTTTGATTCCTTCACTTTGTCCAAATACGGGAACTCCTGTTCCGGGTGGTTTCACTTTAGAGGAAATTAACTTTCTTTTCTTTAAACTTGTTGACGCGGGTAAACGAATTATTGGATTTGATTTAAATGAAGTATCACCAGGAAATTCAGGAGATTGGGATGCGAATGTCGGTGCTAGAGCACTTTGGAATTTAATCTGTTCGGTTGAAAAATCTCGAAGACTAAATGAAAAATAAGTTTCATATTCTCCCTAAATTTTTATTCGTAAAATCTTTTGTACTTTTTATCTTATTCTCCTATTTAGCGTATCGAAATCTGACTTTTAACTCTTTAGTTTTAATGGCTGTGTTTTCCAGCCTTTTTTTTCAACAAATAATTATTGTTTTATCTGAACTTAAAAATGGTATTCGCCTAGTTGTTTGGATATTGAGCTATTTTGTAAGTTTATCTTTTCTTATGAATATAGATAAGGAATGGTTCTTTTTAACTTGGAAATATCAACTGATAATTTTTCTTTTTATCCTTTTGAATTTGTTTAATCTTAGGTTCGTTTCGAAAAGAAATAAATTGCTTGTAATAGTCTCCTTTATTAATTCACTGGTGTTTTGTTTATTCCTAGGTTATACAGTTTATTCTAATTTTGATGAACCATTTTACTTTAAAATAACTAAAGCACTAATGATCTATACCATTTTATTTAGTATTGTACTTTCTTTATCAAGACGGAAAAAAGGGCCGAAAGTAGTCGAAAGCAAAGATAAAAGTGAAGATAGTTCAGTAATTTAAAAACTGTTCTTTCATTTGATTCGTCATATAATTAAAAAGGGCACTTAAAGGCTTTTCAACCAACATTTTTAAAAAAGCATTTACTTCACCATTAAATTCGATAAACCCCTTACATCCTTTATTGGTTGTAAAAGTATGAATGGTTAGTTTAAAAGGAAAAGGTGATTTCTCTCCTGACGTTAAGTAAAGTTTATTTTCATCTCTTCCAGATTGAATAAGTGAAATTATAATTCCTCCTTGAACTTTGAAAGAACAACTATTTTCGTCAAATTTGAAATCTGAAATTTTATCTTGAGGAAGAAGTTTTTCAATATTTGACGAAATGGAAATAAATTCTAATACTTGATTAGTTGTAGCATGAATTTCAACTTCTTGACTCAGAATTTGCATAGGTTATTTATGGTTTCCAAGAATCTGGTTTTTCTCTCCATTTGTGCAGTGAAACTATATCATCTTCAGTAATATACTTTGTTTTCAATGCAGAGTCAACCAGGGTGTCATAATCAGATAAAGTGAGAACCGGGCATTCAGCATCTGCAAAATTTTTGATTGAAATTTCAAAACCATAGGTAAAAATGGCCACCAAACCTTTTATATCTAATCCTGCTTCACGCAACGATTGAATTGCCTTTATGCTGCTTCCACCTGTTGAAATTAAATCTTCAATAACTACAACTCGCTGACCTTTTTCAAAATATCCTTCAATGATATTTCCCATTCCATGATCCTTTGGTGAACTTCTAACATAAATAAAGGGCACTCCTAGTTCTTGTGCTACTAAAACACCTTGAGGCACACCACCTGTAGCAATTCCAGCTATAAGGTCAGGTTTTCCAAAATAGTCCAATATTGATTGGGCGTATGCCTGCCGAATGAATGTTCGAATATTTGGGAATGATAAGGTAATTCTATTATCACAGTATATCGGAGATTTCCAGCCAGACGCCCATGTGAAAGGATTTTTTGGCTGCAATTTCACTGCTTTGATTTGCAAAAGAAACTCAGCAATTTTTAAAGCTTTATCTTTGTGGTAGATCATGGTCGCAAATGTACAAAGTTTTTATTGAAAATAGGGGAGTAAACTTCACAAATAAAGTGGAATTTACAAATGGTATACCTTTTATCGAATATAAGGGTGAAATTTTGCTTGTAGAAGAAATACTACCGAGGTTAAAACAATTTGATGAATCACAGGAAATCATTGTTTTAACAAATGATTCAATTTTCAACTTCACTCGTTTTTTTTCAGAATTCATCTTCGTTGAGGCAGCAGGTGGTATTGTTGAATTTGAAGGTGAATTTTTATTCATCAAAAGAAATGGCTTTTGGGACATACCCAAGGGGAAGTTAGAATCAAAGGAAACTTTTGAATTTGCGGCAGAACGAGAGATTGAAGAGGAATGCGGAATAAAAAAACTTCATTTACAAGAATTAATTTGTTCAACTTTTCACACTTATTTTTTTAAAGGGAAGTGGCATTTAAAAAAAACAAATTGGTATCATTTTCAAATAAGACAATATCAAGATACCACTTGCCAAGTGGAGGAGGGAATTACCGAGTCAATTTGGATTTCAAAAATGGAATTTGATCTTATTCACAAAAATACATTTTCGTCGATAAAGTTTGTGGTTAATGAATTTAGTCGCTTATTGGTTAATAACATAACTGTGGAACAAGCAATTGAATTATTGAAAGAGGACAAAGTGGTTGCAATACCAACAGAAACTGTTTATGGATTAGCAGCAAATGCTTTTTCTGAACTAGCTGTGAGTAAGCTTTTTTCTTTAAAAAATAGACCTCAAACAAATCCTCTAATTGTTCATTGTGGTTCCATTGAACAGGTTTTAAGTTTGACAAGCAATTTTCCAGAAAAGGCACTTTTATTAGCACAAAGATTTTGGCCTGGACCTTTAACACTTTTACTGCCAAAAAACCACATTATTCCCTCAAACATAACAGCTGGTAGCAACAGAGTAGGGGTGCGAATTCCAAACCACCCGCTTACTTTAAAATTACTAAGTAAATTGAATTTCCCACTTGCCGCACCCAGTGCCAATAAATACGGTTCAATCAGCCCTACATGTGCCGATCACGTCCGTTTACAGTTTGGTGATGAACTTCCATTGATAATAGATGGTGGGGCTTGCCAAGTCGGGATTGAGTCCACAATTATTGGTTTTGAAGACGGAAAAACTATAGTTTATCGTTTGGGTCAAATAACAATTGAAGAAATAATGGAGGTTTGTGGTAAGGATGTATATATAAAAAATGAGGCAGGAGAATTAATTGTCGCGCCGGGTATGGTGAAACATCATTATGCACCTAAAACCAATTTGTTACTTGTTACTGAAAATTCTGAAATCCAACGAACTTCCAAAACAGGTGTAATTCTTTTTAACGAACATAAAATGGAAGGCATTCCTGATGATAACCAGGTGTTTTTATCTGAAAGCCAAAATTTTGAAGAGGCATCTAGAAATTTATACAGTACATTTTATGAACTTGATCAGATGCAATTGGATCGTATTTACATCAAGTTACTTCCAGATATTGGCATTGGGAAAAGCTTGAATGATAGAATTAGAAGAGCGGCGATGAAGGAATAAAACCTTCCTAGTTTTTAATTTTCGTTGGTGTTATTAATTTTTCTGTTTTGATGTTTTTTTTCTTCATGGCATCGTCTACTCGAATCTGACGTTTTTTACGTTTGATTTTTACTTTCTTATTCCTTTTTGGTCTGAAAATATCTAAAAATGATTGGATCAACTGAAAGTCATCAAGGCCATTAAATTCTTCTTGATAATTTAAACCAGCTCCTTGGGTAAATAAACCAGCGGATTGATTTACGGTATTTCTGTTTGATTCATTGAATGCGTTTACCCGAAAAGTACCTTTTTCATTAATTAAATATTCTATTCTAACATCACCAATTAACGTGTTTTTGCTTGTTGTGGAGGCGGTAGAAGATTCTGTTGTTCCGTCCGATTGTTCTGCTCCAGTTTCTACACCAACTGAGGTAGTAATTATTAGACGTTCTTCAAAAAATCTTTTCTCAACATTTAATTCAATTTCTTTGGAAATATTCATTTTCAATTTAAATTCTTCAGATGCTTTAGACAAAAGATCATTGATTTGTGCCTCCGCTAAATCTAAGGCGGCAGATCCACTTGCTGAAATATTTCCTTTTAATGGCTGAAACCTGTTGAATACGAGTAACGAGAAAAATTGTCGATTAATTTCACTTTTATCATCAAGTACCCTGCCTAATAATGCCTTTCCAGTTTCCGGAATGTTGGGGTCTGATTTTAAATTAAACGTAATCTCTGGTTTCAATAGTTGGCCATTTAAAAGTAATTCACAATTTACCGGCTGATTTGCTAAAGTTGTTTCTTCCAATTCAGGGGCAAGTGCACCATAATCTGACCTTGTATTGAATGAGGTAATAATATTAATTGTTGCATCTTCTATGTTATCCGTCCATTCTATAAAACTGCCGGATTCTATATTAAACTCTTTTTTAATCTGGCCCATAGCAAAATTGTATTTGCTACCATTGTCTATATTGTATTTTCCAGCCATTTTAATATCATTGTCCTTGTCATCAATTTTCATATTGACTTTTCCATTTCCAAAACAGACAATTTTATCTTGAGTTTGATCGTTAAATACAACATTCAGTTCTGTTTCAGGTGTAACCTCAAAATTCAAGTCTAAGTTAACTCCTGAAAGGTCAATTTTCTTAACAGTATCAACGTTTGCATTCGATTTTGTAAAGGTTATGAAATCATCATCTTCTTCAATTTCAGATACACCGTATAACGGCAATACTAATTTGCTTCCCTTACTCGTTTTAATATCAACAAAAATATCCAATTGATTTTCATTTCCCGAAATATTACAATTTCCTGTTCCATATACTTTCCCGTAGTAATAATCTCCGTCTTTATAATTTGTATTTAATACAAGAAATCGTCTTGATGGATTGAGGCTTTCTAAAAGATCTAATGAAATATCATAATCCCATTTCCCTAGGAAATTGTTGAGACCAAAATTTAGTAATGCTCTATTGTTCTCCTCATCCAATACTTCAATTTTATCACCATAGATATCATTGTCTTTAATGTTAAACTTTCCATTAATAGCAAGGGTTGTTCCTAAAAGTTCAATTTTTGCCTTGGCTCTTTTAATGTAAAGATCATTACTAAGGAAAATTGGTTTTTTAGGAGTGCCGTTTATTTTTAATGTACCCGAGATGGCGCCTCTAATATTACTTATTACATCTTTGTCAACATAGGCATTTGCAAACGAAATATCAAAATCTCGAAAGTTTAACAAGAAATCTAAATTATCTTTAGCTCTTGAAAAGTAGTACTTTCCTCGGTATTCAAAATTGGTTTTTCCTTTGTTTTTAATATTACCTTCTAAATTTAAATGGTCTTTTGAAGGATCCCAATCAAGCTCTACTCGAACATCACCAACCTCTTGTTTTTGAAGCTTGAATTCAAGAATATCTAATTTGCTACTTACGATTGTACTTTTGAATGGATCAGAAATTTTTCCTTTCCCATTCAATTTTCCATTTAATCCTTGTTTAAGCCCTAATAATTTATCTAACTCAGCTAAATCAATATTTTCAAGATTGAAGGCTAGCGAGTCACTACTTGTTTGTGATAAACTACCATTTAAACCAATTTTTTGAGATTCATTGGTAAGAAGGAAGTTTTCAAATAAAATGGATTTGGGATTGTACGAAATATAGGCTGATTCATTTATATGCCAAATTTGACTGTTTATAGAAAAATCCGACTCATTTAAGTTAATTTCAAAGTTTTCAGCATCTTTAATTGTTGTTAGCCAGGACAAGTTTGAGTTTATATTATCCGTTGTTTTCCATGAAATTGTTGAAGTAAGAAGATCTTTTCGAGCACTTTGATTAGATGTTGTAAAATTAATCGTATTAAATTTAACCTTTTTACCATAGGATGCATTTAACATATCAACATTAATATTCAAATTGTCCTTATCTATTGTTTGATTGACAGTAATAGTTCCAATTTTTATGTCATCAAAAGAAATCCCGTTAAGAGAAACAAAATTTAAGTTGAAATAATCGTTAACTGCATCATAACTTCCATTGATATTGGTGCCATCAGATATTTTGAAATTTTTAATGTTTGGAAAAAATCGACCAATCAACGAATTTGTTTCATTGATTGTTAGGACATATGTAAAATGGTTTTTCTTCAAAACCTTCTTTTTAGGAAAACGACTTGTTAAAAAAGGGAATGCATCTGTTAACTGATTTGTGAATTCATCACCAATGCTTTTTAGATCAAATTTTCCTTTAACCTCGAGATCAAAGAAATTTGAAGCATCAATTTTAAATACATCTTCTTCCTTGCTACGAGCAATACTTAATACAATGCTATCGATGTCTATTTCTTCTTGACCTTCCTTAAAAACAAAACCGGTAAATACAACTCTACCACTCATTGTTGAGGGGTCTAAACCTTTGATATCCACATTTATGTTTGATTTAAGTTTAGAAGCTTTCTTACTTCGGGCTAGGTTTAAACTGTTCAACAGGGCTTCTGTTAAATTAATTTTGAATTTCAGTTCCTTATCACCCTTTAAATCAATATATCCTGAATAAGTTAGCTTTAAAATATCATCGTCCAATTGAATATCCGACTGAAATACGTTATTAATAAGTGAACCATTCGTAATTTTTGCATTGTGAAGCGAATAATCTTGAATGTCAAAGTGATTTACTTTTCCATCTAACTGAGTTATTTCAAAATTTCCGTTGTTGTAATAGGTTGAATTCATGCTTATTTCCCCGTCAATTTTATTCAACGAATTATCAGCAAGCAATTCTCCTAAATTGAAGTCAACGAAAACTAAATCATTCCCACTTTTTGAATTTGTATTAAATTCCATTTTTGAATCAAACGTCTTTATTTGAAGCGGACTATTTAATTTCACCTCACCTAATTTTGTTTTAGTCGATTCAAAAAGTAGTGAAATATCATTTGGTGTTCCATTAATGAGAAAATTTTTGGTTTCAAAATAAGCTAAACGTTCAACTTCTTTTCCTAGGTTAAGCTTACTTATTCCAGCGCTTTTAGGCAGTTTGAAATTTGTTATGTCCTCAACTGAAATATAAGCGTAATTTATTTTTTGATTTATTTTTAATGCTGATGTATCCTCAAAATTTGGTAATATGAAGTCGCCTTGAATTTTTGAAACCTTACCAAATCCAATAGAAAAATTAGTTAATGCCAGTTGATTAATAGTATTTGAAATGTCACCTTTCAAATAAACAAAATCTTCCATTCCTTTTGTATCAGGTGTGAAATAGGCTAATTCACTTAATGAAATGGATGACTGAATTATTGACGCATCAAATTTTACTTTATTTGTGAAATCTTCAAAATCTTCACCTTTTGAATAAAGTAGATTTAATTTATCTGCGACTAATTCGGATTCATTGGTACAAAGATCTAAGTCCTTTAATTGAATTCCTTTTTTATCAATCGTTAGTTGTCCAGCCAACTGGTTTATAGTAAATCCAGATTTTTCCTTGAGTTTTAATTCGTTAATATTTGCCTGAAAAGTATCTAGATTAACAAAAAAGTCACTCGCTGATAGCGTTAGATTTTTAATAGCTAAATGATCCCAATCGATACCATCTTTTGATCTTGCTTTACGAAAATCATCGTATTCAAAGTCAATTTGAGTTAATTGAATATGATCAATCTTTAACGAAAAGGGGGTAGGTTCGGGTGTTTTTTTAGAGGAACCAAAATATTCTTCAAGAAAGGCATAATTGTATTTTCCATCTTTTGCTGAGCGAGTAATTTTAATTTGCCCCTTCGATAACTTCACGTTATCAATACCGAATTCTTGCTTAGCAATGTCCAAAAGGTTGATATTGATAATAATTGACTGTAGAAAGGCAAGTGTTTGATTTTGCTGGTCTCCAACATAAACATTTACAAGTTCAACACGATCAAAAAACAAAATATCAACTTTGTCAATTGACATTTTTGCATCTAGTTCATTGGATAAATAAGTTGTTGCTACCTTAGCTAAATAAGTTTGAAATGTCGAGGTTCGAATGAAAAAAGCAAAAAGAAAAAAAACAATTAACAGCCATTCGAGTAGGATACCCGTTATTCTGCCAATGATTTTCAATACTTTTGTCATTTATTTAGTATAACCTACAAATTTAATTAATATTGGCGCATACAGAAATTTATATTTTAGGCATTGAGTCATCATGTGATGATACTTCTGCAGCAGTTTCTTGTAATACACAAGTATTGTCTAACGTAATTTCTACACAAAAGATACATGAACTATATGGGGGTGTTGTACCTGAATTAGCAAGTAGGGCACATATGCAAAATATTATCCCTGTTGTACATGAAGCGATAACCAAAGCAGGAATATCATTAGATAAGATTGATGCAATAGCATTTACACGTGGACCAGGACTTTTAGGGTCTTTACTGGTGGGAACTTCATTTGCAAAGGCATTGAGTTTAGCTCTCGAAAAACCAATAATTGATGTGCATCATATGAAAGCACATATTTTGGCACATTTTATTGATAATGAGCATAATAATAAACCAAGTTTTCCTTTTTTGTGTTTGACAGTATCGGGTGGACATACACAAATTGTGAAAGTAACATCATTTTATGATTTTGAAATTTTAGGATCTACAATTGACGACGCGGCAGGTGAGGCATTCGATAAATGTGCTAAAATTATGGGATTACCCTATCCTGGAGGTCCATTGATTGATCGAAATGCCCAATTAGGTGATGAAAATCGTTTTCAATTCGCAAAACCAAATGTAGGAGATTATGATTTCAGTTTTAGTGGGCTTAAAACTTCGTTTTTATATTATTTAGAAAAAGAAAAAAAGAAAAATACAAATTTTGTGAATGATAATTTGAATGATTTGTGTGCAAGTTTACAAAAAACAATCTTGGATATTTTGTTTAACAAGCTTGAAAAAGCCTCAAATGAAACGGGTATTACTTCTATTGCAATAGCTGGTGGGGTTTCAGCCAATAGTGGAATTAGAGCTCGCTTAAAAATGTTAGAGAAAAATAAAAATTGGAAAGTGTTTATTCCTGACTTTCAATTCTGTACGGATAACGCCGGAATGATCTCAGTTTCAGGATATTTTAATTATTTAGATGGAAGGTTTGTTGATCAAAGTATTCAAGCTTCAGCAAGAATTATTGAATGGTAAGAAAATAATTTAGATTTTACTGCAAATAATTAGATTTTTTTTGCGTTACTTTAAGAAATAAAATCGTTTGTCATGGAGGCTGAATTAATACAAAAAGAAGAAATTTCGAACCTTTCATTTAAAGAAAACAGTAAGGTAAGTCAACATCCAGAATTAGTAAAACAAATTGAACAGGCAACCATTTTAGGAAATGCGCATCATACTAAAGTTGCAATTTATTTTCAAGACGACTTAAATGTTAAGAAGGTTGAAACTACCATTTGGGCAGCGGGATCTAAATTTATTTGTCTCAAAGGAGGTGTTTGGATTCCAATTAGTAGGATTATAGAAATAAAAATATAAGTTTGATGAGAATTTTTCTCCTGTTTTTTTTACTTTTTGCTGGTTCTTTATCCGCCCAAGATGTGGTGCAATGGAGTGCTTCCTATTCGAAAGAAAGTTCGGAAGTAATTATCAAGGCCAAAATTAAAAAAGAATGGCATTTGTATAGTCAATATGTTTCACCGAACGCTGGCCCTATTCCAACAACAATCAAATTCACTAAAAATAAAAATGTCAAAATTAAAGGAAAGATTAGTGAAGAAAATGTTCATGCCATGTATGATGAGAATTTCATGGCCCATATTTCCGTTTTTGATGATTATGCCAATTTTAAGCAGAAAGTTAAGGTTAAAAAAAATACCGAATTAGAAATTTCAATCACCTACATGGTTTGTGATAAAACGAAATGCTTACCTCCAAAAGAAGAGAAATTTACAATTAAAATAGAAAAATGATGAAGTTGCTGCAAGTTTTATTATTTCTTTCTACTGCTCTATTCTTGAGTAAAACATATGCTCAAATGGAAAGTCCAGAAGATAAGGTTAAAGCTATATTTTCACTCGAGCAAAATGGGTGCGAGGCATTTATTGTTGCTAAAGTTACTGTCGTTCCTGGCTGGCATATTAATTCAAATAAACTTCCAGCGGGCTCTTTCTCCCTCCCAACTCTGCTAAATGTAAATCCACTTGCTGGGATTACAGTCGTTTCAGGAGTGATTGAGCCACAACCTGTAATTGAAAACAATACGGATATTGATGAAATATTAAGTTATCACAAAGGAAGCTTTATTATAAAACGAAAAATTCTAATTTCTTCAGAAAAAGATCTGACGATTTCGGGTTCGTTTTCTTTTCAAACCTGTAATGACGTAAAATGCCTCCCTGAATTCACCATGAAGTTTTCATTGCCTGCAAAAGCTTGTTCCTTGAGCAAGGAGAAAATAGATAGTGTACTTGCAACTGCCCCAGTTGCTAGTGAAAATAATTCTCAAGGAAATGTAAATTCAGACAAAAAGAAAGTTGAAGCCAAATCAACACAAAATACTAGTTCAAATAGTTCTATTTGGGTTATTTTCATTCTTTCTTTTCTCAGCGGATTTGCTGCATTGCTTACACCTTGTGTCTTTCCAATGATTCCGATGACAGTTAGTTTTTTTACTAAAACAAGTAAAAACAAAGCTAAGGGAATTAGAAATGCCCTTTTTTATGGATTTTCAATTATTGCAATTTATGTTATTTTAGGTACGATTGTAACTGCTATTTTTGGACCAGCTGCATTGAATGCATTATCTACAAATATTTGGTTTAACCTAATTTTCTTTATTTTATTGGTGGTTTTTGCTGTTTCATTCATGGGTGCTTTTGAAATAACACTTCCAAACTCTTGGTTAAATAAAGCCGATAAAGCTTCAGATAAAGGAGGTTTTATTGGTATTTTCTTTATGGCATTAGCACTTGCCTTAGTTTCCTTTTCATGTACAGGCCCAATAGTTGGAACGTTGCTCGTACAGTCTGCATCCATAGGTGGAATAGCCCCATTCGTTGGTATGTTTGGATTTTCCTTAGCTTTAGCCTTGCCATTTACATTGTTCGCTGCTTTTCCAGGTTGGATGAATTCACTACCTAAGTCAGGAGGTTGGTTAAATACAGTAAAAGTGTTTCTTGGGTTTTTAGAATTGGCATTGGCATTTAAATTTTTATCAACTGCAGATCTAGTTTCACAAGCTCATTTATTAGAAAGAGAATTATTCATTGCTATCTGGATTGGAATCTTTACTGCTTTGGCTGTTTATTTGTTTGGTGGATTTAAATTACCGCATGATAGTCCATTGGAGAGATTGTCAGTTGGACGAGTTTTATTAGGAACAACTACATTAATTTTTGTTGCGTATTTAATTCCAGGAATGTGGGGTGCTCCGTTAAAATTAATCAGTGGATTTCCTCCATCACCAACCTATAGTGAATGGAAACAAACCTCTTCCACAAATTCTGCCGCCGCCTCTGAACATGTTGAGGGAATGCATGAAGGAGTACATGGAATCATGATGTTCGATGATTATGATAAAGCCTTGGCCTATGCTAAAAAGGTAAACAAACCTTTAATGCTTGATTTTACAGGTTGGGGTTGTCAAAATTGTCGAAAAATGGAAGAGACAGTTTGGAATGCAGATGGTGTTTTATCCATCTTAAAGGATAAAGTTGTTGTTGCTTCCTTGTATGTGGATGAGAAAAAGGAATTACCGGATTCTGAGCATAAAGAATTAGAATACGCTCCAGGGAAGAAAATGAAAATCACACAAGTTGGACATAAATGGGGATTCTTGCAGATGAGCCGTTACAAAAGCAATTCTCAACCGCATTATAGAATGCTTTCTCCCGATGGAAAGGATCTAGATAATGGACCGGCTGATTTTGAACATCACGGAAATGCCCCTGCCTTCAAGAAATGGTTGGAGGATGGGTTAAAATTATCTGCTGAAGTGCCTAAGAAATAATTGATTTGAAAAGAGTAAAGTCGAAACTTAGACGTTCGATAGAGGGCGAGAATAAATCGCTTTTTGGATAATCATCGTATAACTGAAGGAATAGACCTTGTCATTGTTCATTTATCACTTGTTTGAAAACAATAAAGATTTAAAAGATCTTGGTAATATAATCCATAAAGATTTTGAATTTCTTTTCAATCAGGCCACAGAAATATTAAAAATGATTTCAGTTTTTACTCCTCGCTTCTACACATGCTACAAGTGCCGCAGTTTCAGTTCGAAGCCTTGTCTGACCTAAAGTAATACTTGCATACCCTGATTCTAGAGCCGCTAGTATTTCTTCTTGTGTAAAATCACCTTCAGGACCTATAGCAATCAATTGATTGTCAAAAAAATCAGTCACTCTTTTTTTAGCGCCAGTTCTACAATGAGCAATCAAACCATTTGGTTGTTTCTTTAGGAAACTGTTCCATTTTTCAAGGGGATTTAGTTTTGGAATATAATATCTTCCCGATTGCTTAACCGCTGAAATTAATATTTTTTCCAGTCGCTCCAATTTAACATCTCTACGTTCGCTATTTTGACAAAGAATTAAACTTATTTCAGTTATACCAATTTCCGTTGCTTTTTCGATAAACCATTCTAATCGTTCTATGTTTTTTGTTGGAGCAATGGCAATATGTATAGGTGATTCGAAGCTATGTTCTACCTTTTGATCTAATGATAAACTACATCTTTTCGGGTGGTTGTCTATGATAGTGCCAATAGCAGAAATTCCTCTCCCATTGAAAAGCTCAATTTGTTGACCATTTTGCATACGCATTACTTGAATGGCATGTTTTGATTCAGCTTCTGATAAAGTTAAATGAGTAAAGTCAAGGGTTAGTTCAGGAGTGTAAAAT
Source organism: Crocinitomicaceae bacterium (assembly GCA_044361535.1). Lineage (GTDB taxonomy): Bacteria > Bacteroidota > Bacteroidia > Flavobacteriales_D > Crocinitomicaceae > UBA952. The sequence continues at coordinate 40,820 of JBIKIQ010000017.1, forward strand.
CGGTGCATTAATGTAATAATCTGAATATTAGTTCTTTCAATAATTCTCCTTGTTCAACATTATTACTGTTGATGCCTTTTGATCGCAAATCAAATTCATATAATATTTCAATATTTGCGGCAATTTTTTTTGGTGGAAATTTACCTGAAGCTTGACTTAGTTCCCCTGCTACAAACGGATGTACTTTCAATGCATTCGCAACATAATCCCTTGATTTATTTGGGAAGAAATGAATGCGCATGATTTGCGTGAAAAATTTGAATAAATTACTTACAACAACGGTTAAATCGGTAGCCTTTGGATTATGTTCAAAATAATTTACAATCTTATTCGCCTTTGACACATCAAGTTTAGAAATGGCATTAGTAAGTTCAAAAACATTATAATCCTTTGAAATGCCTATGTTTTCTTCAATGTGTTGTTCGGTTATAACAGTCCCCTTTTCAAGAATTATACTTAATTTCTCAATTTCATTTACCAAACGTGACAAGTCATTGCCTACATTTTCAGCAAGAAGCATGGTCGCCTTTGAATTTATCGTAAACCCTTTTTCCTTCAGATATCCAACAATCCAATCAGGTAATTGATATTCTTTGACCTTATCTGACTTGAATACAACTCCTTTTTTTGTTGCTTCTTTGATCAGCTTTTTGCGCGCATCAAGTGTTTTGTATTTGTAACAGATTACAAAAATAGTGGAGTCTAACGGTGCTTCAACATAGGCTTCAAGTAAATCGATTTGTTTAAATTCTTGCGATTCACGAAGAACTACTAATCGTCTTTCTGACATCATTGGATATCCTTTCAATTCGCTGATGAGATTTACCAAATCTGCATCCCTACCATAAACGATTGTTTGATTAAAATCGCGTTCATGTTCTTCTAAGGCATGTTCTTCAATAATATGGCTGATTTTATCAATAAAGTAAGGTTCATCCCCATGCAAAATGTATATGGGTTTAAATTCTTTATTCCTAACTGATTGAATTATTTGCTTAAAGTCCATCGGTTCAAAGTTACAAAACAGATGTTGAAAAATCCCAATTAAATTGAAATATCCATGCGCCAGAATTTCAATAAACACGTATCTTTACATTTGTTAGTGTAAAACAATATTGCAATTCGGCGGTTAAAATGAAAATAGCTCCATGAAACAATTCCAAATTCCTGAATTTTATCGTTCTCCAATAATTTCAAAAGTAAAGGCGCAAAGAAAATTGGACGATCCTAGAAAGAAAGATTTCTCTCCAACTATTTTAGATTTTGGTAAGGTTAAATTTCTTGTTTCACGACATTTTGGATTTTGTTACGGGGTTGAAAATGCCATTGAACGAGCATATCGCGCTTTGGATGAAAATCCAGGAAAGAGAATTTTTTTATTAAGTCAAATGATTCATAATCCGGATGTTAACGAAGATTTAAATGCCAATGGAATTCAATTTCTTCAAGATACATCTGGAAAGCAACTTATAGATTTTGATACATTATCAAGTGAAGATATCGTACTTATTCCGGCATTTGGAACCACTGTTGAAATTGAACATTTACTTGTTTCTAAAGGGATAGATGTACAAAAATACAATACAACCTGTCCTTTTGTTGAAAAGGTTTGGAATCGATCTGAGAAACTAGGAGAAACGGATCATACAATTCTTATTCACGGAAAATACAATCACGAGGAAACACGAGCAACTTTTTCAAGAAGCACTCAGTTTGCGCCGTCGTTAATTCTCAAAGATATCGTTGAAGCGAAACTATTGGCATCATACATTACCGATGATAAATCGAATGAGAGTTTTTATTCGGATTTTGCAGGTAGATATTCCGAAAATTTTGATCCAGAAATTCACTTACGAAAAATAGGCGTAGTTAATCAAACAACCATGTTGGCAAGTGAAACACAGGAAATAACTGATTTTTTACGTAGAGTAATGATTGAAAAGTTTGGCGAGGAGAATATAAAAAATTACATGGCAGATACCAGAGATACTTTGTGTTATGCTACGAATGACAATCAAAGTGCCACCTTGGGCTTGATGGAATATCCAGCAGATTTAGGCATTGTAGTTGGCGGGTATAATAGTTCAAATACAACACATTTGGTTGAGTTAATGGAATCAAAGTATCCTGTATATTTTATAAACGGAGCCTTGGAATTACTCTCTAATAAGGAAATCCAGTATTTTGACATACACAAAAAAGAAACAAATACACGAATAGAATTTTTACCTCCAAAAGAGACTATAACCATAGCAATTACATCTGGAGCATCTTGTCCAGATTCTATAATGGATAAGGTAATTCATCGAATATTAGAACTTTTGGAAATTCAGATAGCATTGGAAGATGTTCTTGTAAAATGACGAATAAGTTTTTATCAATTTTAATTATAGAATCTGAAGACAACTATGCAGACTCATTAATTAATTCATTGCTAGGAAATGGAAATAATCCAATTCGAGTAACAACAATCGAAGAAGGTTATGAAAAAATACTTTCTCTACCTATTGGTTTAGTACTAATTAACCTGGAACATTTTTCTGAAAAAGTAAAATATTTTGTTTATAATGTACAATTAAGGTGTAATTTTCACTCGCCATGGATTATAGGATATGTTTCAGATGAGGTAAAAATTGATAAATCATATTTTAACCTGAATTTAACAGATGTTTGGCTGACAGGGAGTTTTAGTTTTATAAGGGAAAAAATTGAAAATTGGAAAAATATTCATTTTGAAAAAACTCGGATAAGTAATTTTCTACAGCATTTATATCCTGAAAATGTAATCAGAAACTTTTACGAGCAGAACTATCCAGAGCCTTTAAAAATAGATCATGCGGTTGTAATGTTTATGGATATTGTTGAGTTTTCTTTTAAAACAAAAGAGTTAAAACCTGCAAGAGTTGCAAAAAAATTGACCAGGTATTTCAATAAGTTTGATGAAATAATTACGCGTTATCATTTAGAAAAAATAAAAACGATAGGGGATGCATATTTGGTTACGGCGGGTGTCTCTGAAAATAAACCGTTCCCGGATTTACGCATGTGCATGGCAGCTTTGGAGATTCAACATTTTATGAAGATTCAGAAATTAGTTGATCAAGCTTTCAACAAAGACTTTTGGGAAATTCGCATAGGTATTCATTCAGGACCACTAGTTGCTGGCGTTATTGGAAAAACAAAGTTTCATTTTGATATTTGGGGTGACACCGTAAATATTGCAGCTAGAACCGAAAAAGCTTCAAGTGCAAATACAATTTTAGTTACTGAGTTAACGCAGAAAAAGATTCAGCCCTACTTAAAATTTGAAAAAGATAAATCTATTGTCATCGCTAAAAGAGGAGGAATTATAGATTTATTTGAAATTCAAGGTTTATTATGTCAGAGTCAAAAAAAAGACTGGTTGCATTTGGTTGAAATTGAGAATATTGAGTTTAAGCGTGCTCGAAATTTTATTTTGAATCAACTCAAATCAATATTGCCTGACTCTTGTTGTTATCATTCATTAAATCATTCACTTGATGTTGAAAAGGCGGTTATTAGATTTGCTAACGTGGAAGGTTTATCAAACCATGAAAAAATCTTGTTAAGAACTGCCGCCTTGCTTCATGATATAGGTTTTGCTGTTAAATATGAAACCAATGAATCTTTGGCTCTTCAATTTGCTGATCTTCATTTACCGGATTACAATTACAATAAAGAGGACATCAGAATAATTAAGAATTGCATTATGGCAACTGAGTTAAATGGAATTCCTACTAGCAAGTTGGCAAAAATTCTATGCGATGCAGATTTAGATTATTTAGGTCGGGCAGATTACTATGAATTAGCAGATAAATTGAGAGAAGAGCTTAAAAATTTTGGTCGTGAATTCAATGAAAAGGATTGGATTTTGTTCCAATTGCAATTTCTTGAAAACAGACATCATTATTATACTGAGTCCGCCATTCAAATAAGAGGATACTACAAAGAGAAAAGAATTTTTGAACTAAAGAAAAAGTTGAATTTTCTGGAAATGAATGAAAGCTAGGAATCGCAACTTATGGAATTTTAAAACTTTTTGCAAAATCTCAATAGTTTAGAAAATAATCTTATTATCTTCGTGCTTTTAAATCGAAAATTATGAACGTTCCATCAAATTTGAAATTCACGAAAGATCATGAATGGGTTAGGGTTGAGGGTGATATAGCCGTAATTGGTATTACCGATTTTGCACAACATGAATTAGGAGATATTGTGTATGTTGAGATTGAAACGGTAGGGGAGAACTTAGAAAAGGAAGAGGTATTCGGGTCCGTTGAAGCGGTAAAAACTGTTTCAGATTTGTTTATGCCAATTTCTGGAGAAATTCTTGAATTGAATGAGAATTTAGATGGCAATCCAGAATTAGTGAATACAGATCCATATAATGAAGGTTGGATGGTGAAAGTAAAAATTACTGATTCAACTGAACTAGATTCACTTTTAGATGCTGATGGTTATAAAGATTTAATTGGGTAGTTGTTAATAAAAAGTTAATTGTAAATTCAGTTCAACTTTTATTTGTATTATTTTTGGAATGTTATTTGGTAAAGTACTGAAAAATCAAAATTATGGAAAGTAAAAAAAGTACCGAAGCAAATCTTGAAAAATTGAGAATACCTCTAATTTTTGCAGGATTTTTATTTATTGCCACTATCGTTTTGGCGTCCTTTTCTTACCAATCGGTTTCAGGAGAAGACCAGTCAACCGAAATCGCAAAATCTGATAAGAAAGATGCGAAAGAAGAAGAAGCAAATGCACCACCGCCACCGCCACCACCACCACCGCCAACAACTGTCGCAGCGCCTACTCCTGCGGTTGGTCCTACTGATGGAGAAATCAAAGTAACGAATGAAACGAAAGAGCCTGTTAACGGGGGTAATGGATGTCAATCAGATTACGATTTAGATGGTGTATGTGACATTGATGACAAGTGTCCAGAAACGGCTGGTCCTGTTGAAAACGGAGGATGTCCTGTAGACAATGACCTGGATGATGATGGGGTATTAAATGATGTCGATTTATGTCCTGAAGAATACGGACCTGCGTCTAATGATGGTTGTCCTGAACAAGAAGAGGCTGTTGAATTTCCAGATGTGGAGGCAGCATTTCCTGGTGGAGAAAAAGAACTTCAAAAATTCCTAGGTGAGAATGTAAAATTTCCAGAAATTTGTATGGATATGGACGCTCAAGGTCGTGTTTTCATGAAGTTTACTGTTGAAAAAGACGGGAGTATTACAAATATTACTGTTGAGACTAACAGAACAGGATGTGATGAATTTGTAAAAGAAGCAACTCGAGTTTTGAATAAAATGCCAAAATGGTCGCCAGGTGAAGTTGGTGGAGATGCTAAAAGAACGGTTTGTCGTCTACCATTTAATTTTAAGATCAACTAATCTTTAAAAAATATATGTTTTGGCCTCAAGAATTTCTTGAGGCTTTTTTTTTGATTTAATGTATGTTTTTTGATATGTATTTTCTCAAATGGATTTAGTAATTAATCCTTATTTTTGTAATTCAAATTTTATTTATGTTAGAAATAAACAATATTCGTCAAAACAGGCAAGCAATAATTGACGGTTTGGCCAAGCGAAATTTAGATGTTAGTGAAACCTTGAATGAAATACTGACCTTAGATGCCCAATGGAGAATTAACAAAACAGAAATGGAAACAGTTTCTGCTGAGTTAAATCAGCTTGCGAAAACGATCGGTGACTTATTTAAGTCTGGTAAACAAGATGAGGCGAATGAATTAAAAACCAAAACAAGTGAACTAAAAACCCAAGAAACTGATTTGAAAGTTCAAGTAGAAGAATTGGAAAAACAAATTTCTGAATTAATGTACACCCTGCCAAATGTACCCAACCAATTAGTAAAACAGGGAAAAAGCGCCGAAGATAATGAAACCGTCTTCGAAAAAGGACAGGCACCTAATTATTCATTTGAGCCTATAGCTCATTGGGATTTAGCTAAGAAATATAATTTAATTGATTTTGAGCTTGGGGTAAAGGTAACTGGTGCTGGTTTTCCTTTTTATATTGGAAAAGGTGCAAAATTACAACGCGCATTAATACAGTTTTTTCTAGATGAAGCTGACAATGCAGGTTATACGGAGTATATTGCACCCTTTATGGTAAATGAGGCAAGTGCAACCGGTACTGGACAACTTCCAGACAAAGAAGGACAAATGTATCATACGCCAGCTGATGATTTTTATTTAATTCCAACGGCTGAAGTCCCATTGACAAATATTTACAGAGATGTGGTTCTTCCTACTGAAGATTTCTCAATTAAACTTACTGGTTACACACCCTGTTTTAGAAGGGAAGCAGGTTCATACGGTAAGGACGTCAGAGGGTTAAATCGATTGCATCAATTTGATAAAGTGGAAATCGTACGAATTGAACATCCATCCAATACGGCAAAGGCTTTAGATGAAATGGTTGAACATGTTAAAAATTTACTGGATAAATTAGGATTACAATTTAGAATATTGCGTTTGTGTGGTGGAGATATGGGCTTCGCATCAGCAATGACTTATGATTTTGAAGTCTTTTCAGCTGCTCAACAAAAATGGTTGGAGGTTAGTTCAGTTTCACGTTTTGATACTTTTCAATCAAATCGTTTGAAATTGAGATTTAAATCTGACGATAAAAAAACGCAATTATGCCATACATTGAATGGTTCAGCTTTGGCATTACCAAGAATTTTGGCCTCTATTCTTGAAAATTTCCAAGATGAAAATGGTATTCAAATTCCTGAAGTCTTGCATAAATATTTGGGATTCAATAGAATTGATTAGTTATGAGGTATTTTGTGATAAGTATTTTTGTGATTTTTCTTGCTTATTCATGTTCTGACATTAAAAAAAATGAAAGACTTGAAAGAATTGGAAATATGGAAAAAAGCTTGGATAGCTTGGATAATAAAATTAAGTCAGAACAAATTGATTCTTTGGCTGATATGCAATTAGCAGCTCAAGGTGTTGAATTACGAATTAAAAACAACTATAAACTTGACACGATTAATTTGGAATTTGGAAAAAAAATGGATGCTTATAAGAGAATGAGAAGAGCCATTCCAAAATTGAAGGGAAATTGGGAAAAAGTCAAAAAAGGTATTAAAGAAATGCGTAATTCCTTGATAAATTTAAAATCAGACATTGAAAATAATAGTGGGAAGCGAGAAAAATACGATGAATACATAAAATTTGAACAAAATAAATTGAATCAAATTAGGTTGTTGTTAAAAGAATGTATTGATGGTAAGCAGAAAATTCTTGATACTTATTCCAAACTCCACATTGAGTTAAATCAATTTTCAATGGAACTTGTTAAAGAAGCAAATAAATAATACTTATGAGAACGTGGATCATCTGTTTTTTCATACTTCTTGGCTTTTCAGGATTTTCTCAAACGGAGACAGATGTTCAATTAGCTCAGTATTATTATTCCAACGGTGAATTCGATAAGGCGGTAATTTACTACCAGGGTTTATATGCTAAAAATCCAACTAAAGTATATTTTTTGCGCTATTTTGATTGTTTGATTAAAACGAAAAATAGAAAAGACGCTGAAAAAATATTAAAGAAACAAATTAATTCGAATCGCAAGGATGTTGAATTAAAAATCATGTTGGGCTTATTTTACGAGGAAGATAATAATTCAAAGGCGGCTGATAAAATATATAATGAATTAATAGAGGACTTGCCACCTATACCTAATCAAATTATAGAACTAGCTAATTTATATGTCAAAAAGAATAAGTTAGATTTAGCATTAAAATCACTATCGAAAGGACGAAAATTATTAAAGGAGTCGTATCCCTTAAATGTCCAATTTGCTGAGGTATATGCTTCTACGGGAGACTTTGATAATATGTTCAAAGAACTAATTAATCTTTTGGAAATTAGTATAACAAATCAATCTTCAGTACAAAATACGCTCGTGAGATTTGTAGATTTTTCAAATCCAGAAAGTAAGGAATATCAATCATTAAAATCAATATTACTCGATAAAACCCAAAAAAACGCCGAAAATTCGGTTTATGCCGAAATGTTAATTTGGTTTTTTATTCAATCAGATAATTTCTCTGCTGCCGTTACTCAGTCGATTGCTTTAGATAAACGCATGAATTCTTACGGTGAAATGACACTGGATGTCGGAAAAATAGCGCTAGAGAATCGATATTATGAATTTGCCCGAAAAGCCTTTAAAAGTGTAATGAGTTTCGGTCTAGATTCTCCTTTTTACATGGATGCTGAGCGACTAAATTTGCAAGTTAGGTTTTTGGAATTAACCACAAACAGAAATTATTCTCAGGAAGAAATAAGCGCAACAATCGATGAATATAAACAAACGATTAAGCGTATTAATAATAAACGAGTTTCTTTTGATCTGGGTCTGGAATTAACCTATATTCAAGCTTTTTACGGCAATCAATCAACGGATGCTATTGCTCTTTTAAATGAAATGATGACCGTTTCAGGAATAACTGATATTCAAAAAGCAACGTGTAAGATGCAATTGGCAGATATACAAGTGTTAACTGGTGATATTTGGGATGCAAGTGTTTTATATATGCAAATTGATACTGACTTTAAATATGAAGTAATCGGTCAAGAAGCAAAGTTCAAGAATGCTCGAATATTTTATTACGACGGTGAATTTGATTTTGCTCAATCACAGCTTAGTATTCTAAAGGAATCTACGTCACGCCTAATAGCAAATGATGCCATTCAGCTTTCCACTTTGATTACCGATAATTTTGGTTTAGATTCCAATTTTCAAATTATGGGCTGGTTTTCGCAAGGTGATTTACAGCTTGAGCAACATCATTATGAGAAAGCTTTTGAATATTATGACAGTGTTTTGCGTGCAGAACCAGGGCATTCATTAGAAGACGAAATACTATTCAGAAAAGCAAAAGCAATGCAATTGCAGGGGAAATGGGATGAGGCAATTGTTTTTTTAGAGAAAATTATTTCAAAGTTTGGTTCAGATATTTTAGCAGATGATGCTATATTTAATTTAGCCGAGATTTTTGAATTACAGAAAAACGATAAAGAGAAGGCATTAGAGTTTTACAAATCTATTGTTCTAAATTACAAAGGAAGTTTATTTTCCGCGGAGGCCCGTAAACGCGTTCGCTTGCTTCGCGGTGAAAAACTTATGGAAGATGAAGGAAATTCTGATAAATAAATTTAGTTAATGGGAAAGCTTGCTGTAATTCCTACGCCAATTGGTAATTTAGAAGATATTACCCTTAGATCAATTCGATATTTGAATGAATGTGATTTTATTCTTGCAGAAGATACGCGTGTTACTAAAAAACTTTTGAGTTATTTAGATATCTCAAAACCTGTATATTCCTTTCATATTCATAATGAACATAGGGTTTTAAATCAATTTATTGAAAAAATTCAGCTTGCTAGTTTGGTTGCATTAGTCAGTGATGCAGGTACTCCAGGTATTTCTGATCCAGGTTTTTTATTGATTAGGGCTTGTATTGAAAGAGAAATTGATGTGGAATGCTTACCAGGACCTACAGCAGTTATTCCTGCACTCGTTGTTAGTGGTTTTCCAACAGATAAATTTGTTTTTGAAGGTTTTCTGCCTCACAAAAAGGGAAGACAGACCAAAATTCAAGAAATTTGTAGGGAAGAACGAACAACAGTTCTGTATGAATCACCTCATAGAATTCAGAAAATGTTGATGCAATTCAAGGAATATATTCATCCTGAAAGACAAATTGCAGTTGTTCGTGAGATATCCAAATTTTACGAAGAGATATGGCGGGGTACTATCGATGAACTTCTTCAAAAAGCTCAAGAAAAAGAACTTAAGGGAGAAATTGTTGTTGTAGTTTCAGCGATATGAACAGTAAGTTTTATTTTTAAACATTTCTTTAAATTGTCTTACATTTATAATAACTTGTGCTCCTAAACTATAAACTATGAAAAACATGTACTTTCGTTTTTTACTTTTTTCGATTTTAACGTCATTTTCATTTACTTCATTTTCTCAGATTTGGGTTGAAATGATGAAAGATCCAAATGCTAATTTCTACGATATTCAAGCTGAATTTCAAGACCATTGGGCTGGAAAAACCATTCAAAAGGGTAAGGGATATAAAGCGTTCAAGCGTTGGGAAAATTATATGGCTCCAAGAGTATATCCTTCAGGGAATATCACTATGCCTTCTCAAACATATAAGAACTATAAGCAATGGGAGGATGATTTAGCAGCTGCAGGTATTCCTAAATCTACGAATGGCAGCTGGCAAATTATTGGTCCAATCGGTAAGCCTTCAGGAGGAGGTGCTGGTAGATTAAATTTTATTCGTTTTGACCCAACTAACAGTAATACAATTTGGGTTGGAGCACCTGATGGTGGGTTATGGAAAACAACCAACGGTGGTACATCCTGGACAACTAATACAGACCAATTAACAGTTATTGGTGTTTCTGATGTGGCGATAGATCCGTCAAATACACAAATAATGTATTTAGCAACGGGTGATTCGGATGGAAGTGATACATTTAGTACAGGTATTCTAAAGTCAACGGATGGTGGGGCTACATGGGCAACAACAGGCTTGAATTGGAACCCAAATCTTGGTAGAACAATTGGTAGAGTATTGGTTAATCCAACTAATCCTCAAATAATTTTAGTATTCGCAAGCAACGGTATTCATAGATCTACAAATGGGGGTACTTCATTTACTCAGGTCTCAACAGCGGCAGTTTCAGATGGGGAATTTAAGCCTGGAGATCCAACTACGGTATATGCATGCGGCACAACTTTCAGGAAATCAACAGATGGTGGTGCAACTTGGGGTGCAGCTGTTACACTTCCGCTAACAGGAATAACAAGAATAGCGATGGCTGTTAGTGCAGCTAATCCTGCCTATGTTTACTTATTGGCGGCAAATAACACAGATAGTGGTTTTAAGGGATTAATGAGATCTACAAACAGTGGTGGTACTTTTACATCGCAATCAACAACACCGAATGTATTAGGTTTTGATAATGGTGCTGATGCAGGTGGACAGGGTTGGTATGATTTAGCCATTGCTGCATCTCCAACAAATGCAGAAGAAGTTATCATTGGCGGTGTTAATCATTGGAAATCTACAAATGGGGGCTCAACTTGGACAATGATTTCTCACTGGTATGGAGGTTTTCAAAAACCCTATGTGCATGCAGATGTTCATGACATTCAATATTTACCTGGTTCTGGTACTACAATATTATCAGCGAACGATGGTGGGTTTTTCAAAACGACAAATAGTGGATCGACATGGACAGATTTAAGCTCAAATCTGGCAATAGCCCAACAATATCGATTTAGTTTATCAACTTCCTCCGCAAACTTAATCCTTGCAGGACATCAAGATAACGGAACGAATCGAACATCAACTGCAAGTTTAACTGCTTGGACGGAAGTTGGGGGAGGAGATGGAATGGATTGTTTTATAGATCGGACAAATAACAACCGACAAATTTCGTCTGTATACTATGGTGATTATGCAAGAACATTGACTGGAGGTACAACCTTTGCTGATATTGCAGATCCTGCTGTTCAAGGTGAATGGGTAAGTCCAATAAAGCAAGATCCGGTTGATGCTAACATAGCGTATTCTGCTGGCCGTGCAGCGTTATATAAAACTTCTAATATTTGGGCGACAACAGTTGCATGGACTGCGATGGGCACTCCTCAAGGTACCGGTTCAATAATTGAATTTGCCATTGCGCCTAGCAATAACCAAGTTATTTACAGTTTAAAAACAGGTTCAGGAGGAGTATCTAAATCTTCGAACGGTGGAACATCCTTCACATCATGTGCTAATCCAACAATTAGTGCATCTCCTACTTGGGTAGCAGTTTCAAATACAGATCCTAATGTTGTTTTTGTGACTTATTCAGGTTATTCTGCCGCTAACAAAGTTTTTAAATCAACAAATGGAGGTACTTCTTGGACAAATTTATCCACCGGTCTACCGAATGTTCCTGTAAATTGTATCGTTTATCACAATGGAGCAACAGGTGGAGATGGCATTTATGTTGGAACTGATATAGGCATATATTATAGAGATAATAGTACCAATGGTTGGATTGATTTTAGCCAAGGTCTCCCAAATTGTGAAGTAAGTGATCTTGAAATTTATTATGCTACAGGTCGTTTGAGAGCTGCTACATTTGGAAGAGGAACTTGGGATTCAGATTTATATACATCAACTCCATCTGCACCTGTCGCATCTTTTACAGCTGATAATGTAAATATTTGTGTTGGTCAGACCGTTCAATTTACAAATACATCTAGTGGTGCTCCAACTTCCTTTTCATGGTCTTTTGGTGGTGGGACGCCAGCGACGAGTACGACACAAAATCCAACTGTTATCTATAATACTGCTGGAACCTACAATGTTGCATTAACAGTTTCAAATGCAAATGGTACTAATACATCTACGCAAACTGGATATATTACGGTGACGGGTGCATCAACTAATGCGCTTCCTTTGAACGAAGGGTTTACAGCCGCGGCATTCCCTCCAACAACTCCTGCTGCATGGACAATTATAAATACTGATGCTGGTGCGACAACCTGGGCCAGAAGTACAACTATTGGAGTGGCTCCAACTGCTGGAAATTCAATGGTTTTTGATAATTACAATTTTGATGATTCAGGTAATTCGGATGAGATGCGTTTGCCAAAATTAAACTTTTCAGCATATTCAGCAGCTCAAATGACATTCCATGTAGCTTATGCTCCTTTCGTGCAAAATGGTCAAACATTTGCAGATGGTCTACAAGTTATTGTCTCAACAGATTGTGGTACGACTTGGAGTACAATTTATGATAAAGCAGGAACAACTGTTACTGCGGGTAATTTACCAACTGTTGCTGCAATAACAAACCAATTTACACCAACAGCTGCACAGTGGAGACAAGAAACGGTTGATTTAACAAGTTATGTTGGGCAGTCTAATGTTATTATTGCGTTTAAAAATATGGCAGCTTATGGTAATAGATTGTTTATTGATAATATTAACCTAACGGGAACAGCAGTTCCAACTCCACCAACAGCTAGTTTTACTTCAACTCCTACTGGAACTGCATGTACTGGTCAAACAGTTCAATATACAAGTACTTCAACTGGAAGCCCTTCTTCTTATTCTTGGTCATTTACGGGAGGTACTCCTGCAACAAGTACTTTGCAAAATCCAACTGTTACCTATACCGTAGCCGGTACATATACTGCTGCATTAACAGCGACCAATGCTATGGGAAGTAATACATCTACTCAAACAAATTACATTACTATAAATGAAACTCCTTCTTTAACATCTACAACTCCTGGGAGTCGCTGCGGATCTGGAACAGTTTCTTTAAGCGCCTCATCATCATTAGGAACGATTTCATGGTTTTCAGCAGCAACTGGTGGAACAGCTTTAGGTAATGGAAGCACTTTTAGTACTCCTTCAATATCTACTAATACAACGTATTATGCTGAGGTAACATCTAATGGATGTACTTCAGCGAGAATACCTGTTTTAGCTACTGTAAATACAAATCCAACAGTTACAAATCCGGGTGCACAAACAATTTGTTTAGGTAGTTCTTCAAATGCAATAAACTTTACAGGAAATAGTGGTAATACAACCTACAACTGGACAAATTCTAACGCTTCAATTGGTATAGGTGCATCAGGCACTGGAAATATTACATCTTTTACGCCAACTACAATTGGAACTGCTTCAATTACAGTAACTCCAACCTTGGCTACTTGTACAGGTACTCCAGTTACGTTTGCAATTAATGTTAATCAAGTACCTACTGTTTCATTTGATTTATCATCAGTCACGCCTCCATGTATTTATGATCCTTCATTTGTATTGACAGCTGGTTCACCAACGGGAGGAACGTATTCTGGACCTGGGGTAAATGGTTCTAATTTCAATCCAGCAAATGCGGGAATTGGAACGCATACAATTACATATTCAGTAACTCAAAATGGATGTGCAGGATCAAATACTTCTACAATTACAGTTGATGCTTGTTCAAGTATTGAGGACACAGAAATAAATTCAATTGTTGTCTATCCTAATCCGACTAATGGAGTTATTAATATTCAAGGGTTAACTCCTGAAATTCTAGTAATCGAGCTTATCGATGCTTCAGGGAAAATTTGTGGAACATGGAATGTGAATTCAGTTGTTAAACAATTAGATCTTTCAGCCTATTCAACAGGAACGTATTCAATTAATTTTAAAGGAAAAGAGATTAATACGAGCAAACGAATTACAATTAAAAAGTAAATCAATTCCTTTCAGTTTAAAAGAGGTCATCAAAAAATGACCTCTTTTTTTTGCCCTAATGATCTATTATTCACAAGGTTTTTGTTCAAAACTAATTTAAAAAAGGTGTAATAAATTTATTTGATATACATTATTGATATTACTTTTGTTCTAAATTTTCCAATATTGATGTTAGTTCGTGTTTGTTTATTGGTTGTTCTATTTGGATTTCAATTTTCTTGTTGGGCTCAACCTGCTCAATTAGATCGAAATAAGGATTCATACAATTGGATGGTCGGAGCGAGTTGGAATCTTGTTTCTCCGATGAAGGAGATAGGAATGGTTAAAGGGTTGCAATATCCTTCACGATTTTTTGTTGATAAGCATTATTACGGTGGATGGAGTTGGGAAGCAGCACTTGCATTTGGAAAGTTTGACACCATAGCCATTAGGCCAGATTCATTAAAAATGACGACCTCATTTTTTTCTTTAGATGCAAATGTTCGTTACAGTTTTCAAAGAATGTTGTCCTCGAGTCAAACAATAGATCCTTATATATCCTATGGATTAGGTTTGACAAATAGATCTTTGTATGGTACACAATTCAATGGAAATGTGGCAGTTGGTCTGAATTTGTGGGTATCGTCTAATTTAGGAATTCAAGTCCAATCAGCGGCAAAGATTGCTCTAACAAGCAACATACTTAAAACAGATAAACATTACTTGCAACATACTATAGGTTTGGCAATTCGGATTCCTGAAGGAAGTATTACTGATAATAGTTTTAATAAACGCCGCTACAAGAAAATTAAAATTATTCGTGACAAACCCAACAAAAAGAAAAAGAAAAAGAAAAAAGAAAGTGACGCCAAGTGATCACAAATAAAATTTCACTCATTCTCCTTGTTTTACTTTTTTCCTGTCAAGAGAATAAAGAAAAAAGTATAAAAGATTTTGGTCAAGTAGTTCCCAAATCACACAGAACTGAAAAGAATCAATTAGCTGACTCAAATGAGGTTGATTCATCGCGTTTAAAATTCTATTCTAAACTAGAAAATTTGACCATTGATAGTGTAAATGAATTGACAAAGACTTTGTTTCCTGATCGATTTGGTCCCATAAAAAAGACTAAGGAAACTCTTTATTTTAAAAAAGATAGTTTGCAATTTTTAGAGTATACTTATAAAGATACCAGCATATCAAAACGTGCGTTGTATAATCTCATGGATTGTTTTGAAAGTCCATGTAAATCTTTTAAATTTCACGAGTCGACAAACGTGAGCAAATCAAGTTTTTCCATATTTTATAGTCAAAAGTCTTTAATTATATTGAAAAGTTCAGCAGACATTAAAGTAAATGATTGGCTTTCATTTCTTGAAAAAGAAAAAGGATACAAGTCGTTTGAAATAGTCATTTCTCAATCAAAAAATGGAAAGACTAAATGGTTTAGTTCAAAGAATGCAAAATTAATCCCCATACCTAAAAAATGATAGTTGATAGAGGATTTATAATGGTTGAAGCTCAATCTGAATTCATTAATTGGATTCAATTAAATGCAAAGGCTACTGTAATTGGAATTGAAGATTCAGAGCCTTCTATCTATTTGATTACTGATGATTTTTTGGATGATGATCTTGTTATTAAACAATATTATGAGGAGATATTTTTATATGAATTAGAACTTTGTGGCATTGATGAATCGTTGTGGCCTGAGATAACCTTAGACAATTTTAACCGATTTTTTCAAACAAAAGTTGGAGTGTCAGTTTTTGATATTAAGAAAAAGAAAAGTTAATGAATTTAATTCATCGGCAACACATTGATTGTGATAGATGGAACAAATTGGTTGATAAAACAGCTCATGCAACCATCTATAACAAGTCTTTTTTTTTGGATGTTGTTAGTGAAAATTGGTGTATTTATGTTGATGAAGATTATTCAAAAGGCATAGCTATACCCTTTACACAAAAATTGAATTACAAAAGTGTTTACACACCAAACTTTTTTCGTTGTTTAAATTTTTTAGGAGAAATAACTAACGAAATAGCATCACAAATTATTGAGGATGTCAAAAGAGAATTTTCTGTTGGGAATTTATCCATTGATTATTGTGGGATTTTATTGGAAGGCGAAGAAAGAGTTTACCAAAAAATAGGCTCATTTGAAGGTTATACATTGAATAATTTATCAAAAAGGATGCTTAAAAAATTCAATCAAAGTGGATTGAGTATTTCAGAAGAAATTAATCTTTCGGACTCTTTAAGTTTTTTAGAATTGAATTTATTTCAACGAATAGAAGGATTGTCTAAGTCTGATTTTGCTATTTTTCGGAAATTGATTAACACATTAAATGACTTGAAATTACTAAAAAAATACGCCATCTACGATCAGGGAAATAGAATAAAAGGTTGTATTTTGCTTGTTCAATCAACCAATACTTTAATTTACATTAAGGGAGTTGCTTCTTCGGAAGACATGAAACAGGGAGCAATGTATGGCTTAATGAATCAAGCTATTTCTTTGGCAAAAGATAATCATCAAACTTTTGATTTTGGTGGTTCAAATATTGATTCAATAAGACAATTTTATAAAAACTTAGGGGGTGAAGACTCTAAGTATGTTCGTATTACATGGGGAGAATTCCCATTATATTATAAAACAGCTAAGTATCTTTATCGTTATCTTAGAAAGTAAAAAAAAAAATGAGAAAAAAAATACTGCTTTTAGGGTCAGGAGAATTGGGAAAAGAGTTTGTTATTTCATGCCAACGCTTAGGACAATATGTTGTTGCCGTTGATAATTATTTGGGAGCACCGGCTATGCAGGTGGCACATGAATTTGAGGTGATTAATATGCTTGATGGTTCAGAATTAGACCGAATTGTTGCAAAGCATAAACCAGATATAATTGTGCCTGAGATTGAGGCAATAAGAACAGATCAATTTTACACATATGAAGATCAAGGTATTAAGGTCGTTCCAAGTGCTAAGGCTGCAAATTATACAATGAATAGAAAAGCAATTCGTGATTTGGCTTCAAAGGATTTAGGTATTCGAACTGCTAAATATCAATATGCTACCTCGTTTGAAGAATTAAGAAATGGCGTTGCATATTGCGGACTTCCTTGTGTTGTTAAACCGTTGATGTCAAGTTCTGGTAAAGGTCAGTCAGTAATAAAAACGGAAATTGATATAGAAAAGGCATGGAATTATGCAATGGAGGGTTCACGCGGAGACTTGAAAGAAGTTATAGTGGAGTCATTCGTCGATTTTGATTTTGAAATCACTTTGCTTACAGTAACTCAAAAGCATGGAGAGACATTGTTTTGTCCTCCAATTGGTCATAGACAGGAACGAGGTGATTATCAAGAAAGTTGGCAACCCCAACCCGTTCAGAGCGAACATTTGCAAGAGGCTCAAGAAATGGCAGCCAAGGTGACCAAAGCTCTGGGAGGGGAAGGCATATGGGGAGTAGAATTTTTTATTACCAAGGATGGTCCCTATTTTTCTGAATTATCACCAAGACCGCATGATACTGGATTGGTAACACTAGCAGGAACACAAAATTTTTCTGAATTTGAATTGCATGCCAGGGCCATAATTGGTCTACCAATTCCTCAAATAAACTTATTGAGAAATGGGGCAAGTTCAGTTATTCTAGCTACCCATGAATCAGCTGAATTTCCTAAAATCAACGGAATTGAAGCAGCATCAAATATTCCAAATACGAACTTTTCAATATTTGGAAAACCTTCTTCTAGACCATATAGAAGAATGGGAGTAGCTCTTGCCTATGGAAATGAGGATGTTCAAGAATTAGTTACACTGGCAAAACAGGTATCATCAAAAATTACAGTTTCTTAAAGAAATATTTTGATTTACCCGGCTTTAGGGTTTAATTTGGAGTTTCTTGCGCTATACCCAAAATAGATTACTAATCCTAAAAGAAGCCATCCGGTAAAATAAATCCAATTGTTTAATTCTAATTCACTCATCATATATAAGCATGAGAGTAGCCCAAGAATTGGAATTAAAGAAAGGTTGTTTAAAAAGGCCATAATTGCAATAAAAACAGTAAAAAGGATAAAAATCCATGTTGGAATTTTCTCAGCAAAATGCATAAACCCTTGATTGTAAAAAAATGATTCGTCTTTCTTAAAATCATTAGATTTTAATATTTCAATTAGTTGTTTTTGTCGATTATCAGTAAAATAGGCATAAACATCATTATTAGATTTAATCATATTAATTGAGTCAATATTGATAGCAGTGGTTCTCAGTTTTGAAATCTCACTCGGAGACAAATTGTCCAATACATCTTGGTTTGACTTTAAATCCTTTTTGTTCAAAAGAAAATGGGTAGATTCTTCATTATATTTTGTGAAAAGCAAAATGCCTGAAGCTACTAAAACTATTGGCATAATATACTTGGCATTGATATATGGTGTTTTAAATTTTCCTCGTGGAATATCCTTCTTGTTTTGTAGAACTAATACACCACCACATACCAACACAAAAGCGAATAAGGTACCAATACTACAAAGGTCTGTCACCATTTTAAGATTCATGAAAAGGGCAGGAATTGCTACAATAAACCCAACTACTATTGTTGAGAAAGAAGGTGTTTTAAATTTTGGATGAATTTTAGAAAAACGTTTGGGTAACAATCCATCTCTACTCATACTCATCCAGATTCTAGGTTGACCCATTTGAAATACAAGAAGTACTGACGCCATTGCTACAACAGCACTAACGGCAATGATTCCAGACATCCATTTAAGATTTAATTTCTCAAAAACGTATGCAAGAGGATCACCAACCGCAAGTTCGCTGTAATGAACCATACCTGTTAAAATCAATGCGATAATTATATAAAGAATGGTACATATAATTATTGCCCACATCATGCCGCGAGGTAAATCTCGTTGGGGATTTTCACACTCTTCGGCTGTAGTTGAAATGGCATCAAAGCCAATATAAGCGAAAAAAACAGCAGAAACTCCTTTGAGTACACCTGCAACTCCATTGGGTGCAAAGGGGTTCCAATTGGAAACATCCACGTAAAAAATTCCTACAGCAATTACTAGTAATATAATTGCCAGTTTAACAATAACCATAGCATTAGACGCATTTCTGCTTTCCTTCATGCCTCGGTAAACTAACCAAGTTATAACAACAATTATAAAAAGTGCGGGTAAGTCAAAAATTAGGTGAAAACCAAATAGGGTTGGGGCGTTATTCCAAGCTAGATATGCTTCTTGTATAACTGGTTCAAGTGCGGAATATTCTTTTCCTGCCTTGAGCATTGCCACAGCGTTATCATATCCATTTGATGCGCTCATGTAATCCATCTGAATCCATTCTGGTAAATGAATACCTTTTAGGCCTATTGCTTTTATATGAATACTTTCCAGAAGGGTTGTGAAATAATCACTCCAAGATATAGCAACCGTAATATTTCCAATTGCATATTCCATAATAAGGGCCCACCCAATAATCCATGCGATTATTTCACCAAAAGCAACATAAGAATAGGTATAAGCACTTCCTGAAACAGGTACCATTGATGCAAACTCAGCATAGGCAAAAGCGGCAAATCCACATGCAAGAGCGGTAAATAAAAATAGAAAGATTACAGCTGGACCACCCGCTGAGCTGGCTTGTCCTATTGTGCTAAAGATTCCGGCACCAATTATTGCAGCTATTCCAAATGACGCTAAATCCCGTGTTTTTAAGTGTTTACCTAATGATTCGTGTGAATCACCTTGTCCAGCCTCTATTTGCTTGTGAATTTCGTGAATACTTTTTTTTCTGAAATAGTTCATTTTACTGCATTTGCGTATAAAAATAAACATAATTCAATTTGTAACCTAAAAGAAAATAGCTTCAATCTAGAATTTGTCTTAAACTCAAACTATATTTGCCTATGATTTCAGAGAATTCAATTGATCGTTTAGAACTTTATAAAAAATGGATCGACCGTATCTTATGGTTGACAATTATTTTAGTTCCGATTGCCATATTACCTTTTGGTGTAAACGATATCTTCGATGCAATAAAAGGCCCTATTTTAGTAGTTTCTGGAATTTCTATTTTAACATTATTAATCCTCGCTAAAAAATTTGAGAAATCAATAATTACCTGGTTACTGATTAGTTACTTACTTTTAGTTCTACTTTCTTCCATCTTTGCCCATGATCCACTTTTAGCATTCGCTGGCGCAACCAATTATGGGGGGAGATTTGAAGGGTTTTTAACCATTTCAATCTATGTTATTTTATTTTATGCTTCTAGAAATTATCTGATTGTCACGAAACCAAAGCTAATTCGTGCTTTAGGTTTTCTCTCAATAGTATCTGTTTATTCCTTGGTTCAATATTATCAGTTTGATCCACTTGTTATTTATAAGAACTACCGCCCAATGATATTTTCTACTATTGGGAATCAAAATTTTTTGGGTTCATTAATGGTGATTCTTTGCTCACTGACTTTAGGTCTTTCAGTTTATTATAAAAAATGGTACTATTTTCTGTTTTTCATGCTGTTTTTTTCATCGTTATTAGCGTCACAAACTAGAGGTAGTTGGATTGCATTTGGTATAATATTTTTTGGGTTAACTGTTTTGATTGTATTATCGAATCGCGAAAAAATTATAGGGGTAGTTCTTATTTCTTTAATTATGATTTTTGTTGCATTTACCCTCAATTTCTCTAAAAAGAATGCGCTTTCTAAGCGAACAAATTCAATTAGAACTGAAATTAAAATGAAAAATGAATATGGTGGTTCAGGAAGATTTAAAATTTGGGAAATCACCTGGGGAGTAATTAAAGATCACCCTTTATTGGGGACTGGACCGGAAAATTTAAAACCGGTGCTAAAAACAGAGTACAAAAAAGAATTGAATGCATACTATCGCATGAAAGGGGTAACTATTGATAAAGCGCATAATGAATACTTGCACATGGCAGCAGTTATCGGTATTCCTTCCTTATTAATTTATTTGATTTTAATTGTTCTTATTTTTTGGAGAAATATCCCTCTAATGCTTAAAGATAAATCTAAAATTATAGTTGGATTTGCTGTTATTGGGTATTTAATTCAGGCATTTTCGAATATTAGCGTGATTGCCGTTGCTCCAATTTTCTGGATAATTTTAGGCTATTTCTCAAGTAAATCTAGGGAAGTTTACTAATGATACGCTTATATTCAGTTGCATAGGTTTCATTTCCTAAACATCCGTTTTCTTGTTTGGCTTCTCTAAATTTTTCAACACGATTTCCCGGATCTGGGTGGGTTGAAAGAAAAACTGGAGGATTATTTGAATTTCCTTTTTTAATAAGTTTTTCGAAAAATCCTGCCCCGCCAGCAGCATTATATTTTGTTGGACAAAGATATTTAACTGAATGAGCATCCGCTTCTTTTTCATGGGAACGAGAAAAAGTTAAACCGATTAATCCTGAAGTGATTTCTTTTACGCTTTGTGAATCACCGGCAATTAATTCTAATAATAACTGTATGCCAAACATCTCTGTCATTTGTCTCGTTGAATGCCTCAGATCTGCATGCGCAATTTCGTGTCCCAAAACCCCTGCAAACTGGTCCTCTGAATCTAAGAATTTAAGAATCCCTGTAAACACATAAATATATCCACCAGGAGTGCAAAAAGCATTCAATGTTGAATCATCTTCAATTATTCGAATTCTCCAGTCAAAATCATCCTTGTGTTTTACATTACCTGAGTTTAAAATCTCATCGCGTATTTTATGTACATACCCATATACTTCTGCATATTTTACGCTGTCTAAAAATTTGTATTTTCCTTCATTTTCAATTTGATCCGCTACTTTTTTGCCGAATTCTTTATCTTCTTTGATAGAAAATAAGTTTAAATTAGTTCCAGAACTGCAACTTGCAAGAAAGATGATAAATAAAGAAATGGAGAAATAAATTTTCATGTCTTATTCAAATACGGTTAATCTAGTTCCGTCATATGTTCCATAAACTACTTTAGGATGGGATTCTTTAACGTGAACATTGCCAAATTTATCAATAGCTATTGCACCTGCAAATCCATCAAATTCTTTTAGTTCGTCAAATGTTTTCTTGAAGGCATTTTCAAGACTAAAACCATCGGTAACACGGGTAACAATTTTTGCGGCAACGGCGGCGCTAACAATGTCTTCACCAACACCGGTGCAACTTACACCACAAAAATCGTTGGCGTAATTTCCGGCAACAGTTGCTGAATCAGAAATTCTTCCAGGAATTTCAAAACCTTTGCCACCCGTTGATGTGGCTGCCGCGATTTTTCCGTCTTTATCTAATGCAACACAGCCCACGGTACTTGTACGGGTTCTTTTTACTTTTTCTTCGTAGTCTCGTCTTCTTTCCTCAGTCTCTGTTGAAAAAAAAGGAAAATTTAATTTCTTGGCATACAAATTTGCTCCATCACCACCCAAAACACGGTCATCTTCAATCATGAGCTCAGATGCTAAACGAATAGGATTTTTAATGTTTTCAACATTGATAACGCCACTAAATTTTTTAGAATCCCCATTCATAATTGACGCACTCATTCTGATTTTACCATCGCTTTGAATTTGTGAACCAATACCTGCATTGAATAGAGGATCGTTTTCCAATTGTTCAACAGCAAAAACGACTGTTTCCTCAGCTGAATGTGTTTTGAGATAATCAAAAGAATCAGCTAAAATTTGTTTTAAGGAATCTTGTTTTGATCGTTTTACCAAATCCGATTGAGAAGATTCGCTAAAAAATCCACCGTGAATAATCAATTTCATTTTTTGTAAGATGCAAGTTGAATTTTCAAATCGTGATCATGCAATGAATAATGATCGCCTTTATTCATTACGTGAACTACCATATTTTTTATTGAAATGGGTTCACCCATGTCTACATCAGTGATATTGGTATCTGTTATTTTTCTTCCATCTACCAAAATTACCAAACCTGTTCCGAGAGCTTCCATTTCATTTCCGTCTGTAATTAAAAGTCCGGTGTCTTCACCTAGACCAATTCCAAGCGATTTAGGATTGCTAACTACTGCCTGAAACAAGCGACCTATACGACCTCTTTTAACAAAATGTGTATCAATTACCACGTGATCAATTAATCCAAGTCCACCTGTTATTTTAATCTCGCCTTTCAATAATGCTTCTTGACTCGACCCTTGATATATCATACTTTTAGAAGCGCTGTGAGCTCCTGCAGATGTTCCAACATAAATAAAATTGTCGTTCTGGTATTTTTCAAGAATTTTATCATGTACCGGTGTCCCACCAATTATGGACGTTAAGCGAAGTTGGTCGCCTCCTGTAAAAAAAACAACATCTGCTTGCTCAATTCTTTTAATTATATCCTCCTTTGTGGCATCCTCTCGTTTTTGAATATCCAATACATTTACAGAAGTGGCACTTAAAAATTGGAAAGCTTTTGCATATTCGGGACCAACGGTTTCTGGGATTTTTGAGGCAGTTGGTATTATTTCAATTTTTGAATCATTTCCATGAGCTGATTCTTGTAATATTCGTTTTAATATGCCTTTCTCAAAAAAATTCAAGTTGTTTTCAACTTGAGATTCAAAATCACTTTCGGTAAAACTGCCCTTATCAACAGCACCACCAATGATTATTAACTTTCCAATTGGTTTCATAAGGACAAAAATAGAATTTAAAATGAATTACAATTTGACTAAACATCCTCTTTTTATTAACATAAATCGTATTTCAGGAATATGAAATCTAAATCTGTTAACTGGCTTTTAATATTTTGATATATAGATGTTTATGGAATTTAGTCTTGTAATTTGGAGTGGATTACGGAAATTTCTTAACAATTCGTATCAGGTTCATTGAGTTCTTTGTATTTTTAGCCACTAAACTTAATAAACTATGAAAAATACTCTATTTGTTTTTACACTTTTCGCGACATTATTTTCATTTTCTCAAAATTCTGAGTTTATGGGAAATGTTAGCCCAACTACAAGTTTCCTAATTCCTGAAAGTTCTTCGGTTAATGAACCAAAAAATCATATCATTAAACCTAATTTTAAGGGAAGAGAACTTATTGAAGTTGACAACTCAAATACCCATTTACCCGATTGGGTTTGGCAACAACATGAAGTTGCTCAAAAGAACGCAGCGGCAACTAAATTATGGGATGTTCAAGGTTTGGGTTCAAATTTATCCCCTCCAGATCCTTCTGGTGAAGCAGATAGTTTGTATTATATTCAGGCTACAAATGCATTCAATGGTTCGTCATATAGAATAATGAATAAGTTAACCGGCGCAACAGTTGGGAATTCAACCTACACGATGCAAACTTTGGGTGGTCCCGCTGGAGCAGGCGATCCTATTGTATTGTACTACAAACAAGCAAGAAAATGGATTTTAACTGAATTTTCAAGTTCAGGTAATAAACTTTTAGTTCACGTCTCTCAAACAAGTAATCCGCAAGGGGCTTACTGGACGTATCAATTTACCTGTACGCAATTTCCAGATTATCCTAAATGGAGTATTTCTCCAACCTCTGATGCTCTTCTAGTTTCAACAAATGAAGGTGGTCCACCAACAACATACGCTATGAAATTAAGTGCACTAATAACGGGAGCTACTTCCCCTTTTATAAAAATTGCCATTGGATATTCGTTAAATGGTTTTGGTTTTCAGTCGATTACACCAGTTGATTTTGAAGGAGATTTTGCTGCTCCAGCTGGAATGAAGCCACTTTTTGTAAGACATCGTGATGATGAATCTCATACCAATGGTTCACCAGATAGTGGAACGAATGACTGGATTGAGCTGTGGGAAATGACAATCAACTGGACAAATAATACGGCTACTGTAGCAAAAATACAAGATATATCAATCGCAGAAATTGATTCAAAGCTATGTGGTTTAACCAGTTTTACATGTATTTCTCAACCGAATACAACAGTAAAGTTAGATCCGCTTCGTGAGACCGTAATGTTCAAGGCTCCTATGCGAATTTTTGAAACACATCAATCACTTGTCCTATCATTGTCAACCGATGTAAATGGTGCAGATAGAGCAGGGGTGAGGTGGATTGAATTGAGACGAGATTTTGGTGTAACAACACCAACTTGGTATAAATATCAAGAAGGTACTTATGCGCCAGGAACAACAACAAGTAGATGGATGCCAGCGATCAATATTGACAAATGGGGTAATATTATTATGGCTTATTCAACATCTTCGAATAGTGTAGGAGATTTTCCTTCATTGAAAATGACTGGTAGAAGAGCTTGCGATCCTTTAAATGTAATGACCATGCCTGAAACAACATTGATAGCTGGTACCGGATCAAAGACGGGAGATACACGTTGGGGGGATTACCACCACATGTGTATTGATGATTTTGATGGTGAGACATTTTATTATACTGGAGTTTATTACGCGGGTGGAACCAAAACTAGAAATATTGCTGTAAAGATGGATCCGGAGAATTTGGATGCAGCCTTAGTTGGACTTTTTCAAGTAGCCAATGGAGACGTTTGTGGAACATCTGCTCAAATTGGAATAATCGTAGAAAATCGTGGAACTTCACCAATTACTTCAGGTTCATTCTCTTGGCAAATAGGAACAGGAAATGCTACAACTGTGAATTATTCTTCAACTCAATTGAACAATGTTGGAAGTAGAGATACCCTTTTCGTATTTGTAAATGGATTAAATGCTGGAGCAAACAATGTAAATGTCTCACTTTTAACTGCAAATGGTACTGCAGATGATAATAGTTGTAATGACTCAAGAAGCGTAAGTATTTCTGTGAGTGGTGCTCAAAGTTTTACAACTAATTCAAATGTAATCTCTCAACCAACTTGTACAGCTAATACTGGTTCTGTTCAATTACAAACTATTGGAGGTTCAGCACCTTTTACTTATTCATTAAATAGCGGAACAGTTCAAACTGATCCAACTTTTTCAAATTTAGCGCCAGGAAGTTATACATACACAATTACTGATAACACAGGGTGTTCAATAACAGATGTTTTTGATTTAACTACGCCATATTCTATAACATCCAATTTTTCGCAAACAGCTACAATCAATTGTTTTGGTGAATCTACTGCCGAAATTTCAATTGTAGCTAACGGTGGTCAAGGTGGTTATTCATATTCATTGGATGGAATAAATTTTCAAACAAATTCTGTATTTTCAAATTTAGCAGCTGGTGAGTATCAAGTGATCTCAAAGGATGGAAATGGATGTTTAAGCGAAGTGACTGTTGAAATACTTCAGCCAAATCAACTTGTTTTAAATGCAATCCCAACTATGATTACTTGCTACGGAGATAACAATGGTTCAATTGCAGTAAATGTGAATGGAGGTACACCAAGTTACGTGAATACTATCAATAGTTCATCTGGTTTGTTTACTGGTTTGTCTCAAGGAACTTACGTAGTAACAACTACTGATGCAAATGGCTGTTCTCAAAGTTTTTCTACAAACATAACTGAACCTAGTCAAGTGAACTTATCTACAATTCCATCATCGGCATCATCTGGTTTGAATAATGGATCCATTACAATGTCAGGATCTGGTGGATTATCGCCATACTCATACAGTATTAATGGAACAAATTATTATTCTGGGTCGTTGTTTTCAAATTTGGCGGCAGGCACTTACACGTGTTATGTGAAAGATGCAAATGGTTGTATCTACTCTACAACCGTTACCGTTGATCAAGTTGCAGAATTAGTAGAAGAAAATTCTATTCAGGCGAATTTATTTCCTAATCCAAATAACGGAATCTTTGAAATTGAGTCAAGCGGATTACAAGGTGAAAAATTAGAGTGTAAATTATTCAATCTTCAAGGTCAATTACTTTCAGAATTTAGTTTGACGATCAGCAATGGTAAAGTTTCACAATCCATTGAAATGAGCAAAAAATTACCTGCAGGGAAATATTTCTTGGGTTTATATAACCAATCAAAAGTTGTAATCAAAGAATTTATAAAGAACTAAGCGTAAACTGAATAAATACTATAAAAATGAATAAAATTCGAATGAGATATCAAAAGTACTTTATTATACTATTGATGATTGTGCCAGCAATATTCTCATGCTCAGTTCAAAAGAGATATCATCGTAAAGGTTATACAATTATTTGGAAAAAGAACGATAGAGTTAAGGTCAATCATCAAAGAAAGAATACTATAATTGAAAGAACTACTTCGAATAAAAAAACCGTTTTAGCACAAAGAGACTCAGTTCAAATGAGTTTTGAAAAAAGTGAAGCACTTTCAAATGAGCAGGAATATTTGGTAACTGGGCATGAAGTTATGAGTAATAAAGAAGAACGCGACTCCAAAGCTAAAACTAATTCTCATCAAAAGTTGAAATCCCCGTTGTTATTAAAAGCAAGAAAAATAAATTTCAATGCAGAGATTTCACAAAAAACAGCGAATCAGGAACTGCCTAAAAGTATTTCTGATAAGAAAGATTTTGAAAGCGCAGGAAGAATGCTTGGAATTGCTGGTATTTTTCTAATTATAGGATTAATAATCGCTGGAATTGGTCTTTTGGTGGCAAGTGAAGCTCTTTCTGTTGTAGCCTATGTGTTTTTTCTTCTTGCAGGATTGTTTTTATTCTTATTCCTTTTTGTAGGTCTATTAACAATATTAACTTTTGGAATGCTTTAATAACTTCTCTACGTTTTATTGTTAATCAATACATATTAATGAGTCATCTGAAATTTGTGTTAATTCTTTTAGTGGTTGTGCCAGCAATATTCTCATGCTCAGTTCAAAAGAGATATCATCGTAAAGGTTATACAATTATTTGGAAGAAAACCACGAGTGCAAAGAATAATCAGAATAGAAAGAATTCAGTTAATTTGGTTAGATCTGAAAAGAATATTGATCGAACAAAATTTGTTACTCAAAAGTCTCACGAAATCAAGGCGGAAACGGAAATTGCAAAGGTCGATGAACCGATTGATTTATCTCAAGTAGATTCAATTGATCATACATTTAATGTAAACACCTCCAATAAATCAAGTCTATTTTATAATAAACTTCAAAACAATACACTATCAAAAACAACAACCAAAATAACCAGATTATCTCTGTTTCAAAATAAATCAGGGTTGAGTAAAGTAAAAAGTATAACTAAAAAGCGTGATTTTGAAAATGCAGGAAGAGATCTTGGATTAGCCGGAGTTTTTCTTTTGTTAGGTTTGCTAATTGCCTTAATTGGTGTCTTGCTTTCAGCAGAGGTTCTTGCTATCGTTGCTTTTGTTTGCTTTTGTATTTCGGGAATATTTTTCTTGCTATTTATATTTGAAGGCTTAATTTCTATACTGACATTAGGTATGTTGTAATAAAATTAGTTTGGTAGATATTTCTTAGTGTGACATTTTGACAGTCTTTTAAAATTGAGTACTTTTGTATTCTAGAAAAAAGACATGGAATTAAATCAAAATAAAGTTATCGACGAGAGTAGGCAAGGAGAGGCGGTAGTTGTAGATACTGCAAATTCTTCTGGTAAAAAATTGTATGTAGAAAGCTATGGATGTCAGATGAATTTCTCTGACAGTGAAGTAGTTGCATCAATTATGACCAAAGAAGGTTACACCACAACTCGAAATGTAGATGAGGCGGATGTAGTTCTCATTAATACTTGTTCAATTCGTGAAAACGCTGAACAACGCGTTCGAAATCGCTTAACTGAATTCAAACATAAGAAAGACCAAAACCCTGATTTAGTAGTTGGAATCCTTGGTTGCATGGCTGAACGGTTGAAAAAGGCGCTTTTGGAAGAAGAAAAATTGGTTGATTTAGTTGCCGGCCCTGATGCGTATAGAGATTTACCAAATCTTGTTGAAGAGGTTGGCACAGGTCAAAAAGCGGTTAATGTTTTACTATCACGCGATGAAACCTATGCAGACATTTCACCCGTAAGGTTAGATCAAGGGGGTATTTCAGCATTTGTTACAATCATGCGTGGTTGCGATAATATGTGTTCGTTTTGTGTTGTTCCTTTTACGAGGGGAAGAGAACGTTCACGCGATCCTCAAACAATTGTGGAGGAATGTAAAGATTTGTTTGATAAAGGATATCGCGAAGTAACCTTGCTTGGTCAGAATGTGGATAGTTATAGATGGAATTTAACTTCGAAAGGTGAAATAAAGGATGATAATCTTCCAACTACCAATTTTGCACAATTGATGGAAATGGTAGCGCTTGTTTCACCGCATTTACGCGTTCGTTTTAGTACCTCTCACCCAAAAGACATGACGGATGATGTGCTAGAAATTATGGCGAAATACGAGAATATTTGTCCATATATTCACTTGCCTGTTCAATCTGGTCACACAGACGTACTAGCACGTATGAATCGCGGTTATTCGCGTGAGTGGTATTTGGATCGTATCAATGCCATTCGAAAATACATGCCTGATTGTGCCATTTCTACAGATATTATTACCGGTTTTTGTGGCGAAACTGATGAAGAACATCAAGATACTATTTCATTAATGAAAGAGGTTCAGTTTGATTTTGCGTATATGTTTAAATATTCGGAGCGACCTAAAACCTTGGCAGAAAGAAGATTTGAGGATGATATACCCGATGCAGTGAAAGGTTCTCGACTTAATGAAATTATAGAATTGCAATTACAACATTCTCGCTTATCCAATGAAAAACAAATTGGAAAAACCGTTAAAGTATTGATTGAAGGAACTTCTAAGCGTTCTGAGGAACATCTTTGCGGAAGAAATGGTCAAAATGCAATGGTTGTTTTTCCAAAGCAGAATTATGAGAAGGGACAATATGTGATGGTGAAAATTTCTGATTGTACTTCAGCAACCTTGATGGGAGAAGCAATTTCACTTTGTGATTGATTTTTTATGAATCTACTTCAAATAAAACAACGTTTTGGAATCATTGGAAACACTCCTTTGCTGAAT
The DNA here is from genome assembly GCA_044361535.1 of Crocinitomicaceae bacterium. GTDB lineage: Bacteria > Bacteroidota > Bacteroidia > Flavobacteriales_D > Crocinitomicaceae > UBA952. The sequence goes on from JBIKIQ010000017.1 coordinate 71,089, forward strand.
AGAGCTTTGGAGGTAGCAATGCAAGTGGCGCCAACCGACATTTCTGTATTGGTAACAGGTGAAAGTGGTACGGGAAAAGAAATTATTCCTCAAGTAATACATCAATTGAGTCCAAGAAAACACGGTGAATATATTGCTGTGAATTGCGGTGCTATTCCTGAAGGCACCATCGATTCTGAATTATTTGGACACGAAAAAGGTTCATTCACGGGTGCTGCAGGTAGCAGACAAGGGTATTTTGAAGTAGCAAATGGAGGAACAATTTTTTTAGATGAAGTAGCTGAACTTCCCATGCAAACTCAAGTTCGTTTGCTGCGCGTGTTGGAAACTGGTGAATTCATTCGTGTTGGATCTTCAAAAGTAATTAAAACAAACGTTCGAGTAGTAGCTGCGACCAATGAAAACATGGCTCAAGCTATAGCAACGGGTAAGTTTAGAGAAGATTTATATTATCGCCTAAGTACTGTTCCAATTCAACTTCCACCATTACGTCAACGTAAGGAGGATATACATTTGTTGTTCAGGAAGTTTGCTAATGACTTTGCGGATAAATACAGAATGCCTTCAATTAAATTAAAAGAATCCGCTGTTGACTTGATTCAACAATATAATTGGCCCGGAAATATAAGGCAATTGAGAAATTTAGTTGAGCAATTGTCAGTGATTGAAACAGAAAGAGATTTGGATTCTGAAACATTAATTCAATATCTTCCTGCACCTTCTGAAAAAATGCCTGCAATGATTGGCGGTAAAGAATCTGATAGTTTCTCAGAAAGAGAGATCATGTACAAGTTTCTTTTTGACATGAAAAAAGATTTGACGGATTTAAAAAAATTGGTTTTAGAAATGATAAATCAGGGAGGAGCAATCAATTTGAATGGCGACCAAACTGCAGTAGTTAATCGTATTTTTGAGGAGGTAAATCCAACCGGTGTAATTCCTACTCAACGATTTCTGGCTTCATCTACAGAACCTAATTTTCCAGAAGTTAAAATTCACCGATCTACAGATGCATTTGAAGATCACGAAGAAATTGAAGAATCATTATCTTTGGGAAGTCAAGAAAAAGAGTTGATAAAAAAAGCATTGGAAAAACATCGAGGAAAAAGAAAATACGCAGCTCTTGAATTGGGTATTTCTGAAAGGACTTTGTATCGGAAAATTAAGGAATACGACATTACAGAATGAAATCAATTTTCGCTCTTTTACTGATATCATTTATACTAACATCTTGTTGGCCCTACAGCATTTCACTTAAAGATACGGGTTCAATGCCTCCCGAGTGGAAAACATTTACCGTTAAAACATTAGAAAATGGTGCGGCAAACGCTCCTTTAAATTTAGCTCCGCAATTGTCAGAGGATATAAAAGATGGTATTCAGAATAACACACGCTTATTACTAAATACAAAAAATGGAGAAGGAGAGGTGAATATTGAAGGTCGAATAACCAATTACTCTCTTATTCCTGTTGCACTTCAGCCTGGTGATAATGCAGCAAAAAATAGGTTGACTGTTACCGCTCAGTTTACTATTTTAGTAAACAAGCCGAAAGAGCAAAAAATGAAATTAACTTCTTCACGTTTTATAGATTATGATTCAAATACAGATCTTGCCAGTGTTGAACAAGAACTACTTCGTCAAATTAATGAACAAATTGTTCAGGATGTAATTAATAAACTTTTGTCTAATTGGTAATGTTGAATTGGGAAGAAATAGCAGCTCGCATTGAAAATCCGCATTTGTGTTCGCCAAATGAAGTACAGGATTTGAAAGATTTTTGCGATAAATTCCCTTATTCACAGGTATTTCCCTTGTTGTATTTAAAAGTTCTTTCTAAAGGAAATCATATTCATTTTGAAGAGGAACTAGAAAAATATGCGCATAAAATTACGAATCGTGTTCAACTCTATAATTTACTCTATGTAAGGCAGGATAATGATATTTCGATAGAAGCCGATTTCCAAAATGAAATTCCTGAAGTTCAAGTAGATGAAAATGAAATGGTTAATACAGAAATAACCACTATTGAAATTCAAGAGTCAATTTCTGACATAGCTAGTGAGAAACCACTTGAAGATGTACTAGAGGAAAAAAATGAAAGTTATGTAGATGAATTACAAATAGAAGTTGATGAACTAGATATGGAAATTATAGCATCTTCGGTAACTGCATCCTTTATTCTTGAAACACGTGAAGAAACTTCAGCTGAAAGTGAACTACCTGAATTTGATATGTCAATTTCAGATGACCTAGAACATATAGATTCAGAACTTGATGAGTTCCATAACTCAGATTTAAATAGCAATACAGCTACTGAAAGAACTTTCTTGCAATGGTTGACAAATTCAATTGAAACTAACGAGGAAGAAAATAATACTGAATCTACCTATGAAGTTAGTTTTATTGAATTTGAAAAACCAAAAAGAGAATTCTTTTCACCAATTAAAAAAGCTAAAGAAAGTTTGAGTGAGGAAACGCTTCCTGTAAGTGAGACCTTAGCCAAAATTTACCAAATGCAAGGAAATATTTCCAAAGCAATTTATGTTTATCAGCAATTAAGCTTGATTATTCCAGAAAAAAAGACTTACTTTGCATCCCAAATTAAATCGTTAAAGAAAAAATTAAATTAACAACAATGGACATTTTATTTTCAGTTTTAATTATAGCCTCTAGTGTTTTATTGATTTTGGTGGTTTACATTCAAAATCCTAAAGGAGGAGGTTTGAGCTCTGATTTTGGTGCTGCACAACAAATTGGTGGCGTTCAAAAAACCAATGATTTTATTGATAAAACAACTTGGTCATTAGCTGCTATCATCATGATTTCATCGATTTTTTTAACAATTCGCTCAAAATCACCGGATCAAAAGAAATTACAAGAGCAGCAACGTAAAGAAGCTGAAAAACAGCAAAAACAACAAGGTGGTAAACCTGCTGCTAAGCCTGCGAAATAATATTCTTAAATATACAATTATTGAACTGTCAGTATGTCATTTATACTGACAGTTTTTTTTTAAATAAATGAAAAATTGTCGCAACAAGTCGAATGGCATAATCTTCGACAAATTGCGGCGAACTAAATAATTAATTCATAATAATATGTCAGTTAAATTCAAACCTTTGGCAGATCGGGTTCTGGTAGAACCAGCGCCAGCAGAACAAAAAACAGCAAGTGGAATTATTATTCCCGACACAGCTAAAGAGAAACCGTTAAATGGAAAAATTGTAGCGGTTGGAGCTGGAAAAAAAGATGAGCCAATCACAGTGAAAGTGGGCGATTCTATTTTGTATGGTCAGTATTCTGGTACTGAAATTAAAATTGATGGTAAGGCTTACTTAATTATGAGAGAGTCTGATATTTATGGAATATTTAATTAATTATTAAAATCTTACAACAATGGCAAAGGATATTTATTTTGATGTAGAGGCAAGAGAAAAATTAAAAAAAGGTGTTGATGCATTGGCAAATGCTGTAAAAGTAACACTTGGACCAAAAGGTCGAAATGTGGTAATTAGCAAGAAATTTGGTGCACCTCATGTAACCAAGGATGGTGTTACCGTAGCGAAAGAAATCGAATTGAAAGATCCAGTTGAGAATATGGGAGCTCAAATGGTGAAAGAAGTTGCATCTAAAACTGCTGATATTGCAGGTGACGGTACAACAACGGCAACTGTATTAGCTCAAGCGATTATTGGAGCTGGATTGAAAAACGTGGCCGCTGGTGCAAATCCTATGGATTTAAAGAGAGGAATTGATAAAGCAGTAGCTGAAGTAGTTAGAAACTTAAAAGCTATCTCAAAAGAAGTGGGTTCTGATAATGAAAAAATCAAGCAAATAGCTTCTATTTCAGCAAATAATGACGAAACAATCGGTAAATTGATTGCTGAAGCTATGAAAGTAGTTGGTAAAGATGGTGTTATCACTGTTGAAGAAGCAAAAGGAACGGAGACTGAGGTAAAAACAGTTGAAGGAATGCAATTTGACAGAGGTTACCTTTCTCCATATTTTGTAACAAATACAGAGAAAATGATCACAGAAATGGAAAATCCTTTGATTTTAATTTGTGAGAAAAAAATCTCTAGTATGAAAGAATTACTTCCTGTACTAGAACCAGTTGTTCAAAATGGAAAATCACTTTTAATCATTGCTGAAGATGTTGATGGTGAAGCGCTTGGAACGTTGGTAGTAAATAGATTGAGAGGTTCTTTGAAAGTTGCAGCTGTGAAAGCTCCAGGATTTGGAGACAGAAGAAAAGCAATGTTGGAAGATATCGCTATTTTAACTGGTGGACAAGTGATTTCTGAAGAAAGAGGCATGACCTTAGAAAACACAACATTAGATATGTTGGGTACAGCTGAGAAGATTGAAATCGACAAGGACAATACGACAGTTATCAACGGTAAAGGTAAAAAAGCGGATATCAAAGCAAGAGTTGGACAAATCAAAGCTCAAATTGAATCAACGACATCAGATTACGATCGTGAAAAATTGCAAGAACGTTTGGCAAAATTAGCTGGTGGTGTGGCCGTACTTTATGTTGGAGCGCCAACAGAGGTAGAAATGAAGGAGAAAAAAGACCGTGTTGATGATGCGTTAGCTGCAACAAGAGCTGCGGTTGAAGAAGGTGTTGTTGCGGGTGGAGGAGTAGCCTTGATTCGTGCAATAGCATCTTTGGATAAGTTAAAAGGCGAGA
>JBIKIQ010000018.1:0-71947 GCA_044361535.1 Crocinitomicaceae bacterium
TTCTTTATATACCAACCCTTTAAACTATCTCCAGAACCAACTGCTGTCAATACATTATTGACTAACGTTTTTGCCAAACCTAAATACCACTTTTCGTCCATTTGTTGGCGTAGTTTTTCATCGTCTGAAGATGCAGAAACATATTTTTGTGCTGATGATCCTTGACTTGTACGTAGCCTCGTTAAACTGATTCCCGTCGTTTCAACCGTCAATTTTTTAAATCCATTGGAGGTAAACAATCTTGTTAGTGTTCGGGGAGTGTAATAACTTAAATGTTCAGGGTAATTTATTACGTTGTATTGAATTTTTAGTTTTCTTCTCAGCAAGGAATTAAAATTAGGAGTGGTAAGGTAAACCAATCCTCCCTTTCGTATCAATTTCGCAATTTGATTTATTTCACTAGTCGGATTGTTAATATGTTCGATTACCTCAAAAGATGTTACTACATCAAAAAATCCCTCTTCGTAATTTTCACTGCTTAACTGACCTTCATGAATCGTAATACCCTTTTCTCTTAGTAATCCAATTAGTCTTTCAGAATACTCGGTTCCATACACCTCCCAACCTCTTTTTTTTGCTTCATCCAGAAAAAAACCAATTCCACAACCAACATCTAGTAGACGACCTGTTTTTCGAAACGGCTCCATTTTATCAAGGATTTCGTTATATCTTTTAATAGTCAGTTCAGAACAATAAAAGTTACTACCGTAGTTTTTATAATGATTATCAAGCTCTTCTATACTAGGTATTCTTTCCGAAAAAACGAACCCACAATCTTTGCATTTTACGAGAAATGCTTTTTCATATCCAATTAATTTGGTTAAGTGCGATTGCTCACAAACTAAGCAATTTGAATGTTTTTTATAATTTATCATGAATCTATTAATCTCTTTACTGAACTACTTCACATTTGTTTCATTTACATCCATAAGCTACACTATCATCCCAGCACCAACTGTATTGTTTGTGCCTTCGTCTATCAAAATAAAAGATCCGGTGATTCTATTCTGTCGGTAACTATCTTTAATAAGTGCAACGGTTGATTTCAATTTTATTCTGCCAATATCATTGGTATTCAATTCATTCACCTCTTCATTGCGTTTGATTGTGTTTAAATCTGTTTGGTAAACAATATCTTGAATTATTACCCTGCCATCTCTCGTGGTATGTTTGATTGCATATTTATTCCCTTTTTTCAATGGATTTGTCCCTAGCCAACAAACCATGGCGTCAATTTCTTGCTGTTGGTCGGGAATATTGTTAATTTTCACCAACACATCGCCTCGACTAATATCAATATCATCGGATAATTCAATGGTTATTGACTGAGGAGCGAAGGCTTCTTCTATTTTACCATTGGGCCCATGAATCGCTTTCACTTTTGACGTTAATCCGGAAGGAAGAACCTTTATTTCATCATTGACACGAACAATTCCTCCGGCTAATCTCCCTGCATACCCTCTAAAATCTGGAAATTCTTTCGATTTTGGTCGGATTACTGTTTGAATAGGAAAACGCATGTCTAAGTGATTCACATCATTTGCTACTTGAATATTTTCCAAACTATAAATGAGTGTTGGGCCATTATACCAAGTCATTTCATTCGAACGATTTACCACATTGTCTCCATTCAATGCTGAAATGGGAATAAATTCATAATCCTTAATCGCTAATTTGGAAGCGAAATCACAATATTCATCCTTTATTTCATCAAAACGGGTTTGACTGAAATCCACTAAGTCCATCTTATTAATGCAAATAATAATGTGTTGAACTTGCAGCAAGGAAGCGATAAAACTATGTCTTTTGGTTTGTTCGACAACTCCTCTGCGCGCATCAATGAGTATAATGGCAGCGTTAGCAGTTGAAGCGCCTGTAACCATATTACGGGTATATTGAATATGCCCTGGTGTATCTGCAATAATAAATTTACGTTTGGGAGTTGAAAAATAGCGATAGGCCACGTCAATAGTGATTCCTTGTTCTCTTTCATCCTTCAAACCGTCGGTTAGCAACGAAAGATCTATTTGATCTAATCCTTTTCTCAGACTGGATTTTTCTATGGCTAATAGTTGATCCGCAAAAATATTTTTAGAATCATACAGTAAACGACCTATTAAGGTGCTTTTGCCATCATCAACACTTCCTGCGGTAGTAAACCGCAAAAGTTCATGAGTTAAAGTTCGCTCCTCTTTCATCAAAAATACCCTTCCTTTTTTCGATCCTCCATGGAGGTTTCGGATCGTTGGTCATCTGCCCTATTTCCACGTTCTGTTTCCATAGCCATCGAAACTTCCTGAATTATATCCTGAACAGTTTTCGCTTGAGACTCTATCGCTCCAGTAATTGTTAAATCGCCAATTGTTCTGAATCTGACATGTTCGGTTGAGACAACCTCATTTTCTCTCAATTCAATAAATGGCGAAAAAGCTAAAATCGTATCGCCTCTCCTAACCACTTCTCGTTCGTGCGTAAAATACAGACTTGGTAAATCAATTTTTTCTTGTTGAATATACATCCAGATGTCTAGTTCAGTCCAATTACTTATTGGAAAAACTCGAAAATGCTCACCAACTTGTTTTCTTCCATTGAAGATATTCCACAATTCTGGTCGTTGATTTTTGGGATTCCACTGTCCAAATTCATCTCGGTGTGAAAAAAACCGTTCTTTTGCTCTTGCCTTTTCCTCATCTCTTCTACCTCCACCTAGTGCGGCATCTATTTGAAATTTCTCAATCGCATCAAGTAAGGTAATGGATTGTGCTTTATTTCGACTGGCATTCATACCTCTTTCCTCTATCACCTTGCCTTGGTCAATCGATTCTTGAACAGAACCAATTATTAATTTTGCTCCAATTTTCTCCGCCCACATATCTCTAAAATCGAGTGTCTCTTGAAAATTATGCCCCGTATCAATGTGCAAGAGAGAAAAGGGAATATTTGCAGGATGAAATGCTTTTTTAGCTAAATAACTTAAAACAATTGAATCCTTTCCTCCTGAAAACAGAATACAAGGATTTTCGAATTGAGCATACGCCTCGCGAATTACATAGATTGCTTCGGATTCAATTTCTTCGAGGTATGATAGTCGGTAAGTCAAAGTTAAAATGGAAGTTTTTATTCGTAACTTTTTGCTTGATCAAAAAGTAACAAAAAATCAAGGCTTAAATTTTTATTTTGTTCGGCGTTTTTTATTTTTGGTTTCAATTTATTTTCTATCCGAACAATTTTCTTCACTTTCTGATTTTCTGTTTTGTCAGTGATCCTTCGGCTTCATCCAAAACGACGAAACTCAGTTCAGCTTGAAAAACAAAAAATTTAATGCCACTCATTTTCTAAAACGTTTCGAAGCCTACTAATTATGTCAAAACTTTTCTTGCTGAAAACAGAATACAAGGATTTTCGAATTAAGCATACGCCTCGCGAATCACATAGATTGCTTCGGATTCAATTTCTTCGAGATATGATAAACGGTAAGTCAAAGTTAAAATGGAGGTTTTTATTCTTAACTTTTTGCTTGATCAAAAAGTAACAAAAAATCAAGGCTTAAAATTTTATTTTGTTCGGCGTTTTTATTTTTGGCTTCAATTTATTTTCTGTCCGAACAATTTTCTTCACTTTCTGATTTTCTGTTTTGTCAGTGATCCTTCGGCTTCATCCAAAACGACGAAACTCAGTTCAGCTTGAAAAACAAAAAATTTAATGCCACTCATTTCCTAAATTATCTTTTTTTTCGAACAATTGAATATTCTAGTTTGAGGTAATTAATGCTTCAACTGAAGGTATTAGCTGATTTAAACAATAATCTAATGTGTTTTTTTCCGTGTTTAAAATAAGATCAGGGTTCTTAGGGACTTCATATGGACTTGATATTCCAGTAAATGATTCTAATTCTCCCTTCCTTGCCAATTTATACATTCCTTTAACGTCTCGTTTTTCACATTCTTCAATTGAACATTCCACAAAAACTTCAAAATAATCTTCTTTTCCTATTATTTCTTTCGATAAGAGCCGATCCTTTTCAAAAGGGGAAATAAAAGAACACAAAACAATTGAACCTGTTTCAACAAATAATTTTGCTACTTCGGCAATTCTTCGATTATTTTCGGTCCTATCGTGATTTGAAAAGTTTAAATCCTTATTCAAACCCAAACGTGTATTATCCCCATCTAATATCATACAATATTTTCCTTGATGAAATAAATAAGAATTAAGCTCATTTGCCAACGTTGATTTTCCTGATCCTGACAATCCTGTAAACCAAATCACCCTTCCTTTATGCCCATTACGTTTTTCGTAATCAAATCGAGATGTGGTAAAGTTTTGATGTACCAAATGACTCATGAAATTTTACTGAAATAGTTTGTCATAATCTATGGCTTCGCCGTTCTCAGTCACATTCATTTTTGTTAAAAAATGCTGTGGTGAGCAGTCAGTATGTTTGAAATAAGAACGACTAATTCTTACTCCATAGGAGCAAAATAGGCTCTTCGTTTTGAACTTTATATTTTTCTAATTCAACGTGATTCAATACGAGATAACGAATTTTTCGTTGCACTAAATCCTCCGCTTTTTCAATTAACTCTGTTAAATACGCTTTATCAATTTTTCCAACAAGAATGACATCAATAATTCCAGAATCTTTACCTTTAGCATAGTCCCCAATCAAATAAGCATTTTCAACATTGCCAAGTCGCTGGATTACCCATTCAATTAAAGAATCGAGCCCAGTCATTTTTGACACAATACTTCGAATTTCAGGAAATAAAGGATGGGACTCTTTTGCTTTGTAATTTACTACAATTCCATTCGCCTCACTTTCGAGAATTCCCGCTTCAGTAAGACGGTTTAATTCTACACGAACTGCATTGGTACTTTCTCCAAATTCATCTGCCAATTGACGAAGATACGCCTTCATGGTTGGATTAAGAAAAAATTTAACCAACAATCGAACTCTCGTTTTTGATGTAATTAATGCCTCTAACATTGAGTAACAAACTTACTCATAGATTTTTAAAACTCCAAGAGAAAACTTAATTATTTTGAGGTTAAAACCCTTTGATTTAGAGCAATAAAGACTATTTCAAGAACATTACCCCACACAAAATAAACCATTAAAAAACTAATTATTCACACTGTAATAAAATAGCTGTATGAAGAACTTCACTTGTATGATTTCATTTTGTTCATCATAAAATACCAAAAGTAAGCCAATAACCTTCCTCAATCAAATGCAACTTTTGTTACACTACTTTTATTGCTGAATCGTAATTTTGACTAAACAAATTTCAATGAAAAGATTTCTATTGATTTTCATTCCTTTTTTATCATGGGGTCAAAATCTACTTTTTATTCCAGACACCCTTAGCGGAAATTTTATACCCCTAGAAATTAAACACGACCATGTTCACTTTTTCTCGGGAAGTCAAACTGAAACAATGGGTATTAATGGCCCCATTCTAGCACCAACAATCATTCTCAATAAAGGACAACAAGTAACTATGCAAGTTACAAACTTACTATTTGACACAACTACCATTCACTGGCATGGAATGCATGTAGCACCTGAAAATGATGGAGGACCACATACCACAATTCCTCCATTTACTATTTGGGAACCAAGTTTTGAGGTTTTGGATCATGCCTCAACGTATTGGTATCATCCACATTTACATCACATGACAAATATGCATGTGCAGATGGGTATTGCAGGAATGATTATCGTTCGAGATCCGATTGAAGCAGCGTTAAATCTACCCAGAAACTATGGATTTGATGATATCCCGCTTATAATCCAAACAAAAGGATTTGACAATAATAACCAAATAGTTGTTGAAACAGCCTTAGACACAACTATTATGGTAAACTCAACTTTAAATCCATTTGTTCAACTTCCAGCTCAAATTGTTCGTTTGAGATTACTGAATGGATCTTCCGAACGAATGTATAATTTGGGATTAACCAATAACCTCCCCTTTCACATAATTGCTACCGATGGAGGTTTATTGAATGCTCCCGTGCAATTAACTCGACTAAAACTTGCTCCAGGAGAACGTGCCGAAATATTAGTAGATTTAACAGGTCTAAACGGCCAATTCATCCATTTAATGTCTTATGGTTCCGAGCTTGCAAATGGAATTTACGGGGCTCAACAACCAGGTATGGGAGCAGGTCAATCCATTCCTAATTACACCCTAAATCCTTTAAATGGTTCTAATTTCGAAGTTTTAGAGATTCAAGTAATTCCTCAAACCAATAATCCTATTGCCACTATTCCATCCTCTCTTGTCCAAAACAATCCATGGATAGAGGGAAATTCAAATGCAATAAAGACACTTACTTTTAATCCGCAAACAATGGGTCCAACAGCTATCAACGGACCTTTTTTGATTAATAATACTACTTTTAATATGGATGTTGTAAATTATTCAATTCCTTTAAACAATACTGAAATTTGGACTTTGCAAAACAATACACCCATTGCGCATCCATTCCATATTCACAATGTTCCCTTTTACATATTGGATATCAATGGCACTCCTCCTCCGGCAGAATTATCAGGGAGAAAGGATGTAGTTTTGGTTCCAGGAGGCCAAGGCACCGTCCGTTTCATAACCAAATTTGAAGATTTCGCTAATCCAGATGTGCCTTACATGTACCATTGCCATATGCTAACACACGAAGATGGAGGAATGATGGGGCAATTTATTGTTTATGACCCATTAAATTTTGTGAATGAGAAAATTAACAATGAAATCACAATTTATCCCAACCCAGCTGAATCTATAATACAAGTAAACTCAGTTGAAGAAATTGAATCAATACATATCTTAACGCTAGACGGAAAAAAAATAATCTCAAACCTTGAAATTTCAACCAACGTGGCGGATGTATCAGAATTGAGTACCGGTGTTTACCTTGTTGAATTAGTCACACACAATAATCAGAGATTCGTCCAAAGATTAGAAATACTCCATTAAGCCTAATCTTCCATGTTTTTTTCAAACTCATTAGCGAACAGGATCAAATTAAGCAGTAAAACTGAGAAAACTAAATAGCTTAAAGGTGTTACATTACAAGACAACGAATCTTTTAAGTAACTCGATTCCTTGATTATGGCTTTTTTCCGGGTGATATTGAACACCAAAAATATTGTCTTTTTCAAAACCTGAAATGAACTCCTTTTCATAAATTGATTTGTGTAGAATGATTTTTTCATTCGGAACATCAGCATGATAGCTATGAACAAAATAAAATTCATCTACTTCAGAACCAAGTAATTTACTGTTTTCAGAAACAACTGTATTCCAACCGATATGAGGAATCTTAAATTTGATTGGATCTTCTACTTGAAATTTCACGATTTTAGTTTTAATCCAACCCAATCCTGGTGTATTTCCTTCCTCACTGAATTCGGCCATCAATTGCATTCCCAAACATATTCCCAGAATTGGCTTCTTATCCACCAAAGCAAAATGAGCCAATCCATCCAATAAATTTTGAGCTTGTAATTTTTGCATTGCAGCACCAAAATGCCCAACTCCAGGTAGTATTACCTTATCACACCTCAATAAATCCTCTGGATTTTGAACTATTTTATTTTCAATATTTAAAAGATATAGCTTTCGCTGCACCGAGTGCAGGTTGCCCATTCCGTAATCAATAATACCAATAGCCATTTGACAAATATACTGAAATCATCAAAAAAACTGTAAATTAGCGTCAATGTACCGACCGCGAATTATTCCTGTTTTATTACTCAAGGACAATGGATTGGTTAAATCCACTAAATTCAAGAACTACAAATATATAGGTGATCCTATAAATGCAGTTCGAATTTATAATGAGCTGGAGGCAGATGAAATTGTCTTTTTAGACATTGAAGCCACAAAAAAAGGGAAATTAATAGACATTCAACTTGTTAAAGAAATTGGAGAGGAAGCAAATATGCCATTTGCCGTGGGTGGTGGAATTAAAACACTTGATGATATTCAAAAATTAATTCAGGCAGGAGCAGAAAAAGTAATAATTTGCACAGAAGCACTCGCTCGCCCAGAATTCATCAAAGAGGCGAGTGAAATGTTTGGATCATCGTCTATCAGCGTGTGCCTAGATTTTAGCAAAGTATTTTTTGGAGGGACTAAGATTTTCAGCCATGGTGGTACAAAAAAACACCAAATTACGCCTGTGAGCTTTGCTAAGCAAATGGAACAATTTGGCGCAGGTGAAATCATAATCCAATCAATTGACTGTGACGGGATGATGGCTGGATATAATTACCAAGAATCAATAGAGATTGCTAAATTAGTTTCAATACCAATTACTATTCTGGGTGGCGCTGGTAAATTAGACGACATTAAAAATGCACATAAAGAATTCATTTTCAACGGCTATGCAGCGGGGAGTTTATTTGTATACCAGGGTGTACATCGTGGTGTTCTAATAAATTATCCTGAAAAGGAAAAGAAGAAAACTATTTTTTAGTCTATCATAAACGACTTCTATAAAATTTATTTATTCATTCTGTTGATTAGATTTAATTTACTTACTTTTGCTTTGTGAAAATTAGGCCCTATCAACAATGTGTGAGATGTGTTATGGATACCACTGATCCTATCATCACATTTAATGATCAAGGAGTTTGCAATCATTGTACAGAATACCTTAATGTTCGTGCGGCTTACAGTTATAAAGGAAATGAAACAGACAAACAATTTCAATCCCTTGTAGAAAAAATTAAATCCGATGGTAAAAACCGCTCCTATGACTGCGTTGTAGGTTTGAGTGGTGGTGTTGATAGTTCTTATGTGGCTTATTTGGCTAAAAAAAATGGGTTACGAGTTTTAGGAGTTCACATGGATAATGGTTGGAACTCAGAAGAGGCCGTTCAAAACATTAAGAACATAGCCCAAATATTGGGTATTGACTACGAAAGTTATGTGTTGAATTGGGAAGAATTCAAAGACATCCAATTGGCATTCTTAAAGGCTTCAATACCAGAGGCAGATACCCCAACCGATATTGCCATATTATCAAGTTTACACAAAGTAGCAAAAAAATACGGCGTAAAATACATTATAAGTGGTGGTAACTTCGCAACAGAAGGAATACTACCCAAACATTGGCATTACAATGCGAAAGATTTGACTTATTTCAATTTCATTCAAAAAAACTATGGGAAATTAAAGTTGAAGAGTTTTCCAACTTTCGGATTTACAAGTGAAATGTATTACAAATTGGTTCGGAAAATCAAAATGGTTTATCTCTTAAATTTTGTACCCTATGATAAAACAGAGACAATACAATTACTTGAAAAAGAATTGAATTGGAAGAACTATGGCGGGAAACATTACGAGTCAAAATACACTGGTTTTATTCAATCGTATTACCTTTTCAAAAAGTTTAATATTGACTACCGAAAGGCTACTTTATCATCTCAAATTTGCGCAAATTCAATTACAAGACCTGAAGCATTAGAAATCCTTAAAAACATTCCTTACAACGAGGAAAAGATAAAAAGAGAAATTGATTTTATCGCCAAGAAATTAGGAATTACCACAAATCAATTATATGAGATAATCAACCAAAAACCTAAATGGTATGAAGATTATCCAAATGATGAAAAGTGGTTAAAATATGTTTACGATAGTTATCGTAAAATCTTCAAAAAAGAAAAATTAGCAAGTTTTTAATATTTTTTAGAACTTCATTTCAAAAATCTAACTTTTTCCTAAAAAGATTCGCATATTTTTAATCAAATACTTCATATTTAAAATAATTCTTGTAAATTTGCACTCCGATTAAGATATTTAATACTAAGTTATGAGAAAAGATATACATCCAGATGACTACAGATTAGTTGTATTCAAAGACATGTCAAACGAATATTCATTTCTATGCCCTTCTTGCGCTCAAACAAAAGATACAGTTGTTTGGGAAGATGGGAATGAGTATCCATTGGTAAAATTAGATATCTCTTATAAATCACATCCTTTCTTTACGGGTGTTCAACAATTCGTTGATACTGCAGGTAGAATTGATAAATTCAAAAACCGTTACGGTCGTCATTTAAAATAAGTAATGACATAAAATATTGGCTTAAAGGACTGCATAGCGGTCCTTTTTTTATTAATTAAACTATTGCCATTTAAGCAATTCAAACGCATCTTTAGATTCTACTGTTGGAAATTCATGTTGTACCTCCCGAATTAATTGTTCAAGAATATTTTTTTTATATGTTCGATTTGAAAATATTGCAATAACTTCTCTTGCAGGCGATTGTCCATTTCTACTGGAATAAATTGAATAAAAATGATTTTTATTCAATGTCTCAGATAAGTAATTAGAAGGAACTAATGTATAGCCACCATTTTGGTTTACCATTTTCAGTAAAATCTCTATACTACCACCTTCGTAATTCCAATGATCTGAATTCTTGTTTTCGTCAATTTGACAAAAATGCATCATTTGAGATCGCAAACAATTTCCACGATTCAATAACCATGGATGCATAAAATCTAATTGCTCAGTGGTTAAATGATCTTTCTTAAATGAAGGAACATACGCTTTTATTTCTTCAATAAATAAAGGGACAGTTCGTAATTTTGGTTCATTAATAGGACCAGCCAAAATCCCCAAATCTATCGACTTTGATTCCAAAGCTTCAAGTAATTCACTCGATTTTAACTCAACAATCTGTAATTGAATCTTAGTGAATTTGGACTGCCAAATTGGAAACATTTTAGGAATCAGATAGGAAGAAATTGTTGGAATTATTCCTATACGAACTCGTTCCACATACTCACCGTTCATTTGCTTTATTAGCACATCCATTTGATCCATTTGATCCAATACTCCTCTACAAATAGTAATAAGCTCTTCCCCAAATGAAGTGAGCTCCATTGGATTTGAAGATCGATCAAAAATTGGAAAA
The DNA here is from genome assembly GCA_044361535.1 of Crocinitomicaceae bacterium. Lineage (GTDB taxonomy): Bacteria > Bacteroidota > Bacteroidia > Flavobacteriales_D > Crocinitomicaceae > UBA952. Next base: position 10,934 of record JBIKIQ010000018.1, read on the forward strand.
CCTAAAATTTCCTCAGCCTTCTTTACTTGCATTGACAAGGTTGGTTGAGTTACGAAACATCGTTCACTTGCTTTCTGAAATTGCTTTTCTTCACTCAAAACTACGAGGTAATGCATTTGTTGTATTGAAATCATATAGATAATATTTATGCTAAATTAAAAATTATTGATAATATCTAAGATGGATTTCTAATAATTTTGTTTTTATAATTTAAAATTCATAACCTATGATCCAAACAATAACAACTGCCGATTTTGAGAATGTAATTAATGATCCATTAAAAATAATCCTCGTTGATTTTTATATGCCTCATGGTTGTGGTGCTTGCGATACTCTTGACAAAGTTCTTATAGATTATCGCGAGAAAAACAACCACGACAATATACTCGTTAAAATTGATGTTACAAATGAAGAAAACACCTCCCTTTGCTTGAAATATGCAATTCGCCAGGTACCGACATTAATATTGTTTAAAAATGGAAATGTCATTGATAAGAATATTGGCGCACTCAATTTGAATCAATTAATTGAATTTATAGAAAAGCATAAAGAAAATAATTGATAGATCTAGATTCTAAAATGTAATCTTGTTTACTCGCTAATCATGAATTTTGTCTAACGTATAATTTTAAAATCAAAAAAATGAAAAATCTAACGCAATCTTACAAAGACAAACTCAATCAATTACTTTCTTCTTACCAAGTCCATTATCAGAATTTACGCCTGTTGCATTGGAATGTAAAGGGTGAAAAATTTTTTGAATTACATGCTAAGTATGAAGAATTATACAATCGCAGTCAGATTATTATCGATGATTTAGCAGAACGACTTTTAGCATTGGAAGAAACTCCACTTTCACGTTATAGTGATTATTTAAAACACAGTGTGATTTCTGAAAGTCAAATTGTTTCTGAAGGATTTCGAGGAATTCAGTACGTTGTAAACGCACAAAATGACTTGTTAATTGTTGAAAGAGAGTTATTAAAACTTTCTGAGTCTCATGAAGACGAAGGAACAAACGCCTTAATTTCATCGTTAATACAAGAAAAAGAAAAAACAAATTGGATGTTTACCGCTTCGCTACATAAACAAAAAGAAGAAGAAGTCTTATTTTAACGAGAATTAAGTAATTTTGCATTGAATTTAAACTAAATAATAACCAAAAAAAATAAAGAGTAAAATGGCAACATTAGTTGGAAAAAAAGCGCCCTCGTTTAAGGCGGCAGCGGTAGTAAATGGAGGAGAAATCGTAAATGATTTTTCATTGGATCAGTATTTAGGGAAAAACCACGTAATTTTCTTTTTCTACCCGAAAGATTTTACGTTTGTTTGCCCATCTGAATTGCACGCTTTTCAAGCTGCATTAAGCGAATTCGAATCTCGTGGTGTGAAAGTAGTTGCATGTTCAACTGATACAGAGGAATCACACTGGGGATGGTTACAAGTACCGAAAAACAAAGGAGGAATTGAAGGAGTTACCTATCCAATTGTGGCTGACACATCTAAAACTATCTCTGAGGCATTTGGTGTTTTGGCTGGTGAATACGAATACGACATGGAAGGCAATTTAACAGCTACAGGGCCAATGATTGCTTATAGAGGATTGTATTTAATCAACAAGGAAGGAATGGTTATGCACCAATTGGTAAACTTTTTCCCACTAGGAAGAAATGTTGACGAAGCTTTGAGAATGGTTGATGCTCTTCAATATTTTGAAGAAAATGGTGAGGTATGTCCTGCTAACTGGCATAAGGGTGATGCAGCAATGAAACCTTCATTTGATGGTGTAGCTGATTATTTAGCTTCTCACTAAAATTAATTTCAATAAAAATTAAACCGCTTGCAACTTTGTAGGCGGTTTTTTTGTTGTTTTGTAAAATCAAATAATTAAAAATGAAAAAACTATTTATTCTACTATCTATTTCTTTTGGATCATATTCCTTTGCACAAATTACAACTCCTCAGGCAAGTCCGCAGGCCAAAGTTGAACAAAAAGTCGGATTGGCTGATGTTTCAATTAGTTATTACCGTCCTGCTAAAAGAGGTAGAACTGTGTTTGGAGATGTTGTTCCCTTCGGAGAACTTTGGAGAACTGGAGCGAATGAAAATGCAAAAATCACAACATCTGATGCGTTAATTTTTGGAAAAGACACTTTGAAAGCGGGTACCTATGCGATTTTCACCAAGCCTAATACTTCAAATTGGGAAGTGATTTTTTATTCAGATTATTCAAATTGGGGAACACCCGAAAATTGGGATGAGAAAAAGGTTGCGTTAAAAACTATCGCACCGGTGTCCAAAATAGCAGAAAGCGTTGAAAATTTCACCATTGGATTTGACAAAATGGAAAATAGTTCGGCAGAAATTATCATGACTTGGGAAAATACAAAAGTTACCATTCCATTTTCTTTAAACACAAAAGACAAAGTGTTAGCAAGCATTAAAAAAACAATGGATGGGCCTACTGCAAATGACTATCATAGAGCTGCGTCATTTTATTTTACGGAGAAAATTGATGTAAAAAAAGCATTAGAATGGTCTACAAAAGCAGTAGAATTACGTGGAGAATCAGCGTATTGGATGACACGATTACTTTCTCAATTACAAGCTGAAAATGGAGATTATAAAAAGGCAATAGAAACAGCAAAAAGGTCAATGGATGCTGCTGAGAAAGATGGTGATATGAATTATGTCAAGCAAAATAAATCTTCAATTGAAGAGTGGAGCAAGAAGAAAAATTAAGACTGTTTATTTCTGACCTGTAATTTGGTTACTATACTTCGAAACTATTGGTGAACCAATCTTTTTTGAAAATGTAAAGGTAAATTTTGCGCCCACAAAGATAATTTGTGAAGAATAATGTACCCATGCCATAAAAATAAATAGACTCCCTGCTATTCCGGCTGTTCCTAACACAAACATATTGAGTAAATAGTACTTTATTAATAATTGACCTAAAAAGAGCAGAACTGCCGTAACAATTGCCCCCATTGAAGCAACACGCCATGTTACCTTGCCATTGTTTAGAAATTTAAAAATCAACAAAAAGATAACATAATTCAACAAGATAGAAAAGGAAAAATCCATTATTCGCAATATTAATACTTGGATATCTGTTGAAGAATCGAGCCACGAATGAATAACTGTAAAGCCAACAGAGTGGAACATGTAAATAATTAAAAATACAGAAGCGAAAACAGCTAAAAATAATAATGAGATCAAACGCTCAAAAACATTTACTTGAATCGCTTTTCTCCCTTTGAAAATAGTTTTTTCAATATTATAAAATTCGTTTATGCTATTTCTTAATGAAGTCAAGAAGGCAGAACTTGCTATTAAAACAAATAAAATTCCGATTATCTCCAAGAAAATATTCCCCTTATCTAAATTATACGTTCCAACTACAGCCATTATTTCATCTACATTGCTTAACCCTACATTTTCCACTAAAAAATTCTTAATCATTTTTAAAATAAAATCTTCACCAAGGATTCTTCCTAAAAAGGATATTATCAGGAATAATAAGGGAAACATAGAAAAAAGAGCGTAATAGGACAAAGCTGCACCATGAAAAAATGCTCTTTCTTGAAAAAAGCTTAACAAGGTATCTTTTGCAAGATAAAAAATCACATGTAGACGATTGTATAATTTACTTTTGAATGACAATTTGAATTCCGTTTGTTAGAGGTTTAAGAGAATGAAGGATAAAATCACCAACTTTTGTAACACAATAATTTTCAAAAAAAGAGCCTTTAAAAAAAGTGGTAGCAGCTTCTACAACTATTCCATTTGATTCAACAATACTATATTGAGATGGACGAAAATTAATTTGTTCTTTATTTATTTCTAATCGATTCCAAAAACCAAATAACTCTGCCTGCTCCTTGTTCTTGGGATTAAAATAAATTTCTTCGGGTGTTCGTTTCCGTGATATTTGACCTTTTTTTAAATGAATAATGGTATCTGAAATTGATAATAAATCAGCTCCATCATGAGAAACAACAACCATTGAGCAGTTTACCTCAGATTTAAGCTTAGATAAATAGGCAACAAGCTTTGATTTTAAAACCTCATCAAGATGTGCAAAAGGTTCATCCAATAACAAAATAGTTGGTTTTGTTGCCAATGCACGAGCAATAGCTACCCGCTGTTGTTCACCTCCAGAAAGTGCAATTGCCTTTTGATTCTCCAGTTTTTGCAACCCTAAAATTCGCATAATTTTTCTCACCCAAGTATCTCTCTTGTCAAATGCCAAATGAGCTGCCTTTACATGTATATTTTCATATACCGTGTGATAAATATCAAGAGCAAAATTTTGTTCGACAATTTGAACAAAGGGAAATCCTGGAATGAGCAGCTGATTAGCTGTTGGTAAAATTTTTCCTTGATAAAAAATATCACCCGATTGAGGGGTTAACTTTCCTGCAATTATGGCTAAAAGACTAGACTTTCCAGCTCCACTTTTTCCAACAATACCGAGTGTTTCACCTTGCTTAATTTGAAGAGAAATATTTTGTAAAATAGGTTTCTCAAAATCGAGTTTAATATTTCGTAATTCTATCACAATACAAATATATTTGAAAGTCTACCACATAGTAGAATTGCTTCAAATACTCTTCAACGCAGCGTTGTAGATAAGTCTAGAATTTCTTGAAAATAACAGTCGCGATGTGTCCACCAAAACCAAAGGTATTACTCATTCCGTATGTCATTGCTTTATCTTCATAACGATTCAATGGAAAATGAAAAGAATCTGCAAATTCAGGTATAATCTCTTTCGTATTAATGGTTGGTGGTACTTTTTGATCTTTTAATGCCATTATTGTTGCGATAGCTTCTATTGCTCCTGCCGCGCCCAAAAGATGCCCAGTCATTGATTTTGTTGCTGAGACAGCTAATGATTTACGTTCACCAAAAACTCGTTTAGCAGCAATTAATTCCGACATATCTCCTAAAGGAGTTGATGTTGCATGCATATTAATGTGATCTACTTCCTCAGCAGATATTCCTGCTTCACGCAGCGCTTCATTCATTCCCAAAACGGCACCATCCCCCTCAGGATGAGTACCCGTCAAATGATATGCGTCAGCAGCCATTCCACCACCTACAACTTCTGCATAAATTGTTGCTCCTCGTTGGATAGCATGTTCATATTCTTCCAAAATCAATGCTCCTGCCCCTTCTCCCATAACAAAACCATCACGAGAAACATCAAATGGTCGTGAAGCAGATTCAGGACTATCATTTCGTGTTGATAACGCTTTGGCTGATGAGAATCCTCCAATTGCTGACTCATTTATTGCAGCCTCAGAACCTCCAGTTACTATTACATCAGCCTTGTTCCATTTAATGTAATTAAAAGCTTCAATTACAGCAGTTGTTGATGTAGCACAAGCTGAAACCGGACAAAAGTTCACTCCTCTAAAACCGTATTTAATTGAAATCCAACCTGATGCAATGTCCACCAATATACGAGGAATAAAAAAGGGTGTAAATCTTGGAGTTCCGTCTCCTTGACAAAATTCCATCATTTGATCCTGAAAGGTTTGTATTCCACCATTTCCCGAACCCCAAATCACACCTACCCTATCCTTATTAATTGAATTCAAATCTAAGCCAGAATCTTTAATCGCTTCATCCACTGTAATAAGCGCATATTGCGAAAATGGATCCAATTTCTTAAACTCCTTTGGATCAAAAAATTGAAAAGCATCAAAATCTTTTAGCTCACAGGCAAAATGTACCTTGTGTTTAGATGAGTCAAATTTTGTGATTGGAGCCGCTCCGCTTTTTCCAAGTAATAAATTTCCCCAATATTCGGCTAGGTTATTTCCTATCGGCGTCAACGCTCCTAGACCTGTAACAACTACTCGTCTCATACTATAAAAATCCTAATTCCAATTTTGCTTCTTCACTCATCATATCTTTATCCCAAGGCGGATCAAAAACAATATTCACCTTACAGCTTGTTACATCCTCGATTGCAGACACTTTATCCTCAACCTCTTTCGGCAATGTTTCAGCAACTGGACAATTCGGAGAAGTAAGAGTCATCTCAATTTGAACATTTCGTTCTTTGTCTATCTTAACCTCATAAATTAAACCTAGTTCAAAAATATCAACTGGAATTTCAGGGTCGTAAATCGACTTCAACATAGTAACAATTTTATCCTCTAACTCTTTCATTTTGCTGAATTAACTAATTTAATTGCATCTAATTTCATGCGTTTTACCATACTTACCAAGCCATTTGCTCGTGTGGGAGATAAATGATCCTTTAGACCAATTTCATCTATGAAAAACAAATCTGAAGATGCAATGTTCTCCGGAGATTCATTATTTAATACTCGAATCAATAAGGCTATAATTCCTTTAGTAATAATGGCATCAGAATCCGCTAAAAAGCTCATAGAATCATTCACATATTCCGATTTTAACCAAACTCGTGACTGACAACCTTCAATGATTTGAGTATCATCTTTTTGATTTTCAGATAACTGCGGCAATTCCTTTCCTAAATCGATAATGTATTCATACTTTTCCATCCAATCATCAAACATGGAAAATTCATCTATAATAGCTCGTTGTTTCTCTTCAATTGACATACTACAAAATTACGAAAAGTATTGAGAGCTTATCTTAAATTATAATTGACAAATACAAGCGTAGCACCTTGGCCATATTTAGATGGATCAGCATCAGAGGTTTGGACACCTGAATATTTTGTCAACATAGTTCGCACCTCACTCCGTAATACACCTTCTCCAACTCCATGAATAACAACAAAACGGGAAATTCTTTTATCCAACATTTTCTGAACGAATTCATTCGCTTTTCGCAATTGAAAGAATAAGATTTCAGAATTTGTCAGATTCTTATTTAAAATTTGAAATTGCTCAAGATGTAAATCTATCTCTGGTAAATCACCCTTTTCAACATGACTAATTTTAGGCTTAAGCGATTCTTCTAGATCTTTGATAACAAAATTTCCCCTGTAATTCTCACTGTGAATTTTTACCAAATTAACTCTTAAAACAACTAATTCTATACCAAATTCATTTTCGACAAGATATTTAGAAAGATTTATCTCTTTCTTAATGATTCCAAATCCAGTCTCGTGAACAAATCTTACTTTTTCACCGATACAAAACTCCATAATCAATAAAAAATGGATTAACTACTAGTAGAAAATAAAGGGGTATAACAAAGGAAGCAAACCAAAAAATAACAATACCTAATTTTACTAATAAAGGTGCATCATTAGCCATAGGAGCAACCAAATAATAATTGACTTGATCTGCAAGCATTCGATTTATCTCATCCTCTTCTTCCTCGTTTTCTTCCATCCCTTTAAGTCTGCGTAACAGAGAGCTATTATCTAGTATTACTTCTTTTATTGCCGCGTATGCTTTATTAGATAAATCATTGTAATCAATAACGTAATCAATATTTTTTTGACGGAATATTTTTCGCATATAATACCTTTTCTGAACATTTCTCACCCGAAATGCCAAGAAAAATCCAAATCCCATCAAATACCAATTATCCAGAAAAAAACCAGATACAATTAGGGTTAACGATGAAATTAATGAAAAAATTAGCAAAAACAAATCAGAGTCTTTGGACACCAAAAGCCGAAGTAATTGACCACCATCTAATGGATCAAGAGGGAGAAGATTTATACTATTTAATGCTATAAAAACAATGGCTATAAGAAAATATATCTCATTCGGATATTGTGAATTAACGACTAAAAATAAAAATCCAAGTAGCATACCAGGAAATGGCCCGGCAGCCACCACGAGCAGACTTTCAAACTGTGAATACTTCTTTTTCTTTCCATTTACAAACGCTCCCATTAAAGGAATAAAAATCATTATAACATTTTGATATCCAAATATTTTCATCAAAAAGAAATGACCTAATTCATGAATAATTAAAGCAATTACTAAAATTAGTATAAATGAAATTTGATCGCTAAAGAAATAAGCAAAAGCCAGAATAAACAAAAACAAGGATCCAATAGTATATAACCAAGAGAAATGCTCTTTAGTTTCTTCAAGAATTGGTTTTGGTGGGTAAAAAAGCTCGTTGTCGTAATTATCCATAGAAGTACAAAGATAGTTCATTCAACAATCCATGCGATATTGATGCAGATATAATGGAAAAAAACAAGATGGTTTGTATAATGGCATATTGTTTGTAAATTGCAGCATTAAAATAAAACGTATGAAAGCACTAAAATTTTTAACCGTAGGATTAGTTATGTTTAGCTCAACCATGGTTTTCAGCCAAAAAACTGCTGAAGAAAAAGCAACCTCGCAGACAGCTAAAATGAAAACTGAGCTTGATCTATCAGATGAACAAAGCGCTAGAGTAAAAGAAATCAATTTGGGAATTATTCAAAAAAACGAAGGAATAATGAATAATGCCAGCCTTTCTGAAACTCAGAAAAAAGAAATTTTAAAATCTAACAATGAAGCTCGCATGTCAATGCTAAAAAATGTTCTTTCTTCAGAACAATATACAAAACTTGAGTTAGCTATTGAAAAACGAAAAAACCAACGGTTAAAATCTAAAGTAAAAGCTAAAAAGGAAAACAAGAAGGTTATTAAAAATTAAATGTAACTGAAATCAATAATAAGACTATCTCAAAAGGGTAGTCTTTTTTGTTTACATTCATTTGGCGTACTCATTTTTTAACCGATGTATAATTTCTGAAATCGGTAAAATTTCTTTTGAATACTCAATCGATGGTCCTGCGCACCAAACATTTTGATAAGTCGAACTAAATGCAGCTTTTTCAAGCTTTCTCATTCCCTTAATAAAGGTAAGCACTTTAAACCATTTTTTTAGTCCTTTATTCTTAGACAGTAATTTTTCTACCCAATTTTGGTTGGTTCCAATTTCTTTGACGTAAGGGGTATTAATTACGGTGCATGGTGTCCCCGATATTTTGGTCGTCATTACGATGTCACCGGCTCCATATTCAACGCAAGCATTTTTATACTCTTGAGACACCGGTGCCTCAACTGTTGCAATAAATATACTGCCCATTGAAACCCCTGCTGCACCATGTTCTAACATCTTTTTTATACCTTTTCCATCACCTATACCACCTGCTGAAATTATCGGAATTGAACAATTTGCTACTAATTCAGGAATTAATTGCTTGTAAGACAATTTTCCTGCATGCCCGCCTGCTTCCTTATTAACTGCAATTATCGCATCTGCCCCTAGTTTCTCCACTTTCAGTGCAAATTTCAAATCCGTAACATCACAAAACACTTTTATTCCATGCGCATGTGAAAGAAGAATTGTTTCCTCAGGTGAACCCAATGATGTAATTATAAAATCTACTTTCTCTTCACAACAAACTTGCAATTGTTCCTGGTATCTGAAATTTGATTTATTAACAATTAAATTAATCCCGAATGGTTTTCCTGATTTTGATTTGATACTTCTAATTGTATTTCTCAACTCAACTGATGAGCGATAATTTAAGGCAGGAATTGCACCGGTTATTCCAGAGTTCAAGGCCTCTAAAATCATTTTCTCGTTTGAAACTAAAAACATAGGTGCCATAATTACAGGAAATTCAATCCCCAATAAATCACAAAGTGTAATACTTTTAATCGTTTGCATATAAGTATAAAGATATGAGTAATTTTGTGTCAGAAATAAACGAATGATTAAAAACTGGCTTGAAGCATTTCGATTACGTACCATCCCACTATCCATTTCAGGAATATGCATGGGTTCATTCCTTGCGTTCGATAAAGGATATCTAAATTATTCATTATTGATTTTTGCTTTAATCACAACTATTCTTTTTCAAATTCTCTCTAATCTGGCTAATGATTTAGGTGATTCACTTAAAGGGACTGATAATGAAAATCGAGTAGGTCCGGCGAGAAGTGTTCAAGCTGGAAAAATATCTGCTAAACAGATGAGAAACGCCGTTATTATAACAGCCTTTCTTTCCTTAATTTCTGCAGGCAACTTAATCTTTTTTGCACAAAAAGACATGAGTACTGAAATGGTTTACTCCTATGTTTTATTAGCTGCTTTCTGCATAATTGCAGCAATTACATATACTGTTGGAAAAAAAGCTTATGGATATTATGGCCTAGGTGACAGTATGGTTTTTCTATTTTTTGGAATTGTTGGCGTAATGGGATCTAATACTCTTTTTACGAAACATATAGATTGGTTGATTATCTTACCTTCTATTAGTATTGGCTGTCTTAGTACAGCAGTGCTTAATTTAAATAATATGCGTGATGTAGTTAATGATGCTGCATCACAGAAAAACACTCTGGTAGTTAAGATAGGCTTAAAAAATGCAAAAAAATATCATATCTCATTGCTTTTTATATCTCTTCTAAGTTTAGTAATATTCTCTATCCTAAATCAGAAGTATGGGATATTGCTAGGATGTTTACCTCTAATTCCTCTCATCAAACATATCAAATTTGTATTGTCAAATGAAATTCCATCTGCATTTGATCCTGAACTAAAGAAAGTAGCCCTAACTACATTTTTTGTCAGTATAATGACCGGAATAGGCTTATTGATTGATTCAAGATTTATGTAATCTAAACATGGGAATCCATTAACTGATATACCCTGAATTGCGATTAATAAACTATAAATAAGATCTTACTGTATACTCAATTTTTTCTCTAGCTCCTCTAAATACAATCTAAATTGTTTATCTGTTTCCGATAAATTCACAACTGTACGACAAGCATGAAGAACCGTAGCATGATCTTTTCCGCCACAATGAGCTCCTATATTTGCTAAAGATGATTTTGTCATTTTCTTTGAGAAGTACATTGAAATCTGTCTTGCCTGAACAACTTCACGCTTACGCGTTTTGGACTTCAACATTTCAATTGGCAAATCAAAATAATCACAAACCACTTTTTGAATGTACTCAATGGAAACCTCTCTTGCTGTATTCTTAACAAATTTATCCACCATTTGGCGAGCTAAATCCATTGTTATTGCACGCTTGTTTAAAGATGCCTGAGCCAGAAGGGTATTAAATGCCCCTTCCATTTCTCTCATATTCGTGTTGATTGAGTAAGCTAGATATTCAACAACATCTTTTGGTAATTCGATACCATTTAAATACATTTTCTTCTCCAGAATTGCAATTCGTGTTTCAAGGTCTGGTGTGGATAAGTCAGCAGATAATCCCCACTTAAATCTAGACAACAAACGCTGCTCCATTCCTTGCATTTCAACCGGTGCCTTATCGGAGGTTAAGATAATTTGCTTTCCGTTTTGGTGCAAATGATTGAAGATGCTAAAAAAGACATCTTGTGTTTTTTCCTTACCTGAAAAGAACTGAACATCATCAATAATGAGTACATCAACCATCTGGTAAAAATGAACAAAATCATTCGTTGTTTGATTTTTAATTGCATCAATAAATTGATGGGCAAATTTCTCAGACTGAACGTATAGAACCGTCTTAGATGGAAATTGTTCCTTTATTTCTAGTCCAATGGCATTTGCTAAATGCGTCTTTCCAAGTCCTACCCCACCATATATCAAAAGTGGATTAAATGCAGTTCCTCCTGGTTTATTTGCCACTGCAAAACCTGAAGCTCTTGCCAAACGATTGCAATCTCCTTCCACAAAATTATCAAAGTTCCAGGAAGGATTCAGGTTTGATTCAATATTTACCTTTTTGAGTCCTGGAATAATAAAGGGATTTCTTATTTGATTCTCAGCCACTTGAACTGGGACATTCAAAGGACTGTTTTTGGGTGAGTTGGATTTTAATGCAGGAAGTTTTACCGTGTAGGGTGTTGACTTGGTACTATTATTTTCCATAATAATACTGTATTCTAATGACCCTTCAGCACCAAGTTCTTTTTTTATTACCTTTTTCAGTAATATAATATAATTCTCCTCAAGCCATTCATAAAAGAAATGTGAAGGAACTTGAATTGTCAATACATCATTATCCAGCTTAATTGGAATGATTGGCTCAAACCAAGTCTTATATGCTTGCAATGAAATATTGTCCTTAATTACTTTCAAACACGCAGACCAAACTACTTCGTGATTACCCATTATAAATCCCTAAATATATTAATACTAAAACTGTAATTTTTTCTGATGAAAATCCCATGTAAAATGAGGATACAAATATTCAGATAAAAAAGTTAAAAAAAAAGTTTGAAAGGTATTGCTTTTTTGAAAAGTTTTACTTGTTGTTAAAAAAACAGTCTGACCATTCTATTTGAATCTATTTCCATTTTTTAAAGACTAAATTTAGAAATAAAATGTAGATTTACAAAGGTTAATCACGTAATTCTGTATGTCAACAATATTCTACACTAAAATTCGAGTTCGTTATGCAGAAACCGACCAAATGGGTTACTGCTATTACGGGAATTATGCTCAATACCTTGAAATTGGGCGAGTTGAAGCCTTGAGATCCCTCGGGATTCGCTATAAAGATTTAGAAGATCAAGGTGTAATGCTACCTGTCATGGATTTGTATTTAAAATATAGCCATCCAGCCAAATACGATGACTTATTAACAATTGAAACACAAATTGAAGAGATAAAAGGAAGTAGAATTATTTTTTCATACAGAATCATTAACGAATTGAGTAATGAAATTGCAACTGCTAAAACAACCTTAGTTTTTGTATCCAAAGACACGATGAAGCCGATGAAAGCTCCAGAAAAAATTTTAAAAACAATAGAAGCATGACTTTAAGCAAAAACGAAAACTTTGCGCTACAAACCGACTTAACCGAGTTGATTTCTTCTTTTACCACGATAAGAGCGGGTGAAATTCGATTAGGTGAAATAATGAATGGCAATTGGAAAAACTTACATTCGAAATTTGTTCTACTTGGCATTTCTGAATCTATTGGACCTCAAGCAAATTATGGCAGACCAGGCGCCGAAAAAGCGTTTGATGCATTTTTAAGTTCATTTTGCAACCTTCAGTGGAATGAAACAATTCACAAAGAATCAATTACTTATCTTGGGAAAATCTCGTCCACAAAATCATTTACAACTATTAACGAAGCTAAAGAAAGGGTTAGTGAACTTGATGAGTATGTTTATGGCATTCTTTGCCCAATAATTGAATCAGGTAAAATACCCATTGTAATTGGTGGGGGTCATAACAACGCTTTGCCTTTAATTCATTCACTTGCAACTCATTTCAAAAAGGTAACTGTTGTCAATATGGATGCTCATGCTGACTGCCGAGCGATTGAGGGAAGACATAGTGGAAATTCATTTTCTTATGCTTTCGAAAAACAGCTTCTTTCGAAATACGCTGTTTTTGGTTTGCACAAAGCCTATCTCAACCAGTCAATGATTGAATACCTGAAAGCAAATTCAATTCAATTCGAGTATTTTGATAATTACATACTTGGGAATAAAGACTTCAAAAACGATATCCAGGCTTTTATTCAATCCATTGAAAGCGATGAGAAACTAGGGATTGAATTAGACTTAGATAGCATTTCCAATTTTCCAAGTTCAGCAATGAATCCCATTGGCTTTTCAATTTCAGATGCCCGAAATTTCCTTTTCCAATGCAATAAACATTCAAACATTGGATATTATAACCTAACAGAAGCCGCTGTAACTCAACCAAGCGATGAAAGAATTGTAGGAAAAGTACTAGCCCAATTAACTTATGATATTCTTTCTGATTTCAAGTATTAAGTAATTTCTGAATAGTTTTATAGCATTCGTCAGTTGGAAGCCCGACAACATTTGTATATGAACCTTTGATTTTAGCAATTGCAATTAATCCGATCCAATCTTGAATTCCATAAGAACCTGCTTTGTCAAATGGATTATGATTTTCAATGTAATATTGAATCTGTTGCTCATTTAACGTATTGAAATAAACTTCCGTATAACAACTTAGTTTTTCACATTGCCCCAAGTAGGAAAGCTCGACAGCTGTATTAACAATATGACTTTTACCAGACAATTGATTGAGCATCCACTTGGCATTTTCTACATCTTTCGGTTTGCCAAGTAATTGATTTTTAGAAACAACTGTTGTGTCCGCCGTTAACAACACATCCTTATCATCTCTTATTTCTTTAAGCGCTTTCATTTTTTGATTCGCAATGAAACTTGCAATTTCCTCGCAAGAAAGATTTTCGGGATAGGATTCATCAATATCCAAGGGATAAATCTCAATTTGAAAACCCATTTCGCTCAATAATTGCTTTCTTCGTGGCGATCCTGAACCTAAAATAATTTTTTGTTGATTCATTAAAAAAAGTAATAAGAAATTGCTACGTGCAAAGTGGTAAGAATTCCAAATAACATGGATAATTTGATCAACAAATGATTTCTTCTAACCGCTGAATTTGCAAGAAACGCCAATGAAATAAAACCAAAAAGATCAACAATAGAAGCTAAAAGCCAGCCAATCGAAGTTACAAAAGTCAAACCAAAAGCTGAAAACTGATTATCAAGAAGAAAGAAAAAATAAAGCAAAGGGGTAAAAACCAACAAACCAGCAACAAGAATCTTGGTTCTGTGAACTCCTAATATCATTGGAACTGTTTGTGCTGAAATCTTTTTATCACCTTCAATATCTTCAACATCTTTCAATATTTCACGGGCAAGGTTTTGAATAAATGCCATTAATGCTAAAATGTAAACGAAATTATAATTTAGAACAACCGACCAAGAATCCTCGTGAAAAGCAGAAAATGGTCTGTTGTAATTATTTAAAACTTCAAAATACACGATTACTAAAATTGGAATCATCCCAGTTAGTAAAGCAACTATAAAATTTCCGATAAACGGTTTCTTTTTAAAATACAGACTGTAAAACCACAATAAATTAATAGATACAAGGTGAATCAGGACTATTGATGAAGATTTAACATAAATTGAAACGGCAATTGCTATCAAAAATGCAATACCATTCAAAATCCAGTGAAGTAAAATCGCTTGCCTCTTCTCAATAAAAATTCCTACAATTAATTTTTCAGGTTTATTTACCTTATCAGCTTTAACATCAAAGTAATCATTGATAATGTTGCCCCCTGCCGCAATTAATAAAGTAGATAGAACGAGAAGAAAAAAGATAATAGCCTGGTCATGAACTTTTTGATAACCGTTAGTAGCCAATATAAAATACCGACAACCATACATGGTTATTGCGATGATAACTAAATTGACTGGTCGAATTATTCTGAGGCCGGCAATCATGGTAAAATTTTATAAACCGTTCTTCTATTTCTTTGATGGGCTGCTTCTTTTTCTTTTGTGGTAGAAAGTTGCTCTATTTCTTTATCAGAAATAAGAAGTTGTGTTTCCCCGTAACCTTTAAATGTCAATCTTTCGGGCTTAATTCCTTGCTTAATTACATACTCATATACCACTTTAGCTCTGCGAGTTGATAACTCAAGATTGACGTCATTATCATTTCGAGAATCCGTATGACCACCAATTTCAACTTTTACTTTAGAGTTCTTGTTAAGGTATTCAACCAAATTCGCAAGTTCAACGAATGATTCCTTTTTCAAATCTGATTTATTAATATCAAAAAATACATTTGCCAAGACAATTTCTGTTCCAGGTTTATTTTCTGGTACAAGTGGAATATCCATATACTTAATGTCTTGATCGTCTGGAACAGTCATATTGAAATGTGCCGAATAATATGCGTACCCATCATGCGTTACTTTGAGTGCATACTCTCGATTGATAGGAAGTGAAACCGTAAACTCGCCTGTTTCAACATCAGCATGTGCGGTAATTACTACCTGGCCTGTTTGCAAATCAATAAGTTCAAACTTTCCGGCTAAAGGAACATTTGTTTTTGCATCATACACAGTTCCCTCAAAATAAAGCGTTCTTGTAGGTCGAAGATCCTCTGGCAATTCAAAATAATAAATGTCTAATTCACCATATCCACCTTTTCTATTTGAAGCAAAAAACGCTACGTTACCCTCTGGTGAGACCATTAAAGAATTCTCGTTGAACGAGGTGTTTATTGGATATCCTAAATTTACAGGCTCAGACCAATTTCCATTTTCATCTAATCGCGAAACAAATAAATCCGTTCCTCCCATTCCTACATGTCCTTTTGAGGCAAAATACAGTGTTTTACCATCAGGATGAATTAAAACCGACTCTTCTGCATAAGGAGAGTTTATAACATCTGATAAACGCTCAGGTTGACTCCATGAACCATCATCTAGCAAGGTGCTTTTGAATATATCTGCATTATCCGAAGCTCCTCTATTTTTTACCTCGCGAATAAAATATAAGGTTTTCCCATCGGCCGACAAGGAGGGCTGGGTCTCCCATAAAGTGGTATTGATATATCCGGGAATATTCACAGGATTCAACCATCTTGATCCAATTTTTTTTGTGTAAAACAAATCACAACTTCCTTTACCTACCCTTCCTTCCCCATAATTCACTCCCGACATATCAGAACAAGCAACAAAAATTAATGATCTTCCATCGGGACCAATTGTTGGAGCACCTTCATTAAAAAGTGTATTAATGTTCTTCGGTAAAGGAATAGCCGGACCCCAAATCTTTTTTACCTCATCAAATTGTGAAATGTAAAAATCTTCTTGAAATCCATGAGGTTTTGATCTTGGTTCAACAATTCTTCGTGTAAATAGAATTGTCTTTCCATCGACGGTGATAGTGGGAAAATATTCAGGATCTTTGGTATTAATACCAGGACCAATATTAAGTGGATTAAATTCTCTTGGATTCTGCATGGACTCCATTGCAAATTGAGAACATTCTATCAATCGATTTGATTCTTGAATAAATTGAGGATTAGCAGCTCTATTTCGGGCAACGCGGGTTAAGTACTGAATGGTCTTTTCGTATTTCCCCATTTGAAAAAGTAAATTTCCTGCATAGAAATACGTTGCATCAGTTGGGCTATGGTAGGGATTTATTGAAATTGCTGACTCGTAATGTCCGAGAGCACTTTTAAAATTACCCATTAATTCATCATATTCAGCTGAGAGCAAATGTGCCTCCCAAAATTTAGGATCTTTTTTCAAGGCTTTCTCTAATAAATCCAATCCACTTTGATAATCTGGCATTCTGGTTTCTGGATTTAGTGCTTTTCCAGGTGCGGCCATAGCCTTTTGAAACAACTTAATGGCACCTTTATTCTTCGTTGAATAACGCATTTGCGCAATGGAAAGAAAACTAAAAAAAGAAAACAATAGAATAAATGCAATTCTCATAACTTATGGAATATTAATGTATTTATGACTCTGTAGCGATAGACGCCACGAAGGATTTTCTTTTATAAAATCAACAATCAAAGGGGTCATCTCTTCCAATTTACTCCACTCAGGCTGTAAATAAAGCAAGCACTTTGAATTAACTTTAGCTTGATGCTCTAATGCCCACGTTAGATCTGACTTATTATAAATTACAACCTTTAACTCATTCGCTTTGTCATAGGCCTCTTCACACGGTTTTTTAAATTTTTTCGGCGAAAACGTGTACCAATCAACATCCCCGCTCAAGGGATAAACTCCTGACGTTTCAATGGCAACATACATATTGTATTCCTTTAATTTATTTACCAACTTGGTCAAGTTATACATAGCGGGTTCTCCACCGGTCAGCACAACGAACTCAGAAGGATAGGTTACAATTAAATTAATGATTTCGTCTATTGATTTAACTTGTTCAGGGCGAATCTCCCAACTTTCTTTTACATCACACCAAACACATCCAACATCGCAACCAGAAAGCCGAACAAAATAAGCTGCTCGACCGGAATGAAACCCTTCCCCTTGCAAGGTGTAAAATGATTCCATCACTGGTAAACTATTTCCGTCTTTATAGGTTATTTCCATACAGAAACAAATTTAACAGTAAAAATTAATCTAAAAGGAAAATCTAAGCGAAATGAAATTCATTTTCGTTGGCGGCAATATAATCTAAGGTATCCTGAATCTCATTCAAGTCCATTGAGGTGACCAATTTACTTTTTATCTCTTTAAAATGGGCAATCCCCTTAAAATAATTGGTGTAATGTCTTTTCATTTCAACAATACCCAAAATCTCACCTTTCCAATGAATGCTTAATTTTAAATGTTCACGAGCGGCCTCTACCCTATCCTTCAATCCAGGCGATTCAAGATGTTTACCTGTGGCCATAAAATGTTTTATCTCATTAAAAATCCATGGATAACCAATACTTGCTCTACCAATCATTATTCCATCTACCCCGTACAAATTTTTATACTCCACTGCTTTTTCGGGAGTATCAATATCTCCATTTCCAAATACCGGAATTTTCATTCGTGGGTTATTTTTCACCTCACCTATTAATGTCCAATCAGCATCACCTTTGTACATTTGCTTACGTGTGCGGCCGTGGATTGAAATAGCTTCAATACCAATATCCTGAAGTCTCTCAGCTGTATCAACAACAAATTTGGTTGAATCATCCCAGCCTAATCTTGTTTTTACTGTAACTGGCAAAGAAGTGCATTTGATAATTTCCTCAGTCATTTTAATCATCTTTGGAATATCTTGCAAGATTCCAGCACCAGCACCTTTACACGCTACCTTTTTTACAGGACAGCCATAATTTATGTCTAAAATATCGGGATTTGTGCGATCAATAATTCGTGCTGCCTCCTTCATACTTTCAATTTCAGCACCAAAAATTTGAATTCCAATTGGTCTTTCGTATTCATAAATATCCAACTTCTGAACACTTTTAGCAGCATCACGAATGAGTCCTTCCGAAGAAATAAATTCAGTATACATCAAATCGGCACCATGTTTTTTACAGAGGGAGCGAAAAGGCGGGTCGCTTACATCCTCCATCGGAGCAAGTAATAAAGGAAATTCGCCTAATTCAATGTTTCGGATTTTTACCACAATGCAAAAGTAAGATAAAAAACTGATTTCAAATTTTTACCTACTATCAAATCAAGTACTTTGCTTATTCTTCATAATTGAAATTAAAACTCCACCGGAAAGGGATGATAAAATTACAATCAAAGAGACCATTGCATCTATATGATATAAATCAACTATCAACATTTTGATAGCAACAAATATAAGGACAAGAACCAATGAATATTTCATGTATTGGAATTTATCTAACATATTTGATAAAAAGAAAAACAAATTTCTAAGTCCCATTATTGCAAATATATTTGAACTAAAAACAATGAATGGATCAGACGTTATACTGAAAATTGCAGGTATGGAATCAACTGCAAAAAGAATATCTGAAAACTCAACAACTACGAGTGCTGCCAGTAAAGAGGTGGCCATGAGTTTGCCGTTTTTCTTAACAAAATAATTTCCATGATTATCAGACCAGTCTATTGGATAAATTTTGGATAATAATCGTATTCCTACAGATTTGGTGAAATCTTCATTATCATCATCACTTTGCTTAATCATTTTGAAGGCCGAGTATAACAAGATTAATCCGAATACATAAGTTGCTCCTTTGAAATGCTCAATAAATGTAGCTCCCAAAACGATCATTATTAATCGAAATACAACAGCGCCTATTATCCCCCAAAAAAGAATTCTATGCTGATATTTTGGCTCAATTTTAAAAAATTGAAAAATCATTGCAATGACGAAAATATTATCTAAACTGAGTGATTCTTCCACAATATACCCCGTGTAGTAGTCTAAAACGGTTTGTGAAGGATCTTTTCCTAACGGATTCATATTCCACATATTTGCGTCATAAATCCAATAGATTACCCCACCAAATATAAATGCAACAAGAATCCAAATGGACGTCCAGGCGAGTGACTCTTTTATTGAAATAGTCTCATTTTTTTTGTGAAACACTCCTAGATCAAGAGCTAGAAGCCCAAAAACCAATAAAAAGAATAGAAACCAAATCATGAGCTACTTTTTACAAAGATACTTATTGCAAACGTCACAAACCCTTAAAAGAAAATTATTTTATTACAATATTTAATCGTGTTTATCAATAAAAAAATGTACATTCGAGTTAACTAAGGCATACATTTTGTTAAATAAAAAAGAAAATAATTTATGAAACCAAAATATCTAATCGCGTTTATTCTTGTTTTTGAAATAGTTAGCTTTAAAGCGCAACGTACGTTTGATGAACGTTTCTCCTCTATTGAACAAGAATTAATAGGTTGGGATGCAGTACGAGGTTCATGGCTTGCCTCTAGTTTATCCAATTTTTCATATAACCAACCAATTCCGGACCGCACTTTTCCTGAAGATTTTACACCGTATGAAATGGTAAAAATAGTACCTAATGATATACGTAATCGCATAATTGATTCTGTTCAAAACAATTCATCCAGATTCCCTGAAGAAGCAGGTCGTTGGAATTTAATCAATACGTTTTTCAGAAATGCTAATTGCAGATATATTATGGGAAGAAGTTATGGAGATCCTCATTTATCTTCCTTTGATGGAGCAAATTATTCATTTCAAACAGTCGGAGAATTTACCTTAGTTAAATCTACTAAGAATAACTTTGAAATCCAATGCCGTCAGAAACCTCAGAACGAGAGTTTTTCTTTAAATACTGCTGTAGCTATGAATGTTGCGGGTGATCGTGTTGCCATTTATGCTGAAGACAATCCTGAATCAGAAGCATCACCCGTAAGAGTTAACGGGATACCCGTACAACTGGCAGGAAGATCTTATTTTTTGTCTAACGGAGGTAATATTCGATTAACTGGAAGAAATTACATCGTTACCTTTCCAACAGGCGAAATTGTAAATATCGAAATGCGAGGCACGGGCAATGTCAAATTTTTAAATGTTGCAGTGCAGGTTTTTGACTGTGACCAAAATAATTTCCAAGGCCTTTTAGGAAATGCCAATCGAAACGCTGATGATGACTTTAATGGAAACAACATTAGAAATAGAACTGTTACATATACAAGTGTCTTTGGTAATTCTACAATAAGTAAACATGCAGAAAAAGAATATCTTGCATTTTTAGCAGGATCATTCGCAGAAGAGTGGAGAATTAATCAAACTACCAGTTTATTTGATTATGGTTTTGGCCAAAGCACTCTCACTTTCACCGATAGAAGTTTTCCACGTGTTCATTTTACAATCGATGATTTAACTCCTGAGCAAACAGCCAACGCCAGAAGAAATTGTGAAGACCGAGGAATACTCGCGAGTGACATGAGGGGATGTATTTTTGATCAAGGATTTTTGAATATTGAACCAAATCGAATTCCATCAAATCCAGATTTCACACAAGGAATAGAGATAAAGCCTATACTAAGACCTGCTTTACATACAAATAATTTTCAATTTTCAGATGGAAAGACTCCAACGGGAAATAATGCCCCTATTCGACCTGGAAAAGAGGTGGATAAAGGAGATGCAGAATTAGACAAGGAATTTAACAACAAAGCTCCTGATAGATCAAACTCAACAATAATAGACAAACCCCAAAGAGAACCTATTAAAGGAAATTCGAACCCTATTAATATTTCACCAAAAGGCAATAAAACTTCCCCAAGAGAGATTTCCCCTAAACCTTCTTCTACTCCAACGGTAAAAGGTTTAAAAGGCAAAAATTAATTTTTTCTAGGAGCATATCATTTTTTGAATTACTTTTAATATTCAGAAAACAAAGACTGAATATGAAGAATTTCTTTTTTTTACTTCTATGGATCAATTTTGGGCTAATTTGCACTAATCTTTTCGGTCAAGTTTCCCCATTTTTTAAAATTCAATTAGAAAAGAATCCAACAGAGCTTTTTCCGTCATGTGTCAAAAACACTCCTCAAAATGAAAAAATTTTAAAATCTGAAGGAATTGCCATAAAGTATAAAACAAAAAATTGGATTTTTTTCAACATAACAGCTCAACGTGCCGAAGAACTAAGGATTACCGCTAATTTATCAAATTTATTTTTTGAATTGGCTCCGCCTTCAGTTTTAGCTGATACAGCTTTGGTTCGACATAAAATCAATCTGGTTCATCAAGGCATTGGATTAGACACTTCCTATACGGGAAAGGGTGTTATTATAGGAATAGTAGATCAGGGAATAGATTTTAATCATCCTGATTTTAAACATGCAAATGGTCAAACGAGAGTTTTAAGGTATTGGGATCATACGTTAAATACCCAATTACCACCTCAACCATACGGATATGGAACTGTATGGAACAGTACCGCAATCAACAACGGAACGTGTACCAGCCTAGAAACTGGGAGCGCTCATGGAACAACTGTTTCAGGGATTGCGACAGGAAATGCTAGGGCGAATCAAAAACATAAAGGAGCCGCACCTGAAGCAGACATTATAGTGGTTGAAACAAATTTTAATTTTCAAAATTGGACTTTATCAATCGCAGATGCCTGTGACTATATTTTTAAAGTGGCGGATTCATTAGGTAAACCTGCAGTAATAAATTTATCCCTGGGTTCGTATTTAGGAAGTCATGACGGCCGCGATCCTGCAGGCGAATACATTGATTCATTATTAGACGCGAAAGAAGGTCGAATAGTCGTTTGCGCAGCAGGAAATTCTGGTGATAAGGGAAAGTATCATGTTCACAATGATGTCACATCTGACACAAGTTTCTTTTGGAATTTAAATAATCCCGGTAACACATTTGTTGGCAATAATAAAATATTGTTCGATCTATGGGGTGATACTTCAGCATCCAATTATCAATTTGCCTATGGGGCTGATAGACCTGGACCTACCTATGGATTCGTGGGAAGAACAAACTTCAGAACTGCATTAAGTGATACAAATTCAGTAATTGTTTATGACACGATCTATAATTCGTTGGGTCAACGTGTAGCTTGTATTGAAACATGGAGAGAAATTGTGGGTCCAAATTTTCACATGCAAACGATCTTTAGAACTATTGATTCTCTTAATTATTTGTACAGATTTGAAACATTTGGAACAGGATCTTTCGATGTTTGGGGAGGTGCTTGGCAAAGATGTAGTGATTTTCAAACAACGATTCCTTCAGTGTCAATTATGCTATCAGTAACAAATTATGTTATGCCTGACTCCTTACAAACGATAGTTTCTTCTTGGAACTGTTCTCCAAAAGTTATTTCTGTTGGAAATCTTCAAAATAGAAAATCATATATTGACAAGAATAATATAATTCAAACTTTTAGCGGTAATCCTGGCACCCTAGCTGTTTCTAGTAGCAAAGGACCAAATAGATTGGGAATGAATAAACCAGATGTTGCAGCGAGTGGAGATATTTCATTTGGATCTGGACCCTTGTGGTATTTGGCAAATTCTGCCAATAAT
The DNA here is from genome assembly GCA_044361535.1 of Crocinitomicaceae bacterium. GTDB lineage: Bacteria > Bacteroidota > Bacteroidia > Flavobacteriales_D > Crocinitomicaceae > UBA952. The sequence continues at coordinate 34,222 of JBIKIQ010000018.1, forward strand.
GCAACCATAGATATAGGAGGTTTTCATGTTAAAAACGGAGGAACATCTATGGCATCACCTGTTGTTGCTGGTTCTGCTGCTCTTTACCTTCAAAAATGTAATTTGTTAAATTATGAAGATTTTAAAACGGATTTAATTCTCTCTTCAACCACGGATTTACAAACAGGAATAACTCCAAATTTTGGATATGGATATGGGAAACTGAATACCCAAAATTTACTACTTCTGAAACATGAACCAGTTTCAATCATTGGTCCTGATGGCATTTGTTTAGGTGATAATGTGGGCCTTTCTTTTCAGTCTTCCATGAATCCCTCCTCAATTCTTTGGTCAACAGGATCACAAACAACGAATATTTCTACCTCAATTAGCGGAAGTTTTTCGGTATTGCTATCGGATGATAATGGTTGCAGATCTCGCTCTCCTGTTAAAACACTAAGTTCATTTCAACTACCATTTGTGGATGCCGGATCAAATCAGATTGTTTGCCCAAATACACCTTTAACCCTAATTGGCAGTGGAACAGCAAGTTTGTATGAATGGTCAAACAATGTTCCTAATAATGAACCATTTTTCCCGTCAATTTCTGGTTTTTATTCTGTAACGGGAACAGACATTAATGGATGCTCTAATGAAGACTCAACATTTATTGACTTCTATACTTTAATGCCTGTTGCATACGAAGAAACGATAAATGAAATTGGTTTAGGAGATCTTGCATTCAATGTTACTCCTGGGAATCCGTTAGGAGGTTTTTACACGGGTGTAGGAATTATTGGAACCTCTTTTCATCCTGGTTTAGCTGGTGTAGGAACACATCCTATCGTTTACTCCGTTTTAAATTCAAATGGATGTTATTCAACTGACACTTCGTATATTACCGTTCAAAATAACGCTGGGATTTCGGAGATTAATGAGAAAATAGAACTATTCCCAAATCCAACGTCGAATGTCATTAACCTAAAGGTAAATTCTTCTTACAACTTCAGCATTCTTTCAAGTGAAGGCAAATCAATTTCAAATGGTCTAATTAACAAAGAATTAGCCCTAGACTTTTCTAAGTTACGTAATGGCATTTACTTTATTGTATTAAAAAATGATTTAGAAACACATGAATTTAAAATCTCAAAAATTGACTAAACACTTTGTTTTTATAATTTTCTATTCACTAATTAGTTTGCAATTTACATGGAGTCAAAATCAAAGTGGAAACTTGCAATTAGGTGTGCGATCTACAGTTAGTTTATTTAACGACAGTCAAACCAATGATTTTGGCAAAGGAATAGGCGGTCAATTTCGCTTGCAATTAGCCGATCGTATAAATACAGATTGGTTTTTTGATTATTTAACGAGCGATATTGGAACGGTAGCTAACAGAACAGATTACCACATCGGATGGAGTGTGCTTTTTTATCCTTACTTGAAAGAAAAACAACGAATAAAACCCTATATTCTTGCAGGTCATTGTTTTGACTATTCTTATATGGCCGAAAATTTAAATAAATCTAATTTTTCAGAAAGATGGAGTTCTGCCATTCAAGCTGGAATTGGTAGCCATTTTCAATTAAGCCCCAGATTGGATTTATCTCTTACAACCCAATATATGATCCATTTAGGTAATCATATTCATCCTGTAATTACGACCAATTCAATTGATTTTAAAGAGGAAAAAGGAGCAAGTCTTGAAGGTCATTTACTTATTACTGTTGGTGTTAATTATAAAATTGCAGACCTATGGTAAAGATTATATCAATCCTTTTGCTTCTTCAACCTTTTTATTTTTTCTCGCAAGAATTTCCAGGGTTAAATCCAAATAAACGCGTATTAACGACCTATTTTAAACCTAATTTAATAAAAGCTTCCGCTACGATTTCTCCAGGCAGAATGCTTCAAAACAAATCAAATTCAATTAATTTATCTGGTTTTTTAGAGTATGTAATTGACAAAAAATACAGTTTTAGGGGTGATGTATTTCAATTTATTGATGCAACATATTCTACAAAATCAATAATTGAACCTTCTTTCCAGAACAAACTTTTTTTTGGTGTTTTTAGACATTTTGGGACCAAAAATCTAAAGTTTTATTCTGGTATGCAAATGGGAACAAGTGTCACTACGTATAACCAAAGTTTTTTGACTGGAAATACCACACATGTTGCCCCTTCCTTCGCTTTAAAAACAGGAGCATCCTATTATGTATGGAAATACTTTCATTTCTTTACTGATTTCACTTATGTCAATTCAACGCTTAGAGGAACAAGCATTGGTTCTCAAAAAATGGATGAATTTATTTTTTCAGCAGGCTTAGGATTTCAATTACAAGTAAAAAAAGAAAAATAGATTATTTAACGAACTTACTCGGGTAAAATGTTCATTTTTTCCGCAAAATGGTAACAATAATCCCTTAGGTCTTCAGAAATTAAATTCTCACCAGTAGATTTTTCAAAGGTATCAGCTAAGGTTAATAATGTTTGATGAAAAAATTGCTTCATTTCTTCTATGGTCATATCCTTTGTCCATAAATCAATCTTCATGGTGTTCTTTTCCTTTGGATCCCAAATCGACAATAAAAATGCACTTGCAGGACTATCTTGTATTTGACCATCTTGTGCAGACCATTTCATTTCAACAGGTAGATTGTTCTCGTTTAATTCTACTTCAATTTTTATTTCTGATTTTTTAGACATAATTATAGTTTAATCAATTTTATATGCTTGCATTATTTGGGCAAAAGGTACATTTAGTAATTTTTCTAAAGGTAAGTCTGAATGTTGCTCCATATATTTTCTAACCATTTTCCAACCTATGTATTGCCCTAAACGATCAGGACTCTCTTTTGGCAAACCTTTAGTGAAAGGTGCTTCATTGAAATAACCCAATTTCAATAACTCATCACTTTTGAAGAGTAATTTTTGTTCAACAAAATACTTCCAAATATTCTTTTCATTTTCTTCCGCCCACTTATATTTCTCAGTAGAATATCTAATGATAATTGCCTTATCTTTTTCAGGGAGAGCTGCTTCCATACAGTACAACAATTTACCCCAACTTACCATGTCCTCGGCAAATTTGGCATCGGTTGGAGCCTGTACTTGAGCATAAACCCATTGATATACAACATCTCTAACTAAAAATTTTCGATCCATGCCTGTTTTCATATAATCATACAATCCTTGAATAGAAGACTTTTTAATGAGTTTATGTTCAGGGCCTAAATACCATTCCAAGCCAACTCCAATATCTGTATTGGTTGCTAACGTGTTATAAGAAAACAAGGAATTAAAAAAGACAACATTATTTGGCGTATTCATTTTTTTGAAATGATACTTTAAATGTTTCATCGCATTAATAATTTCAAGTTTTTCGGAATTGAGAGATTTAAAATTACTTTGCAATTCTCCTTCTAACTCTTTAATATATGGATCTTTGTAAAATGTTGATAGTTGATTCGTGTATGTCGAATCGATATTCGTTCTAATTTTTAGTCCTTTCTCAAAGGTAAACATGTATAAATCCGGAAATGATTGCTTAAAATTTCTATTTAGCAAAATCCTAAGCGAATTTGTTGAATGATAGAGCATAGAATCAGCATTTATAAACGCAACATTCACCTTAATTTCAGAAACGTCAACATCTAAAGGGTCATTCTTGCAGCCAGAACAAAAAATAGTTAGAACAATAACAAAAAACAAGAGTCTCAAATGAATCATTTTTATAACTTTGTTCAAAGTTAACATTTCATTTGTTTACATCTAATCTAAAAAGTATGAAATCAAAATTATTAATCTTGGGGCTATCGCTAGGTATGAGTTCAGTCGTTATTGCTCAAGAAAATTGTCAAAAAACCATTGATAGTTTAAACAATAAAATAAATAATCTGGAAAATAAATTGAGAAATAATTCTTCAGGACGTCTTCTTCAAGCTGGATTAACGACTAACATGGGGATGAATTTCTTGGTCCCTGGAAAAACTAAACTTATTGAATCTGGCGGTTTAGGATCTTGTTTTTCAATAGGAATGGTTATTAACAAGAGTTTTAAAAACTCTCCTACGATTGGTTTTTCAACAGGACTAGAATTTGATTTTGACAGAAATCGCTACAAAACCTTGCCAGACGATACTGATCCAACTAATGACGTATTCTATGATTTTAGCGAATCTGAAATTTTAAGTTTAAAAGATTCATCAAATGCAATAGGAACATTCAAATTACAAGAAAGAACCCAAAAATCAATTTATATTACAATACCATTGATGATGATGTTTCGTACGGAATATATCGGTTCATTTAGATATTTTGGGAAATTTGGCGTAAGAAATTCATTTTTGATTAAAAATAGTATTAACGATTATGGTGTTGAACTTCCTGTTATTACAGCTCAAGAAAACAATGGATTTACTGCACCTTCCGACCAATTTTTCTATAAAGGATCCGTTGGCTTGTCAGCCGGAGCTGAATGGAAATTCCTTTCAACTACTTCCTTGGTTGCTGAGGTAGGTTATTTTTATGGAGTTACACCACTGCATTTAGAAAGAAAAGAACAAAACAGAAGTCTTTACACGATTAATAATGGCTCAAGAAGCTATTTCTCCAACAAGGCAAATCAAAATCAACTTCTGTTTAAAATTTCAATTCTGTTTTAACCCTTTATTCTTTGGATTATTTAAAATTAAGTAAGTATATTTCTCAGTGGTTAAATACCTATTGTGAGAATGCTAAGGTTTCTGGTTTTGTCATTGGGATTTCTGGGGGAATAGACTCAGCCGTTACTTCAACACTTTGCGCAGAAACAGGAAAGAAGACAATCTTAGTTAATTTGCCTATCAAACAAAGTGAAAGCGAATACATTCGAGCCACTGAACATATAGAAAATTTAAAGTCACGATTTTCGAATGTTGAAAGTATTGAAGTTAATCTTTCCGAAACATTTGAAATTTTAAGTGACTCACTACCATTTGAAGCAAGTTCTAATTCGTTAGCAATGGCCAATACACGTTCTCGACTTAGAATGACTACCTTGTATGCTATTGCACAGGGAAATAATTGCTTAGTTGCTGGAACTGGAAATAAAATTGAAGATTTTGGAATTGGTTTTTACACAAAATATGGTGACGGTGGTGTTGATGTTAGTCCAATTGCTGATTTACTGAAATCTGAAGTATTTCTTTTGGGAAAAACACTCAATGTAATTGAATCCATTCAAAATGCAGCTCCTACCGATGGATTATGGGGTGATCAACGGACCGACGAGGATCAAATTGGCGCAAAGTACTCTGAATTAGAATGGGCAATGCAATTTAAAGGGGATGAAGATGAATTAACTACACGACAAAAAGAAGTGTTATCGATTTATCGAAAATTAAATGCGGTCAATCAACACAAAATGCTTCCAATACCTGTTTGTAGTATCCCTAGTGAACTGAGAATCTAAAAATCAATCAATTTTCATTCGAATTCTCCATTCTTTGGGATATAAATTATTGAATCGATTCCCTAAATGGTTTATCCATCCTAATCCTTGATTTTCATAGGATACCAAATAATATCCTTTACTTAAGTTATCCAAAATAAAAGTTTCCCCTTTTAAATATAACAAGGCATTTTTCTCACTCAACTCTATTTTCTGAAGTGTATTTAACATTAGCGTTGATAAGGCCAATTCATGATGAGGTTCAATTTTCTTTGGAAGAACAGTACCTAGAGTGACACCTATCTTTGTGCACATTAACTTTGAATTTAAAAAATCAACCAATTCGTTATGTATTGAATCGATGCCAGATATCCCATTTTTGAATTCAAAACAGGCTAAATTTTCTAGATCAATATAATTCGTTAAATCCATTAAATCGTTTTTTGAAAGATACTTCAGAGATGATTTTTTCTTTTTAATTTTTAATGACGAAGATTCCTTTTTTTGAAGTACAGCTATAAAAAACCCTTCACTTTTGGTCAACCCCGGAGCAAAGTAACAGCCAATATTTTCTCTTCCTGGAATTGATTCTGATGGTTTTTCAAATGACACAATATCTGCATTTAATTTTTGTGACAACCAGATTATCGTCTCTTCATTTTCCGTAGAATTAAGGGTACAAGTTGAATAAATCAAATACCCATTTTCTTTTAGGGAATCCCAAACATCACAAACAATATCTTTTTGTCTTTCTGCACACAAATCGACATTTTTCAACGACCATTCATTTCGAGAATCAGGATCTTTTCGAAACATACCTTCACCCGAGCAAGGTGCATCTACTAAAACAACATCAAAAGTAGAAGGGACCTCTTGAAAATGATGAGGCTTATTACCTGTAACCATACAATTTACGACACCCCATTTTGAAAGATTTTCACGCAAAATAGAATTGCGACTTGGAATAATTTCATTACTCACTAAAAATCCATCCTTATCCAACCAAGAACTAATTAATGTACTTTTTCCACCTGGTGCTGCGCACAGATCAAGTATAATTGAATTTCTTGAAATTGGCAATGCATTTAACACATATTCAACGGCCATTGAACCAGACTCCTGTGGATAATAGCAACCTGCATGAAATAGTGGATCTAATGTAAAAATGGGTCTTTTGGGGAGGAAATAGCCCTGTTTATTCCATGGAACCTTTTCTAAATCTGCATGGCCTTTATTTTTTTTTACCGGATTGAGTCGTATAGAAATTGGAGGCTCTTGATCCATGGCATCAATTATTACATTAGGCCAGAATGAGTCGCCTTTTATGCGTTGGATAAACTGTTCAGGAAGTAAAATCAACTTATTTTTTTTAGAGTGATTTAAAATTAATCAAAAAAAAACGCCGACCATAAGCCGGCGTTCTAACCAAATTATCAAACCTAACCTAAATAAGACTTTAAAATTCTATTTTTTGAAGAATGCTTTAATCTTCGAATTGCTTTTTCTTTGATTTGTCGAACTCTTTCTCGTGTTAAATCAAATCGATCACCTATTTCATCTAAAGACATCGGTGCACGACCTTCTAAGCCATAAAATAATTTAACAACATCACATTCTCTTGGTGTCAAAGCTGTTAATGATCTTTCAATGTCCTTTCTTAAAGATTCCAAAACCAAATTACTTTCTGGACCGGGCATTGAATCATTCGCTAAAACATCATACATGCTTGAAGAAGATTCATCTCCTTCCACTAAGGGAGCATCCATTGATACATGTCTTCCGTTGTGCGACAATGATTGTTTAATTTCTTCCGTTGTACACCCTAAAAATTCAGCCATTTCTTCAGCAGAAGGTGGTCTTTCAAATTTCTGTTCTAGTTCGGAATATGCCTTGTTAATTTTATTGATTGAACCAATTTTATTCAAAGGCAAACGGACAATTCTTGCTTGTTCAGCCAAAGCTTGAAGAATGGATTGTCTAATCCACCAAACCGCATAGGAAATAAATTTAAATCCTCTTGTTTCATCAAATCTTTCAGCTGCTTTAATTAATCCTACATTTCCTTCATTTATTAAATCCGGTAATGCTAATCCTTGGTTCTGATACTGTTTTGAAACGGAGACAACGAAACGTAAATTTGCTTTTGTTAATCTTTCTAGTGCTGCCTTATCCCCCATTCTAATTCTACGAGCCAACTCTACTTCCTCATCTGGTGTGATCAAATCAACTCTTCCTATTTCTTGAAGGTATTTATCAAGTGAAGCAGTTTCTCTGTTTGTAACTTGTTTTGCAATTTTTAGCTGACGCATGGTATGAAAAAATTATTGATTCAAAACCTATAACGTAGTTTCTAAAAAAAGGTTGGTTTTTTTGTGATATTTTTTCAAATATTAAGATTCATCGAATAAGTTAAGCCTTTGGACGATAATTTGAAATGTTATTTATTAAAAAAGAACACCAATCCAATGCATAAAAACACGGATAACACTACATTTATAAGAGCTAGTAAATAATTTCCCGACTGAAGAAACGTAGCTGTTTCAAGTGAAAATGTACTAAATGTACTAAATCCACCGCAAAACCCAATAATAAAAAGAGGTTGAATCCAAGTGAAATCTGTTTTCTTAAGAAGAATAAAGGAAAAAATGACAACAAATAAAGTCGCCAAAAAATTTGAAATAAGTGTTGAGATAGGAAAATGAACAGCAAAACGAGATATCAGCAACGAAATTGAGTACCTTAAAATACTTCCCAATCCTCCACCGATAAACACATAAACAAAATTCATTGAGATGTTAAATTTCTAATCAGTTTTAAAAAAACAAATTTATATATACCAAAAGCCAAAACCCCTCCAAATAAAAAACCAACAACAACATCTGAAAGATAATGCACCCCAAGGTAAATACGACTTAACCCTATCAAAATCATTGGAACAACAAAAATCCATTTCCGGTTTAACTCCCTTAGATAAAGTAAGAAAAAAGTTGTTAAAGCAGCAAAATTTGCAGCATGTGAAGAGATAAAACCAAATTGTCCACCCTTGTATTCTTGACCATTGGGAAGTTTATAAAAATGTAGTTTTTCTGATATTAGTAAGTTATGTGAGGGTCGATAACGTTGAAAAACTTCTTTAAATGCATGTACTGAAAGAAAATCTGATATGAAAACCAATAACAAAGCACACGTTAAAAACAACAAAGTAGGAATTAATCCTTTTCTTACATAAACAAAGAGAAGAAGAAGTATGTAGAAAGGAATCCAAATAAGTTTACTCGAAATCAACCACATTACTTGGTCAATATTTGGAGTATGTAAACCATTAACAAATAAAACAATTTGTCGATCTATTTCCTCCAACCAATCAATCATAGTTTAAATGCTTCCAAATCATGTCTTTCAGATCAACTAACCCTTGCTGTGCTACAGAAGATATAAATACAAACGGTATTTTGGGCAAATTTTTAGCTATTTCCATGCGTAGCTCATCATCAAGCATATCTGATTTTGAAATTGCCAATAATCGTTCTTTGTGTAATAATTCAGGATTGTAAAGTTTAAGCTCCTTTAATAGTACGTTATACTCCTTTTTTATATCATCACTATCCGCAGGAATAATAAATAGTAAAAGTGAATTACGTTCGATGTGTCTTAAAAATCGAAGTCCTAATCCTTTCCCTGAATGCGCACCCTCGATAATCCCTGGGATATCCGCAACAACGAATGAACGTATATCGCGATAATTAACCATTCCAAGGTTTGGACGAAGGGTTGTAAATGGATAATCTGCAATTTCCGGCTTTGCAGCAGAAATAACTGATAGCAAAGTGCTTTTTCCAGCATTTGGAAAACCTACTAATCCCACATCGGCCAATATTTTCAGCTCTAAAATTTTCCATCCTTCGCCTCCTTCCTCGCCCGGCTGAGCATATCTTGGAGTTTGATTAGTTGCCGATTTAAAATGGTTGTTTCCTAGTCCACCACGACCACCACGCTGAATAACTTGTGTTTCACCATTTTCGGTGATTTCAAACAAAACTTCACCCGTTTCTGCATCTTTAGCAACAGTTCCTAACGGCACTTCAATAATCTCATCTGAACCTTGTGAACCAGTCTTCAAATTTCCAGCGCCATGTGATCCATGTCCTGCTTTGATGTGCTTTTTATATTTTAGATGAAGTAGTGTCCAAAGTTGCGAATTACCGCGAACAAGAACATGTCCACCACGACCACCATCTCCTCCATCTGGCCCCCCTTTTGGGATGTATTTCTCTCTTCGAAAGTGTGTCGATCCTCCACCACCATTTCCAGATGTGCAATGAATTTTTACGTAATCTACAAAATTATCTGATGCCATTAATTTTTATGCTTTTATTGAATCAACTACCGCGAATAGACGCTGGGTAATTTCGTCAATGGTTCCAATTCCAGAAATGGAAATTAGTTTGTTTTGGCTATCGTAATAATTCTTTACTGGTGCAGTTTCCTTATTATAAACAGTAATTCGATTTTCAATGATAGTCGGATCTGCATCATCTGCTCTACCACTAACCTCTGCCCTCTTCAAAAGACGATTTTTAAGTTCATTTTCTTCAACATCAAGAGCAAGCATTACAGAAATTGATGTATCTATTGATTGTAAAAATTCATCAAGTGCTTCAGCTTGTGCAGTTGTTCGTGGAAAACCATCGAATATATACCCTTTGGAAGAATTTGATTTAAGTACCTCGGCTCGGAGCATATCAATAGTCACAGAATCCGGAACTAAGTGACCTTTATCCATATAGCTTTTAGCTAACAGTCCCAATTCCGACTCTCCTTTTATATTCGCTCTAAAGATATCACCAGTTGATAAATGGGTCAATCCGTACTTTTCAATTAATCTTTCTGATTGAGTACCTTTCCCTGCTCCGGGAGGACCAAATAACACAATATTTAACATATTACTTTTCTTTTAATTGATACAAATCTTTTAAATTTCTTCCTCGTTCATTATAATCTAGTCCATAGCCTACAACAAATTTATTTGGTATTACAAAGCCTTGATATTTTGGCGGAATATTTCCTTTAAATGGTTCAGGTTTAAATAACAACGTACAAATCTCAATTGAGGCTGGATTTAGTTTTTTTAAATTATCAGTTAGACACTCAATAGTCAAACCAGTATCAACAATATCCTCTACTACAATTACATGCCTATCTGTAATATCAATGAGAATCTCCATCTGTTTGTCAACCTTACCGGTTGACGATAGCCCTTTATACGAACTCAACTTTGTAAATGAAATATCGCAAGAGCCCTCATAAAACTTTAATAAGTCAGATGCAAACATAAAGGCACCATTCAAAACAACGAGAAAAATTGGATTTTTCCCGCGATAATCTACTTCAAGTTTTTTCGCAAGTGATTCTACTTCATCCAAAATAAAATCAGCGGGAATGAATAATGAAAATTGTTTATCGTGTATTTGAACTTGCATTCCCATAATTATATACAAAGTTAATTTTTTCTTTCAATTCTTTAGAGCTTAATATTCTGAAATAACACTCTCTAAAAATTGAAAACACCAGTTAATTAAACAAAAAAAGCTGGCTAATTCAAGCCAGCTTTTAAAAAAAACTTATTGATTAGGCTTCTTCCCTCAATTTTTCAAGTTCTTCATTTGAACCTACTATTTGTTTCTGGAACGCGCGAACACCAGTACCTGCAGGAATTAAATGCCCTACAATTACATTCTCCTTCAATCCCAGTAACCAATCTTCTTTTCCTGATATTGCAGCTTCGTTTAATACTTTTGTTGTTTCCTGGAAGGATGCAGCAGAAATAAATGATTGAGTTTGAAGTGATGCTCTTGTGATACCTTGTAATAACGGTCTAGAAGTAGCTGGAGTTGCTTCGCGAGCTTCAACCATTTTCTTGTCGGCACGCTTCAACTGTGAATTTTCATCTCTAAGTTTACGAGAGGAAACTATTTGTCCTGCACGTAAATTTTGAGAATCTCCTGAATCAACAACCACCATCATTCCAAATAGTTCGTCATTAGCCTCCATAATATCGGCTTTATGAACTGATTGACCTTCTAAGAAACGAGTATCACCTGATTCTAGAATCTCATTTTTAAGCATCATTTGTCGAACAATAACCTCAAAATGCTTATCATTGATTTTCACTCCTTGTAAACGGTAAACCTCTTGGATTTCATTTACAATATATTCTTGAACTTTTGTTGGACCTTCAATATTTAAAATATCAATTGGGGTAATAGCACCGTCAGACAATGGTGAACCAGCTCTTACATAATCATTTTCCTGTACTAGAATATGTTTAGATAGTGGAACCATATATTTTTTCTCTTCACCCGTTCTAGAAATAATTGAAATTTCTCGATTTCCACGCTTAATCTTTCCAAATTGAGCCGTTCCATCAATTTCAGCAACTACTGCCGGATTTGAAGGATTTCTTGCTTCAAATAATTCAGTCACACGTGGTAAACCTCCTGTGATATCCCCGGTTTTTCCAGCTAATCTAGGGATTTTAACCAAAATCTCACCCGCTTCTATAACAGCTCCCTCTTCAATAGCAATATGCGCATCTACTGGAAGTGAATATTCACGTAAAACTTCTTTTGATTTTGGATCAATTATATGAATACTTGGACTTCTTTTCTTATCACGAGTTTCGATAATTACTTTTTCCGTAAATCCTGTTTGCTCATCGACTTCTTCTCTAAACGTAACTCCCTCTACAATACTATCGAATACAACTTTACCTGGTACTTCAGAGATGATCAATGCATTGTATGGATCCCATTTACAAATTACATCACCTTTCTTGATTTTGTCACCCGACTTAACCATGATATCAGAACCATATGGAATATTGGCATTCATGACCACAATTCCAGTTTTCTCGTCAGTAACTTTCAATTCAGCTGAACGTCCTACTACGATAGTTCTAATTGAACCATCTGAATTTTTCTTTTCAATTGTACGAAGTTCATCAATTTCTAACTTACCGTTTGCTTTAGCTTTTAAATCAGATACATCAGCAACGTTTGATGCGGTACCCCCAACGTGGAAAGTACGAAGTGTCAACTGTGTTCCTGGCTCACCGATTGATTGCGCAGCTATAACACCCACAGCATCTCCCATTTGAGCTAAACGATGATTCGATAAGTTACGTCCATAACATTTTGAACAAACTCCTTTCCTCATCTCACATGTCAACACAGATCTAATCTCAACTTCTTCTATTCCTGCAGCCTCTATTCCCGAAGCAACTTCTTCAGAAATCAATTCACCTGAAGAAACAATTAAATTATCAGATTCTGGTTCATAAACATCATGTACAGAGGTTCTACCCAATATTCGATCGTATAAAGGCTCAACAACTTCATCATTTTTCTTTAATGCTGTAGCTACTATTCCACGTAATGTTCCACAGTCATTGGAATTGATAACTACGTCCTGAGCAACATCAACCAAACGACGAGTAAGATAACCAGCATCAGCCGTTTTAAGAGCTGTATCCGCAAGACCTTTACGAGCACCGTGTGTAGAAATAAAGTACTCTAAAATCGATAACCCTTCTTTAAAGTTTGAAAGAATTGGATTTTCGATAATCTCTTGCGCTGAGGCTCCAGATTTTTGCGGTTTCGCCATTAATCCCCTCATACCTGAAAGCTGACGAATTTGCTCTTTAGAACCACGAGCTCCAGAATCATACATCATATAAATAGAATTGAATCCTTGACGATCGCTTTTCAATTGATCCATCAACGTTTGAGTCAACTTCGCATTTGTATGTGTCCAAATATCAATGATTTGGTTGTATCTCTCATTGTTTGTTATGAGTCCCATGTTATAGTTCATCATAACCTCTTTCACATCTATATCAGCTTTTTGAACTAATTCATCTTTTTCTTTTGGTATAATTACATCATCCAAATTAAAAGACAAACCACCTCTAAAGGCCATTTCGTAACCTAATCCTTTGATATCATCTAAGAATTGAGCAGTTCGAGAAGTACCAGAAACTTTCAATACATTACCAATAATATCTCTTAATGCCTTTTTGGTCATTACATCATTGATAAAACCAACCTCCCTTGGAACTTTCTCATTGAAAAGAACCCTACCACAAGTAGTTTCAATCAGTTGTATTTCAGGGTCCTTATTCTCATTAAGATCATAAGTTTTTACCTTAATGTATGCGTGCAAATCTAATTTGTTCTCGTTGTAGGCGATAACAACTTCTTCCGGAGAATAAAATATACTTCCTTCACCTCTAACCGTTAATTCAGGAGTACTTTTCTTACCTTTTGTAATGTAATAAAGTCCTAGAACCATGTCTTGAGAAGGAACCGCAATTGGCGCTCCGTTAGCAGGATTCAAAATATTATGAGATGCCAGCATCAACATTTGAGCTTCTAAAATTGCAGCATTTCCTAATGGTAAATGTACCGCCATTTGGTCACCATCAAAGTCAGCGTTGAAAGCCGTTGTTACCAATGGATGAAGACGAATTGCTTTACCTTCAATCAACTTTGGCTGAAATGCCTGTATACCAAGTCTATGAAGAGTTGGAGCTCTATTCAATAGTACAGGATGTCCCTTCAATACATTCTCTAAAATATCCCAAACTACAGGCTCTTTTCTATCAACAATTTTCTTAGCAGATTTCACGGTTTTAACAATACCTCTTTCAATCATTTTGCGAATGATAAAAGGTTTGTATAGTTCCGCTGCCATGTCCTTAGGAAGACCACATTCATGCAACTTCAAATCTGGTCCAACAACAATTACAGAACGTGCCGAGTAGTCAACCCGCTTACCAAGCAAGTTTTGACGAAAACGACCTTGCTTACCTTTCAATGAATCAGAGAGAGATTTTAACGCACGATTCGATTCTGTTTTTACAGCGCTTGCTTTTCTAGAATTATCAAAAAGTGAATCTACCGATTCTTGAAGCATTCTCTTTTCATTACGCAAGATTACCTCAGGAGCCTTAATTTCAATTAATCGTTTCAAACGATTATTTCTAATAATTACACGACGATATAAGTCATTTAAGTCAGATGTTGCAAATCGTCCACCATCAAGAGGTACCAATGGACGCAATTCAGGTGGAATAACAGGTACAACCTTAACAATCATCCATTCAGGACGATTATCAATGCGTTTTTGAGAATCCCTCATGGATTCAACAACCTGCAAACGCTTTAATGCTTCATTCTTTCTTTGAACAGAAGTCTCATGATTTGCTTGATGACGAAGATCATACGATAATTGCTCTAAATCCAAATTTCTCAACAAATCATGAAGTGCTTCAGCACCCATTTTTGCAATAAATTTATTTGGATCATTTTCTTCCAAATATTGGTTTTCTTTAGGAAGAGCATCCAAAATATCAAGATACTCTTCTTCAGTTAAGAAGTCAGTTTCTTTCAAATGAATCCCGTCCAATGTATTTGCTAAACCAGCTTGAATAACAACATAACGTTCGTAATAAATAATTTGGTCTAGTTTTTTTGTCGGTAAACCTAATAGATAACCAATCTTATTTGGCAACGAACGAAAATACCAAATATGGGCTACTGGTACAACCAATGAGATATGCCCCATTCTTTCACGTCGTACTTTTTTCTCAGTCACTTCAACACCACATCTATCACAAACAATTCCTTTGTATCGAATTCTTTTGTATTTTCCACAATGGCATTCATAATCCTTAACCGGTCCAAAAATACGCTCACAGAACAAACCATCTCTTTCTGGCTTATATGTTCTATAATTAATAGTTTCTGGTTTTAATACTTCTCCACTTGATTGCTCCAAAATTACTTCTGGAGATGCCAATGAAATGGTTATTTTATTGAAGCTACTTTGCTTTTTAGGTGTTTCTTTTCTAAAAGTCATTTTTACTTTTTTTTAGTTAAGACTTGATTAATCTAACGAAATATTTAAGCACAATCCACGTAATTCATGTAATAATACATTGAATGATTCAGGAATTCCAGGCTCAGGAATATTATCCCCTTTTACAATTGCCTCATAAGCTTTAGCACGACCTACAACATCATCCGACTTAACAGTAAGAATTTCTTGCAAGATATGTGACGCTCCAAATGCTTCTATTGCCCATACCTCCATTTCTCCAAAACGCTGACCTCCAAATTGAGCCTTTCCTCCAAGTGGTTGTTGTGTAATGAGCGAGTATGGTCCGATTGAACGTGCGTGCATTTTATCATCAACCATGTGAGATAATTTCAACATATAGATAATACCTACAGTCGCTGGCTGATGGAATTTCTCTCCAGTACCGCCATCAAACAAATACGTTTTACCAGATCTTGGAATACCCGCTTTATCTGTCAATTCATTGATTTGATTAGGTGTAGCACCGTCAAAAATTGGCGTTGCAAATTTAACTCCTAATTTCTCACCGGCCCAACCTAGAACTGTCTCATAAATCTGACCAAGGTTCATACGAGAAGGCACCCCTAGTGGATTTAATACAATATCAACCGGTGTCCCATCCTCTAAGAATGGCATATCCTCTTGACGAACGATATTAGCAACTATTCCTTTATTACCATGTCGTCCTGCCATTTTATCACCCACTTTCAACTTACGTTTCTTAGCTACATAAACTTTAGCCAAACGAACAATACCTGCAGGTAACTCATCTCCAACCGAAATATGGAATTTTTTACGTTTGTAAATACCCAACAAATCATTTGCTTTGATATTGAAATTATGCAACAGTCTTATAACTAATTGATTGATATCTTGTTCAGAAGTCCAGTTTAGTGGATTAACAATTGAAAAGTCTATAGAAATCAAATTCTTTTGATTAAACTTAGTTCCTTTCTTAATAATCTCTTCCTTATAATTATTAAAGACACCTGATGCTTTATGCTCACCTAAGATCTTTAATAATTTATCAACTAATTGATCTTTTAATTTAGCAAGTTCAATTTGATAATCTGATTCTATTTGATCAAGAACGGGCTTATCTTGTGTTTTTGTTTTACGATCTTTAATAGCTCGTGAAAACAATTTTTTATCAATTACCACACCTCTTAGAGAAGGACCAGCTTTTAATGATGCATCCTTTACATCACCAGCCTTATCTCCAAATATTGCTCTCAATAACTTTTCCTCAGGAGATGGATCTGTTTCACCTTTAGGTGTAATCTTACCAATTAAGATATCACCCTCCTTGATTTCAGCTCCAATTCTAATTAGACCATTTTCATCCAAATCTTTTGTAGCTTCTTCACTAACATTTGGAATATCAGAAGTCAATTCTTCCATTCCTCTTTTCGTATCACGAACTTCCAATGAATATTCATCAATATGAATTGATGTAAAAATATCATCGCGAACTACTCTTTCTGAAATCACAATGGCATCTTCGAAATTGTAACCTTTCCATGGCATAAATGCCACTTTCAAATTTTGTCCTAGAGCCAATTCGCCTTGTTGCGTTGCATAACCTTCACAAAGAACCTGACCTTTAGAAACACGATCACCTTTTGAAACAATTGGTTTCAAGTTGATACAAGTACTTTGGTTTGTTTTCATGAACTTAGTTAACTTATAAGTAACCACCTCACTATCAAAACTTACCATTTTATCTGCATCCGTCCAGTCATAACGAATAATGATTTCATTAGCATCAACATATTCAACCACACCGCTACCTTCAGCATTAACCAAAACTCGTGAATCTCTGGCAACCAATCTTTCAATTCCGGTTCCAACGATAGGTGAATTTGGTCTCAATAAAGGTACAGCTTGACGTTGCATGTTTGAGCCCATCAAAGCACGGTTAGCATCATCATGTTCAAGAAAAGGAATAGATGATGCAGCAATAGAAGCAATTTGATTTGCACCAACATCAATTAAGTTAATCTTATTAGGTGCTACCAATGGGAAGTCACCTTCAAATCTAGCCTTCACTAAATCACTTAATAAAGCACCTTTATCATCCATTTGAACATTTGCCTGAGCAATCATCTTTTGATCTTCTTCCTCAGCAGCTAAATATATAGGTTCAGATGATATTTTAATCTTACCATTTTCTACCTCACGATATGGGGTTTCAATAAAACCTAACTTATTAACCTTGGCGAATACACATAGAGAAGAAATCAAACCAATATTAGGTCCTTCTGGGGTTTCTATAGTACACAAACGACCATAGTGAGTGTAGTGAACATCTCGTACCTCAAAACCAGCTCTTTCACGTGACAAACCGCCTGGCCCAAGTGCTGATAATCTTCTTTTATGTGTCACTTCGGAAAGTGGATTGGTTTGATCCATAAACTGAGATAACTGATTCGTTCCAAAGAAAGAATTAATTACAGAAGAAAGTGTTTTTGCATTTATCAAATCGATAGGCGTAAATACTTCATTGTCACGTACGTTCATACGCTCGCGGATGGTACGAGCCATTCTCGCCAATCCAACTCCAAATTGAGCATACAATTGTTCACCAACAGTACGCACACGACGATTTGATAAGTGATCAATATCATCAACATCTGCCTTTGAGTTAATCAACTCAATCAAATATTGAATAATAGAAATTATATCATTTTTCGTTAAAACACGAGATTCTTCAGTTTGATCCGTTTTAAGTTTTTTATTCATTCTAAAACGACCAACTTCTCCAAGATCATAACGTGTATCTGAGAAAAATAATTTTTCAAAAACACCTTTTGCCGTCTCATAATCAGGTGGCTCAGCATTTCTTAACTGACGATAAATATGTTCAATCGCCTCTTTCTCACTATTCGAAGTATCTTTTTGTAAAGTATTATAGATAATCGTAAAATCAATATTAGAACTTTCTTCTTTGTGAAGGATAACTGCTTTAGATCCGGAATCAAGAATTAATTCAATATGTTCTTCACTTAAGACTGTCTCTCTATCTAATAATACTTCATTACGTTCGATTGAAACAACTTCTCCAGTATCTTCATCAACAAAATCCTCAATCCAAGTTTTAAGCACTCTTGCAGCCAATCTTCGACCAATTAACTTTTTAGAATTGGCTTTTGTAACTTTAACTTCGTCAGCCAAACCAAATATCTCAAGGATATCTTTATCAGCTTCATATCCGATAGCACGAAGAAGAGTAGTAACTGGTAATTTCTTTTTTCTATCGATGTAAGCATACATTACACCATTAATATCTGTTGCAAATTCTATCCAAGATCCCTTGAAAGGAATAATTCTAGCAGAATATAACTTAGTACCATTTGCATGACGACTTTGACCAAAGAAAACACCTGGTGAACGATGTAATTGTGAAACAATAACTCTTTCTGCTCCGTTAATTACAAACGAACCTTTCGGTGTCATATAAGGAATTGTACCTAAATAAACATCTTGAACAATTGTTTCAAAATCTTCATGTTCTGGGTCAGTACAATACAATTTCAATTTTGCTTTAAGAGGAACGCTATACGTTAAACCTCTTTCGATACACTCATCGATTGTATAACGAGGAGGATCGATAAAATAATCTAAGAATTCCAATACGAATTGGTTTCTTGTATCCGTAATTGGAAAATTTTCAGCAAAAACTTTAAATAAGCCCTCGCTTTCACGATTTTCAGGAGTTGTTTCTAATTGAAAGAACTCTTTAAATGATTTTAATTGGATTTCTAAAAAATCAGGATAATCAAACTGATTTTTACTCGATGCAAAACTGATCCTTTCAGTTGTTTTAATTTGTGTTGCCAAGGTTCGACAGTTTTAGTGTATAAAAAAACGCAATCTCGAAAAAGAAAAAATAAAAAACAGAATAAGGCATCCCAAAAATGGGACGCCCTTCTGTTAAAAGACTATGAAATTATTTAATTTCAACTTCAGCTCCAGCCTCTTCAAGAGACTTTTTAAGTCCTTCAGCTTCGTCTTTAGAAACACCTTCTTTCAAAGTTGCAGGTGCACTATCAACTAAATCTTTAGACTCTTTCAAACCATTTCCAGTTAATTCTTTTACTAATTTAACTACAGCAAGTTTGTTTGCTCCACCTGATTTCAAAATTACATCGAATTCAGTTTGCTCAACAGCAGCTTCGCCACCTCCAGCAGCAGCACCTGCCATCATAACTGGTGCAGCGGCAGCTGGTTCAATTCCATACTCATCTTTAAGGATTGCAGCTAATTCATTAACTTCCTTAACCGTTAAATTTACAAGCGTTTCCGCTAATTGCTTTAGATCAGCCATTTTTATTTGATTTTTAAAACGTTTAACAATAAATTATTTTTCTTCTAAGGTTTTAAGTATACCGGCAATTTTTGAGCCTGCACCTTTAAGACCTGAAATAACATTTTTAGCAGGACTTTGTAGTAATCCAATGATATCTCCCACAAGTTCTTCTCTACTTTTTAGAGATTCTAATGTTGCCAATTGAGCGTCACCAATGAAAATTGCTTCATCAATATAAGCTCCTTTTAAGATTGGCTTATCATTTTTCTTGCGAAATTCTTGAATTAATCGAGCCGGTGCATTTCCAACTTCACTAAACATGATCGAAGTACCTCCTTTCAATGTTTGTTTCAACTCTTCTAAATTTTTACCCTCAACTCGATCCATTGCTTTCTCTAATAGAGCATTCTTCACAACTCGTAAACGAATATTGCTTTGAAAACATCTACGTCGAATAGCATTAATGGTATCTACAGTCAACTCTGCCGTGTCTGCGATATAGAATACACTTGACGCATTAATTTCTGCAGCCAAATCATCTATATACTTTGATTTTTCTTCTCTTGTCATTTTTTTCTAATTTTAAGCAGTGACAGATTTAGAATCAATTTGAATTCCTGGACTCATGGTAGCAGAAAGATAAATACTTTTAATATAAGTACCCTTTGCCGCAGAAGGCTTCATTTTTATCAAAGTCTGAATAATCTCATTTGCATTGTCACGAATTTGCTCACCACCGAAACTTGTTTTACCAATTCCAGCATGAACAATACCGTATTTATCAACACGAAAATCAATTTTACCGGCTTTAACCTCACCAACCGCTTTTCCAATCTCCATCGTAACAGTACCTGTTTTAGGATTAGGCATTAATCCTCTAGGACCTAAAATACGACCTAAAGCACCAACCTTACCCATAACAGATGGCATCGTAATGATTACATCGATATCCGTCCAACCACCTTTAATCTTATCGATAAAATCATCAAGACCAACGTGATCAGCACCGGCCGCTTTTGCTTCCGCCTCTTTGTCTGGAGTACAAAGTACAAGAACGCGAACGTCTTTACCCGTACCATGTGGTAGCGCCACAGTACCTCTAACCATTTGATTAGCTTTACGTGGATCAACCCCTAAACGAACTGCAATATCAACAGAAGCGTCAAATCGAGTAGATGAAACTTCCTTAACTAAATTACATGCATCAACTAAGGAGTAAGACTTGGAGAAATCAAATTTCGCCAAAATCTCTTTACGTTTTTTTGTTATCCTTTTCATAATACAAATTATTTAGATTTTGGAGCTTCACCTCCTTTAACAGTGACACCCATACTTCTAGCAGTACCAGCAACCATTTTCATAGCTGAATCAACTGTAAAGCAATTTAAATCAGGTAATTTATCCTCAGCAATAACCCTCACTTGATCCCAAGTCATAGTACCAACTTTAACCCGATTAGGTTCAGAAGAACCTTTCTTGATTTTCGTTTGTTCTACAATTTGAACTGCTGCAGGTGGTGTTTTAAGAATAAAATCGAATGATTTGTCACCATAAACTGTAATAACCACTGGAACTACTTTTCCTTGTTTATCTTGGGTTCTCGCATTAAATTGCTTACAAAACTCCATGATATTCACCCCTTTGGCACCTAATGCAGGTCCAATTGGTGGTGAAGGATTGGCCACTCCTCCTTTAATTTGCAGCTTAATTAACGCTGCTACTTCTTTTGCCATTTTACTATAAATTATGTAGTCAAACGTGAAATTCGTCGGGAAGCTTTAATCGACTTTATCACTCCTACGGTTAATACAAACTATACTTCCTTCTCTACTTGCATGTAGCTAAGTTCTAGTAAATTCTTCCTTCCGAATATTTTTACCATCACTTTCAGTTTCTTTTTATCCTCATTAATTTCATCAATAACCCCACTGAAGTTATTGAATGGCCCATCGATAACCTTAACAGATTCACCAATGGTAAATGGAATTTTCATTTCCTCTTCATTTTCAGAAAGTTCATCAACTTTCCCCAAAATACGATTAACTTCCGATAATCTCATTGGAACAGGATCGCCTCCTTTCTCAGCGCCTAAAAAACCAATTACATTAGTAATATTTTTTATAACGTGTGCCACTTCACCTACTAGTGCAGCCTCAATTAAAACATAACCAGGAAGATATGCTCTTTCTTTAGAAATTTTCTTACCATTTCTAATTTGAAACACTTTCTCAGTAGGAATAAGCACCTGAGAAACATAATCATTTAATTTATGGCGATTAATCTCAAGTTCAAGGTATTCCTTAACCTTTTTCTCCTTTCCACTAACGGATCGAACTACATACCAACGCTTTTGAATTTCCTCCATAGCTTAAGTGCCTATAACATATTGTAAATCATACCAATAACTCCTCTCCAGAAAGAATCAGAATCACCAGTAATTCCAAACAAATAATCCATTACAAAAATTGTGACTGCAAATAATATGGATGCAACTACAACAACAATAGTGTTACTTTGAAGCTCTTTCCACGTAGGCCAAGTTACATTGTGCCTCATTTCAGTATAAGTTTCCAAAAAATATTCTTTTATTTTCATCACAAAGTTATTTGTTTTCTAAATGCACGGGTGGTAGGATTCGAACCCACGACCAATGGTTTTGGAGACCACTACTCTACCAGCTGAGCTACACCCGTTTGGTTTAAAAAGGGGGAGAAAAAATTCTCCCCCTTACTAGCTCATATGATATTCTACTATGCAACGATTTCAGTTACCTGACCTGCACCAACAGTTCTACCACCTTCACGAATTGCAAATCTTAATCCTTTATCCATTGCAATCGGAACGATCAACTTAACATTAATTGTTACGTTATCTCCTGGCATAACCATTTCACGTCCGTCTGTTAAATGAATTTCTCCAGTAACGTCAGTTGTTCTGAAATAGAACTGAGGACGATATTTGTTATGGAAAGGAGTGTGACGACCACCTTCTTCTTTCTTCAATACATAAATCTCAGCTTTAAATTCATTGTGTGGAGTTGTTGAACCTGGTTTACAAATAACCATTCCTCTTTTAATTTGAGTCTTCTCAATACCTCTCAACAATAAACCTACGTTATCTCCAGCTTCACCTCTATCAAGAATTTTACGGAACATTTCAACACCAGTTACTGTAGAAGTTAATTTGTCATCACCCATACCTAATATCTCAACTGGATCACCTGAGTTGATAACACCTGTTTCAATTCTTCCGGTTGCAACAGTTCCACGACCAGTAATTGTAAACACGTCCTCTACTGGCATTAAGAAAGCCTTATCAACATCACGTGGAGGTAATTCAATGTATGTATCAACTGCATCCATTAACTCTTCAACAGTTTTAACCCACTTCTCTTCACCGTTTAATGCACCCAGAGCAGAACCTTGAATAACTGGAGCGTTATCTCCGTCGTACTGATAGAAAGAAAGTAGTTCACGAACTTCCATTTCAACTAATTCAAGTAATTCTGGATCATCAACCATATCCACTTTATTCATAAATACAACCATTCTAGGAACACCAACTTGACGACCTAATAGGATGTGCTCACGAGTTTGTGGCATTGGACCATCTGTAGCAGCAACTACAAGAATGGCTCCATCCATTTGTGCTGCACCCGTAACCATGTTCTTAACGTAATCCGCGTGACCTGGACAGTCAACGTGAGCGTAGTGACGATTTTCCGTTGCGTACTCAATGTGTGAAGTATTAATTGTGATACCTCTTTCTTTCTCTTCAGGAGCATTATCAATTGAAGAAAAGTCGCGAGCAGCAGCAAGACCTTTACTAGCCAATACGCTAGAAATTGCAGCTGTCAAAGTTGTTTTACCGTGGTCAACGTGACCAATTGTTCCGATGTTTACGTGCGGCTTGGAACGATCAAAATTCTCTTTTGCCATTTTTAAATAATTGTTACGGTTAATAATTTAAGTTAAACCTATTTTATATTACAAGACAAAAATTGTCGTTGTTTCTTTTTACAGTCGTAGAGCCAATGACGAGATTTGAACTCGTGACCTCTTCCTTACCAAGGAAGCGCTCTACCCCTGAGCTACACCGGCAGAAATTTGTGAGCGGGAGACGAGATTCGAACTCGCGACATTCAGCTTGGAAGGCTGACGCTCTACCAACTGAGCTACTCCCGCTTAAAAATACTACCTTGTGGGGGTGGATGGACTCGAACCAACGATACCGAACGGTGACAGATTTACAGTCTGCTGCAATAGCCACTATGCGACACCCCCAACACTCCGAGCCGATGGAGGGATTCGAACCCCCGACCAGCTGATTACAAATCAGCTGCTCTGGCCAACTGAGCTACATCGGCATGTGTTTAATAACGATATGTTAAAGAACTTACCCCGAATTTCGGATTGCAAATGTATAACTTTTTTTTTTATCTGCAATATCAAAATTGATTTTTTTAATTTTTTATACCGAATTCCATAAAAAACAAATGAATTTTGAACAAAATTAACGTGAAAACCCGCAAATCCCTGCACTTATTCTAAAAAAAATTTTTAACTTCAATTTTTAAAATCACTTATGAAATTCCTCACATTATCTTTTTTATTATTTGTGTTTCAAACTTCTATATTAATTGCACAATCATTCCCAAGTGATAAACAGAAATTCATTAAATATGTAGATCAAATTTTATCTGAAAATGAAAACGAAAAAGTTCGTGTTTTTGCAAACAATGAGTTAAAAGACAATCTACTTAAATCCGGTGTAATTGATGATGCCACTTTTGACTTAATGGTTACTACCTGTAATTCATTGGAATCAAATGGATTGAAATCATATCCGGATATTTTCAATTACCTCTATTCTGTGAATTTAGTTTATACTAATAAATTAAACCAAGAAAGTATAACAAGTTGGCAAGATGTATTAGATGCTATGTTAACGAATAAAAATAAGTCAACAAGCGAATTCTTGAAGTTTTCTATTCATTTTTATTTGTACGGAAAAATATCGGAAGCAGGTGGGTCCAAATGGTATTATAAATCAGGTGAATTCTCCTTCAGTTATAAGAACAGCCCAACTGTTTCTCTTACAAACGGAAATCTTCGATGCTTACTTACAGACAAATCTTCTGGAGCCAATGCAACGGATAGTGTGGTGATTCAAAAAACAGATGGCATTTTCGATATAAATACAAAATCATGGTTAGGATCCAAAGGCTCAATGAATTGGACCAAAACTGGAGTTCCTTCTGAAAAAATGTTTGCTCAGTTAGGCGATTCATATAAGATGAATCTGAAATCTTCAGAAGTTAAACTTGATTCTGTGATATTAACTGCGCCTTATTTTAAAAATCCTGTTTATGGTCAAATACATGATCAAAATAATACTTATCTAAGAGATATCGACCGAGTATACCCCCGATTTATTTCGTACGGTAAACGCGAAAAAGTGAGCGATATAATGGAAGGAATAGATTTTGACGGTGGTTTTCTAATTGAAGGATCAAAATTATTAGGTTCTGGAACAAAAGAAAATCCATCTAAAATTTTAGTAAAAAGAGGCAATAAACCGTTCATAATCGTTTCGAGTGAAATGTTTGAATTTTCAATTAATTCTATTCAAGCAAATCGTTCTAAGCTAAAAATTACGTTGGGTGAGGACTCTATTACTCATACAAATCTCAATTTCTCATACAATAATCAGTCAAAGGAAGTTGAAATAACAAGGCCTTCTAAAGGAAGAGGATTATCCCCATTTAATGATTCGTATCATAAAATTGATATACATGCCCAACGATTGTTATATAAAATTGGCGCTGATGAAATACGTTTAACATATGAGTACGGCGCCCCTATTGATTTAAGAAATGCAAAGTTTGAATCGGTTAATTATTTTGATGAACAATTATTCGATGCATTTAAAGGTCAAGATGCAATAAATCCACTTTCACTTGCCGCTAAATATTGCAGAGATAAAAATATTATCGAAATGTCCGATGGTGAATTTGCAACAGCCATAAACAAATATCTCAGTCAAGCTAAATCGTTATTGTTAGAAATGGCGGTTCATGGTTTTATTGATTATGATACTGAGTCCAAATTTATTCGTGTAAATGAAAAATTATTTAGCTATGCTGATTACAAAGCTGGCACAAGGGACTTTGATAATATTTCATTTAGAAGTGATTTAAAGCCAGAGTTAAAAGCATTCAGTGCAGAAGAAATGGAACAAATAAATTCTAATGATGCGCTTCGTATTAAATACAATCAAATTATTGAAAACGAGACAAGACGAAAATCTCTGCCTATCTATGGAATTATAGATCTCAAAACAAGTGATTTAGTTCTAGATGGTGTTGATTATATTACTATTTCAAATTCCCAACCCACTTATATATCACCCAAAAACCTATTGATTAAAGTCAAAAAGAACAGGGAATTAACTTTTGACGGAACCATTTTCTCAGGCAAAATTGAAATCGAGTCAGAAATAGGTAAATATAATTATACGACTAACTCATTTGAGCTAAAGAATTCCAAAAAAGCATTGCTAACCGTAAATCCTTTCACTGAAAAGGAAAAAGGACAAGGTAAAATAGAAATGAAATCCTATTTTTCAAACGTAACTGGATCATTAGTTGTTGATGATACTTCAAATAGATCTGGTAGGAAAAAAGAATTTAATTTATTTCCAAAACTTACCGTTTCCAAACCTTGCAAAATTTATTATGATAAAATAGCAAAAGGGGCCTATGATTCGACACGATTTTATGTTACTCTCGATCCGTTTGAAATTGATAGTTTAGATAATTTTAAAGAAAAATCATTGTCTCTTTCTGGCGAATTAACCTCTGCCGGGATTTTTCCAAAAATTAAAGAGAATTTGAAAATAATGGATGATTACTCATTCGGTTTTTCAACAAAAGCTCCGGAAAACGGTTATTCATTTTATGGGGGCACTACTAATTATAAGAACAAAATCATACTTTCTGCAAACGGACTCCAAGGAGCTGGCACCATTAATTTTTTAAATTCAATTTCGGAGTCAAAGGCATTAACTTTTCTTCCAGATTCAACGATTGGTCTCGCAAACTTTGTAAATAATCCGTCTGAAGATAAAATCCAATTTCCAGATGTTTACAACGAGCGCTCTTTTATTTGCTATATTCCAAAGGCGAAAATATTAAAAGCGTCATCAACCTCTGACAACCCCATGCGAATGTATAACAATGAAACTCATTTAGGAGGGACTATAATTTTGAAAGAGTCTGGAATGAGTGGCTTTGGTGAACTTGGATTTAAAACAGCATCCATGCAATCGTCAAATTATCGCTTTTCGCGTTGGGATATTTTATCAGATACTGCTAGCTTTTATTTGAAAAATATTTATCGCAATCAAGGAGAAGATCCTCTCGCATTAAGAGTTTCAAATGTCACTGCAAATATAAGCTTTAAAGAAAGAAAAGGAACGTTCAACACAGGTAAAACTGAAAGGATTGACCTGCCTGCAAATTCATTTTATTGTCTCATGGATCGTTTTTTTTGGTATATGGACGGTTCTACAGTGGATATGGAGAAAAACAGGGATAAAGAAACTTCCTTTCAAACAAACTCAACGGGAGAAGTCTCTAATTTTTACTATTACAAATCCAATGCAGATACAACAAGGTTCCTGAATTTTAAATCTTTGAATGCTAAATATGATTTAAAAGAGCAGTTAATTAACTGTAATCAAGTATCTAATTTCAGGATTGGTGATGTTCAAATTTTGCCAGATAGCGCCAAATTAGTGGTTAAAAAAGCTGGAATTATAAAGCCATTGACAAATGCCGTTATTGAAACAGATAAAAAAATGCATTATTTTGAACAATGTTACATCGATGTAATTGATAAACAAAACTTTAACGCCAAAGGAAAATACAGATATACAGATGTTGACAATGAAGTTTCTCTCATTCAAATGGATAATATTAAGTGTTCAGGATCAAATACAACAGCTAAAGGTATTATTGATGAGAAACGTGGATTTAAACTTTCAAAACAATTTGAATATTTTGGTAATATTGAAGTTTTAACAAAAGAAGATAGTTTATTTTGTGATGGAAGTACCAGGACTGTGCATGATTGTAAATTTAAAAAAACTTGGTTTACCTTCAAGGATAAGATTAATCCAAGAAACATTCAAATTCCAATAGGAAAGTCACTTGTGAATACAGATGAACAGCCTTTGGGAATTGGATTCTATTATGGCGCTGATAAGGGACGAATCTACACTACATTCCTATCCACACCAAATTTACCCGAAGATCAACTACTTTACACAGCAGAAGGATACTTGCAATTTAATAAACCGACGAATGAATATCAAATATCTACTAAAGAGCAATTAAAGGATAGAAATGAAGGAATTTCATCTCAATCTTGGACTACCGATAACTATCTTTCTGTGAGTCTCGAAGATAATTCGTGCAACATGTTTGGTGAAGGTGCCATTGACCTTGGCTTAGATTTGGGTGATGTAAAAATAGAATCCTTTGGGTCAATTGAGTACGATGCAGTAAACAACAAAAAAACCACCATGAATATTAGTTCTCGTTTTTCCTTTCCTGTGGATCAAAATGTCATGGAAAATCTGGCAAAAAAAGCAGTTGTGAATGAGACATTAAGATATGCTAAACCATCTGAAATTAATAATACAAATTTAGAAAGAGCATTGAAACATTGGTCCCCTGAAAAGGATTTCATGAAAATGAAAGAGGAAATTGTGGAAGAGTCTTTAAAAAAAATACCTAAAGATGTCGTTAGGACATTAATAATAACAGATATAAAACTTATTAATTTTGGTGTAGAAAGTCTCTCTAAGCTAAAAACAAATTCAACGCATTCATTGATTTTTTCAATCTATGATAAACCTGTATTAAAGTATATTCCTTTTGAATTACTTATTGAACAAAATTTAGAACCTAGGGCAAAAGATCGTTTTGGTTTGAATATAGCTATCGAAGATAAATTTTATTTCTTTGATTATAAAACTCCGAAAAACACAGGCATCATGAATATTTCATCAGATGATGAGATCTTTAAAAAATCAATAACCGACATAAAAGCAAAATCCAAAAAGATAAAAGACTTCGAATATGATTTCACGGATGATTTGCAATATTTTGAAGATTTTAAAATAAATATTAAATGATGATTGATATACTATTAATTGCAAGCGCAATTGTAATTGGCTATGTTTTAGGTTCTATTCCTACCGCAGTTTGGATAGGTAAATATTTTTATCAAATTGATGTTAGAGAACATGGTAGTAAAAATGCTGGAGCCACAAATACGTTTCGGGTATTGGGCAAAAAGCCAGGAATAATTGTTTTAGTTATTGATGTAATTAAAGGTATCGTAGCGTCAATGTTCCCCATATTATTTAGTGATTTCTTTGAAATGAGTTACGCCTTTTTGATTTCTTTGAGACTTTTGTCGTCTATTTTTTCAATGATTGGTCATGTTTTACCTGTTTTTGCTGAATTCAAAGGTGGGAAAGGCGTTGCCACCTCATTGGGTGTTTTAATTGGATTACAACCATTTGCTGCCCTGCTATGTTTTTTAGTTTTTTTACTAATATTTATCTTCTCTAAATATGTATCACTCGGGGCTATTATTTCTGCTATGATTTATCCGTTTATTGTTTATTATGTCGATCCAAAAGTCTTGTTTCATGAAATGATATTTACTGTAATTTTAAGTTCAGCTGTAATTTTTACACATCGAAAAAATATTTCAAGACTAATAAAAGGTCAAGAAAATAAAATGAACCTTTTCAAAAGATAGCTGTATACCTTGATAATTGAAGATAAATTTCCTTCATATTGCATATATATTTATTGCCTTCCAATTTAATTTGTTAGGTCAAAATAAAATTGACGAAAAGAAACTCGATAAACTTTTTTGGGAAGGTAAATACCCTGAAATACTTCAAGATTATTATATACTGTATAAGCAAGATTTAAATAACCCAGAAATCTGCTTTAAATACGGAACGTCGTTATTATTTGAAGCAGATAGTATTCAAAAACTTATAAAGGCTAATAATTTACTGCTCTTTTCCGCATCTCAAGAAACAGCCACTGCTGAATATCATTTCTACTGTGGAAGAGCTTATCATGCGAGGAGTGTATTTGATTCAGCACTTGTTCAATTTGAATTATACAAAAGCAAAAAAGTTAAAAAAACAATTGAACTACCCGCAGACCTTTTTATAACCTATTGCAATAATGGTAAATCGCTGCCAAGAATTTCTTCGGGTAAATTAGACAGATATTCAGATATACCACCTGAAGATATTGGTGAGTCCTATGATTTACGAAAGATAAAGATGAATGGCCGATTTGATCCATATAAAACAAATCTAACCAAAGTGGACATTAAAAAGGGGATTAAGCCCGTATGGTTATATTCTGATTACACTTTAAAATTCTTCGCAAGTTATGGTGAAAAAGATGAAGGAAATAAAGATATTTACATGGTTGAAGGGTCCAGGGACCAAAAGAAAATCACAAGACTTCCAAATATTATAAACACAAATGAGGAAGAAGATTATCCATACTTCGACTTTGAAACAAATTATTTATATTTTTCATCAAAGGGACACAATAGTATAGGTGGATATGACATTTTCCGCATTGATTATGATACCTCAACCCATTCATTTGGCAAAGTAGAAAATCTAGGATTAGGTATTTCTACGCCTTTTGATGATTATTTATTTATTTACAACTCCAAAGTTAATCAAGCACTTCTTACCTCATCTTGGTTGGGTAAAACAAATAGGTTAGCCTTGTTTAGCGGTAATTTATCAATTTATGACAAAAACAAAGAAAAAAAACAAAATATAGTTGTCAATTTTAAAAATGAAAGTGATCCAACAATCAAATTGACAGAAATAAAGGTTTTAGATAAAAACACACAAGAATTAATCGGGAAATTCACAGTTGATGAAAAAGGTAATGCGGGAATAAACTTATTACCTGGTGAGTACAGTTATATATTTAACATCTATGGCAGTAAGGATGATTTTAAAGCAAACATTTCAATCCCCTCTTCAGACACCCCAATTTTACAAGAAATTACCTTTAAGTTAGATGACAAGAACAATGAAAAAGTAATTATCACCGACCAAAATTCAGGAAAGAACAATGAAATTATTGCAGAAAATCTTGATAAAGACAGCCAAAAAAATGAATTGATCTCGAATCCAAAAGACAACCAAACTGACATTATCAATCCTATTAATCCAAACTTGGAAAAAGAAGCGCTAGAAAGATTAGGAATTGTTGGTTTAAATCAAAATGAAATTGTAGATAAAGTTTCAGATAAATTAATTGAATTTGAACTTGCACAGAAAGAAAATGAACTTCTCATGTCAAATTTGAATGCTGTCATTGCTGCTAATAGAACGTATTATGAGGAACTACAACAAGAAATCGACTCCATAGAAGGAAGCATAGTTGAAATTTCTGAAATGGAAAAAATGGAAAAATTAAGTTACATTAAAAATTTGATTGCCGAACAAAATGAAGTGATGAATCAAACTTTATGGATGCAAACACTTAATGACTCATTACAATCAGTTTATTCAGAAAAGCAAAAATTAAATAATCTTGTAAAATTCGGTGACCGCATACAGGATTTAACTGAACAAAATAATTACGCTGACGCCTATAGAAATATTATCGAAGAGTATAAACAAATTGAAACTTTGTCTTCAAATTCCGCATTTGAAAATATTTATAATGAATTATACGAAAACGAACTTGAACAGGCGCGTATTGAAAAAAATATAATTTCACTTACTTCAGAAATAGTGACATTAAATGAGAATCTACAAAATACTGAACTAGATCTACTTAATGCATCTAAAAAGGATAAAACTCGCTTAGAGGAACAGCGTGCAAATCTCCAACAAAAAATCAACTCAAACAAAAAGCAAACAAAAGCATACCAAAGAGATCTTGAAGAGACAAAAAATCAAGGGGTAGATTTAGTGCTGAAAAGAAATCTAATTTCAACAGTAAGTAAAGAGGTAGTTGATGAAACACTAAGTTATGAGAATGCCAAGGAAAAATATTTTACTGAAACAAATAAAAGTCAATTACATCTCAATTCTATACAACAACGAATAAAAGAATCCAATGAAAAATTAAGTGATACAGAAAAGAAGTATCTCAATTTTTCCGAAGAGTATATGACGAAAAAAAGCAATCTAGATGAAAATGGTTCTACCGAACAATTAATTGAACTTGAGGAGAAATTAGCTGAATCAATTAAGGATTTACTATCTGAACTAAATGAAAATCAACAAAATATTACCTCAAA
This sequence comes from Crocinitomicaceae bacterium, assembly GCA_044361535.1. Lineage (GTDB taxonomy): Bacteria > Bacteroidota > Bacteroidia > Flavobacteriales_D > Crocinitomicaceae > UBA952. Next base: position 66,241 of record JBIKIQ010000018.1, read on the forward strand.
TGGAGTAGTTCAAGAAAATTATTTACAAGAAAAATTACAAGAAAGTCAGGCAAGAATTAATGAACTAAGAGAAAACCAAACAGATATTGTTTCGACAAACGGAAGTGAAATCAATAATGAAAAAGTAGCAAATCCAGATGTGAATTCTTCAAATAACATTGCTAAAAATCAACCGACTAATTCTCAAGGCACCCAACAAAATCAAAATTCAACTTCGTCCTCCAACACAAATGAAAAGGAAGGAAATCCTGATGTGAATTCATCAAAAAACGTTGCCAATAATCAAACGAATAATTCTCAAAATTCGCAACAAAACCAAAATTCAACTGCATCTTCGAATACCACTGAAAAGGAAGCAAATTCTGATGTGAATTCTTCAAATAACATTGCCAATAATCAAACTACCAATTCTCAAAACTCACAACAAAATCAAAATTCAACTTCGTCCTCCAACAACAATGAAAAGCAAGGAAATCCAGATGTGATTTCATCAAATAACATTGCTAAAAATCAACCGACTAATTCTCAAAACTCACAACAAAACCAAAACACAACTTCGTCCTCCAACAACAATGAAAAGGAAGCAAATCCTGATGTGAATTCATCAAATAACATTGCTAAAAATCAACCGACTAATTCTCAAAACTCACAACAAAACCAAAACTCAACTTCGTCCTCCAACAACAATGAAAAGGAAGCAAATCCTGATGTGAATTCATCAAATAACATTGCTAAAAATCAACCGACTAATTCTCAAGGCACCCAACAAAATCAAAATACAACTTCGTCTACCAACAACAATGAAAAGGAAGGAAATCCTGATGTGAATTCATCAAAAAACGTTGCCAATAATCAAACGAATAATTCTCAAAATTCGCAACAAAACCAAAATTCAACTGCATCTTCGAATACCAATGAAAAGGAAGCAAATTCTGATGTGAATTCTTCAAATAACATTGCCAATAATCAAACTACCAATTCTCAAAACTCACAACAAAATCAAAATTCAACTTCGTCCTCCTACACAAATGAAAAGGAAGGAAATCCTGATGTGAATTCATCAAATAACGTTGCCAATAATCAAACGACTAATTCTCAAAATTCACAACAAAACCAAAACTCAACTTCGTCTACCAACGCAAATGAAAAGCAAGGAAATCCAGAAGTGAATTCAACAAATAACGTTGCCAATAATCAAACGACTAATTCTCAAAACTCACAACAAAACCAAAACTCAACTTCGTCCTCCAACAACAATGAAAAGGAAGACAATCCGGATGTGAATTCATCAAATAACATTGCTAAAAATCAAACGACTAATTCTCAAAACTCACAACAAAATCAAAATTCATCTTCGTCTACCAACACAAATGGAAAGGAAGAAAATCCTAATATTAATTCATCAAATAACGTTGCAGATAAACAAGCTGAATATATTCCACAATTACAAAAAGACGTTTCTGAGATTACAAACGAAGAATTAACTAATTTAAGTTCTGAATTTAAAAATGATAAAAATTCGTTGGTTTCTGAACTGAAAAAATCCAATCCCAGCCTTCAACTTCAATCTACAAATCAATTAGAGTTTGAAAGATCAAGACTTGATAATAATCTTTCAAAAATTGAAACGGAAATTAATGACTTAGAAGTTCTTTTGAAAAATCAGAAAAAGAAAAAGGACATAGAAAAGATTGAATTATTAATTCGAGATAAAGAACAAGAATTAAAAAGTATTACTGAGCAAAAGGATGAAATAGCCAAACAAATTGATGTACAAAAAAAGGATGAAATAACTTTAAATTTAAATGATCATTCAGTTTCTTTAGACGACCAAAAATCAAAAGAAATTTTATCCTCAAATACCTATAAAGAATATGTTATTGCATTGGTGGCTTTTCAAAAAGAAAAAGAGAGTCATACATCAATTTCAACTACTCTAATTAACCAGCAAAACAAATTGAATGAACTCGTTAACATTCAAGTTTTGAGTAAAGATAAGCGCAAGGGATCCGTTGAAATTGAAATGCTAATTAAAGAAATAGAAAAGTCTCAAAAACAACAAGAAGCTTCTTACAATCTACTTAAAGAACGTAAAAAGTCGGTTGAGAAAATCGAACTAGAAAATCAAAATATTTCAGCCGAATTGCAAACATTAGCGGCAAACCGCAAAGAACCTTTAACCAAAATTGAAGTTGTAAATGATGAAATTATTTCCTCGGGTGGCTTTGAGCTAAATACAGTATCGAATACAAAAACTAGCGATAATGCAATAATTCCAATAAACGTAAAAGCCCCATCAGGATTAATTTATCGCGTTCAAATAGGTGCCTTTAGAAAACCTCTTCAAAACAATGTTTATTCGCAATTTACGCCCGTCTCAGGTGAATTACAACAAAATGGTCTAACTGTTTATATGGCAGGTTATTTCAATAATTCTATTAATGCAGTTAATGCAAAAAAACAAATTCAATCATTAGGATATTCGGATGCCTTCATTGTCGCTTATTGCAATGGAAAAAAGTTAACATTAGGAGAAGCGCGTCAATTAGAGTCAAGAGGTGAATGCATTCCACAGGGAGACAATACATTTTTGGTGGAAATTAGCAAGAATACAAAACAAGCGATTTTAGAACAAAAAACTCAATCAAATATCGCAAATTCAACAATCTCAACAGTTGATACAAAAAGTTTATTTTTTACCGTTCAAATCGGAGTTTATAACAAACCAATCGATGAAAAGCAAAAATTCCCCGGATTAACCGAAATTAATACAACCGTAAGTCCAAAAAATCAAATTCGCTATGCAACCGGTATGTTTTCTGATCTGAATTCGGCTAAAATCAGAAAAAATAGTGCCGTTCAAAGTGGTATCTCAGATGCCTTTATTGTGGCATACTATCAAGGCGAGCGGATAACCATTGCTAAAGCAAATGAATTACTGGCTAAAAACGACGAGTTAGTATACAAGCAATCAAAACAAACAAATTTGAATATAAGTATTGATTCAGTTCAATATGTTGAAAATGAAAAACCGCTATTTGAACTGGACAAGAAGGTAAACAAAGTTGAACGAATTAAATACAAGGTAAATTCTAATTTTGAAGAATTACCAAAAGAAAAACTTGCTTATTTTAATCAATACGGCTTGTTTCAATTTGATAATGAGACAGGTACTTTATTATCAACTGAATTTTCGAGAGAAATAGATTTAAAAGACGAATTGAAATTAAGTGGTCTGGTTTCAGAAGTGAAAAACAATGACAAATTAGACAATACAAAATCAGTTCAAATGGATGAACTTAAAGGTGATTTAATGGATGTGATTTTACGGACAAATTGGCTCAATTCAATTGAAACTTCAAAAGAAATTTCATTAATTTTAAATTCTCGTATTTCCACTATGGAAAATTATACGAACTTGCTAAAAAATACGTTTGATTTAAAAATAGAGAATTATGACAAAAAATAATCCAAAACATCAAGAAGAAACAGATGTACTTGAAGAACAAATTAATGAAAATGGATTGATTCTTTATAATGATGACGTAAATACTTTCGACCATGTAATTAATTCACTTGTCAGCATCTGTAAACATGACCCTATTCAAGCAGAACAATGCGCATGGATCGTTCATTTAAATGGGAAATGTAAAGTTAAAAATGGCTATTTTGAGGAATTAGAACCACTATGCGTAGCACTTTTAGATCGCGGAATTTCAGCTACCATTGAATAAATTTCATGAGAAAAAAGAAAAAAATATAATCCGACAAAATGAATAAAAAACTCATAGCTTCTTTTATTTTGATTATATTTTTCACATTTTGTATTGAATATACTTATTCTCAAATTGGAAAAAAATCAGATTCTCTAAATCTAATACAGTTATCAGGCGTTGTAATTTCTGAAGAAACATTGGAAGAACAACCCTATGTTACAGTTTACGATAAAACAATTCGTAAAGGGGTGATATCAGATTATTATGGGTATTTTTCATTAGTGACTTTTCCTGGTGACACAATAATCTTTTCTAGTCCAGGACATAAAAAATCGAGTTATATTGTCCCCGATACTTTAAAGCAAAATCGATATTCACTCATTCACATGTTACCCTCAGACACATTACAGCTGAAAGAAGTAACTATTTATCCATGGCCGTCTAAAGAAGAATTTGCAAATGCATTTGTAAACATGAGGCCTTATGATGATGCACTTAGAAGAGCTCAACAGGAATTATCAGGCGAAAGTTTGGCATTTGCTGCTGCTCGCATTCAATCTGACCCATCATTAGCATATGGTAATTTAGTAAATCAGAGATACTCGCAATTATACAGTAGTAATCAAGTTCCTGTTAATAATTTATTAAATCCATATGCTTGGTCTAAGTTCCTTAAAGATTGGAAGGAAGGAAAATTAAAACGTGAATAATTCCATTGAATGCGAATGCAAATAACATTTTTTTTAGCTGTTTTATTCGTCTTCTTATTGTCTCCCACGTATAGTCAGCTTGGAGAAAAAAAAGAACTATTTCCCATTCATTTTGGATTGCAAACAAAGGTAATTTTACCTTCAGATTTTTTAGGCCCCGTGAAAACCTCTTTATCAAATGAAGGTTTTAATTCTAATTTAACTCAAAAAATTGGATTTTCTTATGGTGCATTAATTCGTGCTGACTACACAAAAAATATCACAGTAGAATGTGGTATAAACTACATTCAAAGGCAATTTGGCGCGGAAATGAATTATACAGACTCTGTTGTAAATATAAACGACACAAATAACCTAACCTTTATAAATTATGAGTTACCGATAACTGGAATTGTGAAAATTCAACTTTCTAAGAACATTTATTCATTAGTCGGTCTTGGACCATCATTCACATTCAAACCAACAAATGTTGCTTTGATTGATTTGCCCGGAGGCAAGCATCTTTTTTATCACTCAGGAAGTGTAAAGAAATTTGGAGTTGATTTAAATGCACAGGCTGGTTTTGAATTACGAACAAAAAAATCTGGCTATTTCTATATAGGTGGTGGTGTAAAAGTCCCTACTGCTTATTTATTTAATTGGGGTGGGAAATATGGTCAACAAGGATCTTCTGAATCTCTAATTGACTTTGAAAAAGTAAATGGGGCATTTCTTTCGATTGATTTGCGCTACTATTTACCAAATATTCGAAATTCAGGAATGCAATTTAAGAAAGGGCCGGTTGAGTAATACTTCATTTCTTTTAATTTTTCAATCTATTTTCTAGGCTGAAATCAAAGTAGCGTAAAACTTGTGCTTAAACAAGCGCTTCGGAAATCATGTTTTCCAATACCAGTAACTTCACATTGGTTGCGATACAGTAATGCAATACTCCCGATAGTTATCAGGATTTTGGAAAACGGAACAGACTTGAGATATATTCAGGAATTATTGGGGCATTCAAGTTCACGAACCACGGAAATATACACCCATGTTAGCACACGGAATTTACAACAAATTCGTTCGCCTTTCGATTATTTATAAAAAATATTTTTATCTTCGTAAGACCCTCTTTATGAGGCCAAGCGTACAAGTGTATGTTGTGCTTCGTATAGATTGTGGGGGTTATAAGTAAGTTGGAATCAATCAGCGTAACCCGGTCGGTATACCCTAATCACTGGAGTGGCTAACTTTCTTGAATACAAGATGATTTTAAAAGTTAGAGTTCTACGCTGACAGCGA
>JBIKIQ010000003.1:0-250156 GCA_044361535.1 Crocinitomicaceae bacterium
TGAGTTTGATCGGGAGACTGGGCGCAAATCCAGAAGTATTAAAATTTGAATCGGGTAGAACACTTGCTCGCTTCACATTGGCAACAAATGAGCCTATTAAAGTAAATGGAACATGGCAAGAACAAACACAATGGCACTCGATAACGGCCTGGGGAAAGACAGCAGAACTTATCCAGAAAATCTTGTCTAAGGGTCAAGAAATTATGCTAGAAGGGCGACTCGTTCAGCAAAATTACGAGACAAAATCAGGCGAAAAACGCTTTGGAACAAATGTAGAATTAAAAGAATTCTTGCTACTGAATTCAATAGGGAAAAAACCAGAAACTACAACAAATAAATAATAGATTATGAATCACGTAAATTTAATTGGTAAAGCCCGTTCAGAAGCGCAGTTTATTCAAATGGATAACGGGAAAAAATTAGCAAAATTTTCGCTTTCTACGAAAGAAAACTATCTTGATGAGCATGGTAAAATGAAATCCAGAGATACATGGCACACGCTTACAGCTTGGGGTAAATGGGTTAAAATACTAGAGCAAACAGAAATTAAAGGGACACACCTAGCAATTGAGGGAAAACTAGTAAGTAGATTTTACAAAGCGGGTGGAATTCCAAAGCTTATCTCTGAAATTGAAATTAACGATCTTACTTTATTACAAACAAAATAACAAATTATGACAACAGTTAGAAATCACATTACATTAATTGGAAATATTGGATCCAACGCACAAATTACAAAATTCGATAATGGAAAAAGTGTAGCTCGCTTTAACCTAGCAACAAATAACTTATACCGTGGAAACGATGGAAAGTTTAAAAAAGAAGTAGAATGGCATAGAGTTTTTGCCTGGGGAAATATGGCTGAATTTATTGAAAAATATGGTGACAAGGGTAAAAAGGTAGCTATACATGGAAGGCTAGTCAATCGTTCCTATTTGTCAGATAAAGGAGTTAAAAATTACATTACCGAAGTTGAATTAAAACAAATAATCGGGCTCTAAAATCCAAACATATACAAAAACAAAAGCAGTCATTAAGACTGCTTTTGTTTTTACCATGAAAAATTGAAATGTTTAAATCAAATCAGCTGAATGAACTTGTAGTTTATTGAACTACGAATTGGATATTGTTTGTTATTTGTGCTGTTTGAACTTTTGCTACATATATTCCTGGTGTTAAACCATTGAAAGTTGTACTTGTTTGATTTGCGATTTCTTGCGTGTCAATGATTTGTCCCGCTGCGTTTATTACGGTGATTTCAGTAACTTCTGCATTATTCCATGTGATGGTTCCGTTTCCGTTGTTTGGGTTTGGATAAAGTGTAAATGTACTTTCTACTTCTTCAATTCCTGCTACTTCTGTTGCAACATAGGTTTCAACATTTGTTTGACATCCATTATCGTCTGTTATTGTTACATTGTATGCTCCTTCATTGTTTATTCCAAAAAGATCTTCACTTGTTTCTCCGTTAGACCATTCATACGTGTAATCAGCAGTTCCTCCTTGAACAAACACGTCTAAGTTAACCGTTGAGTGAATCTCAGTTTGTGTTATCATTGCTTGAAGTGCTTCAGGAGCTTTAACTTCAAAAGATGCCCATAAAGTTTCTCCTTCAGTTGTTTCCATTCTCACTCGGTAGATTCCAGCTGAAAGATTCGTTAAATCTTCTGTTGTAATTCCATTATCCCATGTAAACGTATTTACCGTGTTATTTGCTACTTCAATTTCGATACTTCCATCGTTCAATCCTGCACAACTAATGTGGTGAACAGTATATGAGATAACTTCTTGGTTCGTGGTATTAACTATAGAACCAGTTGTGATTGTTTCAGCATTAGCAGAAAAAAGAGCTGTTCCTAAGAAAAGACTTGCGATAAGGTTGCGAACTGAAGTTTTCATTTTGTTTCGTTTTGATTTCTGAAACAAATTTGCGCTATACCCAAACAAATTTTTCTATAAATAAGGATGTTCAACCGCAAAATACGGAAGCTTACTAAGCTAATACTAGGTGTTTACATCAAGGAGTTACGTAGTTGTGCGTAGAAATTCTACAATAATTAAATGTAAAGTAATCTCGAATAATGAAGGATTGTGTTGAATTGAATATAACTATATATACTCGAATAATCGTTTAGTTCATAACCAAAACCTTTCCAACTTTCTTGTCTTTACCTTCATTCATAGCTGTCCAGATGAGGTAAACACCTGACGCCACACGTTCACCATTTAAGTTCTTACAATCCCAGGTAGCGGTTCCTCCGTTAGAGGTTGTTTTAAACACTAAGTTTCCTGCCAAATCTGTAATTTTAACATCTGAATTATAGCGAATTCCTTGAATTGTAACTGGGCCAAGATGTGAAGGCCTTACTGGATTGGGAAATACAGTTGTGCTTTGGTATTCAGGATCTTCATAGGTTGCATTTGTGCGATATGATACTAATCCTTTATCCGTTATGATAAATAATTCTCCGGTAGTTTGATCAAGTTTTAAATCATAAATGATATCTGATATTAAAGGAGAATTTTCGGTTGTATGTTGTTCAATTATTTCAGATCCATCAGCAGACAAAAGTAAGATTCCAGCATTAGCAGTAGCGATCCATTTTCGATTACCGCCATCTACTTCAATATCTGTAATATGCGTTGACCCTAAAACATACTCTACGTTGCCTTCAAACTGAACTTTTACTCGTTGTGCATCATATTCACCTGGGTTAGCGTCAAATGATGAATTTGCACTGTATAAGATTGCAAACCCCGCATCGGTCCCAATCCAAATTTCCCCTTCAAAATCTGCTGCAATAGCTGTAATATTTTCAGATGGTAAGGCGCCGTAATTTTCACCTGATTTTAAGTTGATTCGTTTGTCATCTGTTGTATTTGATAACGTTCCATTGGTAGAATAGCCAAATAAACCGGCATTATCCGTTGCACACCAAATATTTCCATCAAAGTCGATGATCATTTTTTTTGTGTATTTGTTTTTTGCTGCAAATCCAAGGTCAAAATTCATCCAGCTACTGTCTTCGGCCGATCTCACATTCAATGGTCGATCGCAATACCCATTCAAACACCATAAATTACCCTTATCATCGTAACTCACGTCTGAAACTAAGGACCAACCATTTCCAACGGATGTAGATTTTAATGTTGAATTATCCTCTGTAAATACCTCCCCTTGATTGTTGTTGAAAACAGTTAATGGAACTTCTGAATAAGTACATGAAGCATATTCATTTGGGTTTTTAGGATTGATGGATACGTCAATAAAATCAAAAACATCCAAACCATCCCAGCAACTTTGTTCAAAAACATCAGTTAATTTCCAAGACTCATTTTCAAAAAAATGAATGCCATTTCGAGAAAACCCTGGTAGTTTACCAACTAAATAACCGGAAGCAATCGCCAATTTTCCATTGTGACAATCCATGGAGTAAAAATATTTATTCAATGATCCCGATCCTGTAAAAAGATCGTAGGAGAAATAATCCGAAGGAAACCAAACAAGGCCAAGACTAAGATCAGAAATCCATGTTCCAACGGAATTACTTGAAGATCTACTGACCAAAAATTCTTTGTTAAAGGTTCCTGAACCATAAAAAAGCACCTGATTGTAATCTTGATCGTATTCAACATAGGCACCGTTGGCATTTATCGCTAACTTTCCATTTCCTAAGACATTAATAGAATTTATTTTTGCCTCCCATGGAAAGCTTGAAATTACCTGGTGCCCATTAGGGTTTAATTTGATTACTGAATCTGCAACAGAACCTTGCACCTGCATTAAAACAACCAAATTGTTATTAAAATTTTCGAGCTCTTTATAAGTAACCCCAATTTGTGGTAAAACGCGTGGATCTATGCTCCACTGCGAAGGATCTGCCAACGCCGGGTTTGATAAAATGCCTTTTAAAAGTTTAGTGGGGGAAAGAGCATAAACAGTATCGCCTTTAAAACAAATATCATTCACCGCTTCTAAAGAATTAGTTGGATAATAAGTGTCCTTTATTTCATTTTTTAACGGATCAATTTTAAGTATGGCAAAATCGCATGCGGCATAAATAAAATCACCTTGTTTCACGAATCTATTTATTCGTTTAGAACTGGATACAGATGCAAGTTCGAGTGCAGGAATATTGTAAATCACATCGTTTTTTAACCGGTCAATATTTCCGTTTTCATAGCCAATATAGAGTGATTTATCCTGATAATCGTAAAACAAACAAGAGATTTCGATGTCAGACAAACCATTAAGAACATTCAATAACACTTGACTTTTATCAGATACTTTCAAAACGGATAATCCATTTTCAAATGCAGTGTAAATATGTTCTTCCGTTGCCACAACATCAATCGCTGCTTTTGTTGTTGAATGAAATCGCCACTCTCCCGTGCCAATTTGCGCATTTACAGAAATGCTAATGAAAAAAGAAATAAAAACGATTTTAAACTTCATAGGTAAAAGTTCACTAATGAACGCTCAAAAATAAATTATGTTGTTAAATGACGATTATTTTATTGGAAAAGAATTGAGAAAAACTGCTCCTTTTTCATTTTTCCATCTCACATTTAATTCAATGGGTCGAATTAATAAATTGTCTATTTCGTATTCTCGGTTCTTTTTTTCACCACCAAACAAGAAAAAATTATACGAACAAGCATCTGGTTGTGTTTTAAAAACAGCTCGTACTCTCACCCGATCTATTTGTTGATCAGTATATGAACAAATTGTTCGCTCGTAAAACCAAGTAACATTTTTTTCTTTTACAAACTCTATTCTGAGGGTGTTGTCCATGTTTTTTAATCCTTTCCAGAAATAATCAAAACTTACCTCATACCAATGATTAGGCTTCAATTGATTTTCCTCAAATTTTGCAAATGTGTTGAAATTAGAAACCTTAGCTTTTAAGCGATTATTTTTGTTTTGATAATTTTCAAAAAGGAAATCTGGTTGTTTATGAGTTTCAGCTGATATCAAATTGGTTTCTTTAATCTTTTTACGTTTAAAAATCTTATCCACGGATAAACTTCGTAATTCACCGTATTTATTTTTAAAAACCGGAATTGATAAATCAAATAATTCTTGTTCATCTTCCGCGTAAAGTGGCTGATAATCAAACCATATCAAGAAATTTTTATTTGAAATTCTCGTTGATTGTGATTTTTCTTGATACTGTGATCCAAGACTTCTGAAGAAATCATGCGTTTGCTTAAAACTTGTTCTCCCCATCATACAACTATAAATGGGAAGGCCTGAATGTGCTGAAGCAATGAGAACGTTGGTCATTGTTTTTTCAATTGGTTCTTTCCCATATAATTCCGAACCTATATGAAACCAAGGCAAAGGCAGGATACATTGATAATTCGTTTTATTGGCTTGGATAAAAGAAATCAATTGTTGTTGTTCTAGAGGCAGTGCTTCTTTTTTAAATACATTTTTTGAATATGTACGATTAGTTGTCAGAATAGGTATTGCTTCAACAAAATAGAAGACGCTTCCTAAACTTAATAAACTAATTGCCGCAATTTTTTTCCATTTTGTTTCTGCCAAACGATAGAGATTGTGTAAAACTACAAAACTCAAAATGCCAGTAACATAGTAAAATGGCCAAGCAAACCGACCAACAGCTCTAAATTGCTTTAAAGGTTCTAAAAGATCTAACAGCGAAGGAAATTGATTGAAAGGAATTCCAAAAGAATAGAGTAAAAGAAGTATGCTAGAAAATAGAAAAAACAAGATTTCTTTTGGGAAAAGTTCAAGCTTATTTGGTTTGAAAACCTTTAGAATTCGTAAAAATAGAAGCACGAGAAGAATAATAACACTTGTTATTCCAATATAGGCAGTCCCCTCCCAGTTCAAATTTTCAAATGAAACAAATTCACTCATCCATTGGCCTAAAAATCCATTTTGTGTAAGAAAAACACTTTTCCAATGACTTTGGTATTCAAAAAACCCAAAGGGTTCTGTTGTTCGATCAGTAATCGAATCACTCCATTTAGAAAGAATAAAAAATAGTAATAATGGAAGAATTGTAAAACAGCCGATTTGAATAAGATTACTCACTTTTTTCCAAACTACACGTTGAAAAACCAAGGTTCCTCCCAAAAAAACGGTGAGCATTAAGCCCAAATAACCATGGGTAAAATACCAGAAGGTAGTACTAACTGCTAAAAATATCGTCCATTTCCATTTTGAACTCCCGTGCAGAAATTGGACGAGAAAATACCAAGCCATCGGAATAAAACACGAATAGGACATACTCAAATGCCCAAAGAGTCTATAGAATTGGGGTTGTAGAGCAAAAAGAGATAATGCGCCGAGTACTGAAACCCACTCATTCTTGGTGTAAAATTGGATGATTTTGAACAAGTAATAGGTGGTTAAAAGAAATCCTATTACTATGGTAACATGAATAATCCCCACCGAATATGCGTATAAAAACGGGAAGAACTGAATTACATATTGCAAGGCTGGAAAGCCATCGGTAAATAAATAATTCTCTCCGTATGGGTAATTTAATCCTGAAAAATGATTGAAAGAAATCCGATGGTTTAACTGATAATCAAACACATAGTAACTTTTTAAACCGTCACCTTCTGAGATCAATAAAAAGTCGTTGGGCGAAGTTATTAGTTCTGGAATTGATAGAAAAATCAGAGCAAATGTTCCAAGTACTAAAAGAAGATGAGGAAAATATTTACGTGTTATCTCCATTTGATTTACTTGCTTGATTTTAAATCAAAAACAAAAACAGAATTTTTTGCATAAACAGTATCCTTCGTGAATTGCTTCATCAGCGGATCTATTGGTTCGTTTCCAACAACTAGCATGTAACGAGCCCCTTTTTTAATAAACAACGGTATTTGTGTCGAATACGGCTTTGTTTTTAAAAATGAAAAATTACTAAAACCAATTCTTTCAATGGTGTATAAATCTACATTGGGAGATTGATCGGTTAGACAAAAAACAGTATCATTTTCTTTGATTATTTTTTGAATTTCATACTTCTGCTTTTGTAGCTTTTGTAAATGCTCGTTATGATACCAATGAAAATACTCCCAATTTTCTTTTTCCAATTTACTAACCCTAAAAGAATTTTCAGTAATGAAGTTTTTCTTACCAAACGCAATATTTAAATAGGAGGTTGCATTAAGAAAAACAAGAATTACATTACAAAAGAATAAGAAAATTGCTGTTTTTCTAACAAAAATACTGGGATGTATATCAATGTATTTAATACCAATAAAGAAAAAAGTCAGCGGTAAAAAAAGTATCTCGATTAAATAATAATCGTGTACATCAAAAACCCAAAACCAAAGTAAGATATACGTTGTTGCACCAATAATTCCAACACCAATCAGCCAATAAAAGAAAGATGGAATTTTAGCACGAATGACCAAATAGAAGACAAAAACGATCATTGGAATTAACGCCCAATAATTATAAAGCAAATTAAATTGGCGCTTCCAAATGATATCCCAAATTTCTTTATGACGTTGGACATCTACTTCCCAAAATGGACGTATAGTGGTTGAGAATAAAGTTGAATGGAAGTGTGAATTATAATTAATAGCATACGAATACCACAGAAAAGTTGCCAAAAAAGCGAATAGAAATGCGCCAAAAAGCCATACAAAACTTTTTCGATGGGTTGTAAATAAACTTTTTTCCTGAAAGAAAAAATAAAAGGCGGTGCCAATGGCAAATGTTAGAATAGCTATTAATACAGTTACTTTAATTAATATGGCCAAGGTTAAAAACAGCGTAAAAAAAGAAAATGACCAGTATTTCTTGCGATGTAGAAAGATAAATAAAAAATAACCAGCGATTAAGGAGAAGGAGAATGAAAACACATTGGGTAATAGTGTATCAGAGTAAAATAAAAGAATAGGAGAACTAAAAATTATTCCGCTGAGTACGAGTGTTTTAATTTGACTTTTCAGAAAATGGTTTACAACTGAACTAAATAAAGTTAAGGATATGATTAATGTGAAAAATGAAACGAGTTTGGCAATCCATTCATGTGGACCAAAAATCTTCCAAAGATTCCCTACTAAATAATAGACAATTGGAAATTCTGCTGCAGCATTTCGGTTTCCGTATATTGAAATATGATTTGTTTCAGGAGTTAGAAAAGATGCTCCTTGGTAGTAATTCCACGCCAGAGATAATGAATCTGCTTTTCTCCATGCGTGAATAGGTAGTATGCTGTCAAAAAAATGATAATTTAAACTGTAAAGAAAAAATAAAACAACAAGTAGAAGAAATGTTTTGATTGCTAGTGGAAATGATTCTAATCGGGAAAAAAAGCTCATTTCATCAAATATTGGATTCCTCAATGATGTAATTTGGCCTTTTCTTACTTTCAGAAAATAATTTCCCTAGATAAATTCCTACAATACCTAACATCATTAATTGAATTCCGCCTATAAAAAGAATTGACGCAATGGTTGATGTCCATCCAGCGACGGCTTCTGTTGTGAAAATAGATACGTAAATAGCATACAAAGCATAGAAAAAGGAGCATAGTGCTAGAAATGCCCCTAAATAAATTGAAAAATAAAGAGGCTTGGCACTTGAAGAAGTAATTCCAGTAAGCGCAAAACGAACCATCTTTGAAAATGTATATTTCGTATTCCCTGAAAATCGTTCGTTAGGAATATATTCTAGACCATGTTGTTTAAATCCTAGTCCTGGAATTATTCCTCGGTAAAACAGATTATTTTCATTGAAATTTTTCAAGGCTTCAACCACTGAGCGATCTAACAGCCTAAAATCTGCTGTTCCTTCTTCAAGTTTTGTTTCTGAAAGATAATTAACCAATTTATAAAACATTTTGGAGGTTAATTTTTTGAAAAAAGACAAGTCGTTTGTGTCTTTTCGTTTCGTATAAACGACTTTATTGCCAGCTCTCCAATGTTCTATCAAAGTTGAAATTAATTCTGGTGGGTGTTGTAAATCTGCATCCATGCTAATTACAGCATCTCCTTTCGCAAAATCAAGCCCTGCCCTTAAAGCGTTTTGATGCCCAAAATTTCTACTAAAATGAATAAACTTTACACGCTTATCTTTTGTAGTGAGTTCCTTGATGTTTCTAAGTGAGTCGTCGTGACTACCATCATTAACATAAATGATTTCAAATGACTGAACATCAATTTTAGAAAGTTCAAACTGTAATTGTTCGTATAGCTCAACTATATTCCCTTCTTCGCAATAGGTTGGAATAACTATGGAAATTTCAGGTTTATTCATTTATATGAGCTAATACAATCGCAAGATTTTTGTTATACAAACTTAACAAGAATCACCATAAAGAATTCTAAAACTTTTGAAACGGAGTTTAAAACTCGAATGTTTCCATAAATTTCGTGGTGAAATTACCATTTTTGAAATCTTCGTTTTCCATTAATTTTTGATGGAAAGGAATCGTAGTTTTCACTCCTTCAATGATGTATTCATCCAATGCTCGTTTCATTTTTAAAATTGCTTCCTCGCGTGTTTGTGCAACAACGATAAGCTTGGAAATCATTGAATCGTAGTTTGGCGGAATAGTATATCCTGAGTAAACATGCGCATCAATTCTTACGCCATGTCCACCTGGACAGTGATATTCAGTGATTTTCCCCGGTGAAGGACGAAAATCAGCATAAGGATCTTCAGCGTTAATTCTACATTGGATAGCATGACGCATTACTGGAATATAGTTCTTCCCAGAAATTTTTTCTCCTGCTGCAATTTTGATTTGCTCTTTGATAAGGTCAAAATTGATTACTTCTTCGGTAATAGTATGTTCAACTTGAATACGCGTATTCATTTCCATGAAATAGAAATCACGATTCTTGTCAACTAAAAATTCTACCGTTCCAACCCCTTCGTATTTCACTGCCTTAGCTGCTTTAATTGCAGCGTTACCCATTTTTTCACGAAGTTCGTCCGTCATGAAAGGGGAAGGTGTTTCTTCCACTAATTTTTGGTGACGACGCTGAATGGAACAATCTCTTTCTGAAAGGTGACACGCATTACCGTATTGATCTCCAGCAATTTGAATTTCAATGTGTCGCGGCTCTTCAATAAATTTCTCCATATAAATACCATCGTTACCAAATGCAGCACCAGCTTCTTGACGAGCTGAGTCCCATGCGGCTTCGATGTCTTCTTCTTTCCAAACGATACGCATTCCTTTACCACCACCACCAGCAGTAGCTTTAAGAATGATCGGGTATTTAATTTCTTTAGCCGTTTTTTTAGCGTCACCAACATCTTTCAAAAGACCTTTTGAACCAGGAATACAAGGCACGCCAGCTTTAATCATCGTTGCTTTAGCAGTAGCTTTGTCGCCCATTCCGGCAATTTGCTCAGGCAAGGCACCAATAAACTTAATTCCGTGTTCTTGACAAACTTTGGAAAATTTTTCGTTTTCAGACAAGAATCCATACCCCGGATGAATAGCATCTGCATTGGTGATTTCTGCTGCAGAGATAATATTTGGGATAGATAAATAAGACTTAGAACTCACAGGGGGGCCAATACAAACTGCTTCATCTGCAAAACGGACAGGCAAACTGTCTTTGTCAGCGGTAGAATAAACAGCAACTGTTTTGATTCCCATTTCTTTACACGTCCTAATAACGCGTAAGGCAATCTCGCCGCGGTTGGCGACTAATATTTTTTTAAACATAAATTAGGGTTTAAATTATGCCGGTTCAACTAAAAACAAAGGCTGATCGTATTCAACAGGAGAAGCATCGTCAACTAAAACTTTAACAATTTTTCCTGAAATTTCTGATTCAATTTCGTTAAATAATTTCATTGCTTCAATGATACAAACCTTATCTCCTTTTTGGATGGTACTTCCAACAGAAACAAAAGCATCCTTATCAGGGCCTGATGAACGGTAAAATGTTCCAATCATTGGAGATTTAACAGTAATAAGTTTAGAATCATCTTGAGTGTTTGCCGCCGCTGGAGTTTCAGTTACTTGGGGTGCAGAAGCCACAACAGGTGCAGAAATCATTGGAGCCGCAACAGGTGCAGATTGAACTATAATTGGTTGTTCTGATCCACGCGCTTTTTCAGCCTTGATGGTAAGTTTGAAATCTTTTTTTTCGATTTCAACCTCAGTTAAACCAGATTTTGAAACTAACTTAATTAAATCTTGTATCTCATTTAAATTCATAACAATAATTTTTGTAAATATAATTATTTTGGATTATACGCCCATTTTAAATAAACGGAGCCCCAAGTAAATCCACCGCCAAAGGCAGATAAAATCAAGGTGTCTCCTTTTCGAAGTTGATTTTCATAATCCCACAAACACAAGGGAAGTGTCCCTGCTGTGGTATTACCGTATTTTTGAATATTAATCATGACCTTTTCTTTTGGAAGGCCCATTCTATCTGCTGTTGCGTCAATGATTCTCAAATTGGCTTGATGAGGAACTAACCAATCAACATCTTCACTTTTTAGATTATTCTTTTCCATTATTTCAGCCGAAACTTCAGCCATATTGGTTACCGCGAATTTGAAGACTTGTTTCCCTTCTTGTTTTACAAAATGCATTCTATTTTCGACAGTTTCAATAGACGGTGGATTTGCCGAACCACCTGCGGGTTGAATGAGGTATTGTCTTCCTGATCCGTCACTTCTCAAAATAAAATCCAATACACCTAACCCCTCTTCGTTTGGTTCAAGTAAAACAGCCCCGGCTCCATCACCAAATATCACACAAGTAGTTCGGTCTTGGTAATCTAAGATTGAGGTCATCTTATCAACACCTACAACAATTACTTTTTTGTATTTTCCAGTTTCAATAAATTGAGCGCCAGTTGATAATGCATAGATAAAACCTGAACAAGCAGCAATAAGGTCAAATCCCCATGCATTTACCATTCCTGTTTTATCACACAATACATTGGCTGTACTGGGAAAAGGATAATCGGGAGTTACTGTTGCTAAAACAACCAAGTCTATTTCTTCTGGGGCAGTATTCGTTTTTGCTAATAATCCTTTTACTGCTTCCGCAGCTAAATCGGATGACGCTCCATCACGCAAAATCCGTCTTTCTTTAATTCCGGTTCGTGAAGTAATCCATTCATCAGAAGTATCAACAATTTTTGCTAAATCTTCATTCGATAAAACCTCTTCAGGAACGAATCCCTGAACTCCGGTAATTGCAGCAGTAATTTTTTTCATTAACTATTAAAGGCTTGATTTAGTTTTTCAGATAATTGAGAATTCGCCACTTCGAAGGAATGTAAAATCATATTTTTTACAGCAATATTATTTGAAATTCCATGTCCAATAATAACATTCCCTTTTACACCTAAAATCGGTGTTCCGCCGTAATTTTCGTAATTAAATCTATCAAAATACTCGTCTCTAATTCCTCTTTTACGCATTAGCGTGTAGATTCCTTCCGCCTCCTTTAATACAATATTTCCTGTGTAGCCATCACAAACAATGACATCTGCCTTTCCCATGAAAATGTCTCGCCCTTCTAGATTTCCAATAAAATTGATTTCATCTGATTTCGCAAGCATGCCGTGAGCCGCAATTGTCAACAAATTTCCTTTTGTTTCTTCTTCACCAATATTTAAAAGAGCCACTTTTGGATTTTCAACGCCGTACACAGATTTTGAATACAGAGACCCTAAGACAGCAAATTGATATAAAACATCTACCTTACAATCTGCATTTGAACCGACATCCAACAAGATTGTTTTTGATCCGTCGATAGCGGGTAAGGTTGACGTTATACACGGTCTGATTACACCCGGAATGGTGTTGAGTTTATAAATAGAACCAACGAGCATTGCCCCGGTGTTACCCGTACTAGCAAAAACATCCAGTTCGTTTTTCACAAGTAAATCAAAACCAACTGAAATTGAACTATTTGGTTTTTGAGGAATTGCTCTGGTTGGATGGTCGTGCATGGTGATTACGTCGGGCGCATGAACAATCTCAACTCGATTAGAGTCTATGTTAAATTTTGAAAGAGAGGACTCAATTTGTTCTTTATCGCCTAACAAGACAAGTGTAACATCTTGAGGCAATTCATTTAACGCCAAAGAAGCCCCATCGATATTAACATCGGGGGCAAAATCACCGCCTAAAACATCAATTCCGATTTTCATTTGCGGAATTTATTTAGGGAAATTAAACTGCAACTTCTTTTTCAGCTACTACTTTTCCTTTGTAGTATAATTTTCCTTCATGCCAATGTGCATGGTGGAATAAATGCGGTTGGCCTGTAGTTGGACAAGTTGCGATGTTATTAGCAACAGCATTCTTGTGAGTTCTCCTTTTGTCTCTTCGCGTGGTGGAAGTTCTACGTTTAGGATGTGCCATAATTATATATTTTTATTTTAATTCAAATTTTTTAAAGCAGACCAACGAGGGTCTACATCATCGTCTTTAGTTTCCTCTTTTTTTGAAGAAAGATATTTATTCAAAGCCTCAATCATTTCCTGATTACACTTACCTTCTTCATGAACAATACGTGGAGGTAGTGAAACAGTTATAAATTCATAGATAGGTTGTGTTATATCAATCTGGTAACTATCTGGATGAATAACTAAAAGTGTTTCATCATCTATTTCTTCTAGACCGTACTTATATATCAATTGATAGTTGCTGTCAATTTTAAAATCAACAGGATCCGTGCACAAGTTGCATTCAGCTTCTACCGTTCCTTTAAGATTAAAGAGCAAAATAAGCATGGACTCTTTTTTCTCAAGATTAATAGAAACGTGAACATCACCTTTCTGAATCAATGAATAATCTAATTCTTCAAAGAACGAGTCATCTATTTCAAAATCAAATAGATGGTTTCCAATTTTTAAACCTGCAAAGGGAATAGTGTAATCGAATTTTCTCTTCATAATTCCACACAGTTAAAAACGGGAGGGCAAAGGTAAGAAATTTCATTGTAATCCAAAAATATAGTTTCAAATAACTGTAAGTTTTATGAAACTAGTGGTCTCGTTCGCTTCTATCTCCTTCTTGTTTTCTTACTAAAAGAGGGTTCAAATTGATTTCTTTAATAAATTTTCTGCTTTTCAAAATATCACATGCAGCATAAATTGCAGAGCGAATGGAATGTTCTGAAGCTTGATTTTTTCCTGCAATGTCATACGCTGTTCCGTGATCGGGCGAAGTACGTACGATGGGTAATCCAGCTGTGAAATTCACACCATCTTCAAAAGCAATTGCTTTAAAAGCCGCTAATCCCTGATCGTGATACATTGCTAAAACGCCGTCAAATTGATGGCGAAGAGTGGAACCAAAAAAACCATCTGCAGCATATGGTCCAAAAATAAATCGACCTTCATTTTTTGCCGCTTGAATGGCAGGAAAAATAACTTCCTTTTCTTCTAGTCCTAATTTTCCATTTTCACCGGCATGTGGATTTAGACCCAAAACCGCAATTCTAGGTTTTATAATTGAAAAGTCTTTCTTAAGTGAGTCTTCAAATTGCTGAATTTTACGAATAATTTTTTCCTTCGTTATTGCTTGTGAGACCTCTTTCAGCGGAACGTGAACTGTCACTAAGGCAACACGAAGTGATCCCGCCATTAAAATCATAAGTGCTTCTTCTACGCCGGACATTTCAGCGAGGTATTCTGTATGACCTGAAAATTTAAATCCTGACTTTGTAACTTCATCTTTTGAAAAGGGAGCTGTTACAAGCACATCTATTTTACCATCTGCTAAATCTTGTGAAGCTTTTTCAAGAGATTGAATAGCAAATTTTCCTGAATCTGAGTTTGGAGTTCCTGGGGTTATCTGAACATCATCATTCCATACGTTTATCACGTTAATCTTTCGTTGTTGAATTTCCTTAGCGTCTCGAATGGCTTGATAGTTAAATTCATTTTCATTCAATTGCTTTTTGTAGTAAGATATGACTTTAGAAGAACCGTAAATAACGGGTGTTAAATCAAGTAAAATCCTCGGATCTTTTAGTGCCTTAATAATAATTTCTGGACCAATACCATTTATGTCTCCAATCGTGATTCCAACTCTCACGGGATTCGGGTTACCAACTTCCTTCTCTTTCTCCATTAGTTCGTTCTGTTTTTCAAAAATTGATACAAAAGACGTACACCTGAACCCGTGCCGCCTTGAGTGCGATAGTCTTCTTTAGTGTCGAGCCAAGTTGGACCCGCCACATCCATGTGAATGTAGGGTGATTTAACGAAATGTTCCAAAAATTTCCCTGCCGTTATCATACCAGCATTTCCACCGCCTATATTTTTCAAATCTGCAATGGTAGATTTCATTTCCTTTAGATACTCATCCCAAAATGGAAAACGTACTACTCGCTCATGCACCTCATTACCAGCTTCTTCTAACTCTTTGAAATAGGTGTCAGCTGCATTTCCCATGATAATGCTTGCGTGCGTTCCAATAGCTCGAACGGCTGCTCCTGTAAGAGTTGCCGCATCTATTACCACTTCAGGCTTATATTTATCTGAATAGGCCAACGCATCTGCTAAAATTAATCTTCCCTCAGCATCTGTGTTAAGCACCTCAACGGTTGTTCCATTGTGCATAGTAAGTATATCTCCCGGAGTATAGGCATCCATTCCTGGTCTATTGTCAGTTGCTGGAATTAGCACAACTAAATGAATTTTCAATTGTTGTAATGCGGCTAAATAGATTGTCCCAGCCATGGCTGCAGCACCTGCCATATCACTTTTCATACAATCCATCGAACCAGGGGTGGGCTTTAAACTCAATCCACCCGTATCGTAAACAACTCCCTTGCCAACAAGAACAATCGGTTTTTTATTTACAGCCTTAGGATGTTTGTATTCAGCAATTGTAAATGTTGGCGGATCCATTGAACCCCTATTAACGCCTAATAAACCACCCATTTTTAAGGCTTCAATTTGTGCTTTATGGAGAACATTTACTGAAAACCCAGCTTCCTCTCCTGCATTTGAAATTTCTTCCGACAACTTAATAGCGGTAAGGTAAGAAACAGGCTCATTAACCAGATCTCGCGTCCAATAAACAACCTTGCATGTATTCGAAACCTCCGTCAGTTTTAAATTACTTATCTCATTAGACACGATAATTTCTCCAAGTTTGTTCTTGCTTTCACTTTCTTTAGAAAAATACTTTGTGAATTTATAGTTTGATAGCATTAATCCCTCTATGAATTTCAATACTGGTTTTTCTGTTCCGCTGATTTGAATTTTTTCTAATTTTTTCCCGATTTGTTGTTGAATCATTGAACCAGCCACGCGAAGCTGTTCATCACTTTGTTCGCTATAAATGGCAAAACAATAAAAGTCTCCTTGCTTGATAAAGTCAAACTTTTCTTTCGAATGGGATATTTTTTCGAGATCACTCTCAGTAAATGTACCAACAGTAATTTTGTTTTTTATATCCTTCTTTGAAAAAAGGTAAACAATTGAAAGGTCATTCTGAAAAAATTGGCACTGTGAAATTTGTATCATAGAACTGTTTTTACAAATGTAACAAAGAAATTCAACCTTTATTAAGAAATAATGAGAGGTTCTCCTCTAAAAAACGATCTATCAAACGCGGCAAAGGATAGTTGATGAGGTCGTTGATGGGAATTTCAATCACGTTGTCACACATAAAGTCCTTCCGGTTTGAACTCATGATGAACTGAGCATGTAAATGTTGATGCGATAAAATGTGTTTGTATGAAGAAAAAATCCTATCTATTGAATCTTTGTTTGTTAGACAGTATTCATTCATTTTTTCGATACTCTCAAATTCTATTTTTGGAAATTCAAACATGTTTTTCCAAATGTCATTTTCTGTTTTTTTTCTCAGTAGAATGCTTTCATTCGTAGTATTTAAATTCACACAATAAAGAAAGTATCTCTTCCTAATTTTGGTTTTCCCTTTTTTAATTGGAAGTAGAGAAACTCGATTTTTTTTATAGGCTTCACAATGTATGAGTAACGGACATATTTGACAATTTGGGTTACTTGGAACGCATTGAAGCGCACCGAACTCCATGATAGCTTGATTAAAAAGTGCAGGTTGATTTTTAGCCAGTAATTCATTTGCTAGATAGGTGAATTGTTTCTTCCCCTCGGTGGAATCGATAGGAGTTTCTATGTTGAAAACCCGACTTAACACCCTAAAAACATTTCCATCAACTACTGCATGTGCTTTATCAAAGGCGAATGAAGCAATGGCCGCAGCAGTATATTCACCAATACCTTTGAGCTGTAGAATTTTTTCATAACTATTTGGGAAAATACCGGAGTATTCATGTGTAACTATCTTTGCTGTTGTGTGCAAATTTCTTGCTCGCGAATAATAGCCGAGTCCTTGCCAAGTGGTCAAAACATCTTGTTCGGTGGCTGCTGCCAAATCTTGAATTTTCGGATATTTCTCCACAAACCTCTCGTAATATGACCTTCCCTGCACTACTCTTGTCTGTTGTAAGATAACCTCACTGAGCCAAATGTAATAAGGGTTTTGGGTTCTTCTCCATGGAAGATCCCTTTTATACTCGTAATACCATTCAATAATTACTGATTGAATTTCAGTCATTTAAAATATTTATGAAAAAAAATCTAACAAAAAGGTATTTATAATGTTTATGGTAACTAAATTTGCAGCACAAAATTACTATTATTAAACTCTTAAAATAACAAATTATGACTAAAGCAGATGTTGTAAATGAGATTGTTCATGAAACAGGATTGGACAAGAATGAGGCACTGAAGGCTGTTGAAGCTTTTATGAATTCTATTAAAGGTTCTTTATCTAAAGGACAAAATGTATATTTGAGAGGCTTTGGAAGTTTCATTGTTAAGGAAAGAGCTGAAAAAACAGGAAGAAATATTTCTAAAAACACGACGATAATCATCCCTGCCCACAAAATCCCTTCATTCAAACCAGCAAAAACATTTGTTGAAGAGGTTAAGTCTAAGGCATAAATTATTATATATCCATTTGATAGGAAATACGTTACTTGGTAACGTATTTTTTTTGTTTTTAATTTTTGAGCTTGGTTCTGTTTTATCTATTTTTGTATTGAATGCATTCAATACCCAGTATTTCTGTTGTTATTCCAAATTACAATGGAAGAGACATCCTACTAGACACCATTCGTTTTGCAATCAGAGCGCTCGAAACCAGTCAAATCATTGATTATGAAGTTATAGTTTCTGATGATGCTTCTGTTGACGATTCAATTGAGATGGTTCAAAACAATTTTGAGAATGTTATCGTCGTCAAATCGGATGTAAATACAGGTTTTTCGGGTAATGTAAATAGAGGTGTTTTTTCTTCTACTAAAGAGCTCATTTTGTTATTAAATTCTGATGTTCATTTAACTGAAGGGTACTTTAATTCCTTAATACCTCTCTTTTCCAATGAAAAAACATTTGGTGTTATGGGTGTAATTAAAGACATTAAATCGCTTGAAATACAAGATGGCGCCAAGTACCCAAAATTATTTTTATACAATATAGAAAGCAATAAAAATTTGATAAGTGAAAATAAAGTTTTACCGACGTTTTTTCTATCAGGTGCCAATGCTTTAATTCGTGCAAGTTATCTCAAAAGAATAGGTGGTTTGTGTGAATTATTTAATCCGTATTATTCAGAGGATGTGGAATTGGGAATTCGCGTTTGGCGCATGGGTTGGGAAATGTACTTTCAGCCTGACGCAATTTGCTACCATGAATTATCTACAACAATTAAGAAGATTAATTCGCATAAAGTCCAGTTGATAGCCAAACGAAATAAATATATTTTACACGCCCTTCATTTACCACAGGCATTGAAGATTTTATATCTTTTGAACATTATGCTTAACGCCATTTTTAAGTTATTTATCGGAAAAAAACTCAATTTTTTAGCACTATTGTCTTTTTTTAACATGTATTCAAAAATACGTGTAGAAATGAAATTGCGCCGCTCATTAGTGGAAAATAAATATTCCTTGTCCCTTTTTGAAAGTGTAGAAAAGATAAAGAGGCAGTTGGAAGAAAAAACAACAAATTGAACGATCTAGATTAGAACCATTTATAAGAAAAAAAAATGTAATAAATCGATTTTTTGTGTTATAATTGTAAATAATAGCTATTTTTGTTATCAAATTGTTAGCTATAAATGAAATCAGAGAGTGCAGGTTGTTTTGTATATGCAGTAATAATTTTTTTTGGGATTATTTCGATTATTTATATTTCAATGCGTCGAATTAATTGTGTAATTAGTCAGGAATATCCATGCAGCTCATCCGATTCAAATTTATCATGCGCTGAATGTAATGATGGATCAATAGTGGATTTAAGTACTTATTGGAATCAGTTTTTTATAACACCATGTACGAAAAATGGAGGAGTAAAACAATACAAATGTAAAAAGTGTTTGTAGGAAAAGTAATTAAACTTGATTGCTTTTTTCTCAACTAACTTCCACCCAATCTCCATGCTCCTTAATAAGATCAATTAAAGCCTGAACGGCTTCATCCTCGGCGACATTTTTACGTACAACTGTTTTTTCTTTGTATAAGTTGATTTTCCCTGGCCCGGTGCCTACATAACCATAATCAGCATCTGCCATTTCACCCGGACCATTTACAATACAACCCATGATTCCTATTTTAATACCTTTCAAATGAGAAGTACGCTCACGAATTTTTGCTGTAGTTTCTTGAAGGTCGAAAAGTGTCCTGCCACATGATGGACATGAAATATACTCCGTTTTTGATATCCGCGTTCGAGTTGCCTGTAGAATTCCAAATGCAGTAGAATTTATTAGTGTATTTGGTTGATTTCCAGTAAGCCATATTCCGTCTCCGAAACCATCTATGAATAAAGAGCCACAATCGCTAGAAACGTATAATTGAAATGTTTCTGCATCTAAAGAATGATTTTCAACCTTCAAGATTACTGGAATATCCAGTTTTTTCTGCAAAAGGTCAATGTGTATTTTCCTAAAAAGCTGTGTTTTGTTTGAATACTTTGTTTTTATAACAAGCACCAAATTTGGATATTCATTTAATTCACTGGGTAATGATTCTGAACATTCAAGTTCTAAAAATGCACGTTGTTCTCGATTTACAAAAGCTAGTTCATTCTTTTGAATAAGCGGATAATATCCAGCTTTATTCTCGTAAGTATTTTTCCAAACGCTAAAATCAACAAGGACGCCCAAAGTTCCAGGTACTTCAAAATTAAGTGTGTTTTGACCTATATAAACATAATCAGCGGCTAAGTCTTGTAAATTCCATTTATCCAATTGAAAGGAATAATTATACCCAAATCCGTAAAAATTTGCAGGTGTTATTTGCTGTTTTTCGGATAAATCTGCAATCACAACGGGTACATGTTTGCCGCCTAGGTTATGAATTTCTTTGGTTACTCTCCGTTTGTAGGAAAATGGATTGTAAGGTAATTCTGACAATGAATTTTGAATTTCAAAATTAGTTGAAACAGTAAATTTTTCCGCTAATTTTTGGGCAACCGGAATTTCAAATTCAGGTTCTTCTGTCAATGAAACACGAATTGTATCTCCAATCCCATCTTCCAATAGTGCGCCAATTCCAACTGCAGATTTAATTCTTCCATCCTCTCCATCACCAGCCTCAGTTACTCCTAAATGCAACGGATAACAACGGCCGTTTTTTAACATTTCTACCACCAATAAACGATAGGCCTGAACCATCACAAGCGTATTACTTGCTTTCATTGAGATGACTAAATTAAAAAAGTCATTTTTCTCACAAATACGGATGAATTCAAAAGCCGATTCCACCATTCCTTCCGGTGTATCTCCGTATCTACTTAAAATTCTATCTGAAAGCGAACCGTGATTTGTTCCAATTCGCATAGCTGTATTATGCTCTTTGCAAAGTAAAACTAAAGGAGTAAATTTTTCCTCAATTCTAGTTAACTCAGCTTGATAGCTCTCGTCTGTATAATCAATTTCTTCAAATTTCTTTTTATCCGCGTAATTTCCTGGATTTACTCGAACTTTTTCAACCAGCTTAGCGGCAATTTCGGCAGCATTTGGTGTAAAGTGAATATCGGCAACTAATGGTGTAGAATAACCTTTGCTCAATAGTTCCTCGCGTATTTTGCCAAGATTTTCTGCTTCATTTTTACTTGGAGCAGTTAATCTAACTAATTCGCAACCAGCATCAATCATGCGAATAGACTGTTCAACTGATTTTTCAGTGTCCATTGTATCTGTTGTGGTCATGGATTGCAAACGAATTGGATTTGCCCCACCCATTTTTAGGTTCCCGATAGAAACCTCAATTGTTTCTATGCGTTTTCTAGTTAAATAGTCTAAACAATATTTCATCTTTACAAAGCTAACAAAGTATTATTTAGTTTGTTTCGCTTTTTAAAATTATGAACTAAGTCTTAATTGAATTTAAACCCTCTTAATGAATAAAATCAAGGACACAGCGCACTGAATACCCATTGCCCTTAATGTTAAGTGTGCCTGCAAAACCATCCTCCAATTCATTAATTACAGATGAGTAGTTATGAGCGAGTCCAATGCGATAGGCATATTCAAGTTTCAAATCCTGATTCCAGGAGGTTGTTGTCCAAAAGTTGGTGTACTTGCCTTTACTTTTTCCGTCATACCAATGGGTTGTCGGTGTTAGATTCGCATATCTACTTCCCACAGGTTTTGCATTAAATACATTTGCTGGATGTTCCTCAAAATTTTGATTAGTTTCCCAGCCTGTTTTTGCCATTATTTTTCTAGGCGTTACATTTTCACCGCCAAGTGAATTGATAAAGTCTGTCCATTCAAAAATAGTTGGTATGTGTGAACCCATTGGCGCCAACCCACGAGGATCCACTACGGCATACCAATTATACAAGATGGTTTTAGTATCAACACCATTCTCATCTTCGTAATAACACCAAGCAGCTATATTATTTTTAGAAGCATACATCCATTCTTGTTCTGTCTGAGCATGCATTATTTTCTCTCCGTTTTTGAATCTTTTAACGGAAAGATTACTTGTTGTCCATTGAAGTTTGTTCATTGTGGTTAATTTGTACACATTACCATCAATGTCTTTTACTGTTTGGGACATGGAAAAATTCAACACAAAGGTTGAAAGTACCATCAGGATTTTTGCTAACTTCATAATTCAAAGGATAAAGCAATAAAATCAATTTTATGAAAAAAGTTACGCGATTAGGTTTTTCACTGTTCTCATTTTTCCTCTTGGTAAACTCAACTTACTTTTGTCAAATAAACCAAATTGATATTAAAGAATACAGATTTAATATTCATGTTTCAGATGTTCATGACACCGTCTCTATCCAAGAAACGGTTAATTTTTTATGGAAGGACAAAACCAAAGTTCCATGCCTGAATCTCACGTCAGTAAAGAAAAATGGCAAGGGAATGAAAGTAAAAAATATTGAAAACGCAGGAAAAAAAATTGAGTTTATCCATAAAACAGATACCATTTATTTAACTGGCTTAGACTTTTCGGAAGAATTATTTGAGCTTCAAATATCCTATTCAGGCGTCCCTGCTGATGGGCTGGTTATTGGTAAAAACAAATATGGTAACCGCACTTTTTTTGGCGATAATTGGCCTACTCGTGCTCAAAACTGGATGGCATGTAATGATCATTTATCAGATAAGGCAAAAGTCCATTTTTCAGTAACCGCCCCTTCACATTATCAAGTGATTGCTAACGGCATTCATCAATCGACTATAACGGTTTCAGACGCTGAAAAAAACTGGAATTACTACTCAGATATTGAACTACCAACAAAAGTCATGGTAGTAGGGATTGCTGATTTCGCCATTAAGTGGAATGATGAACATTATATTTCAAGTTGGGTGTATCCTGAAAATGAACAGGGTGGCTTTTACGACTTTGATCTTGCACCATCTATTTTAGAGTTTTTTGTTGATTACATTGCCCCCTATCCTTTTTCAACGCTTGCTAATGTGCAATCTACCACACGATTTGGAGGAATGGAAAATGCAGGTTGTATTTTTTACGACGAAAATGCAATAAACGGAACGAGAAGCAGTGAAGCCCTTCTTGCGCATGAAATTGCCCATCAGTGGTTTGGGAATTCAGCAACGGAAAGTGATTGGTCGCACCTATGGTTAAGCGAAGGATTTGCAACCTATTTGACCTTAATCTACCAAGAAAAAGTGAAGGGAAGTGATTTATTCAAACAAGAATTGGAGCAAGATCGAAAACAAATAATTTCTTTTTCAAAGTCGTATCCAAATCCGGTAATAGACTCCACACAAAAGGATTTAATGAAATTGTTAAATGCTAACTCATATCAAAAAGGAAGCTGGGTGTTACACATGCTTCGTAAAAAAGTTGGTGATGAGGTATTTCAGAAAATTATTCAGTCCTATTATTCAACCTACAAATTGTCGAATGCATCAAGCACTGATTTTGAACGTATTGCAGAAGAAATTTCAGGAATGGAATTGACTACTTTTTTTAATCAATGGTTGAGAAGACCTGGTCTCCCGCAGTTATCACTTCGGGTAAACGCAAAGAAAAAAAAACTGGATGGTTTGATTATACAAATGCAAAAAAATGAAACTTATGAATTTCCTTTAAAACTCAAAATAAATTTTAGTGATGGCTCCTCCGTTTCAGAAACAATTGAAATTTTTGATAAAGTAACTCCAATTAAAAAATCGTATTCAAAAAAAATCAGTTCTTTTGTGGTAGATCCAAACGTTGAATTATTATTCGAAGAATCAAAATAATATGAGTGAATTAAATTATACGCAAGCATTTGAAGAACTTCAAACAATTGTGGCTGAAATGGAAAACGGAAAGATTTCTGTGGACGACTTGGCCATCAAAGTAAAACGCGCTTCTGAATTAATCAAAACATGTAAAAACAAGCTTTCAGCAACAGAAGGAGATGTTCAAAAAATACTCAGTGATTTAGACGAAAATGATTAGCTAATCATTTCTATTTCACCAAACGATAGATGTTTGAATTAAGTTGAATATAATAACATCCACTTGGTAAATTAGAGGTATTCAAAGTAGTTGAATTTGTAAATGTGGTATTTATAAGAATCTGTCCAAATTGATTCATCAAAATAACATTGCTATTTTCAGAAGTGGACATTTGTACCTCAATTATATCTGTAAATGGATTTGGATAAATAATTTCATTCGTTAATTCGGTTTCTAGTGATGTAACTAGTTGACCAAAGATTACATTTCCATTAATAGCATCAAATGGATTGGGGTGAGCTATTCCAGGAGAAATTTTAGCAAAATAGATATTTGTACCCCCATTATTAGTTGTTATATTATCTCCTGTATTACTATTGAATCCGATGGCAACATATCCACCATCATTAGTAGGAAGAAGTTGGTTACATTTATCTAATCCTTCATTTGAAATTACACAATACGAGCCAGGACTTCCATCAAAATAGCCATAATACGTATCACAATAAGCTAAAATGTTATCATAATCATCCTGATAGGTTTGAACATCTATCAATCTTGTGCCAATAACCGTTTTGTTTATCCCGGGCAAGTATGCCACCTCATCAATCATTGTGTTTTTGGGCGTATTGAGGGTGTATTGAAAAACTAAATTTCCATTAAAATCATAAGATCCAAAATAATCATCGTGATTCGTTTCGATTACTTTACGCTTGCCAACAGCATACACCTTATTCAACCCTAAGAAAACATCGTTTATTCCATATTCCCCCGCCAAATCACCTATTGTATCTTGCCAAAGGATATCGCCAAACCGATTCATTTTCAATAAGAATCCCTTTACCAAATTAGAGTCTGCTATATACATTTCACCCCCAATAATGAAGGAGGAATCTGCTAAGTTAATTACTGTATTTGCCCGATCATTTCCTGTTGTTCCAAACGTTTTTGTCCAAATAGTGTCGCCAGTAAATGTTGTTTTTATAATATAAATATCACTTCCTTGTCCGCTAACAGGTTGAGTTTCACCAACCATCAGTATTGAAGAATCCTTTGTAATTATAGCGTCATTGATTTTTTCCCAATTTTGAGTTCCGTACGTTTTTTCCCATACTTGATCTCCATTACCATCTATTCGCACCAAATACGCATCAAAATTTCCATTACCACTAAAAGAATTTGAATACCCAGCAATATAATACCCTAAAGTTGAATCATACAAAACCCTACGGCCAATATCTGACTCATTCCCTCCGTAATTTCTACTCCATTTGTAATTTCCTAAACTGTCTAAATGCAATAAAAAAGCATCTGAATTTCCAGTCCAACTACTTGAGCTTCCCGTGATGGTGTAGGATGAATCAGCTAATTGAACAACCCCTTCACCACGGTCGTAGCCATTTCCTGAATAGAGTTTATAGAAAGATATTTGAGAAAAACCGTTGAAAGCGATAATCACAAATACTGATAAGATTAATATGCGCATTGTAATCTAAATAAAATGGATTGACCTGTTTTCCCTAAAATGTTTTCACTGGCAATTCCAACATTCCAATTATTAATTTTAATACTTGAATAGAGGCCAAAACGAAAACGCGAGAAACCACCGTAACTAGCATTAGCTCCAATGTTTACCGTTGTTTTGGAACCCGTTGAAATGCGATAGTCAGCTCCAGCAAAAACAAGTGGAGTATAGGCAGAAGCAAGAAATAGGCGAACACCATAAAACTCTTGTAATTTGCGAGATGAGTTAGCATCTACAAGTTTTGAAAATTGTAAAAAACCAGGCAAGAAGATTACTGGGTTTGATTCTCTTTTCTGAATTCCAATGGTATCAAGAATTGAATAATTGGAATCTAAAAAAGAACTTCCATTTAAGACTTGGTCGAAAGATAATCCTGTAAAAGTAATACTTGTGTCGGCTGTATAATTGGTAAGTGGGTTATTGTAAGTGGCTACTCCTATATTTTTGGCTAAAAACTGATAATACATGGGAGTGGAATTCTTAGTGGGTATAGAAAAACGAAAATCGGCATCCAACCCAACGCCAATTCCAGCAAATAAGTTTGGTGAATCAGAAAATTGGGCACTACCATTGTAGGAAATAGCAAGCGTATCAATGTTTGAGGATTGATAAATTTCGGTGTTTGATAAATTCGCCGATGTATATCTATTCATGGAATACAAATTCAACGATACAGTTGATTTGCTTTTTTTGTCGAGCCAGCCAAATCCTATTTTTTGGCAGGTTAAACTGGAAAATTTTGTTCCTGAAAGAGAGGCCGTATCCCCCAAATAATTTTGATTTCCATAAAAGGTTAATTCATACAAATCTTGAGAGTATAGGGCATTGATAAATGAGAAATAGCCTGCTTTAACCACAAACCCCCACGTATTTTTTTTGAATAAGTTTGTTGTATAATTTCTATATTCAATTTCTGAGCTTAAGTCTAAACCAAAACGATTAATTCCCCTGTGTAATTTTAAACTTTTTTCTTTAATATCATCCGTGATTTCACCCCCGAATAATAGTTTATTTGTTAGTGACTTATGTAACGATGTTGATGCATAGTCTCCTGTTCCTGAAAAAATAAATTCGTGTTTTCTATTTAACAAGGTATCATGTTGTATAGGCAACCAAGACTGGGAGAACCCTGTGGAAAATAGAAACAAGAAACCTAAAAATGTTATTTTTTTCATCAATATACAATCGTTCCGTTCAATTTAACATTCAATTTAACCGCAAGGAAAGCGCCATAGGGAATTGTTTGCGATTCATTTAATCCAGAAATTGGATTTGGAGTATCAAAACGAGCCTCTACTGCCACAAATTTTATTCGATTAAGATCTGAAACTAATTCACTTGGCAATAAAAATTCAACCTGCGATTTTTTTTCTTTCAGCCCATTTAAAGGATTAAGAGTGCCTAGATTACTGGATGCAATTTGCGTTGTTCCTAAAACGGTATGCAAAACAAAATTATTTTCATCCATAAAGTACAAAACCGGATCGCAAGAAATAGGAAATGCATTTGTAGCATTTAAGGTTACAACACCTGAATTAGCATGGATTTTTGTTGGGTCTTGGGTTAAATCAAAATTAAATGTATCGCGAAGAGTCAAACCATCTGCTCCAACTTGCAGAGGCATTTGAAAACGAACTTTTGCTTTGATTCTACTATTTGGAAAAACTTCATCGGCACCACCTGAAACATTTCCCCATGGATTTAATTGTAGTTGATAACCCAATTTATGTTCAGAACCCAAATTTTCTAAGTATTGTTCAATATTACTATTTGAAGAATTAAAAGCAATTTCATACAAAGATGGTTGAAAATTATCCCATGTGCCAACAGCTTGTGCAATGTAAAAATCAGAGCCGATATTTGATGAGGTTAAAGAAACAGTGTTGTTTGATGAATTTGTGTTTTCAGCCAAAGTAAGCTTTCCTTTTAACGAAACTTTCATTCCATTTTCAATGGTAAATGTCAAATCTGGACTAGGTAAATCAAGCGATCCACTGATGATTGAATTTAATTGAGAAAGATAAACAGTAGATGTATCAGAAATCACTTGACTTCCAAAATAACCTTTGGCGTAGTCGATTTTTATTCCTGAAATTTCACCTTCGAATTTAAAATCGTGTTGGGCTGTAATTGAAACCACCGGGCCGTTTGGATCTGTCTTGATTGAGATTTTTGATTGAAGTCTATTATAGTTCATTTCTGATTCCCCTGTTAAGTCGATATCATAACCCGTTAAATTCAATTCTTCCTGTGAAATGGCAGGCTGTGCAATTGTGCCTGCATCTACAAAATACGTCTGCTCAAATACAGCTCCATTTTTTGTTACTCCTGGAAGTTGAACTGTGTAATATACCTTTGTTGTTAAAGGATTGAATACCTTAACATTTATTTTTCCATCTGACACGCGAATTTTTTTTAGCTGAATATCATTTAAGTCCAGGATGTGTTCTTCAATTGAATTTACAAAATTAGATCCCGGAGGGACATTGTTTATAGACAAAGTGGGGCTGTAAATCTGAGTGATGAGTGTATCTGGAATAGCCAGTAAATCACTTAAGCCAATGTCTAAAATTGTTCGGGTTAAATCAACATCAATCGTTGTTTGATTGGATGTTGTAAGTGTAGAATCGTTGTATAAATTGGTCAATTTCAGCGTGTCTGAAATAAGTGGAGCGGCCCAATCAGAATTCCAGCTAGTGTCTTTTTTTTTGCATGACACAACGAATAAAAACAGGCATAAAAAAACTAAATACTTTAACATACTTTTCATTAAAGACTAAACTCGTTCGATGACCGTTGCATATCCCTGGCCAACACCAATACACATGGTCACTAAGGCATACCTTTTTCCGGTTTGTTGAAGTTGGCGTGCGGCTGTCAAAAGAATACGAGCACCAGACATTCCGAGTGGATGTCCTAAAGCAATTGCTCCACCATTCGGATTAATTCGCGGATCGTTATCAGCAAGCCCCATCGCTCGCGTACATGCAAGAACTTGAGCTGCAAATGCTTCGTTTAATTCTAAAACATCCATGTCGGCCAAGGTCAAACCAGCTCTTTCAAGTGCTTTTTGAGAGGCATAAACAGGACCAATCCCCATGAAGCGAGGTTCAACCCCAGCAACAGCTGCGCTTACAATTCGCGCCAAAGGTTTTAAGTTATTATTTTTAACACCTGACTCTGAGGCAATCAACAAAGCTGCTGCCCCATCATTCAATCCAGATGCATTTCCAGCAGTTACAGTACCGTCTTTTTTAAATGCAGGTTTTAGAGCACTCAATGTTTCAATAGTTGTTGATTCTCTTGCAAATTCATCCGAGGTGAAAAGAATTGGATCTTTCTTCTTTTGTTGAATTGAAACAGTTGCAATTTCTCCATCAAAATAACCATTTTGTTTTGCTTTTGCTACTTTTTCTTGCGACCAACAGGCAAATTGATCTTGCGCCTCCCGCTCTATTCTGTATTTTTCTACCAAGTTTTCAGCAGTCATTCCCATGCTATCAACCCCGTAAATCTCTTCCATTTTTGGATTAATAAAACGCCAACCGAATGAAGAATCAAACATTTGTGCATCTCGTCCAAATGCTGATGAGGTTTTTGAAATAACCCAAGGTCCACGTGTCATGTGTTCAACACCACCCGCAATGTATAAATCACCTGCACCGTCTTTTATTGCTCGAGACGCATTAACAACAGCCGCCATTCCTGATGCACACAAGCGATTTACTGTTTCGCCCGCCACCTCAATCGGTAAACCAGCGAGTAAACCTGCCATTCGTGCAACATTTCGATTGTCTTCGCCTGCTTGATTGGCACATCCTAAAATTAAATCTTCAATTTTAGTTAAGTCCAAATTTGGATGGCGATCCACCAACGCTTTTATTGCAAAGGCAGCTAAATCATCAGCACGAACCGATGCTAAAGTTCCTCCGAATGAGCCAATAGGCGTTCTAATTCCATCAACAATATATACAGATTCAGACATAACAAGTGTTTGTCCAAAGGTAGGATTTATTCTAGAAATAGTTTGTGTTGAATCGTCTAAAAAAACGACTGAATTAATTTTTTTTCGTGAAAAAGCTGTCGCTTAAGCCTGAGTTTATTTTGTATCCCGACAAAGAAATCGTGATTGTTCCTTTCGTTTTTGTGTTTGTCTTCTTGGCTGCAGAAGTCTTATTAATATCTGCCGCAACACTTTTAGGAACTTTGAATTTTTTCACATCGATTTCAAACTTCATCACGCTTGGTAATCCTCTTGAAATTTGGTCGCCGTAGGTGTATTCCACATTTACTGTTCCGTTACTTACGGTTGTAATTTGAGATTTCATGATAACCATTTTCGCCATATCCACCCAGATTTTTGCAAGAACAATGTCGCCTGAACTTTCATTTGGAATAATGTTTATTAATCTTGTTTTTACATTTCCAATTGTAAGATATTCTCCAAAAACTGCTGTATATTTTGATTTATTAGAGATGAAATTATTCAATTCTGTAAAACCTTGCTTGGGTAAAATCACAATTCCTTTTGATTCAATTTTGAATTTATCTTTTTGTTTGAAGTAAATTTTTACATTGTTTGGTAAAATCTTGATCATCGGAATATCAGCTTTAATATTTGCATTAACCGTGTAATCTTTTACTGCGTTGAACTTAGTGTTGATATTATCAATGACCGAATTAGCTGTTTGCCCTGTCGCATTAACAGAAATGAAAATTAGAAGGGTAAAAAATAGTTGTTTCATCACGAGGTAATGTCTTTTTTGTTGAATTTCAATATGGTAATCATCACTAAGACGAAAATGTGAACTAGCAATACTATAATGGACTGGTAAATAGCCTCGAATGGAATGGGATCCTCAAAAAAACTTCGCCATGAAGCCATGTGGGTAGTGAATAAATACGGTTTAATCGAATCAAAAACAGTAACGTCTAAACTTCCAATAATTGTGAACACTATGATTATTGCCATGGTGGCTACAATAGGTCCGATGGAATTTTCAGCAAAGGCAGATAAACAAATGGAAAGAGTTGCAACCGTTAAAAGCGCAAGAAATGCCACACAAAACCCAAGTCCAAAGCGCCAAAGGATATCAGCTTCTTGTAGAATTACAAGCCCATCGCTATTAAGTACAATTAAATCTCCCGAACCAAAAACAAGATGCGAAACAACCAATGATAAAATCCCGAGCCAAATGGTTAATAAAAGCGTATAAATCGCCCCGGCTAAAAATTTTGAAAGTACAATCTGAGTTCTCGAAATGGGTTTGCTTGCCAACATGCGAATCGTTCCCATAGCAGCTTCTCCCGATATTAAATCTCCTGTAACTAAGGCTACCAAAAGAGGAATATGTACCACTAACATTTGCAAAATGATAAAAGCAATTAGGTTTCCATTTACAATTTTTCCGTTGAATGAAAGTGTTTGTTCGAAACTTGCAGTGATAAAAGAAACAATGGTTTCTCCATCCATTTTCATAGCGAAAATAATGATAGAAATCAAAATTGTAAGCGCACCAAAACCCAAATAACTTCTTGGTTTGGAGACGATTTTTATGAATTCATTGTATGTATTTCGGAGCAACATTACGATTGAATTATTTTAATGAAGTAATCTTCCAATTTGCGTTTTGGTTCAATGGCCTGAATTTGTAATCCTGCATCCACAAAAAGTTTTGACAATTCTGGAACGCGACTTTTCACCATAACCACCTCAAAAACAGTCGCTGAAATACGATCAATGGTTGAAATTAGAAGATGATTTTTAATTAATTCAATGGCCTTGTCCGAAGAATCTATTTCCACGCGAACTACGGTTTCTTCGTTATTTAGTAACTCTTGCACATTTCCCTCAACGATAGAGCGCCCTTGATTGATTATCACCATTCTGTTGGCAATTAATTCAATTTCAGATAATTGATGAGAAGAAAGAAGTATCGTTTTATTTTGCTCGGTTTTTAATCGTAGAATCAAATTTCGAATTTCTATTATTCCTTGTGGATCTAATCCTGTGGTGGGCTCGTCTAAAACAATTAAATCGGGTTTATGCAACAAAGTTTGAGCAATACCCAAACGTTGTTTCATGCCATGAGAAAATCCTTTTACGCGATCTTTAGCGCGATTGCCTAATCCAACAAAGTCTAGCATTTCAGCAATTTCTTTTTGAGTAACTGATGCTCCAGAAATTCGCGCAAATATTTCAAGGTTTTTCTGAGCGGACAAATATTTGTAGAAATCAGGTTTTTCAATGATGCTTCCAACATTTCGTAGAATCTCAGTACGATCTGTCGCTAATGATTTTCCAAATAATTCTATTTTTCCAGAATTGGGTTTGATCAACGAAAGCAAACATCGAATGGTTGTACTTTTTCCGGCACCATTTGGACCTAAAAAACCAAAAACATCGCCTTTATTCACGGTAAAAGAAACATCTTTCACTGCTTCAAAACTTCCAAATTTTTTCGAAAGATTTTTAACTTGTATGACCGGTTGATTTTCCACTGCTAATTAAAACAAGTTCTTTATCAACTTGTTCAAATCTCTAAATATAAAATACCTTTGTAAAAACATTCCATGATCTTCCTACTCCTTTTCGCCCTTATCATTTTCTCTCAAATTGTTTTTTCACATTCTTTCCTTTCGGATTCATCCACCCTCATTCAAGCAATTGGTTTCGTTCAACTTTTTGTTGCTTGGGGCTCATTTTTGTTGCTTATTGTATTTTTTAGTCAGCGCAAGCACAACGATTTCAAAAATGGATTTTCGGCTTTTGGTGGATTTATCTTATTCGGAGTGCCGGCAATGGTGTATTTAATACCCGGATTGTTGTTTTATTTGACTGAGAATGAAAACGTAAAACTAATTGGATGGCTATTATCAGGACTCTTGTTTTTGGGAATATTAGTCGGCATTTTTTACGGACGATGGAATTGGAAAACACATCGTGTTCGACTTTCCTTTCCTCATTTTCCGGAAGAATTAGAGTCATTAAAAATCGTTCAAATAAGTGACATTCATGTGGGTAGTTTTTTTAATAACCATGCGAAAGTTGAGCGAGCAATTGATAAGATTAATTCCTTGGAAGCTGATTATGTGTTTTTTACCGGTGATTTAGTAAATAATACGGCTTCTGAAATGGATGGCTGGGAACCGGTTTTTTCAAGAATCCATGCCAAGAAAGGAAAATACAGTATTTTAGGTAATCACGATTACGGCGATTATGTGCGTTGGGAACACGATTCACACAAGGTTGAAAACCTCCAACGATTGATCGAAAAACATCGGGAAATTGGGTTTACGCCATTATTAAATGAATCCGTTCAATTGGAAAGAGATATTTGGTTATTGGGAGTAGAAAACTGGGGGAAAGCGCCTTTTCGCCAAAGCGGAAAGTTGGCTGAAACATTAAACGATGTTCCTGAATCTGCACTCAAAATATTGCTTTCACATGATCCGAGCCATTTTGATTTACAAGTTTTGGAAACGAATATTGACCTAACCTTATCTGGCCACACCCATGGAATGCAATTTGGAATTGAACGTTTTGGAATCAAATGGAGTCCCGTATCGTTTCGCTATAAAAAGTGGGCAGGCTTATACAAAGAGGGAAAACAGTATCTGTATGTGAATAGGGGCTTTGGATACTTAGGTTTTCCGGGTAGGGTAGGGATCTATCCAGAAATAACGGAAATTACAATTACCAAAGAATAATTTAGTCAATTACTTGAATCATTGGAATAACTTCTTCGATGTATTCTTGTATACGATATTCCTCGCCATTTTTACTTAGCAAGAGTTGTTTGCATTTAGGAATGCTCTCTGCCAATCGTAGAATATACCCTTTCAATCCAAGTCGCATTTGCACGTCCATTTCCAGAACGGCAAACAAACGTAATTTGGAAATATTAAATCCATTTTGAAAATACATTTCACAGATGCGACGAGCTGTCCCAACAATTATTTCAGTTCCGTCGAAAAGATCGTTTCGCTGTTGAATTTTTTTGCCCTTTTCTGTAATTAGATCAACGGTTAAATCCAATTCTCGTGTCCCTAATGAAATTAATTCATGAATTTCTCTTGCTTCTTGCTCTGAGGAAGCAATTATAATTGCTCTAGGAGAACCCTCCTCTGCTTTTGGAACAAAAATCGATACCCATTCAGCTAATAAATGTTTGTATTCATTTATTGAGGCAACTCCAAGTACTGATTGACCTGATTTTAATGCTTTTCCAATCCGTAATGTGAGTTCTAAATTTTCCATAACTTGGCAAAGGTAGAGCTTTTGAATTACATTT
The DNA here is from genome assembly GCA_044361535.1 of Crocinitomicaceae bacterium. GTDB lineage: Bacteria > Bacteroidota > Bacteroidia > Flavobacteriales_D > Crocinitomicaceae > UBA952. The sequence continues at coordinate 33,753 of JBIKIQ010000003.1, forward strand.
TGTTTAAACGTATTTTAAGCCGCTCTATATGATTTAAAAACAAAAACTGAAGGATCTGCTAATATCATTCTGATATCTATCACATACATCCTTGTGAATCAATTTTACCAGTGAAAATTTCAGTGTCGTTTTGCTTGATTGTTATAGTGTATTTGTAGGCCATTTGGAATTGAACATCTTTAGATGAAATCACGAAATCATCCTCAATATCAATGTTTTGTTTTTCATAAATAATTTTTCCACTTTCTTTTATTACAATTGAAATTTTTTTCCCTGAACCTTCAATTTTTAACTTATTGAAATCTTCTGAATCATAGCAAAAAGTATAAGACTTTCTGGTTCTAAAGTCTTCTCTTTCCCCAATTGTTCCTTTACTAATGGTACCGTCTTCTTCTTCTATGTCGTCGCTTTTGAAAAATAGTTTACATGTAATATTTGCAGGCTCTATTTTTTCTTCCTCAGCCGGTTTTTCAGTTGAAGACATATTTTCAGTTGCTTCTTTGGAATTTTGAGTTGCACTTTCTTTTTTGTCTACACCACAACTGGTTAGGAGTAATATATTCACTGCTAATAGTATAATTACAGATAAAATAGTTTTTTTCATACGTATTGATTTAGAATCAAATCTAATCATTTTTTGTATAAAATAGCGGTTGTTCTGAATTTTACTTTCTCAGAACCTCATCCAAACGAAACAAAACGATTTTCTGAATGAGTTCTTTTGGAATTGGTTTGTCAAGTGGAAATTGAATTGCTCCTTTTGAATATTTCAGGCCAACCAATTCACTTTCGAATGCTTTAACCCCAGAAGATGTTGGATAAAATCCAATATGATTTTTAAATGCAGCAAAATAAACGATATTTTGTTTTAGTGAAAAACAGGGCATTCCGTAGCTTATTTTTTCAGCGGCCTCTGGTAGAAGTTTTTTACATGTTTCATAAACCTCTTTCAACTGCAGTTGAGATTGATTGGAAAATTGAGCAAAGTAAGATTCAAATTCGGTTGACATTATTTACTTCTATGATTTAATAAATGAATCACTTATGGTTGTTTACATTTTATTGAGACTTCCTACCATAAAATAGAAATCGCGTTCTGAAAAGTTTTGTAGCCCATAAAATTGGGCGTTTGGCATGTGTTTTTGTTTCAATTTTATATCTTCCCAACGTTCTACAATAAACTTTCCATTTGTTTTTCTTACTGTTAATTTTTCGAGATTTTCAAAGGACCCTGTTTCATATATGCCATACATCACATTCGTATAAACCTCAATAATATCATTGTTTTCTTTTACCGAATCAATTTGAATTAATTCAATGTGATACCGATCATGATATTCTTCAGTTAATCTTGAAACACGTTTTTTCGAGTATTTGGCATTCTTACTCATACATGAGTATAAAGACCCCAATGGAAAATCGACTCCGCCCTCTAGGTAATTTTTTCGGTTTTGTTCCGGGGAAAGCTCTAGTGATGTATAGAATTTTTCCATGAATAATTCAATCGGTTTAGTGCCGTAACGATTTGCTATTTTGATTTTTTCTTTGGGTGGCGGTGAGATTGTTGAGTCCTGTTTATCTATTTTTACTACGGAGGTGGTGTCCCGATTATCTGATTTTGTTGCCTTCTTTCTTTTGGGTTTATTAGCGCAAGAGTTAATAAATAAAACACTGAAAAATAAGAAAACAAAGAAATAAGTGCCATTCCTCATATACTTAAAAATCAAATCAACGCATTTAAAAAATTATGTTACGACAGCTTATTTTGAATGCCTCAAAAAAACTCACTTGTTTTCCGTGTAATTCTTAAAATTATTCAAAATTGCCTGCCAGCCAGCTTGTTGAAGTTCAATTGGGTTTTCTGTATCAGGATCAAATGTGATTTTTACTGATGTTGAGTTTCCATCTTGTTGAAAATCTACTTTAGCTTCTCGCCCACCAAACTCGTAGGTAAAACTATCAAAGGGAATAACTTCTGAATAAATAGCTTCAAAATCAAATCCAAAACTACCATCTTTTGCCTCCATTCGTGCCACGTATTTTCCACCTACTTCCAATTGGTTAGATGCGCTCGGACAATGCCAACTTGGATCCGCAAAATTCCAGTTAATGATGTGAGATGGATTCGTGTAATAGTCCCACACTTTTTGAATACCTGCTGCAATTTTTGCTTCAACGATTATTTTTTCTAGTGACATAGTTCTTTGTTTAATTTCTATTATTTCACCTCTAATGTTCGACTCATTACCCCTTTCTCCACGTCAATATCAATTCTCCCTAAATACAAACCGGCATATCCTACTTGGTTGATGAGGACGTTTTTCCCTTTTTTATTCTTTTCGATTGTTGGTTTTTCTAAAAATGTATGGGTATGTCCACCTAAAATGATGTCAATATTGCTTGTGTTTTGCGCCAATTTTCGATCAGAAATTCGTGTGGAATCAGGATAGTCATAGCCCAAGTGAGAAAGACAAATGATTAAATCACAATCTTTTTGTTTCAATTCTTTAGCAACGGAATTTGCAGTTGTAATTGGATCTAAATACTTGGTTTTTCCGAAATTAGTTGAGGATACTAAGCCATTTAATTCAATCCCAATTCCAAAAACACCTATTTTCAAGGCTCCTTTTTGAAAAATAGCGTAGGTTTTAGTTTCACCTTTCAATATGGTTTCTGAGAAGTCGTAATTGGCACATAAAAATGGAAATTTTGCATGACTTTTGGCTTTTTTGAATCCTTCCAATCCGATGTCAAAATCGTGATTTCCCATGGTTGCTGCATCGTATCCCATTTCGGTCATTAGTTTCATTTCCAATTCCCCGCCAAACATATTAAAATAAGGTGTTCCTTGAAAAATATCTCCACAATCTAAGAGCAAAACATGTTCTTCCTCTTGTCGAATTTTTTGAATCAACGCATGTCGTCGAGAAACCCCACCCATTCCTGGAAATTTGGCGTGATTACCCGGAAAAGGATCTATGTTTGAATGCGTATCATTTGTATGTAAGATGGTGAGTTTGGCTGACTTTTTTTCAGAAATTAATTGACCGAACGCACTAAAACTAAGCAGAACAGCTCCTGACCCAAAGGATATATTTTGTAGAAATTTCCGGCGGTTCATGGTATGAATCTCACTTCATTATTGGAAACCAAAACCCCTTCCTGTTTAGCGTGATCAATCAAAACATCTCGTATCAACTTTCCGGTTTGATTGACAATTTTACCTTTTTTCAAGAAATCCATTTTATCACCCGCATTTGCCAGATAGTCTGAAGTAATGACAATAAAAGTCTGAGCTCCTTCACGCATAGAGTTTAACTTTAGTTTTCCTTTCTCAACTGTACAATTAGAAATAGGTTCTCCTCCTGTTTTTGTTATATAAGCAGCGATATCATCCAGCGCTTCGATTGGCAATTCAATCCACACAATTGTATTGTCAAAAGGCAAGAGTTTGTAAAAATCACCTAGTGTAAGTTCTCCCTTCCCGAGACTGGAACGAATTCCACCGGTATTCAATAAACAAATAGCAGGAGTTGAAAGGCGCACCGTTTGAGTTTGTTGAATAAAAATGGCATCAGCCACCCAATTCATTAAATTTGAAGAAGGACGTTGAGCCACAAAATTCGTATCTGCTTTGGCAATTACTTCGCTCATTGTGGCTGACATCGAATCACGATAAGGTTTTATAATCTCCTCTGTCTTCGCTGAAGTTTCATTTTGCGGCGTAATTGGTGCACGCGATGGTTCTACTACAATATGCGAAGAGCAAGCCATAAGACTTGCTCCAACACAAAATATGTATAAGAATTTAAACATTATTCAATAACAAACGACGATTGAACCGTTCCGTATTCGGTTCCAACTTTTAGAATATAAACGCCTGATTTGAATTTATCTGCAGCAAGTTCTAAAACCGGTAGATTTTGAGAATCTACTTCCATTATCGTTCTTCCTTGAGCATCCGTAACTGAGTACGAAGTGATGTTTAGACCATTGACCTGCGCATAAACTTTATTGTTTGATGGAACAGGGAAAACCGAGAAATTAGCATCTAATTTTTCTTGTAATCCAATTGTACATTGAAGGTAGGACATTGCAGCAAAATTCACGTGGCAAACAAAATCTGTCGAATCAACGTATGGATTTCTGTTATTTTGAAGGGAATAAATAAATTCGTTTCGAGCAATTTCATAGTTATCCGGCAAATCTGCATAATGCCATTCTTTCAAAACATCTTGATTTTGATTCGTTGGAATTTGCCAATTATTTGCTAATTGTCCGTTATAACAAGTTGCCATATAGAAAATTGATCTTGCTGCATTTCCACGTTGTTCAGCTCTTGGTGTGAAACACAATTGACCATCCGCTCTGTAACCTACTGCACAATTCAAGTAGGAGAAAACGGTATTTCCCGTAATGATATCCAAAGGCAAATTACTTCTTGGTGTATTTGCATTTTGAAGGTTCGTTGGGTATAAATTATGTTGGTCGTTGTATTCTTTTTGCTCTGGATTGTCAGCAGGGAAAGTTGGCATCCAAGAATGAGAATAGGTGTGCTCACGAGAATAACCCGTTGCTGTCCAATCAAATGGATCATTAAATACTTTTCTTTCTCCAGAATATGCACACACAACATAAGATTGACCAGCCGTTGTATCACGAATCTCAAATTGATTCATCATCGTTGTTTTGTAATTGAAATAGGATACGAAAGTATGTGGATTTATCAATGCAGATAAATTCATAAGAAAAACTTGAGAAGCAGAATTAATTCCATTGTAGTAATTTCCAATTTGTTGTCCTTGACTCGTTACGTTTCCTGTTGCTGGAGAAGTTGTTTTGTAATTTTCAAAGCCATCTGGACCATTAAATGCATAGACTGCAAAATGGTAGTTTTGGTTTGCAATCACGTGACGAGGCGTGAAGCTCATACCACTTCCTACATAAACCACTTTTGCATCGCCAACTACATCACCACGTTTGTATGTTATACCATCTGTTGGAACGCCTGTAATGGCTGAACCAGTTTTCCATAAAACGATGTATTTTTCTGCGTTAACGCCAGCCGCATATTGCCCTCCAACAGTATAGGCTTTTACCAATGGAAACGTCAAATTCGTTGGGTTTGATGTAGGTTCAGTTGCTAAGTTATCTGTACCAACAGCTGATAATGTTATGACATAAGGATTTTCATCGCTGTCATCGTTTGCGATGCTTAACGTAGCTGTGCGTGTTCCTGTACCTGTTGGTGCAAAGCTCAACGTAAATGATTGGCTACTTGTGGCAGAAACCGTTCCTGTGAATGTTCCACTGAAATCTGCTGCGTTGGCACCGCTTAATGTTGTTGCTGTTACAGTCAAGTTCTGAGACCCTGAATTTTCAATAGTAACATTAGTAGAAGCAACGTTACCGATAACGTAAGTTCCATTATTCAATACAGTTAATCCACCCATTTTTACGTTGATCTCACGCGCTGGAGCTACGTATGGAAATATGTCATTTAAATCTCTAGGTACAATTTGGTAATTAGCATTAAATTGACCAACAAGACCAACAATTGAAACGGGACCTGTTGGAATAGCTGTACCATCAATATTTGTAGAACCATTGATTCGAACATCCAAAGTAGTTGTTCCATCAGTAATTTGGACAGTGCTGTTTCCAGTTGCAAAATTTCCTGTTTGAACAAATGTAACGTTGTCAATTCTCACTAATTCAGCCTCAATAGATTCATTAATAACTGACAGAGGAACCAATTGAGGAGTAGGAACCCCAACCTGACCATGATTGATAAAACTTGAAGTTGGAGATATTTCAAGTAATCCACTGAAGTCAAAAAGTACTCCCGTAGCAGTAATTGAATCTCCACGCTGAACAGAACTCAAGTTGCTTCCAAAAGCAGGAATGGCAGCAGTACCATCTTGTAAATAACGAATATTTCCTAATTCAGAGCCATTGGCAGCAATACCACGAACGGTAACTGTTTGCCCAATACCCATATTTCGAGCATCAGCAATAGTTTGTGAGAAAGTCACAAATGAACTTACTGCAAGTAAACCGGATAAAATAATTTTTTTCATTGTTGTAAATTAAAATTGAAGACCTATTGAAACATTAAATCGAAATCCTTGACCAAACATAACCGTAGCCGATTTGGCGTCGAAATTATCGTAAATATCATTTGCATTGTTTGTTGCATCTGAAATAAATACCGAATTGAGTAAGTTGGTAATTGAACCATTGAATAGTAGAGCAGAATTTTTGAATTCCACTTTATAACCTGCAAATAGGTTTATCAAATAATAAGATGGGATTTTCCAAGAATCTCTCCCTCCATTTGACCCTTGAAGAGTGAATGGATCAAAATTGGCGTAGTAGCGATCAAAGAATTGAGCTTGTGCTCGGATGTAAAAATTCTTAAATGGTTCGTAACGAAATGCGGCTGAAAAAGCAGTTTGTGCAGCATCACCAACATGAACTCCTTTCGCATCAAAGCTAAATTCAAGGGAGTCGTATTGCGGAATAAAAATCGTTTTTGAAGAATTCCAGAACCAGTCTCCGTAGGAGAACATGATTTCGGTTGAAAGTTTTTTACTGAACTTATAAGCAATGTCAATTTCCCCACCTAAATGCACGGCATCCATTCCATTGATATTAATTCGGATAAATTCTGTTGGGTCTTGCGGATCTGGAACTTGAACTCCATAAGGAAATGGCTTGTTTTTCCAATTTGTTGCATACGCATTGAAATTCACACCAAACACCTTATTTGCAAAGTTATATCCCCCTTCAATTGCTTGAATTTTCTCGTTAACTATTTCTCCGAAAAAAGCATTTGTGTTATTGTCAATTACGTTTGAGAATTGAGGCGTTCTGTTTAAATAACCTAAGTTCAAATAAACATTGGAAAATTTATCCAATTTATAGCTTGCACCACCTTTGAACGTAAATCCAGGTAAAAACTTCCATGCTGTTTTTTGGTATTCAAGTCCTGGACTATCAACCGTATACAATTGACCGTTGTATACAACGCTGTCCGGCACCCATTCTGTAACTTGTTCGCTGTAGCCAATATACAAAACAGTATCTGGCAAAACTAATTTGCGTTTTTGGAAATAATCCACGCCGCGATATCCGTTCATAATTCCTGATAAGTTGACAAAGTACGACCATTTTTCACCCGTGTATTCTACCTGGCCAAAAGCACCTGACCATTGAACTAAACCATCACGATCGGCATTAAATGTATTTTTTGCTACGCGATCCCCAACACGTTTCATTGGGCTTGCCGCATTTTTATCCAATTTATCTACAAAGTAATCCCCTCCTAAAAGATCCTGGATTCTTTGATAATGTCGCCCTTCGTAGTAACGGAAGTCAATACCTCCCGAAACTTCCAAGTTTTTAGAAACATTATAATTGAACTGACCTAAGTATCCTACCCAAAAGTGGTTGTTTATACTTGCCAATAATACTTGAGATGATTTTATTTCTGTCGGAGAATAGAGAGGATCAATATTTGGGGTTCCAAAAATGGAATTCACCTTATTTTCCTGAATCATTAAGTCCCAATCAATTAAATTATTTTTATCCTCAATTATCGCACCTGAGTTTAATATACTTGTTCCACCTCCACGTCCTATTGACATATACGCCAAATTTGAGATTGATAATTTATCATTTACCTTCCAAAAATCTTTCAGGGTAATTTGTGGTTTAGAGTAGAAATTTCTGCGTTCATTAAACACTTCGCGTTTCCCATTTTCGTTGGTTCGATACCCCCAATGTTGGTTGAAACGGATACCCATATCGTAGAACTGTAAATTTGTATCCACAGCCACACCAACATCTCGTGCCTTATCTTCACTAAAATACTGAATAGCTTGACTGAATGATCGTTGACCGTGCCATTGTGGTGCCGCAAAAGCCGATAAGGTTACTAAATGGTTTTTTACTTTTTTCGATAATTTTCCGTACCCAAAAAAGCCTTGACTTGGCGTACCATACACCCAACCATCTGATTGTTTGTACGAAGCTGAAACCGTTAATCCCCAACCTGATTTGGTCAGTCCGGTATTGTATGAAAAAGTTGTTCTCAACATATTTCCGGTAGAATATTCTTGTTTGAGCATTCCACCTTTTTTGTTTCCGATCCCTTGCGTTAGAATATTTATTGTTCCACCAATCGAAGGCATTGCAATTTTCGTTGCGCCCAATCCTCTTTGAACTTGCATTTGGGCTGTGATAGCATCCAAACCAAACCAATTAGACCAATAAACCGCTCCGTTTTCCATGTCATTTACCGGAACACCGTCGATCATCACTCCCACATTTCGTTGGTCAAATCCACGCACATTTATTCGCGCATCTCCGTCACCCCCACCTTGTTGCGTAGCGTAAACACCCGCTGTACCATTCAAAAGCATCGGCAAATCACGAGACCCAAGTTCTTCTATAATTTTCTGCGTTGGAATTTTTGTAACCGCAATTGGAACATTGTCTTTTACCATGTTACCAATAACCTCAATTTCATCAAATTCAACACTCCCGCCCATTTTCACGTTTTTTTCAACCGAAGCAGAATTTACATTGATTTTAACACGAACCGTATCGAAGGTAGTCATTGAAATGACCATAGTATATTCGCCAAACGGAACATTGGCTAATTCATAAATCCCATCAGGATTAGAAAACGCACGGTACTTGTTATCGATATTTACCTTCGCTCCAGCAACGGGCAAATCGGTTGAATTATCAATTATTTTCCCCCTGATCGAGCCTTTTTGAGAAAATACAAGACCTGTTGATATAACAAGTAGAAGTCCAAAAAGAATTTTCATGAACAAAAAAGTAGGTTACTTAACAAGAATCTTTTCTGTTGAGCTAGTTCCTGAATTTGAAACCAATCGCACGAAATACACACCCGCATATTTTGGCAACTCAATTGTATAAAGTCCTTTATTCAAAGCTTCTTTAGCCCAAACGTTTTGACCTAAACTATTTGTAATTGTCAAAGATTGAATATTCTCATCCAATTTAACAGAAATCACATCGTCCGTAGGGTTTGGAAAAATAGAATAATTAGTGAATGCCATTTCATTTACTGATGCAGGGTTACAAGCACAATCATGTTCACCTAATGAAAACCAGTTTCCGAAAAGAATTGCGTTACCGTTAACACTCACAATTGTGTCTCCATTCGCATCAAATAAATAAGTAACCGGTGGAATAGTATCCCATTCTAAAAGTGGGTCAAAGAAAGAAACTGGAGTTGTTACCCCTTTTTTAATAGTTGCTTTTCTCAACATGCTATGGTCTTTTGTCACCAATACACCAAGACCTGTACTGTATGGGAAACCTGTTGACCAAGCACCATCATTTCCAGCGGCAGAACCTGTTTCATTTGCAGGATTTTCACCTATTTTCCCAAAAATATCAATGATTGCAAAATTAGAGACGTTAGTAGCATTAATTAATGTAGCAGGATCAGCAGGTAATGTACCTTTAGCCAACATTACGGCATCATTTCCATTCCAGTAAAAAGCATTACTTGTGTTATAAACAGGACTGTAAAATCCATCTCCTTTCACGTTTAAAGAATCCCAAATTGGCGCTTCTTGACCCGTTCCGTTTGGATCTCTTTTATCTAAAACTGCCACATGAACATCGTAAGGGGCAATTGTTCCTGATAACTGAACTGAGTTGGCAACCGTAGCTGTGGTTGAACCATTTGAATAACGCGCCACAAAATACTGACTTAAATCAATAGCAGTAGAAGTTGGATTATATATCTCCAACGCCTTGTTGTTTGACCAACCTTCTACGTATTCAGAAATAAAGATTTTCGCACAATCTTGAGCGAATGTAACACCAGATGCAAATGTTAAAATAGCGAGTAACGATTTTTTCATAGTATATAAATTAAAGGATAGACGAAAGGAGTTTGAGAAAAATTGCGTTTATAAAATTCAATTCCAAACACAAGTTAAAACATTGATAAGTAAAAATTTGAAATGGTTTCGGCACAATTCGCTTCAAGGATGTCACTTCAAATTAACGCTCAAAATTACACATTTTTTGGTTTTGGTATATTAGAAAATTGTTAATACTAAATTTTGTTTTTTTTACCGAGGTGTTTCACAATTCAAAACAATTTGTAATTTCAGTCCTCAATTGAAAATTATGAAAAATCTTTCTTGTATTATTTTATTTCTTTTTACAGTTACAATTTTCTATTCTCAGGAGTTAACTGTTGAGAAAATATGGAAAAACTATGAGTTCTATGCAAAAGGCGTGGATGGTTTTCGTTCTATGAAGGATGGCGAGCACTATACACAAGTCATCGATGGTTCTATTTATAAATTTAAAATCAACGATCCAAATGATGGAGGAACTGTTTTGATAGACAACAGTAAATTAAAGCACAAAGATGCCGCCATCGAATTTGATGATTACTTTTTTAATGATGACGAAACGAAAATTTTATTCACAACTAAGACTGAACCTATTTATCGTCGCAGTTTCTCAGCCATTTATTTCTTGTACGACATAGCAACAGGTGTTTTTGCACCGCTTGATAGCGAACATCAACCGCAGACACTTGCAGAATATTCTCCCGACGGAACAATGGTTTCCTATATCTATAAAAACGACCTTTTTGTGAAACAACTCAAATCAGGAAAAGTAACCAAATTGACCAAGGGAGGAAAAAAGAACAAGGTAATTTATGGAACAACTGACTGGGTTTACGAAGAAGAATTTTCAATTACAAAAGCCTATGAGTGGTCCATGGACAGTAAAATGATTGCCTATTTGCGTTTTGATGAACAAGAAGTGAAAGAATTCAATTTGACTTACTACAATGGGCTCTATCCAGAACAATACAAATACAAGTATCCAAAAGCAGGTGAGGATAATTCAAAAGTTACCGCTCACGTTGTACAAGTAAAATCAGGGAAAGTTACCGATTTGAATTTAGGTGAATACGAATACATTCCGCGCTTGAGTTGGTCAAAAACGGCAAATCAATTGATTCTTCAAACCTTAAACAGACATCAAAGCTCCTTGAAATACCATTTGGTTGACTTTTCAAAAAAACCTACCCATAAAGTGTTTTTCGAGGAAAAATCAGATACTTATATTGATGTAGATAATAATTTATTGATTTTAAAAGATGGGAAATCGATTTTAAGAACAAGCGAGGCAGATGGATTTAATCACATTTACCGCTTGAATTTTGACGGAACAACGCAACAAATCACCAAAGGAAATTGGGATGTTATTGAATTTTTAGGAATTGATGATGAGAATAAAACCATTTATTATTCTTCTGCGGAAAATGCGCCAATATATAAATCTATTTATAAAATTCAAATTGACGGTTCAAACAAGCAAATCCTTAGCCCAGACAAAGGATATTCAGAAGCCGAATTTACTTCAGGAATGAAGTATTTTGTATTGACTCATTCAACGGCAAATAGCCCTTCTGAATACAGTTTGCGGAAAAATGATGGGAGTTTAATCAAAATATTGGAGGACAATAAAGCTTTAGCAGAAAAAGTAGCCTCATACAATCCCTCTCAGCGTGAGTTTGTGAAATTTAACTCCAATGGAACTGAATTGAATGGCTGGATGATAAAACCAAAGAACTTTGATCCAACTAAAAAATATCCGGTTTACATGACGGTGTACGGCGGACCTGGTCACAACGAAGTGCTCGATTCATGGGATGGAATGGATTACATGTACTTCCAGTTATTAGCAGAAAAAGGATATATTGTTGCGTGTGTAGATCCGCGTGGCACGATGTACAGAGGAGCGAAATTTAAGAAATCGACCTATTTGCAATTGGGTAAATTAGAAATTGAGGACGTAATTAATACCGGGAAAGAATTGCAAAAAATGTCGTTTGTGGATCCAAATCGCATTGGGATAATGGGTTGGAGTTATGGTGGGTTTATGGCATCATTGGCAATTACCAAAGGAGCTGATGTTTTCAAAATGGCAATTGCTGTTGCACCAGTTACGAATTGGAGGTATTACGACAATATTTACACGGAGCGATTTATGAGAACTCCCAATGAAAATGAAAAAGGCTACGACGACAATTCACCCATCAATCATGTGAAGAATATCAAGGGCAATTATTTTTTAATTCACGGATCGACGGATGACAACGTTCATTACCAAAATGCGATGGAAATGGTAAACGCACTTGTGAAGGCAAACAAGCAATTTGACATGTTTATCTATCCAAATCGCAACCATGGAATTTACGGAGGAAACACCCGCAATCATTTATTTAATATGATGTTTGAATATACCTTGAAAAATTTGTAAGCACTGAAATCTTGATTTTTTGAGTGGGAAAAAAGCAGAAATTAAAATTTATTTAATCGGGTGCTTTGTAGATAATTTTTTTTGTGTATCTTTGCAATCCAATTTTGGGAGTTTAGCTCAGTTGGTTTAGAGCATCTGCCTTACAAGCAGAGGGTCGGGGGTTCGAATCCCTCAACTCCCACTCTGATGAAAGCATTGTCAAAAGACAGTGCTTTTTTCGTTTAAAGGACATTTAGCTTGCTTATATGGCCTTGTTTGAAAAGGGCACTAACTGAACGTAGTGAAGGTATGCTTTCATCCATTGCACGTCGGGTAAACGGGATATGTAATCCCTCAACTCCCACTCTGATGAAAGCATTGTCGAAAGACAGTGCTTTTTTCATTTATGGAGGTTAAGGCGTGAAGTTAAAAAAACGGGAATTAAATAAAAGTTTTTAAATATCAAATTATAAATCCCTCCAACATCGATCTCAAAACAAATTATTTGATGAGCAATTTATTTATCTCTTTTTGCAAATTAGATTTGTTGTCTGGACCAATGCCAGTTGAAACGTATTGAATTATTCCCTCATGGTCAATAATTACGTTTGTTGGAAATCCTTCAACGCCATATGAATCGGCAATAGACTTTCCATTTGAAACAACTTTATAGTTGAATTTAGTTGTTTTCAAGAATGTATTCAACTGTTTTTTTTCATTCAACGCAAGCGCAAGGAAAACAATATCCTTCCCTTTGTATTCTTCAACTAATTCGTTCAATTCAGGCATTTCCATAACACATGGCTTACATTCTACAAACCAAAAGTTAATAACCACTATTTTTCCTTTTAACTCGGTTAAGGCATATTTCTTCCCCTTTAAATCTTTAACGGTGAAATCAGTTGCTTTTGTACCAATTAAAGCACTTTCTTTTTGTTCAATGCCCATTCCTCCTTGCTGCATTTTTAGCATCATTGCCTGCTCTTCAGCAGTTGCTTTGCGAAAAACGAATGCTTTTACCGTCTTTTTATCATCAATGTATGGCTCAGGAATGTACTCATTCGACATCATGATTTTCATTAAGCCTTCTTGACTAATCTTTTGAAATTGTTCGTCGTACATGGGGGTTGAAATGGGGTCAAGCATCAAAGGAGTTCCCTGAGGAATATCTCCAGGACCGGCTAGTTTTAATCCCTCCAACGGATTCGAAATTTGCGCCTGAACAAACTGAATAGTAAAAAGGAATATCAGCACAACCATTATTTGCTTGAACCTGTCTTTAGTTATTGAATTACATTTCATTTTCAATAGTTTTTTATAAAAGTATTAATCTCTTAATCACTTCCATTAATAAAATTTATAATACGAAAAAAACAAAGACTTGAATGGTCTGTTTTAAACGTATGAAGCATATTTTCAACTCATTATTTGTTCTTGGTTTAGTTTTGAATTTTTATTCGCAAACATCTGTTTCGGGAGGAATTTATCAAAATACAACTTGGGATCTGGCGGGGAGTCCGTATTTGGTTACAAGCTCGATCGTTGTATTTCCAGGAAAAACGCTTACCATTGAACCAGGCGTACAGGTTCTTGTAACTCCTGACTATTCCTTTAATACCGGGAATCTTAGATATATTGAAATTCGAGGTAACCTAGTCGCAATTGGCACACCGAATAACCCCATTACATTTAAATCATCTGCTAATGAAACTTTAGGAATGCATACGTGGATGGGAATAAATATTAAGGGTTCTCAAGGGGCTACTTTTCAGTTAGATAATTTCAGTTTGTTTGATAGTTTCAATGGATTGTACAATGATGTACCTGAACCGGGAGTTAGTCATACGTTCAACAACTGTTATTTTAAGAATAATAATTACGCAATTCAGTTAAATGCAGATATGATTTATTCCAATTGTTTCTTTGAATCAAATGGTGTTGGTCAAGCAGCACAAATTTCTTACGGAACATTGACAGCTACAAATTGTCAGTTTTTGAATAATGTTTGTTCATTTACATGGTCGAATGCGGTGAATGTTACAAATTGCGTATTCCAAGGAAATCAAAATAATATTGTTGGTTCTCCGGGTGTTTTTGACAATTGCCAATTCATCAATAATGATTTTGGTTTTGCAGAAGCCTATGGCCACACAATTCAGAATTGTTATTTTAGTCAAAATGAGGTCGGTGTTGAAAATACAGGTGGTTCTACAATTACCAATTCTGTTTTTGAAAATAATACGATTGCACTGAAAATTGCTGATAACACGAGTGTGACAAATAACGAAATTGTAAATAATCAAATTGGAATAGCAGTGACTGCTTACAACCCAACTAGTACCATCATTTCTGACAATAAAATTTGCTTCAATACACAATACAACCTTCAGAATTTAACAGACAAAAATTTTCAAGTCAATGCCAATTGCTTTTGCTCACAAGACTCAACGTACATTGAATCCTTTATTTTAGACGGCTATGATGACATTACAAGGGGTTTAGTCAATTATGCTATTTATGACGATTCATGCGAATCTATCTTAAATTATATTGTAAAAGTTCAGTTGGGTGAATTAGAAGTTTCTGAATTGAATCTTGAGAATGCCATAGAGTTACATGCTCAAAATGGCCAACTAGTTACGATCAAATCAAAGCGAAATCAAAAAGTGACCCTGTTAAGTTTATCAGGGGCAGTTATTTCTAGTTTTGAAATAGGTGAGGGAATAATTGAATTAACCCTTCCTCAAACTAATGGATTATATCTTTTAAAGTCAACTAGTGGAGATCTGTTGAAAATCGTTTTGTAGAATAGATTGCCGTTTTATTTTCTGATTATCTTTGAGTTAGTAAACTCATAATTGATGAAAAATCTGGCGGTTGTAATCTTCGTATTTATTTTAGGTACAACAATTTCATTCTCTCAAACCATTCCTTGCTCCAATTTTGCGATAACCGGCAGTTATCCTGATTCCTTAAATCCAAATGATTACCAAATCACGATAAACTTTAATGCAGGGCAGAATGATTTTGTCGATTATCCGCATGTCTCTGCTGTTCTGGATTGCAACGGAGATACGGTGGCAACGGGGGGCTTGTTCTATTTCGGTCAATTTGGTCAAATAACACAAGATTATCCGGTAACTATTATTGATACAACAACCTGGTGTCAGCCGCTAACGGCTGTTTTTATTTATGGACAAGGATTTTTAGGAGAAATTGATACGTGTTTGTTTTCTTTTCAAGTGGCATCTATTACCGATTTATTGGAAGTTCAAAATACAATGATATACCCTAATCCAACAGCGGAGAGAATTTCTGTTACGGTTTCTAATGAATTCCTTGGATCTACGTTTCAAATTACAAATCAAGTTGGTCAAGTGTTTATAGAGGGTAAAATAAATTCAAAAAACGAAAAAATTGAAGTCAACGCCTTATCATCCGGCTTTTATTCGCTAAGAATCTCGGGTAATCTTCCCCAATCTGTTTCATTTATTAAAGAGTAACTTGAAGAGAAAAAATAATTTTATGATAAAGTACATTCCCCTCTTAGTTTTTTTCTATTCATTCTTAACATTCAGTCAAAACTACACTTCGTATTTTACGGGAAATTCAACTGATTTGGTAACAAATCCGCAAGGTGGAATTTGCTTAATGGGCGGCGCATCCGAGGATGATAATGCCATGAAATGGTTTTTAGAACGAGCAAATGGCGGTGATGTTTTAGTGCTCAGAGCAACCGGGGCTGATGGATATAATGATTATTTATTTTCAGGACTTGGAATAAATGTCAATTCGGTTGAAACAATCGTTTGCAATAATACAAATGCCAGTTCTGATGCATACCTAATAAATAAAATCAATCAAGCTGAAGCCATTTGGTTCGCAGGAGGGAATCAATGGACCTACATCAGTTATTGGAGAAATAGTCCGGTAAGTCAAGCCATTAATCAAGCCATTCATAATCGAAATGTTGTTGTCGGAGGTACAAGTGCAGGAATGGCTATTCAAGGCAAGTATTATTTTTCAGCTGAAAATGGAACAGTAACATCCAATACAGCAACTTCAAATCCCTATGCGAATACTGTTACCGTGGATTCAACTTCTTTTCTTCAAAATGAAATTTTACAAAACGTAATTACGGATACTCACTTTGACAACCCTGATCGCAAAGGAAGATTGGTTTCCTTTTTAAGTAGGATATATATAGACTATGGTGTTTCTGGAAAAGCCATAGCGTGTGATGAATATACTGCTGTATGTATTGACACCAATGGTCAAGCAAGAGTTTTTGGTGGTTATCCCAGTTATGATGACAATGCGTACTTTGTCCAAGTAAATTGCGAAATTGCCAACCCGTCCCCAGAAAATTGTTCTCCAGGAAATGCACTTACTTGGAATCACGATGGTCAAGCAGTCAAAGCTATTCAAATAAAGGGTGATGCTACGGGTTCCAATATATTTAATCTCAATTTCTGGGAATCTAGTTCAGCTGGAACGTGGTCTAATTGGAGTGTGGCTAATGGTGTTTTTCAGGAGTCAGTTGGTGCTGAGCCAAATTGTCAGGAGCTTGGTATAAACCATAAAAATGAAGAAAATAGGGTAATTCTTTACCCTAATCCCGTAACTAATATTTTGACTATTGTTGTTGCTCCAGCTCTTGTTGGAGAAAGTTTTAGTATGGTTGATCATTTGGGTAAAATAGTTAGAAAGGGCAATTTAAACATGCTAAACAATGAAGTCCTTACCCAAGGAATTGAGAGTGGTATTTACACAGTTTTTATTGGATCACTTTTGGCACAGAAAATCATTGTTAACTAATAGATTTTGAATAATTAGCCCATTTGAATATTAGTAATAACTTCTTCCATTTTTTCGCAAACTTTATCCTTATCATATTTTAGAATTTCAGAACGAAAATCTTCCGGAATAAATCTATTTTTTCTCAATAAGAAATCACTGATCTTCATTCTCAAATCCTCTTGCGAATTTGACTCAAATAGAAGACCTATTCGGTCATTGGATAAAATCTCTTTAGTTCCACCTTTGTTACTGCCAATTACTGGTTTTTTGTGAGCAAGTGCCTCAAGAGTGACCATGCCCACCGTTTCATTTTCTGAAGGAACAATTAGGGCGTCTATTGCGCTGAAAAAGATTTCGGTATTCGATGAAAAAGGTAAAAATAGCACTCGATTTTTTATATTTTTTCGTTCAACCAAATCATATATTTCTTGCAGATACTCTCGGTGTTCTGTGGTATTGAGATCTCCTTGAATGAGTAAAATTGCATCCGAAATATGTTCCCAAGTTTCAATGACTAATTTTTGTCCTTTTTTGGGATCAATTCGTCCCAGGATACCAAAAACTGGAGTATTTTGTGGTATATTCAGTTGCTCTTGCGCTTTTCCCATCGGAAAATCAACAATCTTGGAAAGATCAATTCCAGAAGGAACAACGAAAACGCGCTCTTTTTGCATTCTGGTATTATCCAAAACCTGCTCCTTTAGGTAATTCAGCGGACAGCACCAAGCATCGAGATAGCGGTAACGCCAAGTTCTGAAAAACTGTTTTTTAGGAAATGATAACTGCATCTCCATGCAGAAAATCGTTTTTATTTTTCTATTTGAAAAAAAGGATACCGAAGCAGCAATGCTCATGTCAAAAGTGCTCCTAACGATAAGACAATCAGTACCTACGGCTGTTAATTTCTTAACTAATTTGTATGCTTGAAAAAAGTCGTAGTGTCTTTTGTGTTTTGAAATAACATGAACTTTGAGATTGTTTTCAAGCGCTTCAGAGTAAGCGGGCGAATCTACTAAAACAAACACATGAACATCGTGCCCTCTTTCTTTCATCCATGTAGCATTTCGAATTTGGTTCATTTCAAGTCCGCCCCAACTCTTTGTGTTACATAAATAGGCCAAGGTTAGTTTCATACCGCAATTCTCAATATCTTTGGAAACTAAAATTACGTATTAATTTATTAATGAAATTTCTTGCTAAACTTAGTCCTATACAGATTTATTTGCTAACTTTTTGTTGCACAGCCATTCCTCTTTTCTTGTTTCCAATTAATTTATTTCCAGGAATTATAGAAATCAATCAAGGTAAAACAGCGTTGGAAGTGCCTTTAAGTTTGTCGTATTTTATTGGTCTTGGTTATGATTCAAAAGATTTAGAGGCCATGCAAGTAACAAATTTTTACTTAACAACAAAAGGATATATTCTAGCCTTTATCTTCGTTCTAGGGTTGCCTGGTTTGTTGGCTTATGCCTCGTTTGTATATCGAAAAAAATAATTATAATTGCCCGTTTGAGTGATAAACGCCTTGTTTGAATATTTTCACACGGATTAAAATACCGTCCTTATCGTATTCATACACTTTACCATCCCACAATTCACCACTTTTGAAGGTTCCATCTTGCCATATTTCATCATTGATGGTATAACATTTATTGTACCCATTGGGCAAAAATTCTTTTCCTCTTGTACGAGGAATCCCTAAAACCGGCGCTTTTACACCTGCCACCGGGGTGGTTTTCTTTATTTCTTTAACGGGTGCTTTTTCGGTTTTTTTCACACTTGTAACAGCACCATCAACACTGTAATTCATTTCTTCTTTAACAGATCCATCCTCAAAATAGCGAACAGCTTTACCGGATGGGACGCCATTACTAGCGGTATATTCATATTCAATGGAGCCATTCTCGTAGAAGTATTTAATTGTACCCTCTTCTGCACCACTGGCATTAAAATTTCCAGCATATTCTATTTTCCCATTCGGATAATACTTGATTAATGAATCCTTGTATTTATTCAATACCAAAGAACCCTTTTCTTTTTGCCTTCCGCTTTGATAAAACTTTGAATAAGTGCCTGATGGTCTATTATTTACATAATTTGCCTCTATCATAATTGTGATTCCATCAGAAAAATACCTTTTCCAAACACCTTCTTTTCTACCATTCACAAATGCACCTTCTTCAAAAACTTTTTTTGTGCCTTTTTGATAAATTATCCATTTACCCGTCTTCTTTCCATTCGCGTCTTTTTGATTAATATTCTGACAAAAAATAAATTGAACTAAAAACAAAAATAGCACTGATAGGAAAGTTGCATTCAATTTCATAACCCCTAATTTACTAAAATCTGATTTACTTTTTAGTCAAAACAGAAGTTTTCGAAGGTATTTCAATAAATATTTCGGAAATTTATCCTCAAAATTAATGTATGAATATTTCCTCACTTGAACCTGTTGCTCTTTGGTCGCAATTTGAAAAATTAAATGCTGTTCCTCGTCCATCCAAAAAAGAAGAACGAATCCGTCAATTTATGGTTGATTTTGGTCAATCGTTAGGACTTGAAACCCTAGTAGATCCAATTGGAAATGTGATCATCAAGAAACCAGCGAGTCCAGGTATGGAAAATAGAAAAACAGTCATTCTGCAATCGCATTTAGATATGGTTCATCAAAAAAATTCAGATCGCGTATTTGATTTTGAATCACAGGGTATCGAAATGATAATTGAGGGAGATTGGGTGCGAGCAAATGAAACAACATTAGGGGCGGATAACGGAATTGGGGTAGCTGCAATTATGGCGGTTCTACAAGCGTCAGACATTCTGCATCCTGCGATAGAAGCATTTTTTACTATCGATGAGGAAACAGGAATGACGGGAGCTATGAAGATGGATGGAAGTATGTTTAAGGGACAAATCTTGTTGAATTTAGATACTGAAGATGATGATGAGTTATCGATTGGTTGTGCCGGTGGAATTGATACAAATACGACGTTTAATTATGAAGAAACTGAGGTAGATCCTGCGAATAAAACCATAGAAATTTCAATTCGAGGATTACTTGGAGGCCACTCAGGAATGGATATTGATAAAGGTCGAGGAAATGCCAACAAATGGATGGCGCGAGTTCTTTGGACCTTGTCTCAAAAAATGGAGATTCAGCTTGTTTCATTTGATGGGGGAAGTTTGCGCAATGCTATTCCAAGAGAAGCTACAGCAGTCGTTTCTGTTTTGCCAGAAAACCTTAATCAATTTAAGAATGAAATGGGGTTATTAACAGCAATGTTTCAGGAGGAATATCAGTCAATTGAGCCAGCAATTTCCATTCAAATTCAAGAAATTCAATCCGATTCAAAAGCTGTTTCGGAACGCGATTTCAAAAAAATTATTGCATTGATTTGCTCGGTTCCAAACGGTGTTTTTAGAATGAGCCCGGATATTGAGGGATTGGTAGAGGCTTCCTCGAGTTTGGCCCGTGTTATTATTTCAAACGGCATTTTTACTACTCAGTCCTTGCAGCGAAGTAGTGTTGAAAGCACAAAATCTGAAATTGCTATGGCAGTTCGTTGCTCCTTTGAAAATGCAGGTTGTGAAGTGGTTCAAGGAGGAGAATATCCTGGCTGGAAGCCCGATCCAAATTCTGCAATATTGAAAATAATGGAAGATTTATATAGTTCTATGTTCAATGAATCACCAAAAGTGAAAGCGTGTCATGCTGGATTGGAATGTGGAATATTAGGAAAACACCTTCCGGGAGTTGATATGATTTCCTTTGGACCAAATATTCGGGCTGCTCACTCACCTGACGAAAAAGTACAGATTTCTTCCGTTCAAAAATTTTGGAAATTTTATTTAGAAACGTTAAAACAGACTCCGGTAAAATAAAGGAATGTATTTCGCAAATGAAAGGTATATCGGTTCAGCTGGTCGAGAAGCGCTGATTGATCTAGAAATTCCTGATAATTTTAATGGAAACGTAATTGTTTTTGTACATGGTTACATGGGCTTCAAAGATTGGGGTCCTTGGGGTTTAATGAAGGCCTATTTTATTGAATGCGGATATGGATTTTGCAAATTCAACATGACCCACAACGGAACTACGCCAGACCACCCCATGGATTTTTTTGATTTAGAGGCGTTTGCAGACAATTGTTATAGCTATGAAAAAAATGATGTAGTTCAAGTACTCAATTGGTTAGAAGGAAAAATAGATTTGACTTCTTGTTCATTGCATTTAGTCGGACATTCTCGGGGAGGAGGAATAGCATTATTGTCTTCCGGCGATAATCGTGTTAGCTCAGTTACTACACTTGCTGCTATCTCGTCCATTGAAAAACGTTTTGCATTTGAAAAGAATGTAGTGGATACCTGGCAAAGAAGTGGAGTTCGTTATATTAGAAATAGTCGCACGAATCAAGATTTGCCGCATAATTTTTCTCAATACCTAGATTTTCAGAAAAATAATGAAGCTTTATCCATTCAAAAAGCTTGTAAAGAGCTGAAAAAACCCTTGCTTTTAATTCATGGAGATAAAGATGAATCTGTCGATATCTATGAAGGTCAGGAACTTTCTAAATGGACTGGCAAAGAATTAACGGTTGTACGCAATGCTTCACACACTTTTGGAGGAAGTCATCCATACAAGGAAAAAACCCTACCCGGCCATCTAAAAGATTGCTGTGAGAGAATTTTGGAGTTTCTGCAAAACAATCAGTTTTAGAAGCATTTTTGAAAGCCTAATTACGATTTCAAATAATTCATGTAATTTGGCAATGAAAAAGTGGCTGGCAAAATGAAATAGTAACTTTTTCGTTGTAAAACTATGGGACTGTATTCAAATAAACAACGATGGAAAATAATGCTCTTTATAGGGGCGTTGATTCTATTTATTGTTTCATTATATGTTTCAAACATTTTAGTTTCCGATTTAAGTAACCGTGAACGTGAACGAGCCAAGGAATGGGCAGAAGCCATAAAAAAGAAATTAGAACTTATTCAACTTACTAACAACACATTTACGAAGCTCAGAGACCGGGAAAAACAAGAGGTAAATACTTGGGTTGAAGCTACAAAATCACTCTTTCTTTCGCCTTTAGACGGAGACCCAAGTATACAATTAGCTTACTCAATAATTAATCAAAACAAAGATATACCCGTTATTGTCTTGGATGATAAAAACAAGGTTTCAAATTGGAAAAATCCCCCTATTGATACGGCCGAGATAAATCGCAAGTATCCGAAACTAACGTTGCTTGAAAAAACAAAAATCCTTGAGGATACGTTACAGAAAATCGCACTTACCTGGTTAGCTCAAGGACGGTTTTTTAAAGCTGAGGTTTTTGAGGGATTAACAATGACTTGCACGTACAATGATTCAAAAGAATTAATTAAACTTGAACACGAACGCGATTCAATTATTCAATCATTCAACAAGGAATTAATTGAAAATCAAGATCAAATACCCGTGCTTGTTATAGATTCAAAAAGCGGGAAAGTAGTAGGGGATAACCTTAAGCTAGCTAAAATAGACGAAGATAAAAGACGTGCCTTTATTGATGCTTTTAAATTAATAAATCCACCTATTATTTTGGATTTTAAGGATGGAACAAGAAATTTAATTTATTACGATGAGAGTTCTGAATTAAAAAAGATTCAGTGGTATCCGTATATTCAATTTTTTATAATTGGAATTTTTGTTTTTACAGCATATTTGGTGTTTTCTACCTTTCGGAAAGCAGAGCAGAATCAAGTATGGGCAGGTATGGCAAAAGAAACCGCACATCAATTAGGAACACCATTATCTTCTTTAATGGCATGGGTGCAATACTTGGAATTACAAAATATTGATCCGATGGTAATTACCGAAATGCAGAAAGATGTGGATCGACTTGAAACGATAACAGATCGCTTCTCAAAAATTGGTTCGGGTGCAAAAATGGAGAATAAAGACCTTGTTATTACCATTGGAAATATTTTAGATTATTTAAGAAGTAGAATATCGGACAAAGTAACAATCGAATACAAAATTTTAAACGAAGAACCTGTGTATTTAAATCATAATTCTTCGTTGATAGAATGGGTAATAGAAAATATTTGTAAAAATGGTGTAGATGCTATGGAGGGTAAGGGAAAACTGGAAGTTAGGGTTGAACGTATTCAAAAATGGATTCACATCGACATTTCTGATACGGGTAAAGGCATGACCAAAAACCAATTCAATAAAATTTTTAAACCAGGATTTTCTACCAAAACTAGAGGCTGGGGATTAGGTTTAACACTGGCACAAAGAATAATAAAGAATTACCATCAAGGAAAAATTGTTGTTTTACATTCTGAATTAGGAACCGGAACAACCTTTAGAATTTCTCTTCCGGCAACGTAATTAAAAACGATAGCCGAATTTGACCCCAGCTGTAAAATGCAATAAAACATCTTTGAATTGTTCTTTCAAATAAGAATAGTCATTTGTGTTTTGATCATACATAGGAACAATATTTTGATTCATAACGCCTGTAAGTCCAATACTTGTGTAGTAATCAATTGTAAAATGTTGGTCAACACATTGAATAAAACCTAACCCAAAGCGGAAAATGTTTCGCTGCTCAAACTCATTAAATGTCAATGTATTGTTTCCCGAAATAGAAGTTGTTGAATACTGCGTTCTGTATCTTCTGAATTTAAAATCTGAGCTAAAATAGAGTGATTCACCAGGTATGTATGGATAATACTTGCATTTAATATTTAAACTTGGACCTAATAACATTTTATCAGATTGAGATTGAGGTACTTCTTGGAAAAAATTCTTAAAGAAATTCCGAAATACAATTCCAGAGCCTATCTCAATCGCTAACTTCTTTGAAAATACACGTTCGTAATAGAAAGAGACATCGCCGTAGAATATTTCATTAATTCCAATTTTGACAATGTTTTTTGATGGCGTAAATAACGATTTAGTCTCTTGTGAAAAACAGTTACTGCTGTAAAGAAAAACTAAGGCAAAAATAATTTTATTTATTCTAAGCAAAGTAGCGTGGGGATTGTTTCAACGTGGCAAATTTAATAGAAATTTCGAAGTAAGCTGCCGGTTTCCTTTCCAAGAAGGGTCCAATCGTTCGTTTCTAATTTAATTTCAACCATTTGACATGTTGATAAAAGCAGGGTTGTTCCGGTTAGGTAACCAAGTAAATCACTCAGTCCATTGTTGTGTCCCACGATAAGTAATTTGTTTATTTCTCTGGGAACACGTTCTATTTCTGAAATTAATTCTTCTTTTTCTGCCAAATAAAGTCTATCACTGAATTTTGTATCTATTTCAGTTAGCTCAAGTAAGCCTAAGGTTTCTTTGGTGCGCAATGCATTGCTACAAAAAACCATATCAAAGGTAAGCTCTGAAGCATATTTAGTTGAAAAAGCATGAGCTTTTTTTCTACCAAATGCACTTAGTTTTCGTTGAAAATCATTGAAATTGACAGAGTTACTTTCTGCATCAGAATGGCGCAATAAATACAGAATTTTAGGGCTGGAATTGAATTGTATTACTTGATCGTTGTCCATTTTTAAAGAAGAGTTCTTTTGTCATTTTTCCGCGTTCGTTGTAAAACCTCATAGGGCCATCCAACAAGCCATTTTTATAGGTGGAACTTTGAATTATTTTGCCCTTTCTATCAAATTGTTTGGTAACACCATGCAATTTCCCCTTTTTATATTGATTAGAAACAGCAATTAACCGTCCACCGGGATGATAGGCAAACCAATCGCCATGTTTCTCTCCATTTTTATATTTTCCTTCTTCGGTAACTTGAAAATCTTTGCTTGAAAAGGTAACATAAAGCCCATTTTTAACTGATAATTTGTGTGTTCTTCCTTTTAATACAACATCGTTGGCCTTAGATTTTTTACGAATTATTTTGTAATTCATGATTTCTTTTACCCGACCGTTTTCATACCACTCCATCCACTTTCCGGTTTGAAGATCATTTTTATAGGATCCAACAACCTTTGTTTTTCCGTAAGGTGAAAAAGATTGCCATTCTCCATTTAATTTTCCTTTTTCAAAGAAGGCTAAGTTTTTTATTTTCCCGTTTTCCCAATAATTTTTCCATTCTCCTTCTTCATTGTCTTCTTTAAATTGCCCTTCCATTATCAGCACTCCCGATTCATTCCAAGTTCTCCACAAGCCTTCTTTTTTATCGTTTTTATAGTTCCCGCGTTTGTAGGGTTTTTGTTTTGAATAGAAGTATTCCCATTCTCCTTCTCGTTTTCCTTTTTTGAACTTTGCGTTGTAGGATAATTCGCCATTACCAAAATAATATTTCCAGTCACCATCTTGCAGATCATCGAGAAAGGCACCTTCTGAATCTAATTTGCCATTTTCGCCATACCATTCCCATTTGCCTGTTTTCTTCCCATTTTCAAAAAAACCATGAATTTTAACTTGTCCAGATTCGTCATAGGTATAATACTCACCATATAGGGTGTCTTGCTTGTAGCAGGCTATTTTTTGGATTTGTTCACTGGTGTAAAAAGTGTACCAACAACTATCCTTAAATCCATTTTTAAAATGCCCATCTACTAACAATGCCCCTCGTGCACTGTATTCTTGATAAGGACCATTTTTTAAACCATATTCAACTTGAAAAACTTCTTTAATTTTACCGCTATTGAAGTAACTTTTTGTACTTCCAAACCCTTGTTTTATGGTTTGTGTGTGCACACTGTCATTCAACCAAAAGTTATCAATCAAACAAACTCCTGAAATGTATTTTTCCTCAGATTTAGCTCTTCCGTCATCGTAGAAATGATACCAAATATCCGCTTTTAATCCATAGTCAAAAAAACCATCTAAAATCAACACTCCTTTTTCATTCCATGCTTTGAAAACACTATCTGGAATACCTTGGTAAAAATACGATTCTTGTTTTAGACGTTTTCCATCCCAAAAACTAAAACAGCGACCATGAAGTGAATCTATGTAATAATTTACTTCTTCTTCTAACACACCATCTTTTGTATAATACCGCCAAGTGCCGTGTTTTTTTGTGGTTTTATTTACATTGTCTTTGTAATAAGAACCCACCGCTTTCACACGGGTTTTGTTTTTGTCCCAATATTCATACTGGGCTTTTGACAGATTTTTTTTATTTACCTTTAATTGTGAATGGGAGACAAATGGGATGAAAAAAGTAAGAAAGTATAAAACGTAAAATATTCTTTTCATTGTACTTGCTCTATGTAGGACCGAATGATTAAAAATATACCAAAAACGGAAAAAACGATTCCAATAAGAATATTCAAACCATTTAACAATCGATTCGTTACAAGTGGTCTTAAATATTTCGCACCAATAATTTTTAAAGTATCAATGGAGAAGAATGTTACTATAATGACCAATAAAAAATAAAAAATGGGATAGTTTGAACTAGCAGATTCAACGTAAGAATGCGCCAAAGTCATAATGCTGAACCAATAAAAAATCACCATAGGGTTGGCTAAATTGAGAAGAAATCCTTTAACCATTAGTACCATTATATCTTTCGAATTTGTAATGGATTGAATCGCTGAATTTTCCTCTTTGGGATGCGATTTTTTCAAGAAATTCAGTATTCCATAGGCCAGAAATAGAACCCCTCCAATAACATTTAGCACTTGTCGGTTATCTTTACTTCCTAAATCGGATACTTCAGAATAGAAAACATAGGCGATAAGGATGTATAAAAGATCACTTAGCAACACCCCAAAATCAAGAGCAAGTGCAGCTTTAATCCCTTTGGTAATACTTGTCTCAAGTAAAACAAAGAAAACAGGCCCAATCATTATGCTGAGAATAAAACCTGTTACGATTCCCTTTAAAGTGAGGTCAAAATATGTCATACACCTAGCACAAAGGTAATTTAATACTCAAAATAATATCGGAAAAACAATTAACATAAAACCGTTTAAAACATAAATCCTTGCTATTCTAACAAAATTAATCTAGATTTTTCGCAGAATGTATTACTTTTGTGTTCGAAAAATAAAACTACTTGTATGAAAACGCACGCAGCCAATGAAAAATTGCAATCTATTATTAGCTTAGTTGAGAAAAATGGCATTTCCGCTGATAGCTTGATTGATGATTTAAAAGCTCTTCGTGAGATGGCTCAAAAAGAACAAGATCCTTTAGTTACTAAAGTTTTGCGTTTGACTTACGAGTATTTACAAGAGAATGAATCGTTTGATATCCAAGCTCAATATGACGAAGATGAGGAGGGCAATGAATATCCAATAGAAATAGAAGACAATGAAAATTTGTTATATCTGTTGAATCTCTTAAAAAATGCTGATCACAAATTAAATCGTGAGGAAATCAAAGATTATCGAACAGCACTGAAAGAAGAATTGTATTAATTATACAGGTTTCCGCCTTTTTACGAGTTAAATTTCTGCCCGTCCTTTAGGACAATGTAACTTCTATTGAATAACTTCACTAAAACGATATTGCCATGAATGGAATATTCCGAATCTTTCTGTAGCGTAATTTCCTCTACTTTTCCATTCACTAACGCGCTTACTCCCCCAGCAATATTACGAAATGCAAAAACTCCATTTTTCAGCAAATAATCTTTAGGTATGTAATTGCAAACTTCTTGCTTTTCGCCTTGAAAAAAGGAAAAAACGTAGTTGTTTTCACCCCAAATAACCATATCGTCTTGAACCTCCCAAAAGCTAGGGCTAAAATTCGTTAACTCTGTTTTTTCGCCATCTTTATAATGCCAAAGGTTGCCATTCAAATCTTCGAAAATAATAAACCCTCGACCCGCAACATATTTTCTCATGTATTGACTTTCAACATCGTAAAAGTTACCGTTTTCAAATAATGCAAATGAACGTTGGGTAGGATCATTAAAACAGAGAATGTCGCATCCGGCCTTAAAATCAATCTCCCCATTCCAAACACCTAAATCATAAATTTGACCCCGGTGAAACACTTTGTAAAACCCTCCATTATCTTTAAAAGCAACAATGTTATCACCGATGGTAGTTGGCATGTATAAACTCCCAGCAACGGTATATAAAACGTAGGTTTGCTTGTTGTAATATACATTTACTGAATTGTAGCGCGTATCTTCGTAAACAATTATACTGTCCTTCACAACATAATCACGCACGAAATACGTTAGAGTTCTAAGTTTTCCCGCATCCCACATGTTCAAAGTTGTTCCAACATTGTAAGCCAATAAATGGTCAGAAATAGAAAACTTTATGTTCAAATTTGTAATGTCTTTTCGTTCTTTGCCATTAAAAATTCTTAGGTTTTCGCGATTATCGATATACGCCACGAATTCATCTCCTGCTTGGTAACTCAAAATAGGTTGAAATTCGATTGTCTGAAAGTTGTCCTTTTCAAACACTCGTAAATAGTTATTAAAATCAACAAAAGGTACAACAGGTTGAGCGCAGAAAAGAAGCGGAAATAGAAGAGCCAGGAAAGAAAAGGCTGTTTTGTTCATTACTACCAAATTAATTATATAAAACGTTTTAAAGCTCGAAATAGTGTTTATAATCTTATTTTTCAGTGTCATTAGGCAACAAATGAAATGAATAACAACTATTGATCCGTTTTTTTCAAGTATTTGGCGTCTATCCAAAAAGTCCCAAATGGAAACAACGAAGCGATGCAGCAAATAAAGATTTTTACCAATGAATATTTCTGT
Organism: Crocinitomicaceae bacterium; assembly: GCA_044361535.1. Taxonomy (GTDB): domain Bacteria; phylum Bacteroidota; class Bacteroidia; order Flavobacteriales_D; family Crocinitomicaceae; genus UBA952. The sequence continues at coordinate 62,561 of JBIKIQ010000003.1, forward strand.
TGAAACCCCACAAGAAAAACGTAAATAATGTATAATATAAAAAAAACGCCGTGAATCATTCCCACGTAATAGTTGGGTTCCATTATTTTATAGATGTATTTCAAAGGCATTGTAACTCCAAGCGCTATATATGTGAATCCTTCAATCCACGCCAGTATTCTTAATTGAGTTAATAAATTCATTTCTGATTCTTAAATGGGATAACAAATAAAAAACTTCTCAACCGGCTGAGCCAATGCAGAGATATTCAAATTATCAGAGGCTTTGGATAAATCCATGATTTCTCCACTTTTCATCATCAAATTAATATTTTGTTTATTTTCATTATAGGCCTTGTTGCTAAGAACATCCGTGTAAACAAAATAGTGAACCTCGTCGTCCGTTAATTTGAAACTTGACTTAACAATTTCTTTTTCCAGTGCCACACGATCCTCACTGTAGGGTTCTCGTGAAATCTCAATTTTGAACAAGTTTCGATTTACTATTCCCGAAGCAAGCAATGATAGTACTCGGTCGCTGCAGTGCTGCCAAATTTTCAACGCACCTAAAATATCGTAATCATCTAGCAAGGCAAAATTTTTGAGCACTTCAGCATTGTTTTCAAATTCTTTCTCTGTAATATGGCTTTGCAAAAAAAACAAAAGTGCAGGGCTACCAAATAATTCATCTCCTCGCATAATCAATTCTTTTGCCCTTCGTAAAGCATGTATCAACATGAATTCGGCGGATACAACTGTTTTATGCAAATAGACTTGCCAATACATCAGTCGCCGAGACACAATGAACTTTTCAATGGAATAAATTCCTTTTTCTTCCATGACTAAATTCCCTTCATGAACCGTTAACATGTCAATTAATCGATCGCTTCCAATGATTCCTTCCGATACGCCCGAATAAAAGCTATCTCTATTTAAATAATCCAATCGATCCATGTCTAACTGACTAGAAACGAGTTGGTGTAAAAATGGTTTTGAATACGTATTTTTAAAAATCAACAATGCCCTTTCTAAATCTTCTCCAAACCCCTTCGCTAATTCTTGAATAAAATAGCCTGAAATCTTTTCGTGACTTACGTTGTTTACAATGTCGTATTCCAAGGCATGACTGAATGGGCCATGTCCAATATCGTGTAATAATATTGCCAATAGAACGGCGCGTTCTTCTTCTTTGGTAATTTCAAACCCTTTTTTACGAATAGTTTCTACGGCCAAACTCATTAGATGTGTAGCACCAACGACATGATGAAAACGGGTGTGTAATGCACCTGGATAAACCAGATGACTCAAACCAAGTTGCATGATTCTCCTTAGACGTTGCATGTAAGGATGTTCTATGACATCAAAAAGAATTTCATCAGGAATTGTAATAAATCCGTATACTGGATCGTTAAAAATTTTCTTTTTATTATTTCGATTGAGGTTTGGTCGCAAAACACTAATTTTATTCAAAACTAACAATTATAATACAATATGCAAGGCAGAATCCTATGGGCAGACGATGAAATTGATTTATTGAAACCGCACGTGATGTTTTTGGAAGGGAAGGGGTACACGGTAAAAACTGTGAAGTCAGGTGGAGACGCCATTGATGCTTGCCAAGAAGAAGATTTTGACATTATTTTTTTAGACGAAAACATGCCTGGAGTTTCAGGGTTGGATGCCTTGGTAAAAATAAAAGAAATGCGTCCATTGATTCCTGTAGTGATGATAACAAAAAGTGAGGAAGAACACATCATGGAGGAGGCTATTGGAAGTAAAATCTCTGATTATTTAATTAAACCAGTTAATCCGAATCAAATTCTTTCGAGTATCAAGAAAAATTTGGATAGTTCGAAATTGGTTTCTCAGAAAACAACCTCGGCCTACCAACAAGATTTTCGCCAGATTGGTATGCTGATGAGTGGACGATTATCTACTTCTGAATGGGTTGAACTCTTTACAAAATTGGTGTATTGGGATTTAGAACTGGAAAAATCGAATGATGTTGGGATGCGCCAAATTTTGGAAATGCAGCGAAAAGAGGCCAATCAATTGTTTTGTCGCTATGTAGAAGATAATTACGAGGATTGGCTAAAGGGGAGTGATGACGCTCCAAAAATGATCCATACAGTTCTTAAAGACAATATTGCTTCCTTTCTTGGCAAGCAAAAAACGGTTGTTTTGGTTATAGATAATCTGCGCTATGACCAATGGAAAATTTTAGAACCTGAATTCTCAAAATATTTTAAGGTAGAAAAAGAAGAAGTGATTTTCTCTATTTTGCCTACTGCCACACATTACGCACGAAATGCCTTTTTTGCCGGTTTGATGCCTTCTGAAATAGAAAAACGTTTTCCAAATCTGTGGAAAAATGAAGAGGATGAAGGAGGTAAAAATCTTCATGAGGCGGATTTTCTAGAGGCCAATCTGAAAAGATTGGGAAAACAGGTTAAATGGTCGTACAATAAAATTACCAACTTGGATGCGGGCAAGAGGTTGAACGATCAATTCTCTAAATTGAAAGAAAACGACGTTAGTTTCATTGTTTACAATTTTGTTGACATGCTTTCTCACGCACGCACAGAGATGGAAATGATTAAAGAATTAGCTTCAGATGAATCTGCCTACCGATCCTTGACAATGTCCTGGTTTCAGCACTCTCCGCTGTTAGAAATCATTAAAAAAGTGGCTGATAATGGCATGAAGTTAATCATCACAACGGACCATGGAACAGTTAAGGTAACTAATCCGATTCGAATAATTGGTGAAAAAAGTACCAATACGAATTTACGATACAAAGTTGGAAGGGGCTTGTCCTATAATCCAAAAGAAGTTTATGTTGTAAAGAATCCACAAGACACTTATTTACCTAAACAAAAAATGTCGGCTGAATTTGTGTTTGCAGGAGATAGTGATTTTTTCGTTTATCCCAATAACTACAACCAATTTGTGAATTATTACCAAAACACCTTTCAACACGGAGGTGTTTCGCTCGACGAAATGCTTATTCCATATGTTGAACTTGGATCTAAGTAAGAATAGTGCAACCAGTTAAGCAATAAAAAGATTAACTTTGCCAAAATGAGGATTTTATTTGTTTTATTTTTATTCATTTCATGGGTTGGTAAATCTCAAATTTATGAACCTGAAAATGCGCTTCTTTGGGAGATCTCCGGAAATGGAATAAAAGAAAAATCCTATTTATTTGGTACTTTTCACAACAATCACAAAGACTTATTTCGCTTTTCAGATACGGTTTATTTTGCTTTGGATAAAGTGAAATCGGTTGCGTTGGAAACTGATTTATTTGCCCTTTTTAAGAAAATGGATGTACGTGAAGACATGGTTGAGTTACAACTTGACATGTATGGAGATCCTTATTCGACAAGCAAAAAAGCCTCAAAAACAGTTTATGGAGACGAGGATGGCATGCCTCAATTTATGGACGCTTATTTTCAGCAATATGCCACCAATTCGCAAAAAGAATTGTTTTTCTTTGAATCATATGACGATCAGATAAAGGTTTTCACGGGAATAAATAAATCAAAACAACCTTTTTTGCAAGAAAATCTTCTTGGATTTGGGGAGTTGAGAGAAGAAGTTATTTTTAATTTGTACCAAAAAGGAAATATTGAAAAAATCGAGGAATTTACAAGAAAAAGTTTAAAATATTCCAAAGACGGATATGTGAATTTGATTGTGACGCGCAATGGAATAATGGCAGAAGGTCTTGATTCTATTGTCAAAACAACAAGTGTTTTTTGTGCCATCGGTGCCGCTCACTTGGGTGGAAATAAAGGTGTGATAAATTTATTGAGACAAAAAGGATATACTGTTCGAAAAGTTGCGGCAACCTATAATGAACTACCAATCACTGAAAAACGAAAAGTGAAGGAAAAAAACTACTACAATTACCAAAATCAAAAATTAGACGTGGCGGCTGTTTTTCCAGGAAAACCTTTTGAATTTGTGAATGATGATGGCTCGATTGAATTGACGTACTGTGAGCTTGGTCAGGGAAACACATATGTTCTGCAATTAATACCCATTCAAGATACGCTGTCGTTGGAAGAATATGCCAATATTCACATTGCAAGTCCATCTGTTTTGGAACCGACTAAGGTACAACTTGATGATGGAACCTTAGTTATGGAGGGCCTTTCAGATAGCTATCCTGAAGGCATGAGTTGGGTTCGAGTGAATAAGAACAACTCGTTGGTGGTGGTTATGAAAGTGTATGGAGGAAATAAATTCATGGCCTCCAAGCGCTACAAAAATTTCTTTGCAAAAGTCTGGTTGGGTCAGGACTGAGTTTTAATTCATTTTTTTGTTAAAAATATAATACCTTTGCGTATAATTTATCTGTTTTTGTTTCTTTTGATTACAGATTCTAATTGAATTTATATGAATTCATTTTATTTACCCATATATTCATTAACACAAAAAACCATTTTTATGATAATTAGTGCATTTGGATTCAGCTTGTTTATGCTAACAGCATGCACCAGCGCAACTTCAACAGAAAATGTATCAGCATCTGGTAAGAAGTCATTTGATGATACAATAAAACCAGCTGTAATTGTTGATAATGGCACATTTAAAAATTTGAAACTTGTTAAGGTAATTCAAAGTAAAACAGCCACATCAAAAGATCCAATAACAGTTTATGAATCAGCCATTAATTCACCAAAATCTGTTACGTATACGAGAGATGGTAGCAAATTCTATGTAAACAGTTTAGAGGGATACACAACGGTTGTTTTTGATTCAAAAACATTGAAAAAATTGAAAGAAATAAAACATATTTTTTCAGCCTCTAACAACAAACTGTTCAAGGGCAACGAGAATACTGTTTTCGATTATAAATTCAAACAAACGAAATCTGAGTACAATCATTTTTCTGGTAAACCTGTGGAAAGTTGTCTTTCACATGACGGAAGATATCTATGGGTAACCTATTACCGAAGAGATTGGGATCCTAAGGCAGAGTCACCCTCTGCTGTTGCGATAATTGATACTAGAAAAGATGAGATAGTGCGTGTAATGCCAAGTGGACCCCTTCCAAAAATGATTGCTTGTTCTAGTGATAACAAGTACATTGCGGTAACGCATTGGGGAGATAATACCGTCGGTTTAATAGATGTTTCCAGCAATGACCCAATGGATTTCAAATACGTTTCTCACATTGTTGTTGACAATCGTTTGAGTATGAATTTCTCTTCGGGGTCAGATCGTGATACCGATTGCGGAAATTGCCTTCGTGGAACTGTTTTTACGCCAGACAATAAAAAAATACTAATTGCTAAAATGTCCGGTAATGGAATCGCTGTTATAGAGGTGGAATCACGGAAATATTTAGGGACAATCGTAGGTGCATCGGCTAATTTACGTCATTTGATTATAAATCAAGGATATTTAATGCTTAGTTCAAACAGACATGGACTAGTTCAAAAAGCAAAATTGGCTGATATTTTTTCTCAAAATTTTGACCAAAACAATGAAATTGCTTACAGCAAATGGGAAACTGTAAATGTTGGTCCTGGCGCCCGAACAATTGATATCACAAAAGATGGAAAGTACATTTTTGCGTGTGTAAATGATGTCTGTAAGGTTTCTGTTATTGACGCATTGACAATGAAAAAAATAACCGAAGTTGATGCCGCAAAATTCCCTGTTGGAATGTCGCTCTCTCCTGACGGGAAACAACTTGTTACTACTTCACAAGGAAAAAGTTCAACTCCTGGATCAGGAAATACCGTTATGGTTTTTGATGTGATTTACGAAAAGTGATTTCCAAAAATTAGTATTTTAAGTCCAAGTTTATAAGCCAAAATTATTTCTTGCCAACCGTAAGTGTTATTGGTACATCAACCACAAGAAATACTTAATTTTGCAAGACAAATAAGATATGGAAAATCATAAAAAGTTACAGATATACAATAGTTTATCCGGTAAAAAGGAACTTTTCGAGCCCTTGCATGCAAATCATGTAGGAATGTATGTTTGTGGCCCTACCTTGTACAGTGAGCCTCACATGGGTAATATGCGAACATTTATCAATTTCGATTTGATTTATCGGTATTTACTTCATCTTGGATATAAGGTAAAATACGTTCGAAATATTACAGATGCCGGTCACATTACCAATAGTGCAGGTCAAGAAGAGGATAGTATTGGCAAGGCAGCTCGCTTGGAACAAATGCAATCACTTGAAATCGTATACAAATACAATGTGAAGTTTCAAGAATTACAGCGCATCTATAATTTACTTCCGCCAAGCATTGAACCAACAGCAACGGGACATATTCAAGAACAAATAGAAATAATTGAACAAATTATTGGAAACGGATATGCTTATGTTGTAAATGGTTCTGTCTATTTTGATACAAAGAAGTACATGCAGGATTTTAATTACGGTATTCTAAGTGGAAGAAAGGTGGATGAGTTAGAAAATGAAACCCGAACCTTGAACGCCCAAGATGAAAAGCGTTTTTTTGCTGATTTTGCTTTGTGGAAAAAGGCCAATCCTGAAGATATGCAAATTTGGCGTTCTCCATGGGGAGATGGAAATCCAGGTTGGCATATTGAATGTACAGCCATGAGTACCAAATATTTGGGAAAACATTTTGATATACATGGTGGCGGAATGGATTTGAAATTCCCGCATCACGAAGATGAAATAGCTCAAAGTTGTGGTTCATTTGGTTGCAATCCAGCCAAATATTGGATGCATGCCAATATGCTTAATGTAAATGGCCAAAAAATGAGTAAATCCTTTGGGAATTACTTTTTACCAAAAGAGATTATTGATGGATCAACAACTCTTTTCAAAAAAGCATATCCAGCAAATGTCCTTCGGTTTTTTATGATGCAGGCTCATTACCGTAGCACACTTGACTTTACTGAAACAGCACTGGATGCTTCTGAAAAGGGCTTTTCTCGCTTGTGCGATGGAATAAAATTATTGGACAAAATAACTGTTTCTAAACAATCATCTTTTGATGTTAATGCACTTGTTCAGAATTTTTATGCCGCGATGAATGATGATTTCAATGCACCCATTTTAGTTGCTCATTTATTTGATGCTGTAAAACATATCAATCTAATCAACGATGGCAAGGAAACCATTTCTGAAAGTGATAAAATACTATTAACAAAAGAAATCAGTAGTTTCGTTGAGGTTGTATTAGGTTTAGAATTGACAGTGGGTTCAACCGATTCCAAATTAAATCCCGTAATGGATTTGGTTATTGAATTGCGGCAACAAGCACGTGAAAATAAGGATTGGATAACCTCAGACAAGATACGTGATGGATTAGCTGCTGCAGGAATAGTAATTAAAGATGGTAAGGATGGAACAACGTGGGATTAAAGATAATTTAGGTAATAAATAAAACTTACGTGCTTATAACTCGAAACTTACAGCTTTTTTGGGTTGGCCTCAAGTCATACTTTCAGGCATTTTTTTTCATAATTCGTTACGGGTATTTCCTGTACTTAATTATTCCGTTCGTACTTCTATTTGTGATTTATAGATATGGCTATGTGCTACAAAACAATGTCTTTGATCCCAAACTAGATTCTATAAATAGTCTTGTTTGGTATTTGATTTACGGATTAGTTGAGGTTACAATTGGAATGGTATTAATGTATTTCGCTAAATACATGGTAGTGGCAATCCTTTCACCGTTGTTGGCCCATATTTCTGAAAAGACGGAGCGAATACTAACCAAAGAAAAGCAAAAGTATACGTGGAATCAGTTTAAAGAGGATATTATAAGGGCCGTGAAATTAATGATTCGAAATTTAATGTGGTATTACATTTACTTTGTTTCAATTCAACTAGTCGCATACATATTTTGGGAGAAACCAAGTGAAAGTCCTTTACAATGGCTTATTATTCTAATTGCTTCCTATTATTATGGATTTAGTTTTCTCGATTATATCAACGAACGAAGAAGAAGAAATGTAAGTGAAAGTATTATTTTTATTCGAAAGCATAGCGGTTTAGCCATATCAATCGGATTGTTTTATTACCTCATGATTTTTGTGCCAGTTGATCTCCGTATTTTTTTTGAATATACATTAACGTTTGAGAATACATTTGAGTTGATACGACAACTGTTTTGGTGGGTTTTAGCAGCTTCTGCACCTATTATGGGAATTGTATCAGCCACATTGGCCATGTATGAAATCGATAAACCTATATCACAACAAATAATTGAACCTTTTGAAAACGAAAACATTTGATGCGTTTGATTTTGAGAAATATTAAAGTTCTATTTACAAAAAATACCAGGCTACTTCTTATCGGGTTGTGTTTCCTTTTTTCTATTAACCTATTTGCTCAAAAAATTAATCAGGCAGAATATAAACATGTAATTCAAAAGCAAATCTCTAATTCAACACTTCAATCAGATCTTCAAAAAATACATGAATATATAATTCTTGGAAAATACGACAAGTCATTAGCGCTGATTAGAAAACACAGAACCAGAAAAGACGTTTCACCAGCAATACGGACATATCTTTCAAACATTGAATATGTGAAGGGAAATTATCGAATGTCTGAACAGCTTTGTGATAGTGTCCTTCATGATCTTGGAAACAATCCAAAAAACGTATTCTTTATAAGGGCATTGTATTATAAAGCGAAAGCAATTTCTGCTCTTGGCGACAATAAGTTAGCATTGGAATTGGTAGAAAAAGCAATAAAATTATCAGATCAAACAAGTGATAAATATATGCTTGCTTCTGGCTATTATTACAAAGGGGTTTTTTACGCAGAAACCGGAAAATTTAACGAATCAATCATTAGTTTAGTTAAATCAAAGGCATTAAGTGAAAAACTTAGCGATAAAATTAGTTTGGCGGCAACTTTATCCTTTTTAGGATTGTCAAATTCACATACGGGTAAATATGCCGAAGCAATTGACTTAATCAATGAAAGTATCATTATTCGAATGGAGATTGGTGATAAGCGGGGGTTAGCAAACTCCTATCTTAATATGAATAAGGTATATACGGAGCTTGATGACCGTGAAAAAAGGCTGGAATATGAAAACAAAAGCTTGGCAATTTGTCAAGAAATTGAAGATCAACAATGTATTAGCGGTCGACTTACTAATATTGGAGATATTTATTTTTTAGAAGGAAATTACAGCCGGGCAATTACTTATCAAGAAAAAGCATTGAAAATTGCTAAAAAACTTAAGATAAAGTATCGAATTGCAGAAATTCATTTTCATTTGGCCCAAATTTACAACGCTCAATCAGCCTTTTCAAAAGCCATTTTACACATTGATACCTGTGCTCAATTAAGAACTGAGAATGAAAACAATGAAGGACTGGCAAGCGCGTGGGTTTTAAGGGCTCAAATATTAATGAATCAAAAAACCTTATTTGAGGCTCAAGAATCGGCTGAAAAAGCGCTTGAAATAGCCACAAAGTTTAATTTAATTCATGTTAAAAGAGACGCGCATAAAATACTAGGAAACATATTTGAACAGAAAGGAGATTTCTCGAAGGCTTTTTTTCATTTAAAGGAATTTCAAATCGTAAAGGATAGCCTTTTTACAATCGAAAAGTCTAAAGTTTTCATCCGGAAAGAATTAGAAAAAAAATATCAGCTTAATGATTTGAATAATAAAAAGATACAAGCACTTAAAGAAATTGAATTGCGCATTCAAAAAGAACGGATGAATCAACTAATTTGGATTGCCATCTTAGTGATTGTTTCCTTATCTGTTGTTGTTTATTTAGTTTACAACAAGTATCAATCTCAGCGAAAAATCACTTCAGTCGTAACCCAAAATCAAGAATTAAATGCTCAAATTGTTAACCTTGAAAAACAAGCTATTTTTTCACAAACAATCTCAACCGTAGCCCATGAGTTGAATACGCCACTAGGTGTAATTCTAGCTGGTAATAACGAGCAAAAGAGTATCATTGATACGCTACTCGAAAAAACTAAAAACACCCTTTCCATTGCTGAAATTGACTTCATAAACAGTGTTATTTCTCAAAGTGAATTTTTTGAGAAGAATAAAACAGGTTTTGAAAAACGTAAACAAGCGGCTAAAATTTATGATTTCCTTTCAAATTCAACAGATTGGAGTACAGAAATTTGTTCATCAATTTCTCTTGTAATGTCGCAATGGGAAATGAACGACATACAACTGAATGCTATTCTCACCAGTATTTCAACTCAAAAAATAACTTTTGAGACAGTGCGTTTGGGAGATACTATAATTAAGAATAAGGAATTATCTAGAGCTCTTGACAATTCTATTTATTCGGCAAGAGAAGTTGTAAAGGAACTGAATGATTTGAGTTCAAATCAATTGAGCACCTTCAATCGTACAAGTTTTTCCATTTTTGGGATGCTCAATAAGGTAATTGAAATTAAGGCATTTAATGCAATTCCTGGATTAACCATTGATATCCGAGTTGACAAAAGACAAACACTACTGTTAGATGAAAAATTATTTTTTCAAACGGCGAGTTTAATTTTGCAAAATATGATTGAGGCCCTTTCCGAGAAATCAAAAAATGCTCTTGTAACTATTGAATTTCATCAAGGTGTTGAATTTGATGAACTAAGCCTCAGTAATAATGGCGATAAAATTCCAGAAAATATTCTAAATCAAATATTTGATCGTTTTTTCACAACAAAAAACAAGGAGCAGCACCGTGGATTAGGATTGAGCATTGTGAAAAACAATATGGAGAGTTTTGGGGGCAAAATTTTCGTGACATCAAATGATGAAGAAACAAAATTCACCTTGAATTTTAAAAAGAACTCAAACTAATTAGATTGTAAATCAACCCTTTACACCAAATTAAGTTTAGTACACCACTAATTAACCAATCGAAATAAAAACTTATATCGTAATCGTAGAAGAATTAACTGCTTTCAAATGCTTGATTTTCAATATATAATTCCCTTTTTTAAATGGTTTTAAATTAATTAAACCATGTTGTGTTGAGATAAGTTCTGAATGAACAACCTTTCCCTGCATGTCAATTAGCTCAATGGTAATATCATTCATTTTTCGACCATTTTTGGAAATTTGAAGTTGTTGATTATTCGTCATCATGGATGTTACAAAACCCAACTCATTTTTTAACGATTTACGCCGAAGCATAAATTTCTTTTTCGTTTGTAGTTTTGTTTCTTTGATAGGCTTATTCATATGGATATCCTCCTTCCCAAAATCAACTTCTTTTTTTAGTTTTTGATAATCAGCATCCATCGTATTTTTCCAAACACGTATGTAATCTACCTCAAACGAATTAGGCAAAATAGTATTTCTATTAATTCCTGGTGCAAATGGTCCTCCTTTAACAGCAATAGATAAATTAGCAATTAAGTGCATGGATGTTTTAAAATCGCCTTGGTATTCGCCAACTACTTCTCCATTGACATAAAAGGTTACTCTACCTGGTTCCCATATTCCTGAATAAATCACCCACTCATCTACAAGCCTTTGATTGAATTTCAACCACCCGCCCCATCGTTTTGTCACAAAGGGCAACCCTCTCATTTTTATGAATTTACATTTGTTTGGACAGTGAACATCCACATGCATTTGATTGTGTTTTTCGCCTTTCATTTCCATGAAGTCTATTTCTTCATTGGGTTCGCCACCATACAGCCAGAAAGCAGGCCATAATCCTTGTCCAGAAGGTGCTTTAGCTTTGCATTCAAAATAACCGTATTTGAAGGTTTGTTTGCTAAAAGCAACCGAGGTTAGATAATCAAGCTGAACCTTATTATTTTTAACTTCTACTTGATTTTTTTTGATTTGGTTAGAATCTAGCATCCAATCCGGAAATTCATACCAAGTTGATGTAGTATCAGCACCCAATGTAAGAATGCCGTTTGAAACATATACCATTTCAGGTGCTGAATACATGCGTGTTTTAAAATCCAACCCGCCCCACTGGTAGCGATCCAACCATTTTTCGGAATTAAGCGCTGTTCCGTCAAATTCATCATTAAAATACGGGTGGTACAGCTCAATAGAATCTGAAGTCACTCTCCAAATCAATGAATTATTTTGACCAAAACTAAAGACAGTAAGTACTAAAGCCGAACATAATAAACTAAGTATTTTTTTCATAATCTATAATTAAAAACAAAGCTAAATAAAACTTTTTCAGAACTAAATCCAATTTCTTCCGTAAAACGACACTGTTTTGAGAATAGTTAAAGTTAGGTATTTTATTTTTGTGTTAGGAACACTGATTCTTTTGGCTTGTTCGAGTAGGTCTGTTCCCTCGCATGCAAGTGTCAAAATTGATTTAGCACAAATCAAAAAGAAAGGTGTATTAACAATGCTTACCGAAAATACATCCACATCGTATTATAGTTATCGAGAGAATGAACTGGGCTTTGAGTACGAGCTATTAAAGCTGTTTTCAAAACATATTGGCGTGGAGTTACGTGTTAAAGTAGTTTCTGACGCACGGAAATTTCATGGATTTCTAAATGATGGTGAGGGGGATGTTATAGCATGCAACTATTCAGTAACTCGAAATAGAAGAAAAATTCATAATTTTTCAATCCCATATCTCAAAAGTAGACAAGTACTCGTTCAACAAAAACCGCACGGGTGGGAGGAAATGTCACCCGAAGAGATTACTAAACAATTGATTATCGACCCATCCATGCTAAAAAATCGGACAGTATATGTTCGTAATAACTCTTCCTATTTTCAGCGCTTGGTTCATTTACAACAAGAAATTGGTGATACGATTTATTTGAAAGAAATTGAGGGAGATCCAGTGGCAGAAGATTACGTTTCTGCCGTTGCCAATGGTGTAATTCCTTTAACAGTGGCAGATGAAAACATAGCCAAAGTTGCCAGTAAAGAAAATCCTAATTTGGATATTTCAACGGTGATTTCGTTTACTCAATCTATAGCTTTTGGCCTAAGAAAAACCAGTCCTGAACTGAAAAAAGCATTGGATCTTTGGTTGAAAAACTTTATGAAATCATCAGAGTATTCAGAATTGACAACCCGTTATTTTGGAGCGGATATGCAACCTGAGGAATCTGTTCCGGTTGAGGATGAGATGATTAAAAAGGGGCAAATTTCTCCCTACGATCATTTATTCAAAGCAGCTGCAAAAAAATACGGAGAAGACTGGTTGCTTTTGGCGGCAATTGCCAATAAAGAAAGTAGATTCAATCCGCGGGTTATTGGTTTAGGAGGAGCATATGGTATGATGCAGTTCATGCCAATTTCCGGCCCTCAATACGGGGTATTTCCAGATTCAAGCCCCGAAGAACAAATTGAAGGGGGGATGAAAATGATGAAAGAACTCCTGAAACGCTATGAGCGTGTTCCAAATCGTGAAGATCAAATTAAATTTGCATTAGCATCCTATAATGCGGGATATTGCCACATAGATGATGCAATGAAATTGGCTGGAAAAAATGAAATGAACCCGTATGTTTGGAAAAATAGTGTTGAAGTTATGATTCGCAATTTGTCTAAACCTGTTTATTACAGAGACAATGCTGTTCAGTGTGGAGCTTATCGTGGACATGCGCCGGATTATGCGAATTCAGTCTACAATCAATACATGAAGTGGAAAGAACAACTTCAATGATGGAAAGACAACCAAAACTCATTGTAATTCAAGGTCCGACTGCAAGTGGAAAAACAAAAATAGCTGTAGAGGTGGCAAAATACCTGGATACGGTTGTGATTTCAGCAGATTCAAGGCAGTTTTACAAAGAAATTTCAATTGGAACAGCAAAGCCCTCTCACGATGAAATGGCTGGTGTGAATCATTATTTTATTGATTCACATTTGCTTACCGATGAGGTTTCAGCAGCTCGTTTTGCAACTGAGGCCAGAGAATTGATTCTAAAGGAACTATCTCATTTAGAATATCTAATTATAGTTGGCGGTTCAGGACTTTTCATACAAGCGCTTTGCCAAGGCTTGGATACCATACCACACGATTTATCCCTTCAAAATGAGCTTACTTCAGAATGGAAAACAAAAGGGTTATCTGATTTTTTAGATGAATTAAAAAATAAAGACCCCAACTATTTCCAACTAATTGATAAAGAAAATCCACTTCGCGTTATTCGTGCTATTGAGGCTATGCGACTTTCCGGTAAAACAATGACTGAATTGAGATCTGGGAATGAAAAAGTTAGCTTTGATACTGTTTATTATTTCACCACGGATTTACCGCGAGAAGTGTTGTACAAGCGAATAAATGACCGCGTTGATCAAATGCTCGTGTTAGGATTGGAAAACGAGGTGCGATCTGTTTATGACCTGAAACATTTAAAATCTTTGCAAACGGTCGGTTATCGCGAGTTATTCGATTTTTTTGACGGAAAAATCAGCAGAGAAAGCTCCATAGATTTAGTAAAGCAACATTCTCGAAATTATGCCAAACGTCAAATTACGTGGTTTAAATCACATCACCTCGGAACGGTAATTTCTACCGAGTTGGATTATGTTCAAATGATCTACAAGCAAATTTCTCAAAACGGTTAAAATTCGAGTTAAAATTTTACTAGATTTACCTAAAAATAGAAATTATATGAAAAAACAAATTTTAAATCTATCAATGATTTTATTGACTTCATCATTAATTGTCTCTTGTGGAGGGAAAAAGGATGAGAAGGCTAGTTCTAATGAAGAGGCTTCTTCTAGTGCTAAATCAGAAGTGAAGGAAATGCCAAAAACCGATACTTTAACCGAAGTAAAAAAGGAAGAAGCAGCTGTTGATACAAAAAAGGCTGATGCATTAATTCAAGCTTACGAACAAGCGGTTGAATCTAAGGCCATGTTGTTAAATAGACCTCCAATGAGCATGGATGCAGCTATGCAAGCAATGGATAATTTAGAAAGCGAAATAAAAACATTAGATAAGCAAATTACGGCTTCTCAACTTTCCGATGAACAAAAATCTCGTTTTGCCAAAGCCAAAGCAAAAAATAAAAGTTTAGGTTAGAAATAATTATTTTTTAGAGTACGTGTTTTTTAATTAAAAATAGGTACTCTTTCTTTTTTCTATACTTAAGTGTAATATACTATTATACGAATAACAAGTTTATAATTTTCTAACATGTTAAAACGAATAATACTAACCATTTTTGTTGCGTGGACATATTGCTCTTTCGCTCAATCCGATACTGCTGCACCTAAAAATTTACGCCTTATCCATAAAAATCACTTTGGATTAAGTTTAGGTGGCCCAGGTTTTTTTGGCCCTTATTATGAACATTTTTTTAATCAAAATTGGAGTATTGAAACAGGTTTTGGAGGACTTTTAGTAATTAATTCAGCATATGTAGGAGGGCGCTATTATTTTGGCGAAAAGGATAAATTACAAAGATTCTCACCCTATGTCGGCGCGGCTTTTGGTGCTGGTTTTTACATTGGAGGCGGTGGCTCAGGGGGAATTGATGGTGCTGGAACTCCAATTGGTTATGTGCCAGTTGGCATTCAGTTTCTAAGCCGGAAAGGGTATGCTTTTTCGCTCGAAGCAGCCTGTCTTTATTTTGCTGATGAACTAATTCCAATGGGGGCATTGAAAATTCGATTACTCAAAAAGAAGAAGAAAAAGCCAACAAAGATTGAGAATGACAAGAATCCAAAGTCTTCCTCTTTGAAAAAAAATAGGCAGTATTGTATGGGCATTAATTTAAGTTCTTTTATTAATCCAAACTTTGTATTGCAGGGTAAACCTGATTTATTTTTCGCCTCAAATCCAAATTTTGATTTTTTTGTTCAAAAAGAAATTTCTTCAAAATATGCCTTGAGATTTCCTGCTAGAATTGGTTTAAATGCAGGTAATAACTGGGAAGGCCGGGTTAATCAATACATTTATCGAAATGCAGATAAAGTGATAATTGCTGACCTTGGCTTCGAACCTTTGTTTTATGTGTATCGAAATAAAACGCTTACAGGATATGTTGCTCCTAGTATAAGTGTTGGATTAGGTAGACAAATACGTAAAGACTATTTAGTTTCTGAATCGCAAGGAGATTATAAATATATTTCAAGAAGTCCCTATACTTATGCCAAATTTGGATGTTCATTTGGGGTAAGCTGGGCCATGACAAGGTTTTTACAGCTTGGAATGGAATACGGAGGATATGTTGCTAATAATTCATTATCATCAAGTACATATGACCCTTTAAAAGAATATTACGGTGGATTATTCGGTAAGTATTTTTTGGTTTGTCAATTGGGTGCCAGAAAGTAAAAATTTCTTCATTCAGTTTAAAGCGGCTTAAAAACTAGCTCAACCAAACGGATGATTTTTCACTTCCTTTATTCGCAATCCAATTAGCTTTTCTATACCTCTGATATAAGGCTGTTCTTCCACATCACAGAATGAAAGTGCTTTCCCACTTGCACCTGCACGACCTGTTCTACCAATACGATGAACATACGTTTCAGGAATGTTCGGAATATCATAATTGATTACCAATTCCAATTCGTCAATATCAATTCCACGGGCTGCAATATCTGTGGCAACCAATACTTGAATCGTTCTGTTTTTGAAATTGTTTAACGCATTTTGACGCGCGTTTTGCGATTTATTTCCGTGTATGGCTGCGGCTTTTATGTTGGCTCGAGAAAGAATTTTCACCACGCGATCCGCTCCATGTTTGGTTCTCGTAAAGATCAACACAAAATTTATAGCCTTTTCGCCTAAAATATGAAGCAGCAAATCTTTTTTCTTAGCCGTTACCACATGATAGAGTTCTTGTTCAATTTTTTCGGCAGTGGAAGAGACAGGTGTAACTACAACTTGCTGTGGATTTGTTAGCATCGTACTCGCAAGTGATTTAATTTCTTTGGGCATTGTGGCTGAAAAAAACAAGGTTTGTCTTTTGGCCGGAATGAGTTTGAGTACTTTCTTCACATCATGTATGAAACCCATGTCCAACATGCGATCTGCTTCGTCTAAAACAAATACTTCCAAGCTTCTTAAATCGATATAGCCTTGCTGTTGTAAATCGAGTAAACGACCTGGTGTTGCAACCAATATATCAATTCCACTTTTCAGGCGATTAATCTGACTCGTTTGATTAACTCCGCCAAAAATCACAGCATGACGCAGATTTAAATTACTTCCATAATCTTTTATGTTTTCTTCAATCTGAATGGCTAATTCGCGGGTTGGAGTCAATATTAATGAGCGAATTTTTCTCCGTCCTTCATTCTTTTGTGTCTTATACAAGTTTTGAAGAATTGGAATGGCAAATGCAGCTGTTTTTCCAGTTCCCGTCTGTGCACAACCCATAATATCTGATCCTGAAAGGATAATCGGAATGGCTTGTTGTTGAATTGGGGTTGGCGTAGAATATCCTTTTTTTTCAAGAGCGTTTAAGATCGGCTCTAAAAGATCGAGTTCTTTAAATGTCATAAATAGCGATTATTCTACGAAGACAAAAAAAGAATGAAATCCTAGAATTTTTTACAAAGGTAGGTGAACGAGCTGCTAAAACCTATTTTTTGATTGAAATACTTCAAGACAATAGTTTTCAAACAAAAAAAGGCTGTCTTCGGACAGCCTTTTCAAATTTATACTAACGATTGATTTACACCAACCCTTGATCGATCATTGAATCAGCAACTTTCACAAATCCTGCGATGTTTGCTCCTTTCACGTAATCTACATTTCCGTCTTCGCCTTTTCCGTATTTCACACACGCTTCGTGGATAGAAACCATGATGCCGTGTAAACGTTGATCAACCTCTTCAGAAGACCAAGACAAACGCAATGAGTTTTGTGACATTTCCAATCCAGATGTAGCAACACCACCAGCGTTAGATGCTTTACCAGGAGAGAAAAGAACTTTTGCCGCTTGGAATGCCAAGATTGCTTCCGGTGTAGAAGGCATATTCGCTCCTTCAGCCACACATTTCACGCCATTTGAAATTAACTCTGCCGCCTCTTCACCATTCAATTCGTTTTGAGTTGCACAAGGTAATGCGATATCGACTTTCACTTCCCAAGGACGCTTCCCTGCAACAAATTTCGCAGATGGATATTTCGCAGTGTATTCAGAGATTCTTCCTCTTTTTACGTTTTTCAATTCCATTACAAAAGCCAATTTATCAGCATCAATTCCATCTGCATCGTAGATGTATCCTTCTGAATCGGACAATGTAACGACTGTCGCGCCTAATTGCGTTGCTTTTTCACAAGCATATTGAGCCACATTACCTGAGCCAGAAACGGCAACTACTTTCCCATTAAAAGAATCGTCTTTAGTTGCCAACATTTCTTTTGCGAAATAAACGGTTCCGTAACCTGTTGCTTCTGGACGAATCAAAGATCCACCCCAGTTGCGCGCTTTTCCTGTTAATACACCAGTAAATTCATTACGAATTCTCTTGTATTGTCCAAACATATATCCGATTTCACGACCACCTACACCGATATCTCCAGCAGGAACGTCTGTGTCAGCTCCAATGTGACGACATAACTCAGTCATAAAAGATTGACAAAACTTCATTACTTCATTGTCTGACTTTCCTTTTGGATCAAAGTCTGAACCTCCTTTACCACCACCCATTGGTAATGTAGTAAGTGAGTTTTTAAAAATTTGCTCAAAACCTAAAAACTTCAAAATTGAAAGGTTCACACTTGGGTGAAAACGCAATCCACCTTTGTATGGTCCGATAGCAGAGTTAAATTCTACACGGTACCCGCGATTAACTTGTACGTTACCGTTATCGTCCAACCAAGGAACTCGGAAAATAATCGTTCTTTCCGGCTCAACAATACGATCTAAAATTTTAGCCGCTTTGTATTTCGGATTTTCTTCAATTACCGGGATAACCGCTTCAGCTACTTCATGAACAGCTTGAATAAACTCAGGTTCTCCACCGTTTTTTGCCTTAACGCGATCCATAAATGCGTCGATGGCTGCTTGATATTTACTTGACATACGTGATTGATTTTTTAACGTTTTCGAGGCAAAAGTAATTAATTTTTACGATCAAAAACACGCGAGTAAATAATTCTAATTCCTCAAGGTCTGAATATTTTACATTACCTTTGTGTAGATGCGATTAATAAAGGAAATTCCTCACGAACGTTACCGTATTACGGTGCATAACTACAACGCCAAATATTTGGTGAAAATTGAACTCGGACAGTTTGAACAGACTTTTAAAATAGGAGAAACCGATGTTCAATCGCTTGAAGATCTTGAAGGAATGCTTAATCCTCAATTACTTTCTAATTGTCTTCAGCGCTTTATTCAAATGCGTGAAGATTGGGAAAATGCGTTTAACCAAAAAAATTTAACTCATGAATAAACTAATTTTAGTAGCCTCCATTTTTGGATTTATCCTGATAGGCTGTTCCGAAGACAAACCAAAACCATCAACCACGCCTACAGTTGAAAAAAGGGATTTGAAAGGAATGAAAATCGCCTATTACAACAGCGATTCATTGAAAGAACAATTTATCTTTTTCAAAGAACAGGATTCATTAATGACCGCTAAACAAAAAGTTTTTGAATCAGAACTTCAACGCAAACAACAAGAGTTCGAGGCATTTATTACCAAAAACGAAGGATTGATGAAACAAGGCTTATTGTCTGAAAATGAGCAAGCAGCGTTGTCCCAAAAAGCTCAGGCAATGCAGAAACAAATCATGGATTTTCAGCAAAATCAAGGTCAAGCATTGGAAAAGGAGGCAGTTGATAAAATGACGGTGATTGGAAATAAAGTTGAAAAATTTGCAAAGGAGTTTTCACAGAAAAACAAAATTGATGTTTTATTGATTCACGGGAAAGGAGGCCAAATTGGGTATATCGACCCAAGTATGGACGTTACAAAAGAATTTGTGAATTACCTGAATGAGAAACAAGCGGAAATCGCGAAAGAATTGAAGTAAAATGTTGTTAGCTCAGCAAAAACAAAAAGAAAATATTGCCGAGTACATTATCTACATGTACCAAATGGAAGATATTGTTCGCGCTTTTCAGTTTGATTTGGATAAAATAGTTCAGTACATTGTCCATCCGGCAGTCAAAAACGACCATGAACTTACCGATAACAAAAAGTGGTTTGAAGATGTTATTCGTCAAATGAAGGCTCAGCGCTTAGAGCAACAAGGGCATTTAGCTGACATTCAAGATGTTGTTATTGAATTGTCTTATTTACACAACACGCTTTTGACGGTTTACAACGACGAAAAATACAAAACACTCAACGAGCAAGGTGCAGTAACTATTGATGAATTTAAAGCTAAATCAAACCTCAAGGATAAAAACAACATCGAGATTATGTTGCACGCCATGTACATGAAGTTGCTCATGCGTCTAAAAAAACAAGAAATCAGCTCGGAAACAGAAGAAGCATTTGACACTATGCGTATTCAATTGGCGTATTTAGTGAAGGCTTATCATGAAATGAAAAATGGCACATTGAGTTATTTACAGAATTAAAGGATTTTCTACTCGATCCTTAAATGCCCCAGCCTAAATACAAAATATCAACCCAACTCCTCACTAGCCTTAAATGGGAATTGGAGAAAAAAGTATATTATCCAATAAATACAAAGCTAGACTGTAAGAAAATAGCACAATTATTTCAATTAAAAACAGGAAAAAGTATTTCGGAAAGTACCTTGTATAGAATGTTTTTGTGGAATGTACATCAACACACACCCTATATCCATACCCTAGAAATTATTGCTGAATTTCTTGATTACAAAAACTGGTTTGAGTTGGAAAACAGGTTGCGCGAGCTAATTCAGTTTCAAAATGTTTTTGGTGCCTTTCCAAATGAGAAACATTATACCAGTTTGTTAAGTTTAACTTTGAATCACGGATCTTTGAAACCATTATATGAGTTTTTGCATCAATTCTCAAGCGAATTGCCTCTAGATAAGAAAGCAATTCTTGGAGAAGAACTTTTTCTAGCCTTATCAAACAATAAAAATAACATTCAGTTTTTCAAGTTATTTCACACTGTTCCGGTTGTAAGAGAGGGGTTTTTCGAGATTTTTGCTGACCCAGAATTTTCAATACCACACTACGAAATAGGGTTGAACTATTATTTAAATCAAATAAAACCACATAAATCGGAAAAAGACTTACAAGATTATATTTTTGCCAATTCTTTGTTACTCAGACACTATTTTATTCGAGGTTTAAAGGACAAGGTACTGGAAATTGGAAAACGATTATACATCGATTTTCAGTTAGATGAAAACTCAATAAATGATATATATATTTTCCCTAAGTTACGCTATTTATCGTACAAATTACTTTTTCTTTACGTTCAAAACGGATTTAATCAAACGTATTGGGAATGGCTTTATGATTTTGCCATAAAATCTGCAATTATACTACCTGAAGTGGAGAAGCGAATTGTTATTCATACCCTTTTGGATGTCTTACAAATAAATCCAACATTACAGGAAAAAACTTATTTTGAGCTTCAACTCCTTTTTCCAGAAATTTTTTCGCTTCAACCTTCGTACGTCAACAAACTCACAATTAGCGATAAAATTAGTTATCTGGATGCTAATGGTTCAAGGTTTATTTCAAAAAATAAAGCAAGAATTGCCTCTTGAAATAATACTTAATTCGTAAATCGTTTTAAGATTACCTAATTAGTGTAATGTGTCCATGAAAAACTTCAGAACCACCACCGAAATAATTAGCGGTTAACTTGTAAAAGTAAACCCCATCATTAGCATTAACATCATCAGTTGTTTTCCCATTCCAACCGCCGTTTAGGTCTGCAAATTCATAGATTTTATTTCCCCAACGGTTCAATATTACACATTCAATTGATTCAACACAAATGGCATTTATTTTCCAAACATCATTCGTTTGATCATCATTGGCGGTTAATACATTAGGTATGATTATAGATGATTCTCCAGCAGTCATAATCAAATTCTCAATTTGATTATAGCTACAGCCATTTGCATCAACTACATTTAAATCATAATTACCTACTCCCACATTTTGCAAAGGATTTAAAGTCTGAACATTTACACCGTTTACCGTGTATAAATAAGGACCCGTTCCACCGATTGTTCCGTTAATTACAAGTGTCCCATTATCTAAACCACAATTTGGATTAGTTAGACCAACTTGAATCAAGGACGGCCCCGCAAAAACTGGTACTATAATTTGCTCCTGATAGGCGCAGTTATTTACGTCTAAAACTGAAATTAAATAAGAACCTTGAGCCAAGCTATCAAATAGTTGGGCAGATGAATAAATGCCATTATTAATTGCATATGTATAAGGAGAAGTACCTCCAGCAGTAGTTGCTAAACTGATTATCCCCGTGTTTTCATCGCATTGTGTAGAGGTTATGTTTGCCGTAATATCCGTAGGTGGCGTTGTTGTACCAACTTGAATTGCAGTATCTCCTGTGCAAATCCCATCTGTATAAGAAATTAAGTAAGAGCCAGCAAGTAAATTAGAAGCACTATCAATGGTTGAATTTATGCCACTTGGCCAAGAGAATGCATAGATTCCAGTTGGTGAAACATCTAAATCAACCGCCCCATTAGCTTGCTGACAGGTAGAATTATAGATTGTGGCAGTTGAAGTCAGTCCAACACTTTGAAGAATTGTAATTGTTGTATCAAAAGCACACGTATTGTCTGAAATACTTACTTGATAAGCTCCTGGAGCAAGATTAGTAGCACTATTTGTCGTTGAAATAGCTGGAGTCCACGTGTATGAAAAAACAGAACTATTTGGTGTGTTATCAACGATAATTAAACCGTTGTTTTCACCACATGTTGTTTGATTAATTTGAAAAAAGGATTCAAAAGGCACAGGATTTTGCAAAACAATTGTTGTATCGAAGGTGCAATTGAGTTGTGTAATTGTAATTTGATAGGAACCTTGAGGCAAATTGCTGGCAGTGTTTGTTGTGGAGACATTTGGCAACCAAGTATATGTATATGAAGCATCGAAGGGATCTATGGATATTGACCCATTGGATTGAAGGCACCCCGGTTGTTGCACTGTAGTTGATAAATCAAAAGGATTTGTAATTACCTGTATGGTATAGATTTCTTGGCAATTATTGGCATCTGTAACGGTTACATTATAAGTTCCTTCACACAAGTTGGTAGCCGTTTGAGTGGTTTGATTTAAATCATCGTCCCATTGATAGGAATATGGAGCTGTTCCTGAAGTTACATTTACTGTTCCTTGTCCATTGCAATAACCTATTAAAGAGCCTGTTAAGCAATTTTGTACGTCATTACAAATAGAGTAAGTAGGTTGACCTATCCCAGCCCAGTTACCCCCATCTGGCATTCTACGAATAGTTTGACCAAAATGAGTTCCACCATCGGCTGGACTAGCATAAAATTTTAAATCATTAGGAATATCATTGTAACTGAGTAAACTCGTTCCGTTGGAACATCCGGGTAGTGAAGAAATACAAGGTTGTCCCGCTAAAGAGGCTGTATTTCCCGGCCCCCATCTTACGGCATCAACAGCATTTCCATTAGCATCGTAAAAGGCAAACCATCCACCAGCATTTGGAAACCAGACTCTTGTGCCTGAACAACAAATTCCTAATTCGTTAACTTCACCGGGAACAATTACTTCCACAACATTCCCTCCGTTTTGAACGAGTAGGTTAGCAGGAACGGGATCAACATTTATTCCTCTAACCATACAGAATCCATTAGGGGGAATAATAGTACCGGCGGGCAATCTAAATCCACCAGAGCCCTCTGCTGTAGAATTACCCAAATAATAACAAGAAATATCGACGCTATCGCATAAATCAGGATTATAAAGTTCGATCCATTCACCCCTTCCGCCAGCTGGTCCAGGCCCAGAAATTGAACCATCGTTAACCGAAGGCGAAATCATTAACTCATTTATAAGTATCGGAGGACCACTGTAAAAGCAAGGTTCACATACAGAATTAGGTACCACAGAAACATTTGAAACGAGATTACACCCCGTAGGTGCTGTTGGAGGTGTGATACAACAGTTACCTCCTTGTGAAATTGTTAACGTGCTGTTTTGCCAACAGCCATATTGGGTATTATGAGAAAACAAGTTAGAATTTGTTGTGTTTTCAAAATAATAAACGATTTCATCGGGAGTATTTACTCCTCCTGCATTTGTAAGCGTGTCGCACTGCCCAGAAGCACCAATCATAGTACTACCCCAAGAACCAGCTCCATTTCCATGGGTAGGAGTATATCCTACTGGTGGATTAGTTAATATCGAAATATTTGATGCAGGCACACCTGTTATGGAGGTAGTAAAATTACCTTGTCCACAATTATTGTTGTTTTGAGTTGAATTGAATCCGGCGTAGATAACTTGAACAACATTTCCGGCAAAAGCCCCTGTAATTGTTACCTGAACAGGTTCGTAAGTACATATTGCAATTACCAAATTAGGAATGTTTTGATCAACATCAATAGTAATGATTCCTCCGTCATAATTGGAAAAAATGGCTAAATTTCCATTTGAGTTGCAAATGGATTGGGAAATCCCGTTAAATGAGACAAGCACCATTAAGTAGGCTATTAATTTACTTTTCATTTCTTAAAATATATTCGTGAACAATATCTGTTTTTTTTCTGAGGTTCGTTAAGTCACTTTCTAAATAAATATCTGGTTTAATTGCTTCATTTTCGATAGAAAACTTTGATTTTGTATAACTCCTCATAGTTGAGGTTAGGACTTCAATACCTGTATTTTTTAAATAAAAGGAAATAGGATTTCCACATGTGCCAGTTATTGGCCCCATGCAAGGCTCTCCAAGGATTGGGCCTCTATTAATTTGTCGAAACCACGATGCACAGTCTACACTTGCAGAAATAGAAGTTCCATTTATTGCCAAGTAACACGCACCAAGGTATTTCTTATCCAAAAATTTACCTCGCGTTGCGTAAGATTCGCTTACTGTATCTAAAGACCCAAAGGGAAGATTATAGAATCGAAAATTGTTTTTTGCATCTTGACTTTGTGTGAATGTTTTTTGGATTCCCAAAACAAGTTTAATCCAAGGATTATTTGACTTTGCAAACCTGTCAAACTTACTTCGTTTGGAAATAAATGTTTTGGTTCTGGGCGCTTTGGATGAATCGATGTAATTAAAGAGATAATTTACACAACTAAAATAACCACCACTATTTGATCGAATATCAATAAGTACTTTTGAAATAGCTAAACTTGATATTGTATCAAAAAAATGATCAATAGCCTGGGTGTATTGTTTTTCATTGGAGGGATAAAAGCTATTTATCTTTAGAATTGCACAATTTTTGGAAACATCAATGTTATGTTCTATCTCCTTAGAGGGAATATTTAAAAACCGATTTATAGCTTTTCTTGATCTATTAAAATTAATGGTTTCAACAAATGTATAAAGGGTATCTCCTGATGGATTAACATGTTTAATTGGAATTTTATTTGGTTTTTTTTTGGTTGCATAGAGTAAATTATACAAAACATGAATTAGTTCAGATGCATATTGTTCCTTTGCTGTATATGAATCTCCTTCTAGTAGTGCAAAATTGTAAGCTTGTTTGTACAAGGTGTCGATAGTTATGGAATTTATTTCTATAATTTCATTTCCTACTGGAATGCTATTCTCGTTAAAGTATGAAGCATAGAACTTTTTATTAATGCGCATAACATTGAAATGTAGCCAAGAATTCCCGCCTCTTTTTTCGTATAATAAATCCATTAAGCTAATGCCAACATGTGAATCTTTTAATTGATTTAGCCAAGCTGAAGTTTTTAAAGAGAAATCATACAAGGTACGTGGTTCTTCAAAATACTGCATCAAACTGAGAAAAGTTGAATCCCAGGCAGTTTTACCAACATAAACGAAGGGATTGGGATGTGATTGTAATATTGTTCTTCTAATCTGAGTTAGATCTTCTTGCAATTCTTTTCCCTCAATTTCTTCAACTAAAAAATCGTTTTCTTCTTGAGAAAAAACTAATTGATTGTTGGTGAAAAATAGAAATGTGAGAATGTAAAGAAATTTCACGTTAGTAGTATAGATTAACCTACGAAAACCTCTTTCAAAATAAGGGGATACTTAGAACCAAATTCTTTTTGACACCAATCTTTAAATCGCTTCAATTCGTCGCCATCATGAATCCATTTCAATGACTTTTTCAATTCTTTTCTAAATAGAAAAGGATCAAATGAAACTTTTTTCAAAATTTTTTTAGCTAATTCCAACATGGTTCAAACAATTAGGAATCTAAAATAATAAAATATTTATTGGATTGTATAAATGTTGAAAAAATTACAACTAAACGTACCCTTTATCTTTTGCCCAACTACTTAATTGAGCGGCATTTGGCATATCTAGCTTTTTCAAAATATTGTGACGATGTGTTTCTACGGTTCTGTGAGATATAAATAGTTTGTCAGCAATCTCTTTTGAGGTTAATCCTTGAGAAATTAATTTTACAATCTCAATTTCTTTCATGGTCAACTCCTTTTTTGATTCTGATGAGTCAACATTTAAAAGTGAGGTAAAATAGCGATCTTTGATATCAGAACCAATATATACAGTACCGTTAAAAACAGCATGAATGGCTTCAATTAATTCAGATTTTGAAGTATTTTTAGTTAAATAGCCTTTAGCACCAATCGAAAGAAATTTCTTCACATAGGTTATGTCATCATGCAAAGAAAGACCTATTACTCGTGTTTTAGGCATGCTGTCGTTAATTTTAAGAGTTGCATCAAAACCGCTACCTGTACCAAGATTGATATCCATTAATACGATATCAGGCTTGTGAGCATGCGTCATGGAGAATGCATCTTCTGCATTGTCTGCTGTTCCTACTACCCAAATATTTGGTGCATCTTTTAATAAAGAGGTCCAGGCTTCGCTAATAAGCTTGTGATCATCAACGATTAAAACTTTGATTGTAGATTCCATAATTGATGCAAGTTAAACAATTTATGCATTCAATGCTTCAGCTCCTCCAACAATTTCTAAAATTTCATTTGTAATAGCAGCCTGACGCGCTTTGTTATAGCTTAATTTAAGGCCTTTTTGCAATTCTTTCGCATTGTCAGTTGCTTTATGCATCGCCGTCATTCGTGCTCCATGCTCAGCCGCATATGAATCCAAAATTGACTTAAATAATTGAATCTTTAAGCTTTTTGGAATTAAATCATCAACTATTTCTGTTTTTGACGGTTCAAAAATATAATCACCTGTTGAACTACCTTCAGACACTTTAGGTTTAATAGGAAGTAATTGTGCGGCTTCTACAACTTGAGTTGCAGCATTCACAAAACGGTTATTAATTATTATCACTTTGTCAAATTCCTTTTTAACGAAGCTCTCCATAATTGCATTTCCAATCAAAGCAACATTTTCAAAGGATAAATTAGCATAAATGTCTTCAACGGGTTGGATGGTATCGTTAATGTAATAGTTAGGAGTTTTCTTAATTATGTCTTTGATTTTTTTTCCAAGACACAACACCTTGATTGAAGAATCTTGGGAAATTAAGGCATTAACTTGTTTGATAACGTTATTGTTAAAACCTCCACAAAGCCCTCTATTTGAAGTAATGCCAATAACTAAGGTCTTATTTGTTGTTCTAACCTCAGAATACGCATTTTCAGACATATCCAATGTAGCGCTTAAATTTCCTAAAATTTCTTGCAACTTCACTGAGTACGGACGCATTTGGGTAATAGCATCTTGGGCTCGTTTCAACTTGGCTGCAGACACCATTTTCATGGCTGAGGTAATCTGCATAGTTGAACCAACTGATGTTATCCGATTTCGTATTTCCTTTAAGTTAGGCATATCTTTCGTTTAAAGACTCTTAATATCTATCCGCTACTTCTCTTGCTACGTTTCCTAATACATCCGTAATTTCATCCGTATATTTCCCTGCTTTTAGGTCAGCTAAAACACTTGCGTGTTGTGCTTCTAGAATTGTTAAATATTCTTTTTCAAATTCTTTTACTTTACTAATTGGAACGCGTTGCATTAAACCTTTAGTTCCAACATAAATAATCGCAATTTGCTTTTCAACTGGGTAAGGATCTCCTTCTCTTTGTTTCAGAATTTCAACGTTACGAGCACCTTTATCCAAAACTGATTTAGTTGCAGCATCCAAGTCAGATCCAAATTTAGAGAAAGCTTCCAATTCTCTATACTGAGCCTGATCTAATTTTAAAGTACCGGCAACTTTTTTCATTGATTTAATTTGTGCTGATCCACCAACACGAGATACAGAAATACCCACGTTGATTGCCGGACGAATTCCAGAGTTAAATAAATCTGACTCCAAGAATATCTGACCATCCGTAATCGAAATCACGTTTGTTGGAATATAGGCAGAAACGTCACCCGCTTGCGTTTCAATGATTGGTAATGCGGTCAATGAACCACCACCTTTTACTCTTGATTTCATTGATTCAGGTAAGTCATTCATTTGACTTGCGATCGAATCGTCAGCAATAACTTTCGCTGCTCTTTCTAATAAACGAGAGTGAAGGTAGAATACATCCCCAGGATAAGCCTCGCGACCTGGAGGACGACGTAATAACAACGAAACCTCACGATATGCAGCTGCTTGTTTTGATAAATCATCATAAACAATTAATGCTGGTTTTCCAGAATCTCTAAAATATTCACCAATCGCAGCACCTGTCATCGGAGCATAAAATTGCATTGGAGCTGGATCAGATGCATTGGCTGCAACAACAACTGTATATGCCATAGCACCTGCATCTTCAAATTTCTTTACAATACCAGCAACAGTTGATCCTTTTTGACCAATTGCCACGTAAATACAGAAAACAGGTTCTCCACGATCAAAAAACTCTTTTTGATTTATAATTGTATCAATCGCAACAGTAGTTTTACCTGTTTGACGGTCACCAATGATCAACTCTCGTTGTCCTCTTCCAATTGGAATCATCGCATCAATTGCTTTAATTCCTGTTTGAAGCGGTTCATTTACCGGTTGACGAAAGATAACTCCAGGAGCCTTTCTTTCAATGGGCATTTCATATAAATCTCCAGCAATAGGCCCTTTACCATCGATAGGTTGACCCAATGTGTCAACTACACGACCTACCATTCCATCACCAACATTAACTGAAGCGATTCGTCCAAGACGTTTAACTGTATCTCCTTCTTTTACTTCTGACGCACGTCCTAATACAACAACACCAACATTGTCTTCTTCTAAATTCAATGCAATTCCACGAATTCCACCTTCTAACTCTACTAATTCACCATATTGAACTCCAGTTAGTCCGTAAACTCGTGCGATTCCATCTCCAATTTGTAGAACGGTACCTACTTCTTGCAATTCAGCTTCACTTCTAAATCCTGATAATTGCTCACGTAAGATTGCAGAAACTTCTGCTGGTTTGATATCTGCCATGATATATTATTTTCTATTAATTATTAGTTATCAAATCTATTTTTAATTTTTTTAATTGACTGTTTACAGATGCATCCACCTGAATGTCGCCAATGCGAACAATGAAACCACCAATCAAAGTGGAGTCTATTTCTTCTTTTAACTCGATTGTTCCTGAAACTTTCACTTTTGAAAGAATTTTATCTTTACTTTCTTTTGAAAGTTGAGTAGCTGAAATAAGTGTAACCGGAATAATATTCTTGTGACTTTTCACTAAATCAATGAAAGAAGAGGCAATTACCGGTAAAATAGCTTCTCTTCTATTTTTTGTAATCAGTTGGATAAATGATTTAGATAAAACATCAAAGTGGCTGTATAATTCATTCAGCACGTTTAGTTTCTTATCAGTTTTAATCACTGGTGATTTCAAGAAAACAAGTAAATCGTAATTGTTTTCTCCGGAATTAACAAAGAACTCCATATCCTTTAACACCAAATCCACTTTGTTTTGCTCAATAGCAAGTTCCAAAAGTGCTTTGGCGTAACGAATTGCTGATTTAGTTCCTTTCATAGGTTATTAATTCATGTTAATATCATCAGCCATTTTTTCAGCCAATGCTTTTTGTTTATCGTCAGAAGATAATTCAGTTCTAATGATTTTTTCAGCAATTTCTAAAGAAAGACCGGCAACGTGAGTCTTGAGCTCATTCATTGCTTGCAATTTTTCATTCGTAATCGTTTCTTTTGCGGCATTCACTATTTTTTGCGCCTCAGATTTAGCCTTTTCTTTTGCCTCTTCAATCATTTTATCTGCAGATGTTTTAGCGTCCTTAAGCATTGAATCGCGTTGAGCACGAGCCTCTTTCAAAAGAGCTTCGTTTTCAGACTTCAATGTTTGCATCTCAATTTTAGTCTTTTCAGCAAGCTCCAATGCTTCAGAAATTTTTTGCTCACGAGCATTTACAGCACCAAGAATTGGCTTCCACGCAAATTTTGTTAGAATAAATAATAGACAGCAAAAAACCAATCCTGTCCAGAATAATAAACCAAAATCAGGTAATATTAAATCCATTTTTTAAATTATTAAAAGTTAAAAAAATCAATCCCCAACCAACCGTTGAGGATTGAAAATTAATTACTTCGCTCCTCCTAGTAGACCAACTACCACACCGAAAAGCGCAACACCTTCGATCAACGCCGCTGCGATAATCATAGCTGTTTGAATTTTTCCTGAAGCTTCAGGGTTTCTTGCAATACCTTCAACTGCTGAACCACCAATGCGGCCGATTCCCATCCCTGCTCCTAAAACTGCAAGTCCTGCTCCAATTGCTGCTATACTTCCGTACATATTATATAAATTAAAAAATTACAAATTAATGATGCGCTTCTTCAACTGCCGCCCCTATGAAAAGAGAAGACAACATGGCAAATAAATAAGCTTGAAGAAAAGCAACTAACAACTCTAGTATCGAAATAAACAACGCCATAGGAACCGAAAGAGCTCCCCATGCTGCATTTTTATTAATAAAAATAATCGATATCAATGCAAGTACAATAATATGTCCTGCGGTAATATTTGCAAACAAACGAATCATTAATGCGAATGGCTTTGTGAAAATGCCAACAATTTCAATCGGGATCATAATTGGCAATAACAATTTTGGCACTCCTGGCGTTGCAAAAATATGTGACCAGTAATTCTTATTCGCTGAAAACACCGTGATCAATAAGGTGCAAATCGCCAAGAAAAGAGTAACAGTAATGTTTCCAGTTAAGTTAGCCCCACCCGGTAAAATAGGCACAAGTCCCAATAAATTGTTAAACCAAATAAAGAAGAAAATAGTAGTTAAATAAGGCACAAACTTATGATACTTATGCTTGTCAATGTTTGCTTTAGCTATATCATCTCGCACCATTACAATAATAGGCTCCATGAACTTAGCCAATCCTTTTGGAGCCACCGCACCATTTTTCTTGTAAAAATTAGCCACTGAAAGCATAACTAGTAAAATAATTGCTGCACCAAAAAAGAGAGATAAAACATTTTTAGTGATGGAAAAATCTAACGGTTTGGCATTACCATGAACGTGGCCATCTTCAAAAGACAAAGCCCCTTTGTCTAATTTATAAATTTTTTCGTGAAACAATGCATAACCCTCTGCTTTTCCAGTACCTTTCATATAAGAAACTGTCTGGTGTGTTTTGTGATCAACAGCTTCAGTATGCTCACCGTGGTAAAAATTTTCCGACGAAAAAACCTTAAGTTCACCGTCAATTAAAATTACTGGTAAATAAATAGAAGTTCCTCCATGTTCAGGACCCCACAAATGCCATTCATGAGCGTCTTTAATGTGGTGCATAATCATTTCACCGACATTAAATTCTTTTTCCGTAGTTTTTTCACTAGACGCTAAAGAAATTGTGGTAACAATGAAAAGAAAAAATGTAAGTGCGAAATACTTGATAATGCTCATTTTGACTGTTTTCAACTAACGTTTTTCAAAAATTTTTGCAAAGTTAGTGAAAGTTTCATAAGATACAACATTAAATGATAGTTAATTTAAATTAAATAACCTAATGCTGCCCAATCAAAATATAAATGACCTTCAAAAGTCAGAATTTTAGTATATTATGCAATATTTTGAATCACTTCTTTAATCGTTTTGATTACCTTTTGTGTTTCTGACATTGAAATGGTCAAGGGAGGAGATAGCCTAAAACTATATGGGTGAGATAAAAACCAAAACGTAATAACTCCCTTTTCTAGACAAGCCTCAACAACTTTATTGACAATTTCTACTGATTCCATGTCAAAAGCCAACATTAACCCTTTTCGTCTTACTTCTTTTATTTGTGATAGATTGCCAATTTCTTTTTCAATGTAATCTCCAACATTTTCTACTTCTTCCCAATTTATTTCATGATTAAGAACATCGATAGTTGCTACGGCCGCAGCACATACTACAGGGTGCCCTCCAAATGTTGTAATATGACCGAGCATTGGCTGATGCGTAAATGTCAAAAGATTTTCTTTTGATGAAACTAGGGCACCAATTGGCATTCCACCACCAAGTGCTTTACCGAGAGTTAAAATATCCGGTACAACATCAAAATGTTCAAAGGCAAACATTTTTCCAGTTCGCCCCATTCCACACTGAATTTCATCCAAAATTAATAAGGCACCAACGTCATCACATTTTTTTCGAAGTGCTTTCATATATTCTATTTCTGGAATTCTAACGCCCGCATCACCCTGAATGGTTTCCAAAATAACACCTGCAGTTTTTTCCGTGATTTGATCTAATTCTTCAAATTTATTTTGATGTATAAATCGAACTTCAGGCATCAAGGGACGGAAGGCTTTTTTCTTAATTTCATTTCCGGAAATACTTAAAGAGCCAATTGTACTTCCATGATAAGAGCCTCTAAAAGAAATAATCTCCATCCTGCCGGTAACTCTTTTTGCCAGTTTTATAGCTGCTTCATTTGCCTCTGTCCCTGAATTAACAGCATAAACACAGTTCAAAGAGGGAGGTAAAATCTCTGCTAATTTCGCCGCAAATTGTACTTGAGAATCTTGAACAAATTCCCCATAAACCATTACATGCAAATGCTTGTCAATTTGTTTTTTAATTGCATTAATAACATTAGGGTGTCTGTGTCCAATATTGTTCACAGCTACTCCCGAAATTAAATCGGTATATCGTTTTCCAGACTTATCAAATATATAGATACCTTCGGCATATTCAACCTCAATTAAGAAGGGAAAAGGATTAGTTTGACCTTGGGTTGAAAGAAAAATATCCTTCGCGTTCATGAATTAGTTTTTTCTTGCCATCACTTTTTCTACTGCTTCAATTATATTATTGGTATCAATCCCATATTTGGTCATTAGTTCCATAGGTGACCCACTTTCTCCAAAAGAGTCATTTACTGCCACGTATTCTTGGGGCGCTGGTAGTTTTCTAGAAAGGACTTGAGCTACTGCTTCTCCAAGGCCACCATTCATCATGTGCTCTTCTGCCGTCACCACACATTTAGTTTTTGAAACTGATTTTAAAATAGCTTCTTCGTCTAAAGGCTTAATAGTGTGCATGTTTATCAATTCAACTGAAATTCCTTTTTCCGCTAATGTTTTCAATGCCTCAATAGATTTCCATACTAAATGCCCACAAGCAATGATTGTTACATCTGTTCCTACGGTTAACACATCTGCCTTACCAATAGTAAAAGTAGCATCAGGTTTTACAAAAATTGGCATGACTGGCCGACCAAATCGAAGGTAAACAGGTCCCTGATGATTAGCAATTGCAATGGTAGCTTGTTTGGTTTGATTAAAATCAGCAGGAACAATAACTGTCATATTGGGTAACATTCTCATCATGCCTATATCCTCCAAAATTTGATGTGTGGCACCATCTTCTCCTAATGTCAAACCAGCATGTGAAGCACAAATTTTCACGTTTTTTTGTGAATAGGCAACAGATTGTCTTATTTGATCATACACTCGTCCCGTGGAGAAATTTGCAAAAGTCCCCGTGTAAGGTATTTTTCCGCCAATTGTCATCCCTGCTGCCAGGCCAATCATATTTGCTTCAGCAATTCCTACCTGGAAAAAACGATCAGGATTTTCTTTTTGGAAAGCATCCATTTTTAGTGATCCAGTCAAATCTGCGCACAATGCTACTACATCTGGATTTGTTCTACCTAACTCTGCTAATCCTTCACCAAAACCGGATCGGGTGTCTTTGTTTCCTAATATTTCAAATTCCTTCATATCTTATAAATTTATGGTTGTTGTTCTATTTGAATCAATTTTAAATGTCTTTTCTCCTGTATATGAACTTGATTTTTGAGTTTTCAATCGATATACAAGCTTGTAGGATCCTGGTTGGAGTTGCCATTGACCTTTTTTGGACTTTTCATCTACATTTAGCACCCATTCAGCATTTCCATCTGATTTCATTAAAAAGACTTGGGCTACATATTCAGAAGCAAATGTATAGTCAAATGTTCCTGGAGCTGTAATACTAATTAACTCATTTTTACTTTGTTGAACTTTAATTTTTTGGGTAGAGCGCGGCAAGGTTAAAACCTCAATTTCATAATTACCAGTGAGGTATTTAACCGTTGAATTTAGGTTTTGAACATTGAGGGTTTGTTGATTGTTTTCTTGCATGATTCTTACAAGAATTTCTTTTGTTCCACTCGAGCAAGTTGGACACTGAACCTTTATAAATCCTTGAGGGCAATCAACTTTAATAGTATTGTGCGTATGTTTTTGAATTGAAATATCCTTTTTTTCCACTAATGGAATTGTATTGACAATTAAGTCATATTTGAAATCAGGGCTGATAACCAATGTGTCCGGATTCCCATATCTATTTATGGTGTGAACAAAGGTGTATTTTAAATTTTTTGTCCCAGCTTCATACAAAAACATGGTCACATTTGTCTCTGTTGGCTTTTTAGTTATATCATTTAAATTAATCTGAACGGTTGTATTTAATAGCGCTTTTTTAAGCACGGTCTGTAGCGTAGAGTTAAATGATTCACTGGTTTCAGCATCAAAATAAGTTCCAATACATTTAAATTTTTCTAAATATGACAGGTCCATCCCTAATCCAATAACAAATGGAGTTACTTTTACTCCTTTATCTTTAAGCTTCTTCGCAATAACACAGGGGTCATTATCGCAAGCCTCTAAACCATCTGTAATGAGGATGATAAAATTCCTTGCAAGTGTATCTGGAAAATCCGCCGCCGCCGCCTCAAGTGATCGCGCAATGGGTGTTGTGCCTTTGGCCTCAATGCTTTGAACACGTTGTTTAATTTTATCAATATTGTTCGCCGCAAATGGCACTTCTAATTTTGTGTCATTGCAATCCTGAAAGGTTGCTGTGATTGGCGATTGATGTCCATAAACGCGCAATGCAATTTCAAGATCTGGCACTCCTCTCAGTCCTTCGATTGACTTATTTAAATGTTCTTTCGCAAGTTCGATTCGTGTTTTTTTTCCCCACTCGGCATTCATGCTGTTTGATGCGTCGAGAATAAATAGGATACGTGTTTGATTTTGCCCAAAAATAATGGGGCTAATGAAGATAAATAGAAGAAAAATGAAAAATTTATTCATTAATAGTCTCCGAGAGTTTCTGGTAACTGATTTAGTGCTGCCTCTAATTGTTCGGGGTTTGGCGCAACACCATGCCATTTATGTGACCCCATCATGTAATCAACCCCTTGTCCCATTTCAGTTTTCATAATAATAACCACAGGATTTCCTTTTCCTGTTAAGGCCTTGGCTTGCTGCATAGTACTTCTAATTGAATCAAAATTATGACCATCCATGTGTAATACCTCCCATCCAAAAGCTTGCCACTTTGCCTCCAAGTTACCAAGTGATAAAACTTGCTCTACATCGCCATCAATTTGTCTTCCATTAAAATCAATTGTTGCGATTAAATTATCTACTTTATTCGCCGCGGCATACATAGCTGCTTCCCAAATTTGACCTTCTTGCAACTCCCCATCCCCATGAAGGACATAAACTATTGAATCATCGTCATTTAATTTTTTAGTTAGAGCCGTTCCAATAGCCACTGATAATCCCTGGCCCAAAGAACCAGACGCCATGCGCACTCCAGGAACTTTTTTATCGGTAGAGGGGTGTCCTTGTAGTCTAGAAGAAATTTTGCGAAATGTCCCTAATTCAGATACGGGGAAATAACCACTTCTAGAAAGCGCACTGTACCAAACAGGCGAAATGTGACCATTTGACAAGAAGAAAATATCTTCGCCTTTACCGTCCATTGTAAATGATTTAGCATCGAATTTCATCTGTTCAAAGTACAGAAAGGCTAAAAAATCTGTACAACCCAGCGATCCCCCGGGATGCCCGGAATTGACAGCTGAAACCATTCTAACGATGTCTCTTCTAATTTGAGAAGCAATTTTTTCTAATTCTAAATTTTGCATAAAAGTGGAGTTATTAAGGAGCGTCACAAAGCTACTAGTAATTATTAATGGGTAGTTTTGAAAAGTTTGAACAATTAATGCAACTTTTCAACTATATTAGCAGTCCTATTACAAAAATAATTTATGACGAGAATTATCATTCTATTTACTTTTGTTTCACTTTCCTTTTTATCTGTGGCTCAAAAGTATAATGCAGAGCTACTTAAAAGTTATACGGCAAATGAACTTGTTGGATTTGATAAACAAACCATTGAAATTTTGGAATTTGCCATTGACAATGCTGCATATTTCACCCCTATTCCACAAGGCAAAGAGGTTAGCTTAAAGGAAATTGAAGTTAATTCGGAGACGGTGAAATTTACCGATCTAGGATTGAAAATTGAGGATAAAACTCAGTATTACCGTGTAAAAGGAACGAGTAAAATGCTTGTTATTAAATCTTTAACAATTCTTAAATTACAATTGAATAAACACTAGCAATGAGAAATTTTCTATTTTTTTGTTTAGTATTCGGGACTATTTTTTCTGCGTCAAGTCAGTTGGCTCTTTCCGATGCTGATTATAATCAAGCGAATCCGTTAGATTGTGGGGCAATTATACCCACAGGCAATCCGGGAACAAATTTTACAGATGGGGCGGGTAACTATGCCCCTAATATGAACGAGGTTTTGGTACTTTGTCCAGATCCACTTCAAGGAACAAAGGTATCTATTGCTTTTGCAACAAACATTGGTTTTGAGTTTAATATTCATCCGAGTGACACGTTGTATATTTATGACGGTCCTAGTACAGCATCGCCCTTGCTTGGCGCCTACAACTCGGGTACTAATCCGCTAGGATTTTATGTTCAGGCTTCATTTGCAAACAATCCTTCAGGGTGTCTAACTCTTCAGTT
Source organism: Crocinitomicaceae bacterium (assembly GCA_044361535.1). Taxonomy (GTDB): domain Bacteria; phylum Bacteroidota; class Bacteroidia; order Flavobacteriales_D; family Crocinitomicaceae; genus UBA952. The sequence goes on from JBIKIQ010000003.1 coordinate 99,797, forward strand.
TGTGTCAAATGGCTTGAATGAAGGTACTGGATGGGTTGCGAATGTTGCTTGTGGGAATGTACCCCAACCCTTCGAACCACATATTGAAGCATTTAAAAATGGAATTGGATCAAATGTTCTGAATCCATTAGACACAGGATATGTTGATTTATGTTTTGGAGATTCTGTATTATTGGTGGCTACCCCTTCTTTCCCTTATTCTCTTGAGTCAACAGGAAGCGGGTATTCTCAAAATGTAAATAATTGCGATTATGATTGGACAATTGGCGGTTTACCATTTCCTAACAATGACTCAATTTGGTTTACGCCTCCTCAACGCGCTGGGTATTACGTTGATTTAAGAATTACCGACATTTTTCCACAATCAGAACGCATAATTTGTAAAATAAGAGTTTCACAACAACCATTATTTACAGGTACAGGCCCATTACTTGATACGGTTTGTTTAGGTCAAAACACAGTTCTTGTAGGTGGGGTTACTGCGACAGATACAGTAGGTGTTCAGGTTCCTGGAGGAGATTTTTTAATTGGTGGAATTTTTGCTGGACTAACCTTTCTTCCGGATGGTGCAGGGCAATCCTATCAATCAGCTGTAGGAATTTCAGGTTTTGATACAAGCGCAGTTATTTCTTCAGCGGCAGATATTAGTGATCTTTGTATTGATATCGAACATTCGTACATCGGTGATATAGAGATTGCGTTAACCTGTCCAAATGGAACTACAGTTTCTCTTATGAACGCCTACAATCAAACTCCGTTTGGTTGGAATGAACTTGTCCCTGGCGGATGTGGAAACGGGATATCAACTTTTTTAGGAAATGATACAAACAATGATGGTGGAGCCCCTGGAAGTCCAGTATGGACCTATTGTTTTTCGCCAACAAACGCAACCTTAGGAACCATTTGCGCTGAAGAAGCAGCGGGTAATATAATTACTAATTCCTATGGTAATCCGTCCATGGATACGAATGGTGTTTATCTACCAGACGGTGATTTTAATGATTTTATTGGTTGTCCAGTAAATGGCCAATGGACAATAACTGTTCAAGATAATCAAGGTATAGATGATGGATACATTTTTCAGTGGGGAATTTATTTCAATTCTTCTTTGTATCCAGAGTCAGAAGGTTATCAAAACACAATTGTTTCTGATTTTTGGAACAGTGATCCTTCAATTGTTTCAAGTATGACGGATACGTTAATTATTATTCAACCAGCCGTTACAGGAAATACATCGTATACGTATAACGTTATCGATGATTTTGGATGTCCTTATGATACAACCGTTACTTTGAATGTTGTTGCATTGCCAGCGATTCAAGTGGATACAATTGCGTGTAATTACAATTACCAAGTGCAGGGAACTACGGCTTATTCAGGTGGAAGTTGGTTTGCTTCAGATGTCGCAATTAATTTCTCTAATCCAAATTTGAATAACCCGCTTATAACGTCAACAACTGCCGGTATATTTGAAGTGAATTATGTCGATGAATTTTGCCAAGATACGGTAACAACTTCAATTGAATTCCCACCTTATATCTATGTACAAGTATTAGACACAATTCTTTGTGAAAACGATGACTTTGAGTTAAATCCTTTAACAGTAAATTCGGGATTAATTCAACCCGGCTATACTCCTTCAACTTCTTTCATTTGGGAGAATGGAAGTACTGATTCAATTCGAATTGTAAATCAACCTGGAAATTACATTGCTTATTTCTCTAACTATTGTTCAACGGTTTCAGATACGGCTACTATTGGAAATAAAATTTGTGAAATTACAGCGCCAAATATCGTTGTATTGTCATCACAAGCAGGAAATAATACATTCTTCGTGAACTATAGCGGTTTGGAATCATTTAATTGCGTAATAACAAACAGATGGGGCAATTTAATTTATGAATATTCTGATCCATCAGGCTTTTGGGATGGAAAGACACAAGGAGGAACTCTTGTTGAGGAAGGAGTCTATTTTTATAAAATTAAGGCTAAGTTTTTAGGTGGAGAAGATGTGAAATTACACGGATTTGTTCATCTGAAGTATTAGACTGAATTCAGCCATTTTAGTCATTTCAAAAAGCGAGTAAATAGGATATACGATTTTTTATTAGAATGTCATCTTATTTTTGATGAAGTATAAGTTAGCGAATTGCTATCTTGAATTCTAATTAAATTAAATTACTTTTTGCTTAAGTTTGGTTTGATCTTAGCAATCTATTAATGCAAATACTAAGCATTTAAAATAACCTAGACCTTTTGTTAATTTTATGGTCAGAAATCAATCTTCAACCTTGATATTAGCTTTCTTTAAATCAATTTTTCCTTTGGGCTTGAGGAATTGGTAGTAGCTAAAATCTTGTTTGGTTTTGATGCCTGTACCATATAGTATTGCTTCTGGAGTTCGAATAGTTACTTTGTCATTGGTATAAATTAAACTGTCTTTTTTTCTCCAATGCAAGCGCTCCGTTTCAAGCGATTGTTTTTTCTTAATGTTATAAAGTTTAACTGAATCTTGAACAAACATTTCTCCTTTCGAAAAGTTAATCTCTCCATATAATGCCGTTAATGTAGAAACAATCTCTCCTTTGCTGGAATAAAAATTAACAAGAACTTTGTCTTTGAGTTTGGTTATCGATTCTGGAGATCGTTGAATCTCTGTGATTTTTGAAATGACTTGAATTTTTGCTAACCCAGAATCCAGATAAATTACATCGAGATCTTGAATAACCTCATTCGGTGCTTTTTCGTCATAGGTAACCTTTTGAATTTCTTCAAGATCATTAACGCATGAAGAAAAAACACCTCCGATTAATATAAATGAAAATAGATAGGTCTTATTTAATCGATACAGTGACACCCCAACAACTTAAAGATTGAGAACTAGGGTTTCCTGCGTCAAACTTCTCGTCAGCAGATGGGCAATTAGCTCTGTAAGAACCAATTAAACCACCTACATTTGCCCCTGCATTTTGAGCTTGTTGAAGTAAATTTACCGCATGATAATAATTACACTTTCTTTCAAATGTTGAAGCTCCGCAGCTGTTTGCTAATTGCCCAACGCATTGCCCGGCAATTTTCAAAGCCTCGCCTCTGTATTTTCCAGAAACACCCATGGCAGCGTTATAGGCAGATTTGTAGTTTCCTCCGTTGAAAAGATTAAGTACCTTGTTGTATTCTTGTGCAGCAATACGTTCTTGTACTTTGTTGATCTCTTCTTCAATGATTTTCTTTTCAGCATCGTTTTTAGCCATGCCACGTGCTTCTTTGAATAAATTCATTGCATCAGCTGTATTTCCTTTGAATGTTAATAATTTAGCTTTCACTAAAAGAGATTTGTATGAACGATCTATCTTCAACAAGGTGTCAATCAAAATCACATATTCATCAGATGAGGTACAGTCTTTATCTTCTAGAATATTTATCAAGTTGTTTACTGTAATCAACTTTTGGTCTTTGTTAGATGGAAGTTTCTTTAAATAAACTGAAATTTCAGGTAAGATATCTTCGCAAGATTTTAAAATTAAATTCAACGTATTTGTTAAATATGCTTGAGTCTCCTCCTTCAATTGTTTATCAACGCAAAGCTTAGAAAGTACGAAATATTCAGAAATCATTCTTTCTTTCAAGGCGGATTTACCTATTTCTGGAGCATTATTGTAGATGTTATAAATATTTAAATAGTAATTCTGAACTAATTCATCTTCAGGTTTAACAGTTGTTTCGTTTAATGCTTTTTGGTAGAATGCATCCGCTTTATCACGATTAGGATTTGTTCCCTTTAAATAATTCGCTGCTCTTATCCCATTTTTTACATCGTTTATCGACTTGGCGTCCATGCGCTCTAGCATAGCATTCAATGTATCGAAATAAGACTTTACATTGGATGTATCTCTTTTCATTAAATCATTGATAACGCGTTGAATTTGACGGTAATTTTTCAAGTCAAAATCAGGACAAGCTCGTTCAGCTTTCAATCTGAAATCAAGTTCTCTTTTATATTCTGAAATTGCACCTTTGGTATCACTTACAGAGTCCATTGTCATTGCCGCTTTTTTGGCCTTTTGTGCGTCGTAAATTGGTTTTTTACCAGCGCCACTTGACAAACAATCAGATGTTTGACCTAACACGTTCATTGCCGTAAGAACAAAACCAAAAAATAAAATACGTTTCATGATAATTAATTTAATCTAATTTTCTTTTTCTAAACCACTTGTCAAAAACTGATGGAGATAAAATTATGCCAAAATTGATGGAGGAATAATTTTCGCTCAAACTATTTTCAACGTTTCTTTGAATTCTACCCAAATTTACTCCCAAATTTACTGATGAAAGAGATTGTTGGGCAAAAATCGGAATACCAATCCCAAAGGTAATGCCAAAATGCTGAATTTCATCCGTTGAATTTAAAAATCGAGTTTTTTCCGATAAAAATCCTGTGCGGTAAAAAATCCTTTGATAGAATTTGGTTAGGGAATTATTTTCAAAATAATTTCTTTCTGGAATCCATTGTATTCCTAACCCCAATCGCTCATTGAGTCCCAAATTATTAGCAATTGAAATCGATCCAAAATTCTCAGAATAAGTAGAATAGTCTTTTCTTGAGTAGTTAGCCGTCAATTTTATTTGGGAATTTAATTTTCGATTATTCTTTACAACATTGTTGAAATTGAACGTATAAACAGCCCCTATATTAAAATTGCTAGGCATCGTTATTGATCCAGATTCTTGCTGATACGATATAGTGTCAAATAATTTTTCATTAAATACATTCGGCGAATAAAATAATCCATCTGAGTACTTAGAATTAATAGTTTGCTTCGGTTCAAATGAAGCTCCCAAATCAACAATGTGATTTTTCGTTATTTTCTGACTAAAATGAAAACCAAAATCATAATACAACGAAGAAAGTACAGTTCTCTTTTTTTCGACACCTCCCGCTAAAGAGTTGGAAACAATAATTCTACTTACCCTATCATTTGACAATGAACCAAATAAATAACCAACATTCGATCCGAGCGATAATTTTGTAGATTTTAAATTAATTACTTTTACTCCAAAGCCCATAAAAACAATTTGGGATGTTCCCATACCCTTGTATTCATTGATTATCGAATCTGTTCCTGTAAATAACTTATTACTGAATTGATACCCTCTAAACGAATATGGGCGAAGACCAAATGACGTGCTTAAATACTTTGTAAGCTTCATTCCCAACATAAGATGATTTAAGTTGCTGTAGCCTTTAATCACTTGCTCGTTATTTTCTGAAAATTGAGATATTCTTCCGTGAATACCCGTCGATAAAAGAGTGTATCCGGAACCAAAAGACGTGTAAGTTGCAGGATTATTGTAATTTATATAGCCAGAATCAGCCATTGCAACTCCTGAATAGCCCAAAGATTGAAAAATAGGATTACTCTCCTTTGAGGATTCACCAATCCCATAATAAGATAGAGGAGAGGTAGTTAGCACCTGCCCAAATACAAATTGCATTCCCGCGATTATCCAAAAACTAACAATTAACTTACTCCTCATTAAACAGATACAATTGATATAAACCTTTCAAAGTCAAATTTTCGTCAGCAAAGATGTTACTTTTCTCCTTGAAATCAAAATAAAAAGAATCGCCACCGGTAATAATTATTAGTAAATCATCAAAATTGTCTTTGTATTGCTGAATTAATCCAAGAATTTCAGTGTAACATCCATTGATTACTCCATTGATTAGACTTTCAGAGGTTGATTTACCTATTAAATCATATTCTAGTTGAGGTTGTAGCAAGGGTAAATTTGCTGTTTGAGTAGCCAGAGACTCAAACCTTAATCGTATTCCTGGACTTATTGAACCTCCTATATAAGTATTTGTCGCATCAATAACATCAAATTTTATACACGTTCCTATATCAACGATTAATACATTTCTTTCCGGGAAGTAATGCCCTGCCGCTGCTATGTTACAAGCGCGATCCATTCCCCAAGTTTCTTTGGTTTTGTATTCTGAAAAAAAGGGAAAATCAATAGAACTTGTTGGATAAAACAGTAGGTTACAATTTGCCTCCACTAAAGCTAGTAATTCACTTTTGGCAACATTAGAAAGAATAACATTTTTATTTTTTATCAGTTGGATTAATTTTAAATCTTCTTCTTTATTAAACCTATAGATTTCAGTTATTTCATCGTTTTCTAAAGCGGCTACTTTAAAATTTGAATTACCTAAGTCAATTATGAAGTTACATTTCATTTTTAAGGAGTTTTACCTCAATACATTAATATGGCCCGTTAATATCTCCGTATTTCCTTCGCCTCTTTTGTATTTTAACAACCATGAATATGTTCCCTCTTGAACATCGTTGCCATTGAAAGTTCCATCCCACTTAAAATTTAGATCTTTCGATTCATAAATTTGCTCCCCCCAACGATTAAACACAAAAATCTCAACGGATTTTACGCCAATAAAACTCCCTGAGAAGTACTCATTATATCGGTCGTCGTCGGGGATAAAAGTATTTGGAATATAGATGTAAAATTCTTTTTGAATAAAAATTGGCTTAGTTATACTGTCAATACACCCCTTTGCGTCTTCAGCAACCAATGTTACGTAATAAGTTCCAGCAGAATCAAATACATGAGTTGGATGCATAATTGAAGACGTTCCTCCATCGCTGAAAAACCAATCGTAGACAAAGCCATTGGTCGTTAAATTTTGAATTGAAATAGGCAACCCTTCAATTAGATTCGTACTCAAGTACGTAAAATCAGCATTTGGTTTAACTACAATAACTTGTGATAATGCAGGCACACTAAATGTTTGACAATCGTCCGAAACCTCAACGAGATAGGTTGTTGTTTGGGATGGATTAACCCAAATACCAGAAACAGTATCCCCTGTTGTGGGCCAGAAATAATAATAATTTCCGAAACCGCCTGTGGCACTTACAGATATGAATGCACTATCCCCAGGACATATCTCTGGCGGGGTAGTAACCAGGGTTTCAAGCAGCGGACTTGTTATTGTATATGTAATTGTATCAGAAACGACAGAGCCACAATTGTCTGAAACGGATACGATATACATTGTAGTTGTGGAAGGTGAAACGACAATTGATTCAGTATTACCTATTGAATTCCCATTACTTATCCAGTTGTATACAAATGTGCCTGAACCACCTGTAGCAGTTACTTCTAAGGTTTCTGTCACATATGGGCAAATGGATATAATGTCATCAGAAACGCTGATTTGAAGCGGTTGAAAAACTGGAACATTAACAATAACGGTGTCACTTGCTGGAGTTGTAACACAAGCTCCTGTAACTGTAACAAAATAGGTTCCTGTGGCGGTTGGTGTCAGGCTTATGGAGTTGGTTGTTTCTCCTGTATTCCAAAGATAATTATAGGGAGTAAGACCTCCGGTAACTGTTGCTGATAAAACAATGTTATCACCCGGGCATGGCACTATTGGATTATTAATAGAAACGGATATCGGTTGAATATCTTGAAGAGATAGGTTAATGGTAAATGGAGTAACATTTCCACAAGGATCGGTCATCAAGAATGAAAGAATTATTGTTTCTTGATTTTCACTGATTAAATCAGCAATTGTGGTAATATCAAAGGTAATTACAGAATCCCCTGGAGCAAATGTTATGCTAGTTGGTACCCCAGAAAAATCGACATTATTTGTTGCTGTTCCGGTGGTTTGAATAGGGATTGTTAAGGAATTGTTTAAATTATCTTCTCTGGAAAGAGTTATGGTTCCAGAAACACAACCTTCTGCCATAATAGATGGGGACCCAAATAGAGTGTCAGAAATCGAATAATCAATAACAATAGGTGTTTGAGACGATAGACTATTTGCTTCTAAGAATATCCCTGAATCCCATTGACCATCACCAACATCCGCTATTGCCAGTACTAAATGATACGTTTCACCACACTCTACCCTTGAAATGGCTTCTAATACATCTGTAAATCCATCATATTGGATGTAAAAAGGGTTAGCATTATAAGGGGGGCTATTTCCGTCACCATTAAAGTTGTAAAAGGAAGAGTTGGTTATTGCGTTTACATTGTTGATAGAAACAATACTGCCATTGGAAGGAAGTTTTGCGATGTTTTGCATACCAGTGATACCTGGACCCGAGATGAAGAACCCAAATACGTCATTAAATCCAGAACTATTTGGCGGAGCAAACTCAGGGTATTCATCAGATCCAAACACATATTTAAATCGTACAGTATCAGAGTATGGAATAAAATCAAATTCCAAAATGGCTGCATTATAGGTTTGAGTTCCGTTAATTAAATTTGTAAGAAGAGCTGAACCACCTGCATTATTATCAACACCCGCTCCCGGTTGATTATTGGGTCCTTGTGGACCCGCCCCCGTATTGAGAACTGTTCCTGTTGTCATTACAATCCCGTTGGTTATACCGAGATTAGTACCTGTTGCGCCAAAAGAACCAATAGCAGTTGCGCTTCCATTAAAAGTTATATTTGAAATAGTTACTCCTGGCCCTAGTAATACATTTTGAACAAGATTTAAGGGCGACATTGAAACACTAGTTACTAATTGACCTCTATAATGAAAGAAATTCATTAATAACATCAGACTTAGTACTAATTTAAAGTATCTCATTTCACTGATTAGACGTTGAAAAAGATAAAATGTTGTTTTATACCGTAAATTACGAAAAATTACTTACACTTTGAACGATTCGTTCGAGTTTATGTTTCAGGATTTAATAATCTTTTCCGTAGGAATGAATATCATTGTGATTTTCTTCAATGAGATCCTTGATTTTTTTGATTGACTTTGCCAATATAAAAATTTCTACACCACAATTAGCTTGAATCCACTTCCAACTTAACTTTTCATCTTCAATGGCCATGGCTAAATGAAAATACAATTCTAAATTATTTGTTATCAACCAAGCTTGTGCTTTTTTATTGCCTTCAGCAGCATTAATCATGGCCATTAAATGAGGAAATCCATTCTGCATGAGCCATGAGCGCGCTTCATCTTTCAAATAAATGGCATAGGTTGCCATTGCCAATTCTGGATAATCATTCTCATTTAACCATACTGTAAATTGACTTTCTCCATCGATAGATTTTGCCCAAGCTAAAACAACTTTTGCTGGGTAATCACGCACAACAGTAGGAAGTATTTTGAAGTCTTGGTCTTGAATTTGTAATTCTTTTTTTTGTTTTCCAAACATATACTGGAAGCTATAAAAGTTCTAAATCTATTTGACGTTTCTTTGGTTTAACATCTACAATACGCACCTTAACAAGATCTCCAAAATTGTATTCTTTTTTTGTCTTTGTTCCTACAATTCTAAAGGTGTTTTGATCAAAATAAAAACGATCTCCGGGGATCTCCTGAATTGGAACCATGCCTTCACATAGATTGTCATTCATTCTAACAAACAAACCATGATCAGCAATTCCAGTTACAACCCCCGAAAAAGTTTCACCAATGTGATCTGCTACAAATAATGTTTGAAAGTATTTGGCTGATTCTCTTTCCGAATCAGAAGCTTTGCGTTCCATTTTAGAAATGTGTTTGCAGACATCCTGTAATTTTTCACCTGAAATCAGATGTTTTTTAGTAGTTAGTTCTTCTTGTAAAATGCGATGAATTAATAAATCTGCGTATCTTCTAATGGGAGAGGTAAAATGACTGTAATACTCGAAAGATAATCCATAATGCCCAATGTTTTCGATATCATATGCTGCTTTTGCCATAGTTCGAATTGCCAATGATTGTATAAATCCGGATTCGGCATTCCCCTTTATTTTATCAAAAAGTGTATTTAAATTCTTGGCAATGTGTTTTGGCTCGTAAGAATTGAGTGTAAGCCCAAACTTGTCAAGGAAAACTTTTAACTGATCAATTTTAGCCGGGTCGGGAAGATCATGAATTCTATACACAGAGGATGGTACAACATGATTTTTTCTTGGTTTTCCAATGAACTCTGCAACTTTTTTATTGGCGAGTAACATAAACTCTTCAATCAATTTATGTGCATCCTTAGATCTTTTAATCATTACTTCACTTGGTTCCCCATTCTTGTCAAAACGAAAACGGACCTCTTCTGATTCTATATCTAACGCCCCTTTAGTTAATCTTTTTCCTCGGTAATATTTTGCGATTGTATCTAAAACCAGTATTTCTTTACTGTATTTTCCCTCTTTGTTTTCAATAATTTCCTGTGCTTCTTCGTAGGTAAAACGATGATCTGAAAAAATTCTTGTTTTACCGAACCATTCCTTTACAATATCAAATGATGCATCAAACTCCAAAACAACCGAGAAACAATATTTGTCTTCATTGGGCCTAAGTGAACATGCAATATTGGAAAGTTGCTCGGGAAGCATAGGGATTACACGATCTGCTAAATACACTGAATTCCCTCTTTTTTGCGCTTCTTTATCCAATGCGCTTCCAGGTCGAACATAATGTCCAACATCTGCAATATGAATCCCAACTTCTACATTCCCATTCTCTAAATATTCGAAAGACAAAGCGTCGTCAAAGTCTTTTGCATCAGCAGGGTCAATTGTAAACGTAAGAATATCTTTAAAATCACGACGATTTTCAACTTCTTTATCTTTAATCTCAGTATCTATGTTTTGTGCTTCGTCTAAAACTTCCTGTGGAAATTCAAAAGGTATTCCATTATAACACAAAATGGATAACATTTCAGAATCATGGTCAGTCAATCCTGAAAGTGTTTCTACAACCTCTCCCCACAATTTACCTTGGGTGGGCCAACCAATAATTTTGGCGATAACTCGATCTCCGTGTTGAGCACCCATTAAAAAATCTTCGTCGAGTAAGATTTCAGATCCTAATTTTGGGTTGTCTGGAATTAATCTAGGTTGTTTGGTGTTATACCGAACTCTCCCGACGATGTGAGTTCTTTCCCTTGCGATTACTTGAGTGATTTCTCCCTCTATTCGTTTTCCACCCGACTTTAATATTCGCACTTCAACTTGGTCACCATCCATAGCGTTACCCATGTTGGGTGGTGAAATAAAAATATCTTTCCCTTCTTTCGTTACAGAAACAAATCCCACTCCGCTATTCACAATGCTTAATGAACCATAAACTAAATTTTCATCTTTTGTGAGACTAAATTCTGAATGCCCAATTCTCTTAAGCACTCCTTTTCTTGTTAGCTCAATTAGTTTTTCAAAAATGAGTTTTCGTTGCGCCCCTTCTTTAATTTTTAGAAGGCTACAAATCTGCTTGTGAGAAAGTGCTTTTGATTTATGATTGGAAAAGAGTTTGAGAAGTAGTTTGTCGTAAGGAATTGAAGAAATGGCTTGAGAAGATTTAGTGACTTGAGAAAATTTTTTCTTATGCAAAATTTAAATTATTTGTTGACTTCTCATTGAAGTTAATCAATTCGAGGTAAATTAATAGCTTGTTTAACAACAGTAGATAGCGGAAATTTTTTTATTAATTTCTTATGAATTTCATCGGCTTCTGCTTTTGTTCGAAAATCCCCTGCATCAAAGTAGAAATAGGGAGTTCGGTATGTAACATACGTGTCTATACCAGGATATTGAGATATAAAACTTTTTCTTTGATTGTCTATAACTGTTTTTTCTGAATCAAATGAAATGTGCAAGCGAAATCCCATGTATGACCCTCCCGATTTACCTCCAACTAATCCCATAATTCTGCTGTCGGCAATCACCTTAGTTTGAGCAAAAGTGTTGTGAGAAATACATGCTACCAAAACCACAAATAAAACCTTAATCATATCGAATCAATATTTACACAAAGATATTAATAAAATATTCTAAATCCTCTCATTTCTTATTTACAATCTTCTTTTCTTATTTAGAATGATTTTAAATTGTCGAAAAAAAGATGAAAATTGTCATTAAATTGTCATAAAATTAGAACAATCTTATAATTTTGCCATCGCTGTATGATGTGTTTTGATGCGTTTTTATGGTATAAAATAAGTTGAAATTGGAGAAATTATCTATAAATCAGATGCTTAGAAGTTTAAATTATTGGAGTAAAGGTTTAGTTGCATTCGCAATGATCGCCTTAGTTTCTTTTGTGTCAAATGCTCAAGATGCTGCTGGTGCAAAAGCTAAAGTAGATGGAGCTGGTTTGTTTAAAGCAAAATGTGCTAGTTGTCATCAACCACACAAGGATGGAACAGGCCCTAAATTATTTAAGGCTCGTGATAAGTGGGCTGCCGGTGGTGCAAAAGAGGGTTCAATTTACACTTGGGTTAATAACTGGCAAAATGCTGCAGCATCAGATCCATACGCGGCACAAGTATCGACAGTTAAACCAACTGCGATGTCTGCATTTCCTGAATTAAAGAAAGAGGAAATTGATGGAATTTTAGATTATGTAGATGCACAACCAGAACCTAGTGCTGCAGGTCCTGCAGATAAATCTCAAGGCGGAGCTCCTGCAGACAATTCATCTGAAAAGTCAGAAGGCGGTTCTTGGACTTGGGTTTTACTGGGTGTTATTTTTATAACGGTAATCTTAGCTGTAGGTGGAGTTAGAAGACAGTTAAATAATGCTGTTAGAGAAAGCGAAGGTAAACCGGTTAAGGAGCATGAAACCTATTTATCAGAGTTTAAATCAATAGCATGGAAATATAGATTACACGTAGGTTTGACAACTCTTGTTATTGTGATTTCAATTCTAGTTATGTCCATTCAAGGTTTAGGCAGTATAGGCGTAACGGAAGCTTACCAACCATCACAACCGATTAAGTTTCCTCACAGCGTTCACGCAGGTGTAAATGGAATTGATTGTAAATATTGTCATAGCTCAGTTACTAAATCAAAATCTGCAGGTATCCCATCTGTGAATGTTTGTATGAACTGTCACAAGCAAATTAATGGAGAGGGGAAACCATTTGCCGCTGAGATTCAAAAGATTTATGCCGCTGCTGGTTTTGTTAATGGCGAATATAAAAACACACCAAAACCAATTGTTTGGAACAAAGTACATGTTTTACCTGATCACGTTTATTTCAATCACTCTCAACATGTAGTTGTTGGTGGTATTGATTGTAAACAATGTCACGGTGATATGACAAAAATGAAAGAAACGCCTAAAGTGCAACCTGTTTCTGAATTAAATAAGGTAGAAGGTAATATTAAACTGACCAAACCAACATTAACAATGGGCTGGTGTATTGAGTGTCATGATAAAAAAGAAATTTCAAAAGGACCACTATCTGATAAGAAAGATGGTTACTACAATGAGATTCACCGAAGATTACTAAATAACGATAAATCTTTGTACAAGAATTACTTGAAAGACAACAAGGTTACAGTTAGTGAACTTGGAGGTTGGGAGTGTGCAAAATGCCATTATTAAAATTAGAAACAGCGTTCCTGTAAATAAAGAATGAAGATGACAAGAAAATATTGGAAAGGATTAGAAGAACTAAAAGAAACACCAGAGTTCTTAAAATCTAGAGAACAAGAATTTCCTACTGAAATGTCGGTAGAAGAGTTTCTCTCTGATGACAAATTGGCTGAAAAATCTACAGCAAGAAGGGATTTTCTAAAATTCTTAGGATTTTCTGTAGCTGCTGCCACTGTAGCTGCTTGTGAGGCACCGGTAACTAAGGCTGTTCCTTATGTTAATAAACCCGAAAATGTTACCCCAGGTATGCCAACATGGTACGCATCAACGTATTATGACGGTAATTCATATGCAAGTATATTAGTAAAAACAAGAGAAGGTCGACCTATTTACATCAAGGGAAACAAAGATTTTGGTTTTACAAATGGAGGAACAAATCCACAAATAATTGCATCTGTTTTAGGTTTATATGATGGAGCTAGATTACAAAGCCCACAAATTTCAAAAGCCTCTTCGTCTTGGAAAAATGTTGATTCGGAGGTATCTAAAGCTTTAGCAACGTCATCCAAAACAGTATTATTAACTGGAACTATCATAAGTCCATCCGTTCAAAAGGCTATATCAGCATTGTCTGCGAAATTAGGTGATGGTAAGTTTGAGCACATTCAATATGATGCTGTATCGTATAGAGCAATTCGTTTAGCTAATCAAGATAATTTTGGTCAAGCTGTTATTCCTTCTTACAATTTTAGCAAGGCTAAGACAATAGTATCAGTTGGAGCAGATTTCCTTGGAACTTGGCTTTTATCAAACATTTATCAATCTCAATATGGAATAACTAGAAATCCAGATAATTCATGGATGTCCAAGCATTTTCAGTTTGAGTCCCAAATGTCAATTTCGGGAACAAATGCTGATTACAGAGGAATGATCAAACCTTCTGAGGAGGCAAATGTCCTAGCATACCTAATCAAAGCTTTTGGAGGTAGTGTTTCTCAATCATCTGAATTGTCTAAACAAGCAAAGTCTGTTGCAGACGAAGCAGTTGCAGCATTGAAAGCAAGTCGTGGTGAATCCCTTGTCATTGCAGGAGCCAATAATAAGTCAATTCAGTTATTGGCAAATAAATTGAATAATTTATTAGGTTCATATGGTGTGACAATAGATTTGACTAATCCGGTAAAATTATTTGATGGAGATGATACTAAAGTATCTTCACTAGTTAAAAATGTTGTATCAGGTCAAGGTCTTGATACTTTGATTATATCAGGAACAAATCCAGTTTATTCATTGCCGAATGGGAAACAGTTTGGAGAAGGTTTATCAAAGATAAAGAATACAATTTGTATTTCTACTCACATGGACGAAACAGCTTCCAAGTGTAAAATAGTTTGTGCGGAGAGTCATGCGTTAGAATCTTGGTCCGATTATAATCCGATGGGTTCTCATTTCGCGTTAGCACAACCAACAATCCGACCTCTTTTTGATACGGCTTCATTGTTGGAAAACCTAATCGTTTGGACAGGGGCAAATAAACGTACTGGGAAAAATTCTACAATAGCATTTGATTATATTCAAACCAATTGGAAAGAATCAGTGATTAAAGCGGAGGATGCTGACTTTGGAACTAGCTGGAATATGGCTGTTCACAATAGTTGTATTAATGCTAGCTCTGCTGCGTTGACTGTTGCTTCTGCTAAAGTAGAAACAAAGGAAAATCCAATTAAAGAAGAAAAGAAAGATGAAGTAAAAACGGAAACTACTACATCTACAGCTTCTTCATTTAAAGAAGTTTCAATTCCTGCAGTAGCTAAAGGTAGTGGTTTAGAAGTAGTATTGTATCAAAAAAATGCAATAGGTGTTGGTACTCAGGCTGGTAATCCATGGTTACAAGAATTACCAGATGCAGTTACTAAAGTGACATGGGATAATTATATTACAATGAATCCTTCAGAAATGGATTCGTATAATTTTGTAAAAACTTACGATCAAGAAAACGGATTGTCATTGGCTAAATTAACTGTCAACGGATCATCTGTTACCCTTCCTGTTTATCCACTTCCTGGACAAGCTCCTGGCACTGTTGGTGTGGCGTTAGGTTATGGTCGTGGTTCGAATGGTGAAAAGATAGGAAAAGCTGCTTTTCAAACCAAGGAATACGGTGGTCACGCTACGGACGACAAAGGAAATCCAAAAGCTATTGGTGAAAATGTATTTACTTTTGTTACCATTGCAAATGGGTTGATGCAATATTCTAATTCTGGAAAAATTGAATCAACGGGTGATAAGTATAGCATTGCTGCTACTCAAATACATCATACAGTGATGGGTCGACACTCAATCGTACGTGAAACCACATTGGATATCTACAAATCTAAAGATAAGGATGCATATAATCCTGCTCACATGCTACAGAAATTGGATGAACATGGAAACCATGTTAAGCGTCCGGTGAGTGAGTTCGATTTATGGGATAAGCATCCTGTAGAGCATATTGGTCACAGATGGGGAATGACGGTAGATTTGTCATCTTGTATTGGATGTAGTTCATGTTTAATTGCTTGTCAAGCTGAAAATAACGTTCCTGTTGTTGGAAAAGATGAGGTTAGACGTGGCCGAGAAATGCATTGGTTGCGTATTGATAGATATTTTGCATCAGACGAGGAGGCTGCAGTTGGAACACGTAAGGATGATGATTCATTTAGTTATGATAAAGCAGAAAATGCTGCATTGAATCCAAAGGTTGTTCATATGCCTATGATGTGTCATCATTGTAATCATGCTCCTTGTGAAACTGTATGTCCAGTTGCTGCAACTACTCACAGTAATGAAGGATTAAATCAAATGGCATATAACAGATGTATTGGTACAAGATATTGTGCGAACAACTGTCCATATAAAGTAAGGAGATTTAACTGGTTTAATTACCCGTCATACAAGAAATTCACAGAGTTTAACCCAGCTCAGGATGATTTAGGAAGAATGGTTCTTAATCCTGATGTTACTGTTAGAACAAGAGGTGTAATGGAAAAATGCTCTTTCTGTGTTCAACGTATACAAGCTAGTAAGTTAGTAGCGAAGAAAGACGGAAGACCAGTTAAGGATGGAGAATTTTCATCTGCTTGTGCTGACGCTTGTCCAACAAATGCAATAATCGTGGGTGATTGGAATGATGTTAAATCTTCTATTAGAAAAAGTTCATCAGACAATAGAGCGTATCAGGCACTTGAAGAGGTTGGTGTTAAACCAAACGTTTGGTACAAGGTGAAAGTAAGAAATGAAAAAAATGATTTACTTGCTAAACTTCAAAAATCAAGTGCTCATGGATCTTCACATGGAGAGCAAAAAAGTGAATCAAAAAAAGGACATCATTAATTGATAAAATTGTAAGAAATGCATAAAGAAGCAGCAATAAGAGAACCCCTCATTTTAGGTCATAAGACGTATCATGACATTACTGAGGATGTGTGTCGACCAATTGAAGATAAGGCGCCTAAAATGTGGTACGTCCTATTTGGAATTGCCTTGATCATTGGAATTTATGGTGTTGGTTGTATTTTGTACTTATTGGGTACTGGTATCGGAGTTTGGGGTTTGAATAAAACAATTGGATGGGCTTGGGATATCACCAATTTTGTTTGGTGGGTTGGTATTGGTCATGCCGGTACGCTTATCTCAGCTGTGCTATTATTATTTAGACAAAAATGGAGAATGGCTATTAACCGCTCTGCAGAAGCAATGACAATATTTGCAGTATTTATGGCCGGAATGTTTCCATTAATTCACATGGGGCGTTTATGGGTAGGATATTGGACACTTCCCTTACCAAATCAATTTGGTTCGCTTTGGGTGAACTTTAACTCTCCACTTCTTTGGGACGTATTTGCTATTTCAACGTACTTATCAGTTTCATTAGTTTTCTGGTACATAGGTTTAATACCTGATTTTGCAACAATTCGCGACAGAGCCAAAAAACCAATTGCTAAAAGAATGTACTCGATTTTATCTTTTGGATGGTCTGGTCGAGCAAAACATTGGAATAGATTTGAATTAGTTTCTTTGGTTCTTGCTGGTTTAGCAACTCCACTAGTATTCTCAGTTCACTCAATTGTATCATTTGACTTTGCAACCTCTGTAATTCCTGGATGGCATACTACAATATTTCCTCCTTATTTTGTTGCAGGTGCAGTATTCTCTGGTTTTGCCATGGTACAAACCCTTTTGTTAATCATGAGAAAAGCAATGGGATTAGAGGCATATATTCATACTAAGCATGTTGAATATATGAATATCGTAATTATGGTAACGGGATCTATCGTAGGTACTGCCTATATTACAGAACTATTTATCTCTTGGTACTCAGGAGTAGAATATGAATCTTATGCATTTATCAATAGAGCAACTGGTCCTTATTGGTGGGCGTATTGGTCTATGATGACATGTAATGTAATTTCTCCTCAGCTAATGTGGTTTAAGAAATTGAGAAGAAGTTTATTATTCACTTTCTTTATATCTATTGTTGTAAACATCGGTATGTGGTTCGAGCGTTATGTAATCATCGTG
The DNA here is from genome assembly GCA_044361535.1 of Crocinitomicaceae bacterium. Taxonomy (GTDB): domain Bacteria; phylum Bacteroidota; class Bacteroidia; order Flavobacteriales_D; family Crocinitomicaceae; genus UBA952. The sequence goes on from JBIKIQ010000003.1 coordinate 117,723, forward strand.
ACTTCGTTACACAGAGATTATATACCAGCAGCATGGAGTATGCATTATCCAAGTCATATTGACATAGGAGTTTATGTTGGAACGATTGGTTTATTCTTTGTGTTTTTCTTATTGTTTGCGAGATACTTTCCAGTACTTGCACTTAATGAAGTTAAAACAATTTTGAAATCATCTGGAGAATCGTATAAAAACGCTCCCGATACTCATCATGCACATTAATAATTGAAAAAAGTACTGAAATGTCAGATAAAGTAATATTTGCAACTTACACGGACGAAGAAGTTTTAAAGGATGGAGCTAAAAAACTAGTTTCCAAAGGGATTAAAATTAATGAGGTTTTCTCTCCGTTTCCAATACACGGAATAGACCCAATAATTGGAGTTAAGAATACTCGCTTGGGAATTATGGCCTTCTTGTATGGTTTAACAGGTTTAACATTGGCAACCATTGGTATGCGTTACTTTATGGTAGTTGACTGGCCAATGAATATAGGTGGAAAGCCAAATTTTTCATACCTAGAGAATATTTTATCTTTTATTCCAATATCATTTGAGTTTACTGTACTTTGTGCAGCGCATGGTATGGCAATAACGTACTTCTTGAGAAATAAAACTTTACCTGGAATGCCGGCTCAAAATCCGTATCCTACTACAACAGATGATAGATTTGTGATGGAGATAAGATTGTCAGAGAATCACAATCATTCTTCAGAAGATATTCAGTCACTATTGAAGGAAACGGGAATTGAAGCGTTAGAAGAAAAGGAATGTTAATAGTATAACCCGAAAAAGGTAATTAGAAATGAAAATGAAATTTATACAATTAATTGGTTTAGCTTCGGTAGTTATTACTGCTTTTACTTTTACTGGATGCGTTGCTGATAGTGATAGTGCTGGGTTAGAATACATGCCGGATATGTACCGTTCTCCAGCGATAGAACCGTATGTTGATTATGCAGAGATTAGAGGTCGCGAGAATAAGGCATTAAAAACAAAATTATCAGCTATGATTCCTCCACTAGGGACTATTCCATTTTATGGAACTAATTCTGAAGAGGTTGCTTTGATGTTACCTTATTTTAGAAATCCAAGTTCTGAATTTTGGGTAACTCATGGTTTGAGAGACTTTAAGTTTTCAAGTCAAAATGAATATGAACTTGCTAAAGAAGACACGCAAAATCCTTTAACGCTTACTGTTCATAATGCGGATAAAGTTTTAAAGGAAGGAAAGGAAATTTACGCATCTAAATGTATGCATTGCCACGGTGAGAAAGGTGATGGAAATGGGCCTATGGTGCTAAGTCAAGCTTACAATGGTGTGCCTAATTATGGAGATCGTACGGCACTTTCAAATGGACAAATTTTCTATTCTATTTACTATGGTAAAGGAGCTATGGGTGCTCATGGATCAATGCTTGATAAGAAAGAGATATGGACGCTTGTTCATTACGTAAGAAAATTACAAAATAAGGATTACGGAACTGTTAAGGACGGGAAAGTTGTAGGAATCAGTGGTGGTTCTGATTCAACTGCAGTTAAATCAACAAAAACTGAAAAAAAATAAGCGATGAGTATGGAATTTAGTACACCAAATAAAGCAAAGAAGATAACTCTTTCACTTATCATCTTTGGTTCGGCTTTAGCTGCGGTTGGAGTTGTCACAGGAATGGAAGATCATCATTTTGTAACAAGACTTCTTACCAATGGATTAATAAATGCATTTTTCTTTTTTGCAATAGCTCTAGGAGCTTTATTTTTTCTTACTTTACAATATGCAACTGAGACAGGTTGGTATGCTTCTGTTAAAAGAGTTATAGAAGGAGTAGCTGGTGTTTTACCATACGGAATGGGACTTCTTGCGCTGATTCTATTGATTATTACATTAATGGATGGGGCACATATTTATATATGGATGGATCCAGAAACAACCAATCCTGCTTCTCATCATTATGATGAGATAATTGAAGGGAAAAGTGCTTATTTGAACAAGATCTTCTTCTGGATTAGAACTATAGTGTATTTGGCAACGTATTATATTTTTTGGAACGGATTTAGAAAGCGTTCTTTGGAAGAAGATAGAATCGGTGGAACTGAATTACATTTCAAAAATTACCGAAAAGGGGCTACATTTTTAGTGTTCTTTGCTGTTTTTAGTTCTACGTCAGCATGGGATTGGATCATGTCAATAGATGTGCATTGGTTCTCAACTCTATTCGGATGGTATACTTTTGCTGGAATGTGGTGTTCAGCCATGACAGTAATAGTTTTAACCACAATCTATCTTAAAAAGTTAGGGTATCTAGAGCGAGTGAATGACTCACATATTCATGATATTGGAAAATGGACTTTTGCAACATCTTTTTTATGGTCTTATTTGTTCTTCTCTCAGTTTATGTTGATATGGTATGCTAACATAGGAGAGGAGGTGACTTACTATCAAATGAGAATGGAAAATTTTAAGGTATTATATTTCACAATGTTTTTGATAAACTTTGCTTTTCCAATGTTAATACTAATGTCGAGAGATGCAAAACGTAACTATGGAGTGTTAACTTTTGTAGGAATAATTATCTTAATTGGACATTGGACAGATGTATATTTAATGATTTCTGCTGGTTCTTTGGGAGCGAATGCAAAAATTGGATTTCTAGAAGTTGGACTTCTGCTACTTTGTGCAGGACTGTTTATACGTATTTTGTTAAATAATTTATCAAAGGCACCTTTAATGCCTGTTAATCATCCATTTTTGGATGAAAGTGTTCATCATGAAATTTAATTTTTAGTAATAAGTTAGAACAATGGAAAACAAATTAATTATATTATTAGTAGTTATTTTCGCAGCAATTGCTGTTGCTCAGTTAGTTAGGGTATATGAACTTTCTTCTAAATTGCGTGGAAAAAACGAGCATGAGATTAGTAGTAGGGATAATAATTTCAATGCGTTATTATTGTTGCTTTTCATGTTTTTCCAATTTTTTGGATTTATCTATTTGATGTTAGAATATGGATGGACCGGACGTGGAGACGCAGCGAGTGTTGAAGGTAAGGAGACGGATTGGTTGCTTAATTTGAATTTCATTATTGTAATTGCCGTTTTCTTTTTCACCAATGCACTTTTGTTTTACTTTTCTTATAAGTATGTTAAGAAGCCGGGTGTTCCTGCCTATTATTATCCGCATAACAATAAACTTGAGATGTTGTGGACAGTCGTTCCTGCCTGTGTATTAGCGGTTATCATAATTCTAGGTTTAAAATCTTGGAACGATCTGACAAGTCATGCAGGTAACGATGCGAAAGTGGTTGAGTTGTATTCAAAACAATTTGATTGGACAGCTCGCTATGCAGGAAAGAATAATAGATTGGGTAAGTTTGATTACAAGTTAACTACGGATAACAATGAACTTGGATTAGTAACTTCTAATACAATTGATACCGCAATTTTTCATATGCTTAAAGGTGTAAATGGAATTGAGGCTATTCAACGGAAATTGAATAATTCATCAATTGTTTTAAGTGATTCTGCACAGACTAAGCTTGAGAAAGATCTTTCTTCCAAGGAGCGTCTAATTAGATTGCTCTACCAAATGAAAGAGAATCACAATACCAAAGTTGATAACGACGCTTGGGATGATATCATTCAAAAAGATACACTTTATTTGTGTGTTAATCAGTTATATGAGTTCAATTTCCGGTCAATGGATGTAATTCATTCTGCATTTTTTCCTCATTTTAGAGCTCAAATGAACGCTGTACCTGGTTTAATGACTCGATTTAAATTTACTCCTGATATCACTACAAAGGATATGAGAGTAAAAATGAAGAATGAGAATTTCAATTTTATATTGATGTGTAATAAAATTTGTGGTGGGGCACATTATAAAATGAAAATGACTGTTGTTGTTTTATCAAAAGCAGAATATACTGCATGGGAGGGAAGAAAAATGAAAGAAACTTTCAAGGATAAGTATTTTCCTGCAGCTCCGGCAAAATCACCAAATCCTGCACCAGCAGATGCTACTAAAGTAGATTCAAATGCAGTTTTAACAGATAAAAAAGATACATTAAAGAAAGTTTAATATAATTAAAAGATTTCAATATGGCTTCAATAGCACACGAAGGAGATTCACACGCGCACGGAAATCATGAACACGGTCATCATGACCATGACCATCATGAAGAAGGATTTGTATCTAAATACATTTTTAGTCATGACCATAAGATGATTGGTAAGCAGTTTTTAATAACTGCCGTATTTATGGGTATAATTGCCATGTTGCTCTCAATTTTATTTCGAATTCAATTGGCATGGCCAGGAGAAAGTTCGGAAACTCTTTCTTTCTTTTTAGGGGAGAAGTGGGCACCAAATGGTGTGTTAAGTCAGGATATGTATCTAGGTCTTGTTACTATTCACGGTACAATCATGGTATTCTTTCTTTTAACAGGTGGTTTATCAGGTACTTTTTCCAATATTCTGATTCCTTTGCAATTAGGAGCTCGTGATATGGCCTCTGGTTTCCTTAACATGCTTTCTTATTGGTTTTTTGCAGTGTCATCAGTAATAATGGTAATTTCTTTATTCGTTGAATCTGGTCCCGCAATGGCAGGTTGGACAATTTACCCACCACTTTCTGCTCTCCCACAAGCGGTTTCTGGATCAGGTTTGGGAATGACGCTTTGGTTAGTTTCTATGACTATTTTCATCGCTGGTTCTTTAATTGGATCTTTGAACTATATTGTAACTGTAATAAACTTGCGAACAAAAGGAATGACAATGACAAGAATGCCTTTGACAATTTGGGCATTTTTTGTTACTGCAATTTTAGGTGTGTTGTCTTTCCCTGTATTACTTTCAGCAGCCTTGTTGTTAACTATGGATAGATTAGCCGGTACAAGTTTTTATTTATCGGATATAATTGTTGGAGGTGAGATGTTAACAAATCATGGTGGTTCACCTTTGTTGTACCAACATTTATTTTGGTTTCTAGGACATCCAGAGGTGTACATCGTATTACTTCCTGCATTAGGATTATCTTCTGAAATTATTTCAACAAACGCCAGAAAGCCAATTTTCGGATATAGAGCAATGATTGGCTCAATCTTAGCAATTGGGTTTTTATCATTTATTGTTTGGGGTCATCATATGTTTATTACCGGAATGAATCCTTTCTTAGGAAGTGTTTTTGTATTTACAACATTGTTAATTGCTATTCCATCAGCAGTTAAGGTATTTAATTATTTAACTACTCTTTGGAGAGGTTCATTAATATTTACACCAGGAATGTTATTTGCAATTGCCTTAGTTTCTACCTTTATCACAGGGGGTGTAACAGGAATAATTCTAGCGGATTCGGCTCTTGATATTGCAATTCACGATACTTACTTTGTTGTCGCTCACTTCCATATTGTAATGGGTATGTCGGCTGTATTTGGAATGTTTGCCGGTGTTTATCATTGGTTCCCTAAAATGTATGGTAGAATGATGAATACACGCCTGGGATATGCTCATTTTTGGGTTACTATCGTTGGGGCTTATGGAGTTTTCTTTCCTATGCATTTTGTTGGTCTAGCTGGTGCACCACGTCGATACTATGATTATTCTGTGTATAATGAGTTTGATTCGAATTCATTTGAAATGATTATGGATTTGAATGTTATTGTAACAGTATTTGCAATTATATCAGCATTGGGTCAAATATTGTTTCTTTTCAATTTCTTTTACAGCATTTACAGAGGACCTCGAGCGGTTCAAAATCCTTGGAATTCAAATACTTTGGAATGGACTACTCCAGTAGAACATGTTCATGGAAATTGGCCGGGAGCATTGCCAACTGTACACAGATGGCCATATGATTATTCTAAACCAGGAGCTTCTGAAGACTTTATTCCTCAAAATGTACCTCTAGCAGACGGGGAAGAAGAACATTAAACTATTAATTGAGTATACATTTAAGAAACGGGTTCATTTAGGTGAGTCCGTTTTTTTGTTTCTACTGAAGATGTCGAGCCAGATCAATGAGTCTATTTGAGTAACCCGTTTCATTGTCATACCAACCAACTATTTTTATCATTTTACCTACAATACTAGTTAGTTTAGCATCAAAAACACAGCTGTTTGGATTTCCGATTATATCAACAGAAACAATAGGATCTTCCGTATAGGCTAGAATACCTTTTAAGGTTGTATCTGAAGCTAGCTTCATAGCATTATTAATTTGCTCTATGCTAAGTACATCCTCGGTGAATATTGTGATTTCTGTTAAAGATCCATCAGCAACAGGTACTCTGACACTTCCACCACCTAATCGATCATGTAATTCAGGAAATATATGAACAATCGCTTTAGCAGCACCAGTAGATGTTGGTACAATAGATTGAGCCGCTGCTCGTGCTCTTCTCAAATCTCGATGTGGACTGTCATGTAAATGTTGATCTGTTGTGTAACTATGTACAGTAGAAATAAAACAACCTTCAATTGAGCATAACTCCTTCATGACTTTAATCATAGGCGCCGCATTATTTGTAGTACACGAAGCATTTGAAATTATTTTCTCAGAACCTAATAATGTATTTTCGTTTACACCTAATACTATCGTTGGTATGTCAACTGATGTTGTTGGAGCCGAGATAATGATTTTTTGATTCAGAGATATTTTGTGCTGAGAAACCAGTTCTCTAGAAACAAATTTCCCTGTACTTTCAATTATGAAATCAATATTCGTATCCGACCAAGGAATATCGCTCGGATGAGGACAAGATACAAATGTAATTGACTTTCCATTTTCGAAAACAAGTTGATTTCCTTCAATTATAAAATTATGTTTTAATGTTCTGTGAATACTATCGTATTTCAATAAATGAGCAAGTGTATGTATATCTGATAAATCATTAACTAAAGATATTTCAATATCCTCTGAATCCAAAGCTATCCGTGTAACATAGCGTCCAATTCTACCAAAACCATTAATGCCAATGCGTATCATAGTAAAAAAACTAATGTAAGAAATTCAAAATAAACGTATTTAATAGTTTATTTTCATATTATTTCAAGTTCATCAATAGCTTGTACAGACTTCACTTCCGGTGCTGCAATTTTTATTGCGTCTTCAAGCCCTGCCTTTAGCGTCATTGCACTCATCGAACACTCTTTACAAGCTCCTTTCATTCTTACTTTAACTATAAAATCAGGCGTGATTTCTACTAATTCCATGTCACCTCCATCGGCATGTAAAAATGGTCTTAATTGATCAATTGCTTGATTAACCTTATTTAGAAGTGAAAGTTCTGATTGCGTATTCATAGTGAACTTATTTTTTCTTTTTTTCTTTAACTGTATTTAACTCGTTGATAAAGTTAACAACCAATTCATCAAATGCAATTGAAATCGGTGTGTTTTCTTGATACACCGCTGGTCGTCCAGCATCTCCTGCCTCCCGAACACTTTGGACAATAGGAATAGCCCCAAGGAATGGAACGCCCATTCCTTCTGCGAGATTTTTTGCTCCATCACGACCAAAAATGTAATATTTATTTTCAGGTAATTCAGCAGGAGTAAACCAAGCCATATTTTCTACAATACCTATAACCGGTGCGTGTAATGAATCTAATTTAAACATGTTAACACCTCTTCTAGCATCAGCTAAGGCAACCTCTTGAGGTGTACTTATAATCACAACACCATCTAAAGGTGCGGTTTGAAGAAGAGAAAGATGAATATCTCCTGTGCCGGGAGGTAAATCGATTAATAAAAAATCTAGTTCTCCCCAGTGAGCATCGGTAATCATTTGTGTTAATGCTTTAGAAGCCATTGGCCCGCGCCAAACTACCGCATTATCGTGATCTGTAAAAAAACCAATCGATAACAATTTAATACCATGAGATACTACCGGATTAATTTTAGATTCACCATCTATATCAATCATTGTAGGACGTTCATGCAAGACATCAAACATTGTAGGCATAGAAGGACCATAAATATCAGCATCAATAATACCAACAGTATAACCTGCTTTGAGCAGTCCTCCCGCTAAATTCGCAGTTAATGTAGATTTTCCAACTCCGCCTTTTCCTGAAGCAATTGCAACAATGTTTTTCACATCGGGTAATATTTTTCTTCGAGCTTGTTTGGCTTCTGAAGGTATGCCTTGAATAGTGCAATTAATTTCAATGGTTTCGCCAAAAAAACGACGTAAATTAAATTCAATAGCCTCTTGCATGCGTTTTCTAGCGTGAAGTGCAGGATTTGAAATTAAAATGGTCAGCGTAATTGAATTATCTGTCAATTCTAAAAGCTCAATCAAATTTGCCGAAACAATATCTTTTTTTATATCTGGCTCAGTGATATTGCTTAAAACTTCTAAAATACTTTCTCTAGTTAAATTCATTTTGATGGTATTTCTTTTATGGAACGAAACGATTTTTCGAAACATTCAATTACTTTTTTGCTATTGCCAGATTCTGTTGTTTTAAATTCATAATAAACACCATTAATTTTCTTTTGAGCATAGGCGTGGTAGGTTGAAGGAATTGACCCGTCTACGTCCTTTATTTTACGCTCGTATATAATAAGTTCAGGCTCGTCAATAATAAATTTAATCGTGTAAATTGAATTCTTAGAATCCATTAATTTTTGTTTATGACTACTTATTAAATTTTTTAAATCTCCGTAATCCTCTATCAAAAACACGAAATTAGGACCAATGTTTACTTCCCATAAAAAATCAGCTTCATTGTGCTTGACTTCGGGGATAAAACTCGTACCTATACCAACGGATTCATCTGGAAGCATAATGGTAGCTGGAATATCGTATTTAGATAAATCGAAACCAAAATATTGATAATAGTCTAGTTTTTTTGATTCATTTTCGGGCGTTTTCTTTTCTTTCGAACCACAGGAAGAGATTATAAGTAACACAAATAAAATAAAGAATGAATGTCTCCCCATATTTAGAGTTTTCTTTTCAGTTCAAAATTTTGACCTAAATACACTTTTCTTACTTGTTCATCACCTGCCAAGTCTTCAGCTGATCCTGATTTCAATATACTACCTTCGAATAAGAGATATGCTCTGTCTGTAATTGACAATGTTTCTTGAACGTTGTGGTCTGTAATTAATATACCAATATTACGCTTTTTTAATTCCCAAACAATACTTTGAATATCTTCGACCGCAATTGGGTCAACACCTGCAAATGGTTCATCAAGAAGCACGAATTTAGGATCTGTTGCCAGCGCCCTTGCAATTTCTGTTCGTCTTTTTTCACCGCCTGAAAGTCGATTGCCTAAATTTTTTCGAACGTGCGTTAAACTAAATTCTTCCAAAAGTTTTTCGAGTTTTTCCTCGCGTTGCTTTTTATTTAAATGTGTCAATTCAAGAATGGCCATAATGTTGTCTTCTACAGATAGTTTTCTGAAAACACTTACCTCTTGGGGCAAATAACCTATTCCAAGTTGTGCTCTTTTATACATGGGTAGTTTTGTGATGTCAATTTCATCCAAAAAAACTGTTCCTTGGTCAGGTTTAACTAGGCCAACTATCATATAAAACGAGGTGGTTTTACCAGCGCCATTGGGCCCAAGAAGACCAACGATTTCTCCTTGATTTACTTCAATGGAAACATTTTTCACCACTTGGCGACCACGATAACTTTTTGAAATTTCTTGTGTATGTAATTTCACGAGATAAAGATACTACGAGTTTATTAATTCAACCCCTGTAAAAAGTAAAAATCAATGGTTTTAAATTTTATAAAAAACATATTGGCTAAATAGTTGTTTTGTAATAGTATTACTATTAAATTTGTGTTGATTACTTTTATGAATCAAATTTTATCAAATATTTCAATAAGTATTAATAAGGAATTATACCTAAAAGATCCTCATACTTCGTTATTAGGTAAAAGTATACTTAATGTAGCCATTGATTTAATAGATGATTTAGGGTTTGAACTTTTTACGTTTAAAAAATTAGCGAACGAAATAAAAACCTCTGAGGCTTCTGTTTACAGGTATTTTGAGAATAAGCACAAATTGTTGTTGTACCTGACAAATTGTTATTGGGCGGGTATTTTGACACGGTTGTTGTTTGAAACAAATAACATAATCGATCCAAATCAACGTTTGAAAAAGGCGATTCATATTTTGACTTCTTTTCCAGACCCTGAAAAGGATTCACTTTTTACTAATGAACAAATATTAAAGCGCATTGTAATTAACGAGGCTGTTAAAGCTTTAATAACAAAAGAAGTGGATCAGGAAAATCAAGTTGGCATATTTTCAGTTTATAAGGATGTTGTTAATGCTGTTGCAGCTATAATTTTGGAAGTAAATCCAAGTTATCCGTATCCCAATATGCTGGTTTCAAGTATGATTGAGGGCAGTAATCAACAACGCTTTTTTGCAGAGCATTTGCCGAGACTTACAAATTCACGAAAAGAAGATGATTTGGTTGAGCATTTTTATTTGGATTTGGTATTTAAAACAATAAAAAATGATTGAAGGAAAAGAAAGTATTTTAACTCGTGTTTGGAACCTATTGACTCCTGATAGGATTGAAATAAGAAATATCTATATTTTCGCCATTTTTAGTGGTGTAATTTCGCTTGGTCTTCCACTAGGAATCCAAATGATAATTAATTTTATTCAACTTGGCCAGCTCAGTGCTTCTTGGTTTTTGTTGGTTGGTCTCGTGGTTGCAGCAATTGGATTTTCAGGTGTAATGAATATACTTCAATTAAGAATTACGGAGAATTTACAACAGCGAATTTTCACGCGATCAGCTTTTGAATTTGCTTATCGGATACCAAAAATAAAACTTGAGGCGTTACGCAATTATTACCATCCTGAAATAAATGCACGTTTTTTTGATACCCTTACTATTCAAAAAGCGACTTCAAAATTGTTAATTGATTTCATGGCTGCCTCATTACAAATAGTGTTTGGTCTGGGATTACTTGCTTTTTATCACAGTTTCTTCATTTTTTTCGGGGTAGGATTATTGTTTTTACTATATATAATTATTAGGCTAACATCCAAGGGAGGATATAAAACAAGTTTGAAAGAATCATCTCAAAAGTATAAAGTTGTGAATTGGTTAAATGAAATAAACATTGCCAGATCTAGTGTTAGAAATGCCGGCACAAATTTTCACTTAACTGTTGTTGATGAAAAGCTTCAAGGGTATATTAACGCTAGAAAGAATCATTTTCGAATTTTAGTTCAGCAATATGGGTATTTGATTTTATTCAAAATTTTAATTGCTCTTTGCCTATTGATTGTTGGTGGTTTGTTAGTTGTAAATCAAGAAATGAATATTGGACAATTTGTAGCCTCCGAGATTATTATTGTATTGGTTTTGTCGTCGGTAGAGAAGATAATTTTAAATCTAGATCTTGTTTACGATGTTCTTACCTCTATAGAAAAGATTGGACAAGTAACCGATTTGCCAATAGAGGAGAGAAAAGGCAGTCATTTATTTGTGCACTCTGAGAAAGGTGTTCATGTGGAAATTAAAGGCCTCAATTTTCAAATGGAAGAAACGACCCTTTCTGCTTTACATCAATTTACCATGCATGCCTTGCCTGGTCAAAAAATCAGTATAGTTTCAGATTCAAGTCTATCTTCTAAATCGCTGTTTTTAATCCTGTTAGGACATCTAAATAAGTATACCGGTTCCATATTTTTGGATAATCAACCTTTGGAAAATTTAGATCAAAATGAAATGCTGAAATCGACCGGTGCAGTATTGGCTGAAGACAAGTTGATTTTTGGATCAATTAAGGAAAACATTTTATTTGGAAGAACTGATTTTCAGTTGATAGATGTTATTGATGTTTGTCGTCAATTAGGAATTGATGACAACATTGAACAACTTAATGAAAAATATGATACGTTAATCAACCCTGATTATTTGGTTATCCCTCACGATGTTGAAAGAAAAATTCTTCTAGCGCGTGTTATGTTGACAAAGCCAAAGTTGATGCTGTTGGAAAATCTTTCCTCTGGCATGAACAACAAGCAACTTGAGTCTTTGTTAGCAGCAATCAATTCGATAAAGGATTGTACGCTTATAATTGCTTCTCAGAATCCAAAAGTTCACCGTATTTCTGATTTGATTATTGAAATTGAGAATGGCCAAATTGTTTTTAATGGTAGTTATGAATCTTATGCTAAAAAGTAAAAGTTATGCTTAATTTATCACCTGACAACAAAAGTTCAATTGAAGTTAGTGACTTTCAATCTCTGTCATACTTGGAGCGAAAAAAGTCCTCTAAGAAATTGTTATATTCCATCTATGCGTTATTTTTTATTGTTGATATCATCCTGTTTTTACCTTGGACACAAAATATTCGTTCAAATGGAAAAATAACCACTTTGCGGCCTGAACAACGACCTCAAACAATAAATACTATGATTTCAGGTAGAATTGAGAAGTGGTTTGTTAAGGATGGTGATATTGTAAAAAAAGGGGATACCATTCTTTTTATTTCTGAGATAAAAGAAGATTACTTTGATCCAAATTTAATTGCACGAACCAAGGATCAGCTGAAGAATAAGGAATTGTCAGTTTCCTCGTACACGGACAAAATCAAATCGTTGGATAATCGAGTAGACGCTTTATTGGACAATGGACAACTGCAGCTTCAACAGGCTAAAATTAAACTTCAACAGTCTGAATTAAAAGTTAGAGCAGACAGTATTGAATACTACACAGCAATAGAAAACAATAAAATTGCAGAGGATCAATACAAGCGATTTAAAAAATTAAAAGATGCTGATTTGAAGTCCCAGACTGAACTTGAAACTCGAAAACTGGCCTTACAGCGGGCAAATGCTAGTGAGATTTCATCGCGTCAAAAATACTTACAAAGCAAAAATGATATCATTGATGCTAAGCTAGGTTTCAATTCAGTAAGCGCAAAATTTAGAGATGAAGTTTCAAAGGCAGAATCAGATAAGTTTTCAGCACTATCAAGTATGTATGATGCAGAAGTGGATGTAACGAAACTTCAAACGCAAGTAGTGAATTATTCAGTGCGAAATGGGATGTATTTTATTTTAGCTCCTCAAGATGGAGTTGTTACAAAAACACTCTCAAGTGGAATTGGAGAAACTATTAAACAAGGTGATGCAATCGCAACCATAATGCCTGCAAAGTATGATTTTGCCTTGGAGGTGTATGTGCGACCTATGGATTTGCCTTTGTTGCAGAAAGGTCAACACGTTCGCATTCAGTTTGATGGATGGCCTGCAATTGTGTTTTCTGGTTGGCCAAATACAAGCTTTGGCACCTTTGGCGGTGACATTCTTGCAGTTGATAATTTTGCAGGGGAGGACGGGAATTTTAGGGTGCTAATTGTTCCTGACAAATCAGAGCATAAATGGCCAGATAAATTGAGAGTAGGAGGTGGGGCTAAAACCATGATAATGTTGAATGATGTAAAAGTAGGTTACGAACTTTGGCGTTTAATTAATGGGTTTCCTCCAGATTATTATGCGGCTAAAAAAACAGAAAAAAAATCTGAAAAATGAGAATTTCTTTCATTCTAATTTTGATTTTAAGCTTCAGTTTTACTCTGGAGTCACAAACAACACTTACAGATAAGCAATTTTATGAAATTGTACTAAAAAATCACCCTATGGCAAAGCAAGCTCAACTTCAGACTCAGTTTGGAGAAAAGGCTATTTTGTATGCTCAAGGAGGGTTTGACCCAAAAATCTTTACACATACCCTACAAAAGAATTTTAACTCCACGGCCTATTATAATTTAATTCACTCAGGATTGAAGGTGCCAACATGGTACGGCCTAGAATTCAAAGGAGGTTTTGAATCAAATCAAGGGGCGTTTTTAAATCCAGAAGAAAAAACCCCTTCCAGTGGTTTGGTATATGCTGGAGCGACTGTCAATATTGGCAAAGGACTTTTTATCGATGAAAGAAGAGCTGAATTGTTCAAGGCAAAAGTATATTTTCAAAGTACCTTTTTTGAACAAAAGCTTCAATTGAACGAACTGATTTATGAATCTGGTTATGCTTATTGGGATTGGTTTCTATCCTTTCACTCGATGAAAATTTTGGAGGAGGCATTCCAATTGGCTAATGTGCGTTATGATGCTGTAAAGCAAACAGCTGAATTGGGCGACCGGGCACAAATTGATGTTGTTGAAGCGGGTTTGCAAGTTCAGAATCGTGAATCGATGTTATTGAGTTTTCAGGCAGAATTTAAAAATTCAGGGTTTAAGATTTCTACGTTTTTATGGAATGAACAACAAATCCCTTTAGATTTAGATAGCCTTACCTCCCCTATAAAAATTGAAATTTTAGAAAAAGATTCTCTTTCCTTATTATCCAATCAAGAAATTGATACGGCGATTACAAACCATCCCTATTTGCAAGTCACCAACTTCAAAATAAAAGGGTTGGAAATTGAAAGAAGATTGAAAAGAGAACAGTTGAAACCGGAGTTGGCAGTGAATTACAATTTTTTGAATCAACCTATTCAAAATAATCCTTTTGCTAATATGTCAATTAATAACTACAAATGGGGTTTGACTTTTGAAATGCCTATTTTCCTTAGAAAAGAGCGAGGAGATTTAGCAAAAACCAATTTAAAATTGCAAGAGGAACGTTTTAATTTGGAGAACAGCAAAGCTTATATTGAATTTAAAATTCGTACTGCTCAGATAGAGTATAATAATGCGATGGATCAGCTTGAAATATTTCAAAAAACAGTTATAGATACAAAACGTTTATTAGATGCAGAAAAAGAAATGTTTGAAACAGGAGAAAGTTCATTATTTCTAATAAACGCGCGTGAATTAGCATATATTCAGGCTAAATTGAAATGGGTAGAAAGCATGGCAAAATCAAAAAAAGCGTTCTTAGCCTTGAAGTTTAATTTAGCGCAATTGATCTAATTATTTTGAAATGGACTTTGTTGGTCGAAAATTAGTCATTGCAACCAAACACGATAAGGAAAAAGTCATTGGGCCTTTAATCGCGGAATATTTGGGTGCGGAGTGGTTTATCAATACTGATTTTGACACAGATCTATTGGGAACTTTCAGCGGAGAAATTGAACGCAAGGATGATGCATTAATTACGCTGAAAAATAAGTGCCTGTTTGCCATGGAGGCCTCTAATTGTGATTTAGGAATTGCAAGTGAAGGTTCTTTTGGCCCTCATCCAACCCTTTTTTTTGGTCATGCGGATGATGAATTATTGGTTTTTATTGATAAAAAAAATGACCTGGAAATTTATTCCCGCGAACTTTCAACAGAAACTAATTTTGGAGGGGTAGCGGTAATAAATTTGACTGAAGCTGAAGAATTTGCTTCCAAACATGGATTTCCTGAACATGCCTTGATCGTAAAAAACATGCAGGAAGACTTCGATTATATTCAAAAAGGGGTAAATAATTCTAGTGATTTAAGTCATTTTGTTCTAGAATGCCTTTCAAAATATGGCTCTGTTTATTTGGAAACTGATATGAGAGCCATGTATAATCCAACTCGGATGAAAGTAATTGAAAGTGCGGCTCAAAAATTAATGAAAAAAATTAATAGCAAGTGTCCAGAATGTAAAACTCATGGTTTTTCTGTTACTGAAGTTAAGTCTGGTTTGCGTTGTGAGTGGTGTTCCTCTCCTACAGATTCCATTTTTTATCATTTGCTGTCTTGCCAAAAATGTAGTTTTTCAGAAAAGGAGTTTTATCCCAACGGGAAAAAGTTTGAAGATCCTATGTATTGCTCTAATTGCAATCCGTAAATCAATCAAATTCAATTGGTGCATCACAACTTTCTCCGTGACATCGATACAAAACAGTTTTTGAAGTGAATGTCTTTTCTTGGAGAATGGGTAATGAAAAATTCGTTCCTCCCGAATAAATAGTTCCTATTTTGAACTTTTTATTCATTTTTTGCTTGATTTTATTCGCGTTTGGCCCAACAATTTCTATTTCTTCCATGGAGTTAATGAGTTGTAATAGGAGTACAGCCCAATTGGAATAACCCGAACCATACATTTCCATTCCGTCATATACATTGGCCAACATTTGTTCGGCATTTTCCTTCCATTTTTCCTTTCGATAAAAATAAGATAGCTTGTGGAAATTATGCGCCATAACCGAATTAGTTGCAGGGATGACATTATCGTTCAATTCCATTTTACGTGCAATCAACTCCGTATTAACCGAAGTATAATAACACATTTTCGTTTTAGCATCTTGAAAATTGGTTTCAACTGTTTCAGTAAGATTTTTGGCAAGTTCCATCCATTTTTCTTCAAAAGTAACTTGGTATAAATCAATAAATGCTTTAATTACAAAAGCGTAATCCTCCAAAACTCCATCAATTTTAGAAATCCCATTTTTATGTGTTCTCCAAAGTGTATTATCGGATTTCAACTGGTTTTCTTTAATCCATGTTGCGGTTTTACGGGCTAATAGGACGAAAGACTCGTCATCAAAAGCACTGTAAGCTTCACATAGACCAGAAATTACTATCGCATTCCATGAAGTGATGCACTTATCATCCATTCCAGGTTTTATGCGCTTATTTCTAATATGAAGCAACATTGTATTTATGGATTCAACTTTTTGCTTCAATAATTCAACTTTCCAATTATGCCTTTGGGCAAATGATTCATCAGTTTCATTTCTCAAAAGAATGTATTTTTCTTCTTCCCAAAAGCCAAGTTGATTGATATTAAAATAGTCTTTCACCCAATCAAATTCCTTCCCTAAAATTTCTTTCAATTCTTTTTCACTCCAGCAATAAAATTTCCCTTCCTCGCCTTCACTGTCAGCATCTAAGGCACTGTAAAAAGCACCATTCTCAGCTAGCATTTCTCGTTCGAGCCAATTTAAGATTCCGTAACACGTTTCTTTGTATAATTCTTTTCCAAAATACTTATAGGCTTTGGCATAAATCTCAAGTAATTGTCCATTGTCGTAAAGCATTTTTTCAAAATGTGGAACTTTCCATAACATATCAACTGAGTAGCGAGCGAAACCGCCTCCAATTTGGTCGTAAATTCCTCCCATGGCCATTTTATCTAGCGTAAGTTCAACATAACTCAATGTTTTTTCATGTTCTTGCCAAACACCATAGGTTAATAAAAAATCTAAATTTGAAGGCAATGGAAATTTTGGAGCCCGTGTTGGTCCACCTTGTGACAAGTCAAAGGAATGCGACCAGCGCAATACTAATTCATGCAGTTTTTCAGATTCCCAACGATCAATTTTCACCGGATTTTCAATCAGTTCTGATTGTTGAACACCTTGTTTTAATTTAGCAGCATATTCGTTAACTTTTTCAGAATCGTGTGTTACAGTGTGAACCAACGAACGTAATACATGGATCCATTGTTCTTTTGGAAAATAAGTTCCGCCATAAACAGGACTTCCATCTGATAGGGTAAAGCAATTCAATGGCCAACCGCCTTTTTGAGTCATGAGTTGAACGGCTGTCATATACACTTGATCAACATCAGGATGCTCCTCGCGATCTACTTTGATATTGATAAAATATTCATTCATTATCTCAGCAACTTCTTCATCTTCAAAGCACTCATGTTCCATTACATGACACCAATGACATGCTGAATATCCGATACTAACCAAGACTAGCTTATTTTCTAATCTTGCTTTTTCAAATGCCTGTTTTGACCACGGAACCCAATTAACGGGATTGTGGGCATGTTGGAGAAGATAGGGCGAAGATTCATTTGCAAGTTGGTTGGTGTGCATTAGGTTAGTTTTTATTTGATAAACCAAAAATAAGAAGTGAATGTTTAAGGACCTGAAAAACGAAGTTGTTTTATATATATATTTACGACCTAAAAGATTATTTTATGAAATATTTAATGGTTGCTGTGATAGGATTAACATTGGCTAGTTGCGGTGGATGGTCAAAAGGACAAGAAAATGCATTTTTAGACAGTTGTAAAAAATCTAACTCTTATGATTGTGATTGCACATTAAAAGTAGTTAAAGAAAAGTATCCAAATGCTAGTGATTTCAATAAAAAAGGTGGAAAAGACCTTGAGTTGGCGAAAACAATCAATAAAAAATGTTCAAAATAGAAGGATTTAAATCTTGTTAAAAAACAATTTTTAAACACTTTATATTGCGTTATATTTTCTTCTAATTTTGTTTCATCGAATAGACTTTCAAGAATGAAACAATACCATGACCTACTTCAACATATTTTAGATAACGGAACGAAAAAAGAAGATCGAACCGGAACCGGTACGATTTCAGTTTTTGGGTATCAAATGCGTTTTGATTTAAACGATGGATTTCCTTGTTTAACAACAAAAAAGCTACATTTGCGTTCGATTATCCACGAACTTTTATGGTTTTTGAAAGGGGACACGAATATTCAGTATTTGAAAGAAAATAATGTTTCTATTTGGGATGAGTGGGCTGATGAAGAAGGGAATTTAGGTCCTGTATATGGCTCTCAATGGAGGAGCTGGCCCGCGGCTGATGGGCGACATATAGATCAAATAAAGCAAGTTTTAGATCAAATCAAAAATAATCCAGATTCACGTAGGATTATTGTTTCTGCATGGAACGTAGGAGAAATTGATAAAATGGCACTCCCCCCTTGTCATGCCTTTTTTCAATTCTACGTAGCGGATGGAAAATTGAGTTGTCAATTGTACCAGCGAAGTGCAGATACCTTTTTAGGAGTTCCATTTAACATCGCCTCATATGCCCTGTTAACAATGATGATGGCACAAGTTTGTGGTTTGAAACCAGGAGATTTTGTTCATACTTTGGGGGATGCACATTTGTATTCAAATCATTTGGAACAAGCAAGATTACAAATAACAAGAGATTTTCGACCTCTTCCTCAAATGAAAATGAATCCAAATGTGAAAGATCTTTTTGATTTCAAGTACGAAGATTTTGAAATGGTAAATTACGATCCACATCCACACATAAAGGCAGCCGTTGCCATTTAGTATGAAAGTAGCATTAATAGTTGCCATAGATGCCGAGCGTGGTATTGGAAAAAATAACGATTTGATGTGGCATTTGCCCAATGACATGAAGTTTTTCAAGGAAACTACACAAAATCAAATTGTCGTAATGGGGCGTAAAAACTACGATTCCATTCCTGAAAAATATCGGCCATTACCAAACCGGTTGAATGTTGTTTTAACAAGAAATGAAGATTTTCAAGCTCCCCATTGTGAAGTTTTTACATCACTAGAGGCTTGTTTTGAGCATTTTAAAAACGAAACGGAAAGAACCGTTTTTATTATTGGTGGTGGAGAAATCTACAAAATGGCACTAGAATCTGGAAGAATCGAGGAAATGTATATTACCTATATTGACAAAGAATACGGAGCCGATACGTTTTTCCCTTCAATTGATGAGAGCCAATGGAAATTTGAAGAGATTCTGCGACAAGACATCGATGAAAGACACGAAGCACCATTTGTGGTAAAAAAATACACGTTAGTTTAAGAATTAATTGCACTTAAGCTCAAAGTTATCTTTACGTTAACAATGTTCATTAGATTAGTTCACTTCAAATCTTGCCTTTACATTTGTCAAAAAAACAAATATTATGGCAGCTGGATTTTTAAAATATTTTTTACCTAAGGACAAAGTTTTCTATTCTTTATTTGAAAACGCATCAGAGAATCTTGAGTTATTGGCTCGTAAATTCATCTTAGTGGTACAAGAGCCCGATTTCAATAAAAGAGCATCCATTATTAAAGAGATGGAAGATTTAGAGCATAAAAATGACGAGATCACTCACCATATTTTTATTGAGTTAGGCAGAAATTTCATTACACCGTTTGATAGAGAGGACATTCATAGTTTAGCTACTGCATTAGATGATATTGCAGATTACATTTACAGCGCTGGAAAGAAAATCAACTTCTACCGTTTGGATCCGCTTGAAGATGAGGGAATTCAAAAGTCGGCACATGCAATTTTAGAGGCTGTTCTAGCAGTAAAAAGTGCGGTTTCCGAAATTAGAAATTTGAAAAACACACACAAAATTGTAGAATGTGTTATCAAAATTAATAGCATTGAAAATCAAGCCGACGATATTTTTGACGCAAGTATTGAGAGGTTATTTGACTCAGATGTGGATGCAAAAGAACTGATAAAAAGAAGAGAGATTTATCAAGTGCTAGAAATAGTAACAGATAAATGCGAAGATGCAGGAAATGTTATTGAGTCAATCGTTGTAAAATACGCGTAGTAATTTAATTCTTAAAAATTATGTTTACTCTTTTAATAGTAGTAATAGTTATTGCCTTGTTGTTTGATTTAGTGAATGGGTTTCACGATGCTGCAAATTCAATTGCAACTGTTGTTTCAACAAAAGTATTAACACCATTTCAGGCTGTAATTTGGGCAGCGGCATTTAATGTTCTTGCCTTTTGGGTTTTTGATATGAGTGTAGGAAATACAGTCGCCAAAACGGTTGATAATAATGCAATTGATCTTTGGGTAATTTTGGCTGGATTATTAGCTGCTACTTTTTGGAATTTATTAACATGGTGGTTGGGAATTCCTTCCTCTTCTTCACATACATTGATTGGTGGATTTGCAGGTGCAGCAGTGGCACATGCTGGTTTTGACGTAATTGCAGGTGCTGAAATCATCAAAGTAGCATTATTTATTTTCTTAGCGCCATTTATTGGTGGATTTATTGCATTGATTATTGCTTTAGTAACTATTAGCCGATCTTTTTGGAAAAAGATGTTATTCATAGGCATCTTGACAGCAATAACAATAGAGGTAATGTTGTATATGGTGGACTATTTGGATGTTAAACCCATTATGATGTACATTGTTATTGGCATGATTTCAATTTTTGTACTTGTTTATATTTGGTATGAAATAGCTCATGGTAGAAGACCTTCTGCGGTAAAGGAAGCTGGAATGCATAAAAAATTACAATTACTATCCTCTGCGGCTTTTTCATTGGGCCATGGTGGTGCTGATTCTCAAAAAGTAATGGGTATTATTTGTGCTGCGTTGTTAGTTTATGGAAATTTAGAGCGTGAGGGAAAACTGTCAGAAGCAGTACCTAACGATTTTAAAATCACTGAGTTGGTTCAGATAGAATTTGAAAACAAGGATGGGAAAAAAGAAAAGTTTAAACCTGAAGTTGCTGAAATAAAAAATAAAATTTTCTATAAAGAAGGTAAGAATATTTGTGATGCTGCCAACAATGAGGTAGTGTATGCCAACAAAAAGATAAATAAAAAATACAGTGATATCGCACATTCTCCTGAGTTGAAATTAATAGAGAAGAACATGCATAAAATTGAGGTTTATTCGAAAGGAGATACCTTATTTGATGCAAAAGCTAAAGCTCCTATATTTTTCGGAAAAAAAATTAATAAGGAGTATAAATTCGCGTCTATATTCAAGTCTCAAATTGACGATAAAAAAGGAGAATTACTTAAAGGTCATAAAATTAAAACAAAAGTTCAATCTGAAACTATGCCTTTTTGGATTGCTTTTGGTTGTTATTTAATGATTGGATTAGGAACACTTATGGGGGGTTGGAAAATTGTTAAAACTATGGGTACTAAAATAACTAAGGTTACACCTCTCGAAGGAGTATGTGCAGAGACGGCTGGTGCCTTAACATTGTTTACTGTAAGTAATTTTGGAATCCCAGTTTCTACAACGCATACTATTACGGGTTCTATTATTGGAGTTGGTGCAACAAAAAGATTAAGCGCAGTGCGATGGGGTGTTACTATAAATCTTCTTTGGGCATGGATACTTACTATTCCTGTAAGTGGAGTTTTAGCAGCTTTGATTTATTACCTTATTTCGTTTCTCAAGTAGGGGAACCAATTAAATTTTTTGTCTATTTAGACGCAAATATATTCCTATGTTTGCGTCTTTTTTGGATAAGAACTCTATCAATGAAATTTCCATTAGGAAGACACTGTCAAAAAGATGAATGAAATTTACTATTAATGAACCTGTATAAAGTAGGAAAACATTTCAGTTTCTTGAGGCTTCAACCAATGTAACCCTTCTTTATTTTCAATTTTTCCACTAGAGTCATGAGAATCTGCCCAACCCCACCAAGGTTCTATGCAAAGGAAAGGAGCATTTGGTTTGGTCCAAAAACCAATAGCCTCCCAATTTGATGATCCGACTGATACCACCTTATCAGAATTGACGTGCTCTAAGGTAACAATAGAGAATTTTGGATTCTTAAATACAATAGCATCATTCAAAAAATACTCATTTTTTAAATCTAAGTAGTGGTCAATTTTCATGCTTTCTTTTTGTCCAGTATAATAGGATTTTTCAATTAGCCATCGCTCAGTTTCAATTGTTGCGTGAAAATTTAAACGGTATTCATCAAGTGGTAAGTTAATAGCAAAACCCGGATGTCCACCTACTGAAAAAGGCATGTTTTTATCACTTTTATTCGTAGTTCTGAAAGATATATCCATTCGGTCATCAAATAATTCGTAACAAATAATAAATTCATAGCTAAACGGATAAATCCTACTGGTTTCTTCTGAATCAGTTAGTTGTAATTCCACTTTGGTTTGAGTTTGCTCGCTAATTTTAAATGACAAATCTCTTGCAAAACCATGTTGTTTTAGGGTAAAAATTTGATCATCACATTCATAAGAATCATGCAATAGTCTTCCAACAATTGGGAACAAAATTGGTGAAATACGATTCCAAAATAAAGGATCCATTTTCCATAAAATTGATTCTTTTCCATTTTTATGAAGCTCAATTAATTCAGCTCCAATTGTAGATATTTTAGCAGTCAAATATTGGTTTTCAAGCAGTATCATAATCAAATTTTAAATTGAATAAACCCGACCAGGAAAGGATTTGACAACTCCTTCCATCTCAAGATTAAACAACATTGAGTTCAGTTCTTGTGAAGACATCTGTAAATCAACAATTAACTGGTCAAAATGCCTTTTGCCTTTGCTTTTTAGTGTGGTAAATAGCATGTTTTCTGATTCAGTCAGTGCCACTGATTGCGGTAAGATCTCCTCGTTGGGACCAGAAATAACCTCCTGTTGCCAATCCATGAGTTTAATGAAATCTGTTGGACTTGTAATTAAATGGGACATATTTTTCTGAATCAACAAATTGCAACCCGAGGAGTTTTCTTGATGAATACTCCCTGGAAATGCAAACACATCCCGATTATAATCAAAAGCTAATTCAGCCGTAATCATTGATCCACCTTTTCGTTTGCTTTCTATTATTATTAAGGCATCTGACATGCCTGCAACAATTCTATTGCGCATTGGAAAATTTATCCGGTCCGGTTTAGTGTTTATCGGGAATTCTGTTAGTAAACCACCGTTGTTTTCACAAATTTTTCTTGCTAATTCGCAATGTGTTGAAGGGTAAATTCTATCCAATCCATGACCGAGAACTCCCACGGTTGACATTTGAGAATCTAAGGCCGCTTTATGTGCATTGTAATCAGTACCGTAGGCAAGACCGCTAATAATTTGGATGTTATATGGCTTCAATTCTTCCACCAAAGCACGGGTTAGTTCTTTACCATAGGGTGTTGCGTGCCTGGTACCAACAATGGAAACAACCTTAGAAGGATTACATTCAAAATTTCCTTTAGAATAAACCAAAAGTGGTGCATCATTGCATTGTTTTAACCTTCTGGGATAGGAACCATCCATGAAAAAATGCGTTTTAATCTCGTTCTTGGTGATAAATTCTAATTGTTCTTTAGCAAGCTCTAAAGCTCTGTTTCGGTCCATTTGAAAAAGGATCGAAATGGGTATCTGTGTTCTATTGTGGATGATTTGTATGGATTCTTCGAAGATTGCATCCAGTGATGATAATCTAGAAATCAATAAACTAGCCTTTTTAGGGCCTATTCCTTTTAGGAATGTTAGAGCAATTTGGTATAGTTGGTGTTGTGCTTTCAATTTTTTTTACTAGTTTCGGAAGTTTTAATTTACAAAAAAATTGCGAGATATGCGTCGTTTGTTGTTCTTTTTTCTCCTATTTCTTAATTTTCAGTTATTTTCTCAAACGAAAGGTTTTATTATAGATGCAAGTTCCGAAATTGGTATACCTGGTGTTAAGTTTATTTGTTCAGATGGCACAAAATCGGTTTCAAAAAGTAATGGCGAATTTAGTTTAAGTATAAAAAAGTATCCGGTATGGATAAAAGTAAACTATACTGAATTTACTCCAGATTCTATTTTTATTACAAAAGACACTACGTTTAATTGGAAATTAAAACCGGTAGTGTTAACGATGAATACTGTTGTGATATCCTCGAGTCGAAGAACACAAGCCATTGAAGAGGTTCCTATTTCGATGGAGGTGATTAAACCCGCATTAATAGACAACAAAGGGCTGGCAAATTTAGAACAAGTTGTAGATCAAAGTCCAGGTGTTTATGCCATGGATGGGCAAGTAAGTATTCGTGGTGGCGGTGGATATTCGTACGGTGCAGGAAGCAGGGTAATGTTGTTGTGGAATGGAGTACCGATGCTTTCACCTGATATTGGTGATGCTAAATGGAATGCTATTCCGATGGAGCAAACAGACCAGATTGAAATTATTAAGGGCGCCTCATCTGTACTTTATGGGAGCGGGGCTTTGAATGGGATTATTTCATTAACAGAGAAAGATGCTAATCCCAAAGGTGAGCTTAAATTGAAAGTTCAATCAGGTATTTACGATAACCCACGAAGAGAATCAATGCGTTGGTGGAATAAAAATCCCATGTTTTATTTAGCAGATATTTATCATAGTAAAGCACAAAAAAATTGGGGTTATACTGTTGGAACAAATTTTTATCTGGATTCTGGGTTTAGACAAGGGGAACAAGAAAAACGCTTACGGTTAAATGGTTCGATTTACTTTAAACCTCCTGGGATTAAGAATTTTAAAACCGGATTGAGCTATAATCTTCAATATCAAGATGCTGGGGTATTTGTTCTTTGGAAAAACGATTCAATGGGATACCAAGCTATGGATAATACGTTATCGCGCCAGAAAGCCATACGTGTAAATGTTGATCCTTACTTGAAGTATTACGATAAAAACAATAATAAACATTTCTTGAGAACGCGGTATTATCTAGTTACTACTGGAAATGATCAGAATTATTATGATGCCTCATTTGCACAAATGATTTATGCAGATTATCAATTTCAGAAAAAAATAGACGAGAATAAAAATCTCACTCTTGGAATCTCTAATAACAACAGTTATATTAGAAGTTGGGTTTTTGGAAACCATCAGTCGCAAAACTCTGCCATTTACAGCCAATTTGAAGGAAAATTTTGGAAAAAACTAGATTTTTCAGCGGGTATGCGTATCGAATATTATCAATTAGACACTCTTGTTCCCGATTCTAAGTTCAATCTCACCAATAAAGTATCTTTGCCTTTCTACCCAGTATTCCGCACTGGATTGCATTATGAGGTGGCAAAATACAGCCATTTGAGAACATCTGTGGGTCAAGGAATTCGCTTTCCATCTGTAGCAGAAAGATTTGTTTCTACATCGGTAGGTGGCCTTGTTATTTTTAAGAATCCAGATTTACGTCCTGAAAAAGGGTGGTCTGGTGAAATTGGATGGAAACAATTGGTAAAAATGGGCGATTGGAAAGGAGCAATTGATGTTGCAGCATTTATCAATGAGTATAGCAACATGACCGAGTTTACCTTTGGACTTTACAAGCCAGATTCTATTGAAACGCTTCAATTTTCTGATCCAAATGCCATCAATTATTTTTACAAATGGGTTGGTTTTCAGGCGCAAAATGCAGAAAGAGCACGAATTACGGGGCTTGAATTTTCATTTAATAGTTCTGGAAAAATCAGAAATGTAGATGTTACATCATTAATTGGTTATACTTACCTAAATCCAATCAGTTTAAATACAAGTTCTGATTATCTTGAAACATTTTCTGACACTTCAAGTCGAATGTTGAAATATCGTTTCAAGCACATGTTCAAAGCAGATGTTCAATTTTCTTACAAGAAATTCAGTATGGGTATTTCTTGTCGATACAATAGCCATATGAGAAATATTGACCGTGTTTTTGAAGATGGCGTATTAGGAACAGAATTATTGGTTGGTATGGAGCAATATCGTCAAATTTACAACAAGGGAGCACTTGTATTCGATACAAGAATTTTATTTGAAGCTTACAAGAATTTAAAAATTAATTTTATCACGAATAATGTTTTCAATGCTGAATACGTTTCTAGACCGGGAGATATTCAAGCTCCTAGAAATTTCATTATTCAGATACAATACGAAATAAAATAGCTGGTTTTTATTGATAATTATCAGTTTTTTTAAGAACTCTTCTCATTTTTTCTGAAGTTGATATAGGATAATTTAGCTAAATGTTAAATTAATCTTAGATCATATGTCAAACAACACAATTTCTCAATCAAAATTTTATAACGATCTTGAATTCAATCGATTTGGTTGGATTGCAATTATTCTTACTCTTGTTGGATGTCTTGGCGGACTAACAGTAGGTCTTGGGGCAATAAGTAATACCGCCTCATTAATTGCTATCATAATTCCCACGATGATTACCTTAAGTTTTTTATTAGCTGTTTCTCCAATGAAATGGATCTTAAATGCTGCCATTGTTAGTATTTCAATTGATTTACTTTTAATGACTTACTATTTATTTTTCTGAAACCCAATGGAGAAATGTCCGTAGTGTTGGTTAGTTCAATTTGATTTTATATTTTTGACCTAATTATTACATTATGAAAGCTGTTTTATCTTTTTTGGTTATTGGATTATTATTTACTTCATGTTATAAATATGAGGAAGGTCCACGATTTTCATTATTGAGCAGAAAAGCTCGTTTATGCAATGAATGGAAACTCGAGACTTATTTAGATAATGGAACAGACAAGACAGTTGAAAGTGAAACAACCACGTTAACTATCGAAAAAGATGGAACGTATTCAATTTCTACAGTACGCAATGAAATGGGACAAATTCAATCTGAATTTTCTCATGGAACTTGGGTATTTCAAGATGCGAAAGGACAGGTTGTTATGACCGATAGTCAGGAAGGATCAATTCCGCTTACGTATGACATTATTGAATTACGAAATTCAAGGTTACAACTTCGTAAAAAACTTATGGGAATTAGCTACATTTATCAATACGTAGGTAAATAAGCGGCTAATCCTTTAGTTCTGTAATGCCTTTTAATAATTCTCTTGTATCTTCTGAGAATTGTTTGATATTTACCTTATCTTGTTCGCTTAGTCCAAATTGAGTAACATTATTTTCCCAATTTGACGATGGGATAACATAGTATCCTCGCGGCTTCCCACCAAGTTGGATCCAAAATGGGTAATATCCCCATGTTTGCCAAGTTACTTTGCCATTTAATACCTCAAGTTGTAGTTCAACACCTATCCCACCATTTTTATAACGTTCTCGTTGGTTGCTTACAAAGTTTCCAAGACTAAAAGCCACAGGAACTGACTTCGATTGATTATTTTTAGGATGTATTATTTTCATAGGCTGCACAACGTGAGGATGCATACCAATTATCGCGTCTACACCCTGGTCTGCCATCCATTGGGCAAGTTTGCTTTGTTCGGCACTTTCTTTTCTTTGGTATTCATTTCCCCAGTGAATGGTCGTGATAATAAAATTTGAACCATCTTTTTTCGCCTTCTCAATGTCAATTTTCATCTGTAGCGTATCAATCATATTAACCACATTAGGTGGAGTGATTTTAATACCATTTGTGCCATAGGTATAATTTAAAATGGCAATCTTGGCGCCTTTAAAATTCCAATAATAGGGATAAAGTTTACTTCGTTCTTTTTCATTTTTAAAAGTCCCTGTGTGGCTTATTTTCAATGAATCTAGCACATCCAATGTTCTCTCCAAACCCTTTTTACCTCTGTCAATGGAATGATTATTTGCTGTGATAAAAAAATCAAAGCCTACATTTTGGGTCGCTTTTGCGTATGAATCTGGTGAACAAAACATGGGATACCCAGAGTAGGGCTCTCCAGCTAAAGTGACCTCAAGGTTCAAAACAGAAAGGTCATATTTTTCAATTCTATTTTTGATGTGCTTAAACCACCCTTCGTATTCATATCCTGTTGCCGTTTTTGCCGCCTCAATCATTGGTTTATGCCCCATTAAATCACCTACAAAAAACAATGAAATGGTTTGCCGTGTTGTGTCTTGTGATTTTGATAAATCTGCCTTATTGGAAAAGATATCCTTTTCAAGGGGTACAGAAATATATAAACCAAATAGTCCGAAGACTACAATGGATATACTTGGAAGTAAATTATTTAATTTTAATTTCATCGTCTTAGTTAGTTTAATTTAACCTAAAAATAGTTGATTTAAATATTCCCAATTTGGCAAGCCTGTATTGGAATGACACACCCAAAACACCCAACCCATAAGTTACTGATCTCGAAAAATTAATGGATGAGGCTTCTTTGAAATATTTGGTCGGACATGTCACTTCACCAATTTCAAATCCGGCATAAAATATTTGAGCAATCATTTGGTTATCAAATACAAAATCTTCCGAATTTTTAGAAACATCAATTTTTTTAAATACTTCTTTTGAAAAGGCCCTGTAGCCACTGTGGTATTCCGATAACTTTTGCGACATTAAAATATTTTGTGTCAGTGTCAAAAATCGGTTTGCTATGTATTTGTATTTAGGCATTCCTCCATTCAAAGCACCTTTGCCCAAGATTCGAGAGGCAAGAACAACGGGATAAACGTCATAAGCAATAATTGAGGCAATCGAATGAATTAATTTGGGCGTGTATTGATAATCGGGATGAAGCATAATTATAATATCAGCGCCTAATTCAAGTGCCTTTGCATAACATGATTTTTGATTACCTCCATAACCCCTATTTTGCTCATGTCTAATTATGTTCGAAATACCTAATTCTTTCGCTTTTTCAGTTGTTTTATCACTGCTGGCGTCATCAACCAAAACAATTTCATCTACAATGTCAAAGGGAATTTCATTATATGTTTGCTCTAAAGTAGACGCAGCATTATATGCGGGTAACACAACACATATTTTTTTACCATTTAACATAAAACAAAAGTAGCCTTAATGAATGAGTTAATGAACTGTTTAAAATTTCAAGTGTTCTTATCTTAAATTACAGTTAAACTGCTGTATATTTGTACTCAAATTTAATGAATTATTTTACGATGAACCCTTTTTCAAAAAGACATATAGGACCAAGTTCTACCGAAAAAAATGAAATGTTAACTGCTGTTGGGCTTTCAACAATTAACGATTTAATTGATAGAACAATACCGGCAGCCATTCGTCTCAACAGAGAATTGAATATTGATGACGCTTTATCAGAATACGATTATTTAAATCACATTCAGGCACTTGGCGCAAAAAATAAAATTTATAAATCGTTTATTGGACTTGGGTATAACGAGACGATTGTTCCTCCTGTTATTTTGAGAAATGTTCTTGAAAATCCAGGATGGTACACCGCTTACACGCCTTATCAAGCAGAAATTGCTCAGGGAAGATTGGAAGCTTTGTTAAATTTCCAAACAATGGTTATTGATTTAACAGGAATGGAAATTGCAAATGCATCACTTTTGGATGAAGCTACAGCTGCAGCAGAGGCAATGATTATGTTTTACAATTCTCGTTCTAGAAATGACATAAAGGAAGGTAAAAATAAATTTTTTGTTGCCAATTCGGCTTTTGCACAAACTGTAGAGGTTGTTCAAGGTAGAGCTGATAATTTTGGAATAGAACTAGTAATTGGCAACCCAGAACAAGCTGATTTATCAGATGGTTTCTTTGGAGCAATAGTTCAATATCCTGATGCTAATGGCCATATTCTCGACTTAAAATCATTTATTGAAAAGGCAAAAAATGGAGGTGTCCAAGTAGCTGTTGCCACGGACTTGCTTTCCTTAGTTTTGTTACAATCTCCCGGTTCTTTAGGTGCTGATGTTGTTTTTGGCAACTCACAACGCTTTGGTGTCCCTATGGGATACGGTGGCCCTCACGCTGCATTCTTTGCTGTAAAAGAAGATTATAAGAGAAATCTCCCTGGTCGTATTATTGGTGTTTCAAAAGATGCTGATGACAATACAGCTTTGCGAATGGCTCTTCAAACAAGAGAACAACATATTAAACGTGACAAGGCCACATCTAATATTTGTACGGCTCAAGCTTTATTAGCAGTTATGGCTAGTATGTATGCCGTATATCACGGTCCAAATGGTTTAAATGAAATTGCAAATCATGTGCATGGTCTTGCTCAAACGGCTGCAAGTAGTCTCGAAAACATGGGTGTTGAAATTAAATCAACCAGTTTCTTTGATACAATTTGGGTTAAAAACACACCAGTTAATGCCATCAGAGAAAAAGCAGAAGCAAGTGGCATGAATTTCAATTATTTGAATGATAATGAATTAACAATTAGTTTTGGAGAGCCACATTCATTAGCTGATGTAAAAACAATTGTCGAAATATTTTCAGCTTGTTTAGGAAAAACAGGGAGTATTTCAACTCAAACGAATCAAATTGATTCAGGTTTTTTAAGAACGGATGCAATTCTAAGTCACCCAATTTTTAATTCTCATCATTCAGAATCGAAGATGATGCGTTATTTGAAACGATTGGAGAATAAAGATTTGTCTTTGGTTCATAGTATGATAGCACTAGGATCTTGCACCATGAAATTGAATGCTGCTGCTGAGTTAATGCCTATTACAAATCCATCTTTTGCTAATCTTCATCCTTTTGCTCCGATTTCGCAAGCACAAGGGTATCATGAAATGTTTAGACAACTTGAAAAGGATTTATGTGAATGTACAGGCTTTGATGCTGTTTCACTGCAACCAAATTCAGGTGCACAAGGTGAATACGCTGGTTTAATGGTTATCAAAGCGTATCATGAATCACGAGGTGATTTTCATCGTAAAAAAATGATTATTCCTTCTTCTGCACACGGCACGAACCCTGCTTCGGCGGTAATGGCTGGTTTTGAAGTTGTTGTGACTGGATGTGATGAAAATGGAAACATCAACATTGATGAACTTCGTCAGGTTGCAACTGAATTAAAAGATTCACTTGCTGGACTTATGGTTACTTATCCATCTACGCATGGTGTTTATGAAGAGGGAATTCGAGAAATAACCTCAATTATCCATGAAAATGGTGGCCAAGTGTATATGGATGGGGCAAATATGAATGCCCAAGTTGGACTTACTAATCCGGGTAATATTGGGGCTGATGTTTGTCATTTAAATTTACATAAAACATTTGCAATTCCTCATGGCGGTGGTGGTCCAGGAATGGGCCCAATCGGAGTTGCTGCACATTTAGCTCCGTTCTTGCCAAGCAATCCATTTGTGAAAACAGGTGGTGAGCAACCAATTAAAGCAATTTCAGCAGCGCCTTATGGAAGTGCATTGATTTTGTTAATTTCTTACGGCTACATAAAAATGCTTGGGGCTAAAGGATTGAGAGAATCCACGGAAATGGCAATCTTAAATGCAAATTACATAGCAGCGAAGTTAAAGGGTCATTATGATATTCTTTATACTGGTAAAAATGGAACTGTTGCGCATGAAATGATTTTAGATTGTCGTGATTTCAAAAAAACGGCAGAAGTTGAGGTTGCTGACATGGCTAAGCGGTTAATTGATTTTGGTTTTCACGCCCCAACGGTTTCCTTCCCAGTTGCTGGAACATTGATGATTGAACCAACTGAATCTGAGGACAAAGATGAGTTAGATCGTTTTATAGCAGCAATGATAAAGATTAGAGAAGAAATTCGTGAAATTGAAAATGGGCATGCTGACAAAGAAAACAATCTTTTGAAAAATGCTCCTCATACGGCAGATTGTATTATCAACAAAAATTGGAGTTATCCTTATACACCGGCAGAAGCGGTTTATCCACTTCCTTATTTAAAAGAGTGGAAGTATTGGGTTCCTGTACGAAGAGTGGACAATGCCTTTGGCGACAGAAACCTAATTTGTTCATGTCCAAGTATTGAAAATTACGTCTAACGAGTAATGAAATTAGATATTCTTGCCTTTGGTGCTCACCCAGATGACGTAGAAATCTCCATGGGAGGTACGCTACTTCACTATATTTCGGAAGGAAAGAAAGTAGGAATAGTTGATTTGACAGAAGGAGAGCTAGGAACGCGTGGTTCGGTTGAAAGCCGTTATGAAGAGGCAGAGGAGGCTTGTAAAATAATGGGAATTGAAACTCGTGTTAACCTTCAGATGAAAGATGGTTTTTTTCAGCATGATGAAGAAAATTTAATGAAAGTGATAGTGCAAATTCGACGTTTTAAACCCGAAATTGTTTTTGCAAATTCTATTATTGATAGACATCCTGATCATGCAAAGGGCGCGAAATTAGTTGCAGAAGCGGCATACCTTTCTGGTCTTACAAAGATAAAATCTACTTGGAATGGGACTGAACAAGAGGCACATAGACCAAGATTAACACTGCATTACATTCAAGATTATTTTATTACTCCCACAATAGTTTTCGATGTTACCAGTTATATGGAACAGAAAATTCGTGCGGTTCAGTGTTATAAAACACAATTTTATGATCCCAATTCAATAGAACCGAACACTCCCATTTCTGGCAAAGATTTTTTAGATTTTCTGCGAGGAAGAATGAAGGAATTTGGGAGACCTATTGGAGCCGAATATGCCGAAGGATTTACAAGTCATAAACTTATGGGCGTTGAAGATTTGTTTCAGTTGAAGTAAAATTTAGTTTAATATACTCCACCAAGAAAACGCAATAATTAGCAAGAAACAAGCCCCAAGAAATAGAGCGAAAATAAATCGTTTTATGAAAAGTTTTTTGTCATCTACAATTGCATGCATTCTTTGCTCAACCTCCTTTTGCTGGTTTTCGGTTAGAAAAGTTACAGCTATCCAAATAACAGTCGTTAAAATTGTTACAACTACCACCCGTGCCTCCTCCACTGGAAATGGCGCTAGAGGTAAAAATGCATGAATTTTTGGATAGAGTAAAGTAAAAACTGCCGAACTAAACATAGCACTTAACTGCGACCATGCATTTATTCGATACCAAATCCAGCGCAGTATATATACCGGTGCAACACCCGCAGCAATTGAAAATGTGATTTTTATTACACTTTGTAAACTTTCAACCTGCAGAGCGAATATCATTGAAAGAAGACTTAGTACAAACATTGAAGAGAAAGAAATAATACGAATGGATTTTTCCGATGCT
Source organism: Crocinitomicaceae bacterium (assembly GCA_044361535.1). Taxonomy (GTDB): domain Bacteria; phylum Bacteroidota; class Bacteroidia; order Flavobacteriales_D; family Crocinitomicaceae; genus UBA952. The sequence continues at coordinate 150,994 of JBIKIQ010000003.1, forward strand.
TTTGGTTTTATATAGTGTTTATAGGCATCAATGGTTAAAAAGGAAGCTCCCCAATTGAGCAAAGACTCTGCTGTGGTAATGAACATCCCAAAAAATGCTAAGAAAACAAGAGGTTTAACTATTTGAGGCACCGTTTCAAAAACGCTCTTTACATAATGTATTTCATTGATGGTTTGAGAAGAGTTTAACCCTAAAATCATCAATATATGAGCGATAGTGAAAAACCCAATCACTAATGAAATTGCTATCGGTACAAGACCAGTAAGTAACGCCCCTTTTTTATTCTTTACGGCTGTAAATCGAGCCATTTCTGGTCCTCCACCATCAAATAAATAACAGCTCCACCACTGAATACCGAGAAATACAAAAATTGAGAACCAGCTGTAAGTGTCATTTGGAGATGGCGCAAAAGATTTTTTCTCTGGATGTTCTTCTAAAAATGTAAACAATCCATCCCAGCCATTGCCCGCATTCCAAATAGAAAGTAAAATGATAACAAATCCAATAAAATAAACTACTGCATGAAAAGCATCTGTTTTTAGTTTAATTGTTAAAATGTTTTTAAGTGAATAGATTGCTAGAACAACACCAGTAATTGCTATTGAGGTCGATTCATTTAGGTTGAAATAGATTTGAACAACACGTGAAAAACCTAAAACATGAAAACAAAGTGAAAGGGCAACAACCAAACCACCGACATAAATTGCTCGAAACAAATGTAGAATTTCCCCACTTTTCCCAGGATAGCGAAATAGTATGAATTGATTATCTGTTATGAAGTTTAATTTTTGCCAAAGAGGGGCAAATACGAGAGGGATTATAAATACACCCAACCAACTACTCCAAACGAGCCACATTCCTTTCATGCCATGTTCGGCAATCAAACCGGTTAAAAATTGACCTTGATCTACTGACAAATACAGCATAAATAGGGACAATCCGGAAATGAACCACGAAACTTTCTTATTGGAATTAAATACCGAATGATACCACTCCTTTTTTTGGATAAAAGTGAGTGCAAAAATCACTACAAGATAAATCGCAAAGATTAGCACGGTTACAAAGGTATAGTAAGAATTTTGATCCCGTTCATATAAAAACAGATTTGTAAAAAAAGTGCATGAGTATTGTTAATTCTTTTTTCAGATTATTCTATTTTTAAATTTGTATGCATCCACCACCCTTTACCAACTTTTTTCGTTACTTTAATAAACTGAAAAGTCTCTATGCAGGAGCCAAGTCCCGATTTATTGAATAAAGCGTTTGCTTTCGATCGAAAGGCACAATTGGAATTGTATAAACTTTGCTATCCTGTTCTTATTTCAGTTGCTAGAAGGTATCGTAATAACCACGAGGACCATCTGACTTTGGTTAATAATGCTTTTATAAAAATAATTCAGTATCTGGACAGATACCAAGAGGCACGATTTTTTAGTTGGATCAAACGAATTATCACCAATGAAATCATTGATGATTACAGGAGGAATAAAAAATACCTGCATTTATTTAAGCAAGATGCGATTATTGAGATGAATGATGGTGTTATTGCTGAGGCCGAGTATGAAATCAACGCCGCTCATCTTCAAGCTATGTTGATGGAATTGCCCGAGGGAACAAGAACTGTTTTTAATTTATTTGTAGTGGATGGTTTTTCTCACAAAGAAATTGGAGAGATGCTCGGAATCTCAGAGCAAACATCCAAGTGGCACACGAAAATAGCACGTAAAAAATTAAAAGAACTTTTAAAACTTGAATTAAGTCATGAAACACGATGAACAAGTAGATGAATTCTTCAGAAATGGGTTCAATCCTGATTTTTCAGAAGAAATTCCGCACGATTTTATGGCTGATGTAAATCAAAAATTGGATCAACTAGCACAAAACAAAAGAAAAAAAAGAGTACCTATATATTGGTGGGTAGCAGGAGTGTTTAGCCTTGCCGGGCTTATATTATTGGCCTATTCCTTTACCCAATCACAAGGTATAAAACCAACTGCTCAATTAAAAAACAGATCAGTAAAGGAAGTAGATTTAACTTCTGCCATCAAACAGCCATCAAAAGTAAATAAAGGGTTAGCTATGAATCATGGGCAAGCAAACTCAATGGACAGTAAAGGAAACTCTATGTCTTCTTTAGATTTTAGTAATCCTGATTCTCAAGTAAGTTCTGAAATACCAGAATTCAGTCAAAATTCTAATCATATTATTTCAAACGTGCTCGAGGAGAATAAATCAAATAAAGCAATTGGAGATCTTGTAGAAATGGAAGTAAAGCAAACAATCCAAACGGATTCCTCTTTTCAAACGATACAATCTTCAAATAAATGGGCTGAAATGGAGAAAGATACGGAAGCAACAATGCCTCCAGACCAAATTAGTATCCAAAACACACACACAATTCAAGTTGACTCTAATGAAATTCCTAAGATAAAAGAAACAGCTGTAGTTATTCCTTCTTCAATGAGTGAATCTTTGAAGGCACATGATAGTTTAAAGCTGAATAATAAGAGAATTGGATATTCGCTTTCATTTTATTCAGGAGTAAGTGGAATTTTTCATAAGGTATTGGCACCTAATTCCTCGTTTGACTCATTTTCCTCAACAAATTCGATTACTCCAGAAGACTATAGAAACAAGAGAAAAATGGAAGAAAAATCATTCACTTCTTTGGATATGGCTATCCGGGTTGGAATGAATTGTAAAAGAGTTAGTTTTTCTACGGGCATAGATTATTTTGTTTGGGGCGAACGAACCTATTATTCAAATGTCAATTACAATGCTCAATACCAAAACATGTATCGATTTTTAAACATTCCACTTATACTCGGTTATCAATTTCAAAAAGGGTCATTTTGCATTCAGCCTTCGCTTGGCTTTTCATTAGGATTTTTGGCACGGGAGGTGTTTGGCTATTATTTGAATGTAGACAACATATCCTCGTCTTATCAAGCTAATATAAGTAAACGAATAGCCACCTTTCATTCAGGAGTTGAATTTTCATATTTTTCCCAATCGGGAATTAAGGTATCGGTAAGCCCTGTTTTTAGAAAATCTTTGACGCCTGTTGTTAAAAGTGAACTTGCAAGAAACAGTTATTCGTCGCTTGGGTTGCAACTTGGCATTGGTTATCGATGGTAATTACTATTTAGTTGTAATATGAAAGACTAGAAATTGTTTTGAGTTGACAAAACAAAATTTAACCATTTTCTGAATAACAGGGATTTATGAAAAATGAAAATGCCTTGAAACAGATTCTAAAGTGAATTTAAAACTCTTCAAATTCAGTTGATTTTCTTGGTATTTCAGAATGTTTTCGTACCTTTGCACCCCTAATTAATTTTTATATTATGAATTTATACGAAACTGTTTTCATTTTAACTCCCGTTTTGTCTGATGATCAGGCAAAGGAAGCAGTGCAAAAGGTAGAGAAAGAAATACAATCTCTAGGCGGAAAAGTCCTGCACACCGAGAACTGGGGCCTCCGCAAATTGGCTTATCCAATTCAAAAAAAATCAACAGGTTTTTATTTTTTAATCGAATACAGCGCTCCAGGTACTTTGGTTGCTGATTTTGAATTAATGATGAAACGTGATGAAAGAATGATCCGTTTTTTAACAGTAAAAATGGATGAGCATCATGCTGCTTATGCTGAAAAACGCAAAGTGCGTTTGGGATATAAAAAAGCAGAAGCTTAATTAATTGTTGAATTTTTAAATTAAAAGGATATGTCAAACGATATTAGATACCTAACCCCGATTAACATTGATATTAAAAGGGAAAAATATTGCCGTTTCAAAAAGAGCGGAATTAAATTTATTGATTACAAAGATGCTGACTACTTATTAAAGTTAGTTAATGAACAAGGTAAAATTTTGCCAAGAAGATTAACAGGAACTTCAGCAAAATATCAGAAAAAAGTTAGTCAAGCAATTAAACGTGCACGTCACTTGGCTTTAATGCCTTATGTTGCCGATTTATTAAAATAATTAAATAGTCATGGAAGTAATCTTAAAGAAAAACGTAGATAAACTTGGCTACGCAAACGAAATCGTTAAAGTTAAGCCAGGGTATGGAAGAAATTTCTTAATACCTCAAGGGTATGCTATTCTAGCAACTGCTTCAGCGAAAAAAGCGCACGAAGAAGTAATGCGTCAAAAGGCACATAAAGAAACTAAATTAGCAGCTGAGGCAAAAGAATTGGCATCAAAACTTGCTGAATCAAAGGTTTCAATTGTTACGAAAGCAGGAGAGAATGGTAAAATTTTCGGTTCTGTAAACACAGTTCAGTTATCTGAAGCGTTGAAAAAAGCTGGTTTTGAAATAGATCGTCGTTCTATCAGCATCAAAAACGAACCAATAAAAGAAGTTGGTACATACGAAGCTGAGGCAAACCTTTTCAAAGGAGTGAAACAATTATTCTCTTTTGAAGTAGTTGCTGAATAATAAAAACACAAATTTTTGTAAGGGAGCTGATTAAGCTCCCTTTTTTATTTCATTAAAAATGGTTTCAACACTAATTTTTTCAATGCAAGCGCATTCTTTCCTTTTTGCACATAATGGACAATTTGAATCAAACACAACCGCTTCAGCGTTTTTACCCAAAGGCCTCCATCTGCCAGGATGAATGGGTCGTTTAGAAGAAAACAATCCAATTGCCTTAATTCCACACAATCCTGCAATATGCAGTGGACCTGTAGAACAAGCAACCAAGGCAGAACTTTTGGAAATAACGTAAATAAGTTGGTTTAAACTCATTTTTCCAGTAGTATCCAGAATAGCTGAATTAGTTGGTATTTTTGAACGAAATAGTTTACCTTCATTTTCAGTTCCGGTAAAAATCACATTCCAGCCATCCTGAACTAATAGGTTTGCAAGTGCAAGATAATTTTCTATTGGCCATTCCTTAGCACTTCCTTGTGATTTAGGATGGAGAATAACAATTTTTTTTGATGAATCAATAATTAGTTGAATTTCTGCGGGCAAGTCCTCCTTTTCAACTTTCCAAAAATGCTGAGAAGTGTTAATTTCTTCCCAACTTGGAATTGATTTTAAACCTAAAGGACGGAGCAGTTCAAAATTTAATTGAGCTTCATGTAAATCAGACTTTTTTCGAGAAAAATCTATTCGGTAGTTACACGTTAAGAAATGAAATATCCGATGGGAAGTACCAATTCTAGCCGTAATTTTTGCTTTTTTAGCCAAAGAGGCTATTTCCTTATTGGGAAAAATATGGATGATAGTATCGGCTTGTAGTGCTCGTAGAAAAATTACTTTCTCGGAACTTGGCAATAATTGAATCTCATCCCAACTAATAAATTTATCGATAGAAGTACAGTTCTCAATAACTGGTTTGGTATATTCTTTTCCTAAAAAAACAAGTTCAGTTTTTGGAAAATTTTCTTTTAGCCAATAACACATCGGAAATGTTAATACCACATCACCTATGCTGTCTGTTCTTGAAATGATTATTCGCTTTGGATTCATTTTAGTTGACTTAGCATTTGGTATTTTCTATAGGTTGCATAAGCACTTCTATACGATATTTTTAATCCTGTAAGGCCGTCAAAAATTCCTAGTTTCAGGAAATAACTTTTTATGAATTGAGCGATAACTTTGCCAAGTAGAGTGCTAAAATTTACTCGTTTTCCGTTTTTAAACGCTTCATTCGCTGCAATCCTACCAAAATATTCAATTTGTTTATAATGATCTTCTTTCGTGTAATATGAATAGTGAAGGAGATCTCCTTGTAAAAACCCTACCGATGACCCATCAGTGACGTCTAACCTATCGTGTGGATTTATACCCTGCCAACGTGCATAATGTCGATTTACCAGGCGAAGTTTCGTATCAGGGTACCATCCACAAAACCGAACCCATTTACCACAGTAGTTGGTTAAACGATTGAAACGATACCCTTTTTGTCTGGGTGATTGGAGGATTATTGTAATTGATTTTTTTAATTCATCCGATAATGCTTCATCGGCATCTAAAGAGAGAACCCATTCATTATTAGCTTGTTGTAAGGCAAAATTCTTTTGTTGTATGTGACCTTCAAATTTATTTTGAATGACTTTGGCTCCTTTTTCTTGGCAGATCTCACGTGTTTTATCTGTTGAAAATGAGTCTACAACAAGTATTTCCTCTGCTAAACCACTCAATGAATCAATGCAACGAGCAATATTGCGTTCTTCATTAAACGTTATAATGACAGCAGATAGTTTGATCATTGTCAATTTATTAATTCAACGCTCTTCCAAACAGCTTGAACTTCCCGAAGCGCTTGGGTCCAACTTGTAGTTGAAGGAGCATCAACATAACCGCTGATACAAATAATTTTTTTGCGTTTCGGATGTAAAAAATGAAAAGCCCAAAAGGCGCCCCCGGTTCCTTTTAAAGTCTTATGTTGAAATTGAAACATCCCCCTCATTTCATATCCAGAAATACTTTTTGATGCGTTTTTTGATGTTTCAAGTTCGGGATAAATTTCTTTCAAATATTGGGTTCCCATGTACATGTCTTCAACTTGATGTGGAACATTGTATTTTAACATGGTGTCTCTATCTTTCAATAACTGACTTAAATTAAATTGAGTTGAATCTCTAAAATCATACTGATAGATCATAATTCCTGAAAAAATTGTCCCTGGATCTTGAGTTCCTGTCCCCGCAAATTCAATTGGTTTAGAACCAGCAGGAAATTCAATTCGATAAAAATTATCACGCTTCCAACTTGTTTTAGACCCTTCGGGTAATTTCAGCTTAATGCCAAAATTCTGTTCAACAGAAGCGTATATTGGACTGCTGTTGTATTTAAGATTATTTAAAATTCTTTTCCATTCATAGAAATCAAACGATGCATGAATATCGGCCATTCCATTTTTACAAACATCAACAAGCTGATTATAGTCTTTTGCTGTAACTTCAATCAACAACTGATCTGAGGCCCATGTATGGTATTTTTTCTCAATTTTTGCTTGTTTGCCCGTATAATCCCCATCAATTTTTAAGATCAATGTATTTCTGTAACGCTTAATTGCATCTGTAAATTTGGAAGGAGTGCGATGAATTAATTCAAAAGTTGCGACATCAGGGTAATAAGGCATGATGAATTGGGTAAGGTTTGAATCGAGATACCCATGAATTTCTGAATCCCAAATGCTCTTATCACAAACGACTAAAATTTCACCGACCTTTCCGGTAACTGTCAATCCATTTGATGTATATTTTTTTGTTAGGCCCTGACAGCTCACAAGTACTAAAAGAATAACAAAACATAACAGAACTCTCTTCATTACTTAATTCTTATTTTTTGTCCAACATATATAGATCCTGCATTAACACCAGGATTAAGTGTTTTAAGTTGTTGAATAGATAGTCCGTTATTTACTGCAATTCGTGTAAATGTATCTCCCTTCTTTACCGTATGATATTTCTTAGTTTCAACAGGTTTTTTATTCTGAGGTTTGGTGTTGATCGTTGTGTTTTGATTAGCAGGTTTTTGATTAACGGTAGTATTTGCAGGCTTTTGATTTTGAACATTATTTTGGATATTGTTCTGTGGTTTTGGTGTAATAGGATTAGTTGTGTTCGTTGTTGTTTTAATTTCTGTTTTTTGTTTTACCTTTATTTCTTGTCCAACCGATAATATGGCTGTAGATAATTGATTCCAGGTCATTATATCTTCTACATTCACGCTGTATTTTTGAGCAATAGTTTTTACTGTTTCGCCCATTTTAACGGTATGTAGAATTTCTTTTAACTCTACAATTGTTGTGTCTTTTGTTTTTGTGGTGTCAATAACAGGAACTGGCTCTGGTTTTTTCGGGAAATAGATTGATTCTTCAAGTGCATATAAACTATCTTCCAATCCCACAAGTTTACTTATAATGTCTGAAGGACCATAAATGCAACTAGCTGGACTTGCCTTGGGAACATACGCTGTTTTATAAATAGGATTTAATTCTTTTATTTCTTCTAAATTCCAATCCATTAATTTTGAGATAGTAGCCATGTGGACAGCTTTCGGCAAACAGATTGTGTCAAGTGTATAAAAGTTTGTTTTAACCTCTGCTGGTTTAATATTGTGTTCATTATAATAGTTCATATAATAGGCGGCTGCAATAAATGCCGGTACATATCCTTGAGTTTCAGTCGGTAGGTAAGGACGAACTTCCCAATAAGTTGTTTTATTTCCTGAACGTTTAATAGCCTTATTAACTGTTCCTGGACCGGCGTTGTAGGCAGCAAGGGCTAAATTCCAATCGCCGTATATATCATATAATTGTTTCAAAAAGCGACAAGCCGCATCTGTTTCTTTTTCTGGATCCATCCGTTCGTCGATGTATGAATTCTCTTTCAAGCCATAGTATTGACCTGTCCCGTACATAAATTGCCACAACCCCAGTGCTCCAGCCTTTGATTTTACTTGCGGTCGCAAACCACTTTCAATTACTGATAAATATTTTAACTCGATGGGCAATCCATATTCAGCCAGTTTAGCCTCGTACATTGGGAAATATAACCCAGATCTACCAAGAACAATTTTTACAAACGAGCGTTTTTTCTCTCCCCAATTTTTCAATACTGAAAGTGTAGTAGGGTTACAATCTAAATGGAAGGGACTCATATCATTTAATCTCTCCAGCCGCTCACAATAGACTTCATCGCTGTAAGTAGGAATTTCATTTGATTCAAAATTAAGTTGAGTCATGAGTTCCGTGGAAGTGTATTTTTTAGCCATATCGGCCAGATACATTTTTAGACTTTGTTCAACTGTGTTTACAAATGCAATTTTGTCCAAAGAATCACCAGGTTTGATGAGGTGCTTTTTGGTTTGAGAATGTACAAAAGAAGAAAATAAAATACTGAAGAATAAAAATAGCCTTTGAAATGTCATACTATTATTTTGTACGATTTATAAAAAATCGTGAATTAATGAGTTTGGAAATTACGAAAATTGAGCCAAAAGGTTCGTTTATTTTAACAAATTTTGAAGTTATAGTAAAGGGTTTAACAATTTTTATTCATTTGTAGAAAAATCTTCTTAAATATCACATGATTAAGTCTGACCAACCCAATTCATAAAAAAGAACTATTTTTGATAAAATGACAACAACATTTATTGTTACCGCAGGAGGTATTGGAAAACGAATGGGGACTGATATTCCAAAACAGTTCATCGAAATAAATGGATTACCTATTTTAATGCATACATTGCTAAAATTGTATACGTTCAATTCAAAAGCTCAACTCATACTAACACTTCCCGGTGATTGGCTTGATTACTGGAAAGATCTACGAAAAAAACATGATTTTTTAATCGATGTTGAGCTAGTAGAAGGAGGACAAGAAAGATTTCACTCCATAAAAAATGCGTTAAAATTTGCTCAAGGCGATATAATTGCAATTCATGATGGGGTTAGACCTTTAGTTTCAAAAGATACGCTAGAACGATTAGTTGATGGAGTCAAAAAGTACCGCGCAGTGATTCCGGTTTTAGGAATTAAGGAAAGCGTACGTATGCTTCGAGAAAATCAATCAGAGGCAATTAATCGTGATTTGGTAAAAATAGTACAAACCCCTCAGTTTTTTATAAAAGAATTGATTCAACGGGCCTATACAAGTGAATTTTCAAATGAGTTTACCGATGATGCTTCAGTTGTAGAAAAATTAGGATTTTCTGTCGAATTGGTTCCTGGCAATGAAGAAAATATAAAAATCACAACGCCGCTTGATCTAAAGATGGCAGAGTATTTTTTGCAAATAGCTGAATTAAAATAGTCAATCTAAAGTTGGAATGCTATTCAAATGAAATTGTTCAAAATGATGGGTAAAATGCTTTGCATGAAGTCGCAGCCATTGTTCATAATTCAACAGACCATAATAAGGATGTAAATTTCCGTTTTCCTCATTTTCAGAATAATAATCTTCAAAATCAATCCAATTTTCGGCTAATTCATCAATGGCAAGTTCAAGATCCTCGTTTCGAAGCTTTTCTTCTTTTTTTGCAAAAGGAACCTCTATATTTTTGGCCATTGGTTTGTCTGACAGCAAAAACTCTTTCATTCTTGGTATCTTTTCCTCTGGAATTTCTAATGGAAAGGTATTTTTACCGATAGCCATTTGAAGTGAGTCAGAAAGGTGTTCAACCATTCGTTGTGCTGACATTTCTCCCCATCCCGGTTTTGCATTGGGACTTAACTTTTCAAGATGCTGTAGAATAACTTCTAAATTTGGTTCAATAAATTCCATTCGTTAAATGTTTGTTCGAAATTACAACAATATCGCGTAGATAATAAAATTAGAATTAATTTTAAACAATGTTATTCAAAAATGTAATAGGTCATAATGAATTAAAACACCATTTAATTCAGGAAATAAAGGAGGGTAAAATTGCCCAAACTCAATTGTTTTCTGGTAAAATGGGTTATGGAAATTTGCCTATGGCACTTGCATTTATTCAATACGTTTTTTGTGAAAATAAATCTGAAACGGATAGTTGTGGGCATTGCAGTAGTTGTAAAAAAGTAACAGATTTACAACATCCTGATTTGCATTTTTTCTTTCCGGTTGTTCAAGCACTTTCAAAAACTTCTTCAAAACATCTATCAGATTGGAGAGATCAACTCAAAGAGAACCCTTATTTTGATTTATTTGAGTGGACACAACGCATTGATGACCGTGAACGCAAACCTATAATTAGCGCAGAAGAAAGCCAAGAAATCATTCGAAAAACTGCCTTAAAATCTTACGAAGGTGGTTACAAGGTATATGTTATTTGGATGGCAGAGGAAATGAATGCTATCTGTGCGAATAAATTATTAAAAATATTAGAAGAACCGCCTGAAAAATCATTATTTCTTCTACTTTGTGAATCAATGGATGGGATATTGCCAACCATCCTATCCAGAACACAAATTGTTACGGTTCCTCGAATACCGGATAATGATCTCGTATCTTTTCTTGTTCAAAAAACAATGATAGACACAGAAACAGCTCAAAGTTTTGCCTCTTTTAGTGAAGGGAACTACCTAACAGCGATTCAACAATTGAAGCAACAAGAAAACACTGATTTTCTTGAGTTCTTTAAAAATTTAATGCGAACAGGATATAAAAAGGATGTCAATGCAATGCTTGATTGGGCTGAGGAAGCTGCGCAACAATCCAAAGAGAAACAAAAATTGTTTATTGTATATGCACTGCACTTAATACGCCAGAGTATTTTAATAAATTACACCCCTGGTTCTTTGGTGAAACTATCGCAAAATGAGGCTGAATTCCTTAAAAATTTCGCCAAATTTATTCATGGAAAAAATATTCAAGCCTTTATGCAAACCATGAATGATATTCATTATCACTTAGAGCGAAATGCCAATCCGAGAATCGTATTTACACATTTGACGTTTCAAGTAATGCGATATATACATGTGTAATTCGTTTGTTGAGAATTGAACAAAAGTCAATAAAGAATTGTAATTTTGATAACTAAAACCTACCGTTATGAATACACGAGTTGAACAAGCCTTAAATGATCAGATTGAAAAAGAAGCATCATCTTCGCAATATTATCTTTCTATGGCATCCTGGGCTGAAAATAATGGCCTCAATGGAACTGCAAAATTTATGTATTTGCATTCCGACGAAGAACGTTTTCACATGTTAAAACTCATCAAATTTGTGAACGAAAGAGGTGGAAAAGCATTGGTTCCTGCTATTGGCAAGCCGCCAGTAGAATTTGACAATCTTGAAAGTGTATTTACTCTTTTACTAGAACACGAAATTAAGGTAACTGAAAGCATTAATAATTTAGTGGATGTTTGCTTGCAAGAAAAAGATTATTCAACACACAATTTTGTTCAATGGTATGTTTCTGAACAATTGGAAGAAGAGGCACTTGCTCGAACAATTTTAGATAAACTAAGATTGATAGGAGGCGACAAAGGAGGTATGTATATGTTTGATAGAGATCTTGAAAACTCTGCCATTCTGCCGAAAAACCCAACAGATCCCGCGGCATAAAGATTGTGATAAAAAGCTTTCTTTTTGGTTTTTTCTTATTTTTTTGTGCGTTAAGTATTTCCGCTCAAGGCGAGTTTCGTTTCAGAAATTATACCATAAACGATGGTCTATCACAGAGTTTAGTTACAACCATCATCCAAGACGATAATTATGGAATTTGGGTTGGGACTCAAGATGGATTAAACCGCTTTGATGGGAAATCTTTTGAGGTATTTACACCTGATGATAATAAGAATATACTAAGTCAATCGTTTAAATGTTCAGCAAAATCAAAGGATGGACGTATTTGGTTCGGAACAGTTAATGGACTTACATTATACGATCCAGTTCTTGAAAAATTCCGATCGTTTACATTAAACCGAAAACAATCTCTTCACATCGAATCAATTTTTGTTGATTCAAAAGACAATCTTTGGATTGCAACAATGGGCAATGGTTTATTGTATTTTGATACCAAAAAGCTCGTATTTTCCTCAATTTCCATTAACCTAATTAGTCCAAAAATCAAATTAGTATATGGGTTAAGTGATGATGAATTAATAATTGATACGGATGATAGTCAACTTTTTTTATACTCCATTAAGAATAAAAAAAGCGTTAAACTTATTGTTCCACAAAAATCGGATAAACCACCAACTGTTCAACGCATAATAAAATATTCAAATGAGGTCCTTTTACTTGCTACTAGTCAAGGGCTTTATTCTTTTCACATAGCCAAACGAAAAGTGGAGCCTTCCTTTCAATTATTAGACGATAGATTTGGGTTATTGAATATAACAGATGTTTGTCGTTCGGGAGATAAAACCTTTATTTCCACTTCAAATAATGGGCTTTTTACAGTATCTAAAGACTGGACGATAAGTCAATACACGGAAGATTTATTTCGCAAGGATGCCCTTTTATTTAATGGAATAACCACCTTGTTTAAGGATAAAAGTGGAAGCATTTGGGTTGGATCTGAAAGAGGGTTAAGTAGTTTTGATCCAACGAATACAGGTTTTTTGGGGATAGGGCCTTCAGATAACCCCGAAAAAGGACTGCCTGTTGCCAATGTTTGGAGTTTTAGTGAAAGTCCAGATAAAACCTACATATTTATTGGAACCGATGATGGAATTACACGTTTACATGTCGCAACTCAAAAATTAGAGCATTTTTCGCGATCTTTCCTCAATCCAATTGAAAAAGATAAATCGGTTGTGTTGTCAATGTATGCCATTTCCAATGATAAAATATTAGCAGGTTGTTTGGATGGACTTTATCTGCTAGAAATAACTTCCCCAAGTTCCTATAGTTTTAAACCGTTGAACTTTCTTGATCCAATTGATGCTAATAAACACGATAAAACCTATGCAATAATACCCTACTTAGAAAATCAGTATTTTCTGGCAACACGCTCTGGAGTTGTTTTGGTTGATTTAACAAAGAAATCAGCTGTAACTTTTGAACATGACCAAAAAAAATCAAATGAAACAATTTCACTTGGTGTTTGTCGTCACGGATTTAAAGATAATTCAGGTCAATATTGGTTTGCAACAAGTAGTGGAGGCTTAAATAGACTAATTAACACAAAAAAGGGATTGAAAATAATACCCTATAAATTCAATGCTAAAATAAAATCAAAGGCCGTAGATTATATCAATTCAATTTACCAATCAGATGCCACAACTTTTTGGTGTGGAACAAGTGGATCTGGACTTGTAAAACTAAATATCCAGAATGGGAATATTCAAGTATTTAATAGAGCTATCGGATTACCAAATAATGTAATATATGGAGTACTTCAAGATGAAGAGGGATTTTTATGGTTGAGCTCAAATAAGGGGTTGACAAAGTTTGACCCTGCCACGAACAAAGCCACAAATTACAGAGAAATCGATGGGTTGATGAGTAACGAGTTTAATCAAGGGGCATATTACAAATCAGCTTCAAAAACATTTTATTTTGGGGGCATATTTGGATTTAATTACTTTAATCAGAAGGATTTACTGCAATCAACAAAGGAGATAAAGGTAATCTTTACCAAGATAAAAGTTGATGGCTCATGGGTGAAACCAGGCGACAAAAACAAATTATTGAATAGCGCACTTTCCAATACACAACGTATATCACTTTCATACAGACAAAGAAGTTTTACGATTCGCTTTCAACCATCTGAACTCAGTAATACGAATTTAGTAAATTACAAATATGTTTTAGAAGGATCTGATGAAGGAGAAATCCTAATTCAAAGCAATAATGAAATAAATTTTAATGCCTTATCTTCTGGTGATTATGTTTTAAAAGTTTATGCAAGGACAGGACTTGGTCCATGGTCCACTTCGCCTGCAATTCTTGAAATAAGTATTCAAGCACCTTTTTGGAAAACATGGTGGTTTTGGAGTTTATTGGCAATTGGGCTAAGTCTTATCTCTTATGTTTTTGTAAGACGAAGAATAGAGCAGGGTAGAAGGGAGCAAGTGAGATTGGAAATAAAAATTGCTGAACGAACCAGAGAAATCAGGGAACAAAAGAAGCAAATTGAAATTCAAAATGAACAAATTCAGGAGGAGAAGTACAAAGTTGAGGAGCAACAAAAACTTCTGCAGCTTGAAAAGGACAAAAGCGAGAGTATTTTATTAAATATTTTGCCAGAGTCATCTGTTAAGGAATTGAAATCTAAAGGGAAAGTTTCAGCTAAAGCATACAGTACAGTTACAGTAATGTTTACAGATGTAGTGGGCTTTACAAAAATTTCAGAAAATATGGCGCCAAGTCGCTTAGTTAATAAGTTAGATGTCATGTTTCGTAAATTCGACGAGATAATCGTATCAAATGAGCTTGAGAAAATTAAAACAATTGGTGACGCATACATGTGTGCAGGAGGGGTCCCCGAGAAGAATTCAACAAACCCAATCGATACGTGTTTAGCAGCGCTTCAAATCCAAGATTACATGGCAAAATTAAAATATGATGCCATTGCAAATCATGAGGATTATTGGGAAATTAGGTTAGGAATTAATACGGGAAGTGTAACAGCTGGGGTGATAGGTTCACAACGTTTAGCATATGATATTTGGGGGTCAACCGTTAACGAGGCTCAGCGAATGGAAATGTTAGGTGAACCAGGAAAAGTAATGGTTTCCGGCTCTACATTTTCATACATAGAACCTTATTTTGAATGTGAGTTTAAAGGCAAAGTGCAAACGAAAGGAAAAGGGCTAATCGATATGTATATCGTTAATCGAATTAAGCCTGAACTTTCTAAAAATAATGAAGGCCTATACCCTAATGAGAGATTTCTTCAAATCGTTAATCTTCATCACTTTAGTACGATTAAATACTACAAAACAGAACATCATGTCTTGAAAATGCTTGAAAATGGATTGGACAAGAATCTCTATTATCACAGCATTAATCATACAAAAGATGTTGTCAAGTCAGTTGAACGTTTGGCATTACTAGAGGGAGTAACTGATGAAGGCTTATTTTTATTGAAAACAGCCGCCATATTCCACGATGCTGGATTTTTAGAGAGTTATAGTCATAATGAACCGATTGGTGCGCGCATGGCAGAAGAGATCTTGCCTCAATATGGTTATACTCAAGATCATATTCAAACCATAAAAGAATTAATTTTTGTGACACAAATACCGCATAAACCAACGAATAAACTTCAGGAAATAATTTGTGATGCCGATTTAGATTATCTTGGTCGCAATGATTTTGAGGAAATTGCAGATAAATTAAGGCGGGAATTAAGGGAAAGGGGAATCATTTCAAGTGATAGAAAATGGGATGAAATTCAAATTTCATTCTTAAATCAGCATAAGTACTTTACAAAAACAGCAAAGGAAATCCGTCAAAAAACGAAAGAGAAAAACATGCTTCTTGTCCAAGAACGCATTGAAAAAAATGAATATAAGGATTAACAAAGACAATACCTTACAGACTACTCAAAACAAACCTGTTTTTTTTTTGTTTAATCTTTGTCTTAGTAAATATTCCGTAATTTTACGCACCAAAATCTTATTAAAATGAAAAGTGATCAATACGTACATCCTGATTATTATGGAATGGATGATTTGTTATCGGAGGAGCATAAGTTAGTTAGAGATGCAGCCCGTGCTTGGGTGAAAAAAGAAGTATCTCCTATTATTGATGAGCACTACGAAAATGCAACTTTCCCTAATCACCTTTTGCCTGGTTTAGGTGAAATAGGTGCATTTGGACCTTATATTCCAGAAGAATATGGTGGTGCGGGCTTAGATCAAATTTCATATGGATTAATAATGCAAGAATTGGAGCGTTGTGACTCTGGTTTGCGCTCTACGGCATCTGTTCAATCATCTTTAGTTATGTATCCAATCTGGAAATACGGATCTGAAGAGCATCGTCAGAAATTCTTGCCGAAATTGGCAAGTGGTGAAATGATGGGATGTTTTGGATTGACAGAACCTGATCATGGTTCAAATCCGGGTGGAATGATTACTAATTTCAAAGATGCTGGTGATCACGTAATATTGAACGGTGCTAAAATGTGGATATCAAATGCCCCATTTGCAGACGTTGCAGTTGTTTGGGCGAAGGATGAAAGCGGAAGAATTTACGGAATTTTAGTAGAGCGAGGAATGGAAGGTTTCTCAACGCCAGAAATGCACGGTAAATTATCTTTGAGAGCTTCTTCAACAGGAGAATTAATTTTTGATAATGTGAAAGTACCAAAATCAAATATCCTACCCGGAAGATCTGGTTTAGGGGCTCCGTTGAGCTGTTTGGATTCTGCACGTTATGGTATTGCTTGGGGTGCATTAGGTGCAGCAATGGATTGTTATGATCAAGCTTTGAGATATTCCAAGGAAAGAACCCAATTTAATGTTCCAATTGGAGCGTTTCAGTTGATTCAAAAGAAATTGGCTGAGATGATTACTGAAATTACAAAAGCCCAATTATTAACGTTCCGATTAGGTCAGTTGAGAAATGATGGACGAGCAACAAGCGCACAAATTTCTATGGCAAAACGTAATAATGTTGAAATCGCATTAAACATTGCCAGAGAGGCACGTCAGATACATGGCGGAATGGGAATTACTAGTGAATATTCAATGATGCGCCACATGGCTAATTTGGAATCAGTTGTTACCTATGAAGGAACCCATGATATTCATTTGTTAATTACGGGAATGGATGTTACGGGAATTCCTTCATTCACGCGTGAAATGCCAAATCTCTAAGAAATTTTTGTTAGATTTTTCTGGATACGTACAATCCATCTCGAACCGGAAGTAAAATAGATTTTAGTTTTGGATGTGATTGAACATAATCATTATATTCATCAATTAACTGGGTATCTAAATCCATGTTCTCTTTTGGATGTGTTACTTTTCCAGACCAAAGTACGTTGTCTGTTATGATATAGCCACCAGAATTGACTTTATCAATTACCAGATCAAGGTAATTTTTATAATTACGCTTATCAGCATCAATAAATACAAGATCAAATGATTGATTTAATGTTGGAATAATTTCCAATGCATTTCCGGTAATTTGAATAATTTTATCCGTTAAATCAGCTTTACAAATGAATGAATCAATCATTTTTTCAAGTTCTGTATTTGTGTCAATTGTAGTTAGTATTCCATTTTCTGGAAGCCCTTCGGCCATAGCAATTGCTGAATAACCTGTATATGTTCCAATTTCTAATACTGATTTGGGCTGAATCATTTCAACCATAAATTTGAGAAGTTGACCCTGAAAATGGCCACTTAACATTCTAGGTTGCATTACCTTTAAATGTGTTTCTCGATTGATTTGATAAAGGATTTCAGATTCTTTTGGCGTATGTTTTAATACGTATTCATCAAGATTTTTTGGTAGAAATTCCATGTTATTGAACTTTTGGGCCAATATAATCAAAACAAGGGCTGAATCCAACAAAGCATTTGCCTTTTAATTCTATATGAATGGAGCCTGAATTCTTGGATTCAAATGAATAATCAGGCTGCGATCTCCAACTATCTAAGCATTTTTCACCATTAAATCTATAAAAGTCTGAATCAACTAATTTAAAGTGTGTAATTAACTCTTTATTTGACCAGAACTTTTCTGCTATATAAATATCATAGGTTCCGGAGTTCAATGTGCCTGTCCATGTACCTGATGTATCTGTAACAATCCATTTTTCAATTTTCTTTTCGCCCTTTTTGGTTATTGCAAATTTTGCTTTTGCAGCCATAATTACCGTTCCACGAGCCATTTCAGGGGTTGGCTTAGCACCTCCACAATAGGGAATGTGCTTAATGAATACAAGGGTTTGCTTTTGTGCCGAACAAGAGAATAAAAAAAGAACACTAACTATCCAAATCGCTTTCATATTTTATGATTTTTACGAATATACAATTTTCTTTCTAGCAAATAGTTTGCCTTTATTCATTGAAAATTTAGGTCAAAGAAAAAGCTGCCCTTTTGGACAGCTTTCTAACTTCTATTTAATCTATTTAATGATGTCCCTTGTCTTTAGAACAACATTCTTTTTTATCAGATTTACCGTCTCCACCAATCCATTTTCCATTAGCATCATAGTGCGACATGCATACTTCTTTTTCTGCTTTTGAACACCCCATCTCATCACACATCTTAGCGCATTCTTCTTTTGTCATTTTAGCACATTTAGACATGTCACATTTCATTTTCATATCCTTGTTACATGCTTGGCCTTCACTTTTTTTACAACAAGCTTTATCTTTTCCGTGGCATGCTTCCATTTTTGTACCATGTGCAGGACCTGCTTTTTTCTCTCCACCGTGACCATTACCTAAAATAGGAGCAATTACTAAACCTATTAAACAAGTTAATTTAATTAAGATGTTCATTGATGGACCTGATGTATCTTTAAATGGATCACCAACTGTGTCTCCTGTAACCGCAGCTTTATGAGCATCCGAACCTTTGAATGTCATTTCACCATTAATTTCTACCCCTGCTTCAAATGATTTTTTAGCATTATCCCAAGCTCCACCTGCATTGTTTTGAAAAACAGCCCAAAGTACACCCGAAACAGTTACTCCCGCCATATATCCACCTAGCATTTCTGCTATTAATTGATTGTCATACCCTAATAACATTGGAAATGTTGCAATAACAATTGGAAAACCAATGGTTAAAATACCAGGTAACATCATTTCACGAAGTGCTGCTTTTGTTGAAATCTCAACACATTTTCCGTACTCTGGCTTACCTGTTCCTTCCATGATACCTGGGATCTCTTTGAATTGACGACGAACCTCGTACACCATGTCCATTGCCGCTTTACCTACAGAGTTCATCGCTAAAGCAGAAAATACAACAGGAATCATTCCACCCACAAATAACATGGCTAAAACGGGTGCTTTAAAAATATTGATACCGTCAATTCCTGTGAATGTTACGTATGCAGCGAATAAGGCTAATGAAGTTAGAGCAGCTGAAGCGATAGCAAAACCTTTACCAGTTGCAGCAGTTGTATTACCTACGGAGTCTAAAATATCGGTGCGTTGACGAACTTCTTTAGGTAATTCACTCATTTCTGCAATACCACCTGCATTATCTGAAATAGGACCGAAAGCATCAATTGCCAATTGCATAGCAGTTGTAGCCATCATTGCAGAAGCTGCTAAAGCCACGCCATAGAATCCAGCTAATGCGTATGAACCCCAAATTGCACCTGCAAATAATAATACTGTTGGGAACGTTGAAATCATACCTGTAGCCAAACCTGCAATTACATTTGTTCCAGCTCCTGTAGCAGATTTTTGAACTATTTTCAAAACGGGCTTCGTTCCTAAACCCGTATAATATTCAGTTACAGAAGAAATAACCCCACCAACAACCAATCCTACAATAGCAGCAAAGAAAACACGTAAAGAAGATATTTCTTTAATTCCTTCTCCAAAGAAATTCATTTTCATAGTAGCTGGTAACATCCATGTCACCAAACCATAACAAGCGATAGCCGTTAATCCAATAGAAACCCAGTTACCTAAATTTAAAGCTCCTTGAACTTGTTTTTCTTTAGCGTCGTTACTTGAGATTTTAACAAGCATTGTTCCTATAATGGAGAATAATATACCAAATCCAGCAATAGCCATTGGCAGTAAAATTGGACCTATTCCACCAAAACCTTCCTTAACTATGTCGCCGTTCATGTCACCAATAACATAGTTACCAAGAACCATAGCAGCTAAAACAGTTGCAACATAAGAACCAAATAAGTCTGCTCCCATTCCAGCAACATCACCTACATTATCACCTACATTATCCGCAATCGTAGCAGGATTTCTTGGATCATCTTCTGGAATTCCTGCCTCTACTTTACCAACTAAGTCAGCACCCACATCGGCAGCTTTTGTATAAATCCCACCCCCAACGCGTGCAAACAAAGCAATAGATTCTGCTCCTAATGAGAAACCTGCTAAAGTTTCAAGAACAACAGTCATAAGTTCAGAAGGAGTTTTCATTTCTCCGCCAAACATGGCAGATTGCCAAACACCTCCCATGAAGTAATAAAAGAAGAAAATAAAGAATGCAGTTAAACCAAGCACTGCTAATCCAGCAACTCCAAGTCCCATAACAGTTCCACCGCCAAAAGATACTTTCAATGCTTGTGGCAGGCTTGTTCGAGCAGCTTGCGTAGTGCGAACATTGGTTTTGGTAGCGATTTTCATCCCCATATTTCCAGCTAATGCAGAAAAGAATGCTCCGAATATAAAAGCCACTACTATTAAAATGTGAGTGGTAGGAACAACAAAGGAGATTCCAGCTAATACCACACTTGATATTAAAACAAAAATGGTTAATAATTTATACTCTGCCTTTAAAAATGCAAGGGCTCCTTCATAGATGTAATCTGAAATCTCTTTCATTTTTCCATCTCCTGCATCTTGTTTTAACACCCAAGATCTTTTCATTGCCATAAAAAGCAATCCTATAATTGCCATTACAATAGGCACATAAATCATCATTGACTCCATACTTAATTTTAAATTTGATTAAATTTATTTCGCGGGCGCAAAATTACAATTTTCTACCCAAGTGTGCAAATACGAATGAGTTATTTTAATGTTACATTGATTTAATATTTATTGAACAATGCGCTTGATACATTTTAAATAATGTGTGTAAGACTGATTTTCGTCAACCCAAATCCCAGTAGCATCCAATTTATTGATTTTAACTTTTTTAGAAGCATGAATAATTTTATTCCCTTCGATAATAATCCCTACATGTACAATCTTACCATTTTCATGAAAAAAAGCTAAATCACCAACTTTAGCATTAGTTAATTCAATATCATTACCCAGCTTGACTTGTTGTCCCGAATCACGAGGTAAATTTATACCAAATGTTTTGTAGACTGTTTGAACAAATCCTGAACAGTCATACCCAAAAGCATTTTTTCCTCCCCATAAATAAGGGATATTGAGGCATAGTTTAGATCTATAAAGTAATTTCTCAGAACTAAATTCTTGTGGAATTTCAGTAATATTCCCCTTAAATGTTGCCTTGACACCATCTATTTTTAGAATGCCATTTTCATAATAGGGTAGTGTACTCCCCAAGGAAATTTCAAATGTTTTTCCTTCTAACTCAATGGTGCCTTTAAGGTCTGCGCAAATTGGAAAGGAGCGTGTTTTCATTTCCATGAATATTTGCTCACTTAGAGACCTATGATTTGTACTTGCAATCCAACCTTGATAATTGTCAAATTGATTTTCAATAAATAACCATTTTTTGTCTTTTGATTTTGTGATTATGGTATATGTGTCTCCAAAAATTAATTGGGTAACTTGTTCACTGGTTTTGTTTGCATACTTATGAACGCTAATACTATTCTTAACGCAGATTCCGTATTCAGCTGAATAAACTAAATTCAGCATCAGGGATATATAAATCGTTAAAATATATCTCATCATCAGTAGTTTTAGAAAATATGCTTTTCAGCGTGATAAGAAGAACGTACCAATGGCCCACTTTCTACATATCTAAATCCCATTTCTCTGCCCAATTGACCGTATTTATCAAATCTTTCAGGAGTAATAAATTCTTGAATCGGTAAATGTTTTGGTGTGGGCTGTAAATACTGCCCTAATGTTAGTATATCTACCCCAACACTTCTCAAGTCAGTCATTGTCTCTATTATCTCCTCATCTGTTTCACCAAGCCCCAACATTACGCCTGATTTTGTGCGCATTCCTCCCTTTTTCAATCTGAATAGTACTTCTAAACTGCGATCATATTTTGCTTGAATACGAACTTGTTTAGTCAATCGTCTAACTGTTTCCAAATTATGAGAAACAATTTCAGGTGCAACATCAATTATTAATTGTAGATTTTCCCATTTACCAGCAAAGTCAGGAATTAATGTTTCTAAGGTTGTTCCGGGTGATTGATGTCGAATTGCTCGCACGGTTTGAGCCCAAATTTCAGCTCCACCATCTTTCAAGTCATCACGATCAACAGAAGTAATTACAGCATGTTTTACCCCCATTAATTTTACGCTATTTGCTACTCTTCCAGGTTCAAATTCGTCTGCGGGTTCTGGTCTTCCTGTTTGAACGGCACAAAACCCACATGAACGAGTACAAATATTTCCAAGAATCATAAAAGTTGCAGTGCCTTCTCCCCAACATTCGCCCATGTTAGGGCAACTGCCACTTTCACATATAGTATGTAACTTGTGTTGATCCACCAAGGAGCGAACTTTTTTGTAGTTTTCGCCTATCGGTAATTTTACACGAAGCCATTTCGGCTTTTTAGACCTAGTTAGCGTATCATTTGTAGATGTAGAGTTCTCGTTGTTCATAGGTTAATATCGTATAAACAACAAAAATACTGCATTTGTAAAAATTAATTCTTTATTATTCGATATACCTGACTATTTTCTTTCGAATTAATATGAAGCATGTACATTCCCGGCAAAATTCCTAATGTTCCAATTATGTATTTTCCATTTTCAATAGAAATTTCGTTTTCGGCAAGAACAATTTTTCCATTGATATCATAAAGAATATAATCAATTTCAGTAGCGTTCATTCCAAAGTCTAACGTTAATTCATTAGAAGTCGGATTTGGATAAATTAACAAGGATGCTTGCAATTCCCCTAAGCTAGCTAAATAATCACAACTAGCATCAACAATTACTAGAATATTAGATGTATCTGCCGGACATATACCATTAGAAACAATGTAATCGTAGTTAAATTGACCAGGAAAATTACCCGCTGTATCAATGTTAGTGGCTAAGGATTGGTTTTGTGGATTATACCAAGTACCACCTAAATCTACATTACCTGTTAATCCACTAAGTAAAGAAAAAGGTTCATTTTTACAAACCGTTATTGATCCATCATTACCTGCACTTGAAGGACTGAATACTTTAACAGTTGCACCAATAGCATCGCTCGCACATCCATCTGTTAGCGTATAAGTAAAGTTAAATACAACGCTTGCCAATCCCGCGGTAATGAATAGACTATCTTGAAGACCTAGAGTTGGTATTTGTTGTGTCCATACTCCACCTGCATCATATCCGTTAATTCCATTGAATAAATTCACTGTATCTCCGTAACATACATCAAGTTGAGTACCTGTTAATCCTGCATCAAGGATGATTTCCGATAATGATATTGAATAATTACCTGGAGTTGAGGTAAATGCATCAAATAAAACAAAATAGGTATTACCTGGTATTAAATTACATATAGTGAAGTTTGGCGCAACGCTGTTTCCATCTACCTCATTATCATTTGCACCAACTAATTGATTTGAATTTAATGTTTGACAGTTACTATTATTATATACAGCAATTTGACCGTTGTAATTAATGTCAGTACAATTTACACGAACATCTCCTGAAGCGGGTGCCGTAAACTTAAACCAAGTTGTTAAGTTTAGAGTTGAATTAATCCATCCATCAGTTGTATTCGCACCTGTAGCTGGTGGTACAATTCCCAGGTCATTTGGATCTATCGTAGCTCCTGCATTATTAAAAATATAGTTTTGACCATTAACGGGGATAGTTTCTGCACCGCAAACATCGTTATTGGTAAGTGGCATTACAACAGAAATCGGCCCAACAAATTGTGATGTATCTGTTCCACATACAGCTTGAACATAAACATCATAAACTCCACCAGCCATAAAATTAGCATTGAATAATGTATCGCTGAAATTATTGTCTAATTGCTCTGTTGTACCGTTACTATATAAATCAAATTCTGTTTGGCCATATTGAATATTAAATGATGTTATAGGAAATTGTGGTGCTGATAGTGCCCAGTTCCAATTAGTAATAATTGAATCAACTGTTGATGTAGCAACTATACCTGTAGGATTTGAACAAAATGGTGGTGTAAAGAACGTACCGATTAGTGCGTCGCTCTGTATACCAAGACTACAATCAGAATAAATATAAACATCATAACTTGTTAATTGCGTTAAATTACTAACTAATAAAGAAGGTGTTGTTGATGTAACAGTAGTACCAGATGTCGTCGGATCAAATCCTTGTGGTCCGTAAATAATTGTCCAATTTGTTTCGTTTGCAATACTAGGAGTCCATGAAAAATTGGCTGCAATTGGACCTGTAAAAAGCATAGTGAAATTTTTAGGTTTCGGACAGTCAGTATAGCTAAAATGTACACAAGAGTTGTTTTGAAGATATGTTGTATTGTTAAGAGATATATCAATATTTTGAATAGCACCTCTAATTCCAATTTCTGCATCAGCACCGTTATCCCATACAGCATTGGACATTTGAACATCTTCATAAACAAAATAGATTTCCATAGATGCTTCTTCAATTATTAATTGGAAAGTAGCGCCATCCGTTGAAACTCCGCCAAAATGAGGTACATCTACCCATGATACGATGAATTTTCTATTTGGAGCATTTCCAATAGCTTCATAATAAACTCCTCCACCTGCATTAGCTGTATTTAAATCTTGCACAAATGGATATAATCCATTTCCTGCAACCATGTTATATCCAACATTAGCAGTAGTTGAGCCAAATACAATACCTCCATTATTTCCAATTGTACATGTAGTATATAGTGCCCCTTGGTATAAAACAGGGAAAGGTAAGGTAATACCAAATTCAGAATCATCTGTTGTATTTACCGCGGTTCCGGTTGAAGAAATATCAATGAACCCAGTTGTAGGACAATCAGAATCCCAATCCATGTATTGTCCCTGATCGAAGGTATTCCAAGAGATAGTACCTGCCCAATAAGAACTATCACCAGGTGTACATATTCCTCGAACATAAGCTTGATAGAAAGAGTTAGATGTTAATCCTGTTATTGTGGTTGGATTAGTAGATGTTGTGATAAATGTTCCTGTTCCTGGAGTAAATCCAGCTGGACCGTATTCGATTTGCCATTCAGTTTCAGTCCCTCCTGCATTCCATTGAACAGTTGCGCTTGTTAAGTCTGCTGTTACTAATGATAAATTGGTTGGTTGAGGACATGTTGGAGGTGGAACAATATTTACTAAATAATCTTCTGTTTCTCCCCATGTATAGGTTCCACATGCATTAACTCCAGTAGCAACTGTTGTTTCAACATTCACGATTCTCATCCTTGTAAGTCCAGGAGTAGCATTTGCTGGAATTAAAATGGATGACGATATAGTATTTGGTCCTGTTACGAAGTTGGGGGAAACATAAATTTCTTCTCCCAGATCTGTGAATTGACCATTTTGATTAAAATCGATAAAGGCTTTAGTCATATTTCCAAAATTCCCACCACATGTTCCAATTTGAATTCCTAATGTATAGTTAGCACTTGCTGCTAATGTAGGTGGACTAACAGTTGTAGAATAGTCAGAATATTGGTTCAATACAGAACCAGGACCTCCTGTGTTTGAGCACGTCGACGTGTTATTTAATGTACCAAGTGAAACATTTAAAATTTCTTCGTCAGCAGCGCTAGTAGCATTACTAGGACAATAACAATTAACAAATGAATTAGTGGTAACTTGAATTGGGGTTGATATGTCTTGTTGACCACTTGAAGTACAAGTAACAACACATTGATAATACGTATTTGTTGTTTGTGAAGCCGAATAGGCAGAATTAGTGGCACCAAGAATATCAGTATAAGTTATACCATCGGATGAAGATTGCCATTGATAGGTTAAACCACTGGCTAATGTCGCTCCGGAAAGTGACAATGAAAATGGAGTCGAGGGACAAACCGCGGTAGACGAAGAAAATGAAGTTCCTGCTTCTGGTGCTCCATTACAATTTGTTCCTGGAATGTAACTTATTCTAATGTTTGGTCGATTATTTCCATAGGTAGCTGTGTTCAATAAGGTGGCATTAGAACCCGCAGCTCCTGCCGCCCATCCTAAAGCTTTTCCTGCAACTGTTGTGTAATAGTAGTTGTTTGCACCACTTGCAGTACCTTGTTTTACATGATCAGTTGCAATTTGAAGAGTTCCACCCGTATAAATAAAAGGAGTTGTTAGTGTAAAACCTTCCCAGCCTGGTCCAGTCACTGTAAATCCTTGAGTGGTATTATTATAAACACTTGTAGATGTCGAGGTTAAACTTCCCCAAGTTGTACCTGTCGTTAATGTTGCGGCTGAATTATTTTCCATCAAAATCTGAAAAGTATTTGGTGCTGTAATAGTTCCTGATGCCTTTTCCCATTCAATCATAGTAATCAATGATCCTGGAGGTATACCGGTAAGTTCATCTGAAGTATATATGTATGCATACTTTGAGAAATTAAAAGTTGAGGTTGCACTACTTCTGTAGTAAGGACCATAAAAATAACTTGTTGCGGTTCCAGTTCCAATTGTAATTGATTGACCAAAACTTAAAAGCGAACAAAGTAAGAAAACTGAAAGTAAATAATGTTTTTTCATAACTGATTAATTTAGAAAAAAAAGAGCCACTTATTAAATGGCTCTTTAAAAATTATAATTTCGAATTAATTTTTAACTATTCTAATTACTTTTTTGAAGTCGTTTGAATTAATTTGAAGGTAATAAATACCTGTTACTGCTGATGTTAAATCAAGGATTGTATCGTCAGTAATAATAGAAGATTGAATAACTCTACCAGATGCATCAAGTACTGTAAGCAAAGCCTCAGTCGGTAATTCAAAATCAATATTGAATATGCCTGTAGATGGGTTAGGGTTAACCAAAACATTCAACTTGCTAAACTCATTAAGTCCGATTGTTTCAACAATAACACAGTTAGAAGTATCTGAACAACCTGATGCATTTGTTACAATAACTGCATAACTTCCGTTTTCAATTGCTGTGTAAGTCTGAGATGTTGCACCTTGTATTGCACTATTTGTAGCACAATCAATCCATTGGTAGGTACTTGCTGTTGAAGAAGTTAGAACCGCACCATTTCCAGTAGCTGTAGCTGTTGGTAAAGAGTTAATAGTTAAGACAAGTGATGCAATTGAGTCACAACCATTCGCATTTGTAGATGTAAATGTGTAAGTACCACTTTGTGTGTATGTTTGTCCATTCCAAGTATATGATCCACATGCTGCTTGAGTAGCAGAGCTTGATGTAGAATTAATACTTAAGTTTAGTGTAACAATTGAGTCACAACCTGCAACATTTGTCAAAGTGAATGTTGGCGTATTTGTTGAACTTGTATATGTGTTACCATCTATCCATGTGTATGAGTCACATGCAGATTGAACATCAGTTCCAGTTGAACCATTATTGATAGTAAGGTTTAATGTAACGATTGAATCACAACCTGCTGCATTTGTTAACGTGAAAGTCGGAGTGTTGGTTGAACTTGTATATGTAACTCCATCAATCCAAGTATACGTTTCACAAGCTGTTTGAACATCCGTTCCGGTTGTGCTATTATTGATAGTTAAGTTCAATGTAACCAAAGAGTCACAACCAGTAGCATTTGTTAATGTAAATGTTGGTGTATTTGTTGAACTTGTATATGTGTTACCATCAATCCAAGTATATGAATCGCATGCAGTAATCACAGCTGTTCCGGTATTAGAACTGTTAACAGTTAAGTTTAATGTAACAACTGAATCACATCCTGCAGAACTTGTAAGTGTGAATGACGGAGTATTCGTTGATGAAGTATAAGTAACCCCATCAATCCAAGTATATGAATCACATGCTGTAATTACAGCCGTTCCTGTTGTTGAATTATTAATTGTAAGGTTTAATGTTACAACTGAATCACATCCTGCAGCATTTGTTAACGTAAATGTAGGTGTGTTTGTAGAACTAGTATATGTATTACCATCAATCCAAGTATATGAATTACATGCATTCACTGTAGCAACTCCAGAAGTAGAGTTATTAACCGTAACAACAAAACTTTGTTCTGCTGTGCAACTTCCAGCACTTGCATAAATATAAACAGTTTGCGTAGATGTAATAGAAGAGGATGTTATAATTGTACCCGCTCCGTTTGGTTGTGTTCGATATTGTAATACAAGTCCTGCATTTCCAGAAAGTGTGGCTTCTGTAATAGTAGGTAAAGTAAATGAGTTACAAACAGTTTGATTTCCAGGGTTATTTAAAGATATTGGAGCACAATTTGAAACGACATTTGTAGAAAGTGACCATGGGCTAATATCTCCACCTCCACAGTTTGCACGGAAATAAATTGAATACGCTGTGTTTGGAGTCAAACCAGTTAATGTATACGATCCAACTCCGGCGTTTATTGTAGCAGATACATTTGAAACTAATGTTCCTGTTCCTTGAACAAAACCAGTCGGACCATATTCAAAGTCAAAATTTGTAGCTGAGGAACAACCCATATTCCAAGTTAAATTAGCAGTGGTTGTTGTTGTGGATACCAACGAAAGTTGACCTGGAGCAGGACAGGTTGGTGCAGGAGCAATAGTAATTAAGTAATCTTCTACTTCTCCATAAGATTGAGTTCCACAAGGTGTAACATTTATTCCTGCTAATTCCACATCCCATGCAGATCTAACACGCATGACGTGATTACCGGCCGGTGGCGTACAAGACAGTACTATAGGAAAAGTTGCAGTTGAATTTGCAGCTACAGGATTTATAGTGTATCCTACTCTTTCAGAAGCATCAAAAATTAAATCATCGTTGTAATCAATCCATACAGCGAAACTTTGAGCGTAAGCACCTGTTCCGATTACACAGTTGTAGGTTGAACTTGGTAATAATGTAGTTGTTAATCCTGGATTTTCAGTGTAATCATTATAAGCTGCAACACACACAGTTCCGGAATTGTTTGATAATGTATTTAATGTAACATTTGCGATTAAATCCCCAAACTGACATCCGCTACCACTGTTAGGTACGCAATAACCAGTGTAAAAAGAGGTAGAGCTAGACCAAGGACTTACTTCTGCTCCACAAACTGAAGCAACAAATACATAATAAGTTGTATTTGCGTTAAGACCAGTTACTACTACTGAAGTTGTGCCTGCGGCAACTGTTCCAGTTGGTATAGCACCAACTGCTGGTGATCCAGCTGTAGTAGACACAAAATATTGATACCCATTATCTGGTGCGGGAGATGGGGCAGTCCATGAAATTGTAGCACCTGAGGTATTAACCGCAGTATTAGAAAGAGCTGTTGGAGAAAGACAATTAGGTGCCGGGATTACATTTAATGTATAATCTTCATAAGACCCCCATGAACCAGTGTAGCAAGGTTCCGCTGGACCAGCATCTTGACCACCAATTCTCATTCTATGAGCTCCTAAAGGTGCTGTTAACGGCACGGTAAATGTTGCGGTTAAAGTTGTTGGATTTGTAGCCAAAGAAGTACCTACATAAACTTCTTCTCCAACATCATTAAAGTCTAAATCATCATTCCAGTCAACCCAAATTTTAGTATCGTATGTGTATCCTGTTGAATAAGTTATTAATACCGTTGCAGTAGTTGATTGAGGCACATTATTCGATTGTGCTGAGTAATCCCCATAATTTCCTGGTTCTGCACCAGTTGTGTTGTTGATTGTACCAAAAGTCACATTTGTAATTCCATTTCCATCTACAGAAATAGGTCCTGGAACACAGTATCCCGTAAAGAAGGATGTAGCGCTTGACCAAGGACTTACACCTGTTCCACAATCAGAAGCTGCAAAAACATAATACGTTGTATTTGCATTCAAGCCTGAAAGTGTTACAGTTGTAACTCCTGTAGCGGTTGTCCCTGTAGGAGTAGCACCTACTAATGGTGATGTAGCTGAAGTAGATACAACATATTGATAACCATTGGCTGGAGCAGGTGTTGGTGCCGTCCAAGAAATGGTTGCTCCTGAAGTTGAAACAGCTGAATTGGCAAGTGCTGTTGGTGAAAGACATGATGGAGCAGGAGTAACATTTAAGGTGTAATCTTCAAAGGTACCGTAGGTTCCTGTATAACATGGAACAGCTGGACCTGCATCTAAACCTCCAATTCTCATTCTGTGAGGGCCTACCGGTGCAGTTAATGGAACAGTAAATGTTGCTGTTAGGGTAGTAGGATTTGTTGCTAATGATGTCCCTACATATACTTCCTCTCCTGCATCTAAAAATGACGCATTATCGTTCCAATCAACCCATATTTTTGTATCATAGGTAAAACCGGTTGAATAAGTAATTAATACGGTTGCCGTTGTAGTTTGAGCTACATCATTAGATTGTACCGTATAGTCTCCATAATTACCTGTTTCCGCAACTGTTGTATTATTTATCGTGCCAAATGTAACATTTGTAATTCCAGTACCATCTGTAGATGATGGTGCAGGAATACATAAACATTGGGAATAAGTACCCGTATTTACTAGGAGTGGTGTGCTTGTTGTGTTTGCTCCACCATTTGAACACGTTGTGATACATTGATAGTATGTGGGATTGGTTTGTTGTGTGGTAAAAGTTGCATTTGTTGCTCCGTTAATGTCAGTATAATTTACACCATCCGTAGAGCTTTGCCATTGAAATGTTACACCACCACCTAAGTTACTATTAGAGAATGAAAGCGTAAAATTAACTCCTCCACAAGATTGAGCAGCTGAAGACAATGTGTTTCCAGGTGCTGGAGCTCCAGTACAAGGTGTTTGTGGTAAAAATGTCCAAACGTCATTATCAGCTAATCCAGTTCCATTTCCTGCTTGAGGAATGTTATTGGCTCCAAACTGAGTGGCAGTTGTTGCATCAAGTTGAACTCCCACTGTTGTGGAAAGCAATGGAGTTGTATTCCCATATGTATCAATTACATAAACTTTATTGGTTGTCTCCTCTAAGACAGCAGCCCAATAATTAAAAGAAAGGGATGGATTACCAACTTCATAAGAATACCAATATACCCATAATTGTCTATTAGGGGCAGTTCCAAAAACACGGTAGTAAACAATATCATTTGCCCCCAATGGTGGAGTACTTGTAAACTCATCCCACATAGCACAAATTGTATTATTCGGTAAAGAAGGGGATGGTAAATTACCATTAACATTTGGCGGAGTTCCTGTAGCCGTTGCATCAAATGTTAATAATCCGTTTGCACTGACCTTAAATTGAGTCACAGGAGTTCCATAAAAATCAAAAGCGAAAGGAAGTGTAACTGCTGGAGACCAAGCGTTAGCCGCCAATGATCCAGCCAATCCACAAGTTGTCCATCCTACAGTTCCAGGCGCATCACTTGCTAGATTGTAAAGGCCTCCTGGATTACCTGCATTTGCTTGATAACTCGCATTATAGCTAACCTGTGCAATTGTATTACTAAAAACAAACAATAACACATAGGTTAAACTGAAATAAAGTAAATATTTTTTCATAAATGATTAATTTAGTTTGCAGCAAACTTAATAAAAAATATTCAAAATGAAACCTTTATTAAATTAACATTAAAAAATTATGGGTAAAAAAAAACTAAATTCGCACCTGAATGTATTATGAAGAATAAAGTTAAAAAGGAACTACCACTTATTAAGGATCGATCTCAATTTGATAAACTTTGTTTTTTACCTTTTCGTAAAAAATGGAAAATTCTGATCATATCTTCAATTAGTATTTTTTCATTCGCCTTTCTTCTTTATTCCAACACCATCAACCATGATTATGCTTTAGATGATACTGGAGCTATTCAACAAAATGTGAATGTTAAAAAAGGCATTAAAGGCATACCTGACATTCTAAAAATGGATTTGTGGGAGCAATCTGAGGTTCGCCTTGGTTATTATCGTCCTCTTTCACTCATTACGTTTGCAATTGAATATGAGTTTTTTCAAAATGCACCTCATGTTCATCATTTTAATAATGTTGTTTTCTTTGCGCTCTCTTGCGTAATTTTATTTTTAGTTATGCATGCACTGTTAGGGAATGTCCACCAATTTATTCCGCTTTGCGTAACGTTATTATTTGCCGCACATCCCATTCACACGGAAGTTGTGTCAAATATCAAAAGTAGGGATGAAATCCTGAGTTTCTTGTTTGTGTTTACATCCTTACTATTTTTCATTTTTTATCTCAAAAAAAATAAGTTCATTTATATAATCCCGGTTGCTATATCGGCCTACCTAGGTATGATGTCAAAAGAGACTGCATTAACAGGTTTATTAATTATTCCAATTATTCATTATTTATACTCTCAAGACAACTTAAAATCTATTTTTCTAAAAACTCTTCCAATTGCAGGCGTCATACTCCTATTCTTTATTCAAAAGAAGGCATTAATCGGTCAGGCTGTTATTCCTGATGATATCATTAATTATCCATATACAGATAGCGCTGTTAAACTCTCCACTACATTTTATTTGTTTTTCTTAGGATTTAAGTTACTGGCTCTTCCTATTAATCTACGCTATGATTATTCCTACAATCTCATTCCTGGAGTAGAGTTTAATGACCCCTTTGCCATTCTTGGGTTTATCCTATTTGCAGGTGGCGGTATCGCTTGGTTGCTATTCTTGCGAAGAAAGTCTATTTATGCATTTCCATTGAGTATTTATTTTTTTAGCATGGCTCCCGGTTTTGCATTTACTTTTTTGAGGGGAGGAATTTTCGCAGAACGATTTTTATTCTCAGCTGCGTTAGGTTTTATTATATTGTTACTCCTTTTGGTTTTCAGAATTGCTAAAAAGTTGGAGTCTTCCGTTAAAAATGCTCAATTAATAGTACTCGCTGGTCTGACAATTCTTTTAGTAATTCCTTATTCAATTAAAACCATAGATAGAAATAAGGTTTGGAAAGATAATTACACCTTATTTTCAACAGATATTAAAACAGGTCAAAATAGCGCTCAAAATCAAAGACATTTTGCCGAGCAAACTTTGGTTAAGGCACTTGAATTAAAAGACACAACAAGTAGAAAAAAATTAGCGCGTATTTCTCTAAAAGCATTTGATATTTCTCTAGCCATGCATCCAAAATTTGCGGAAAGCTACATGAAGTGTGGTGTGATTTATCAGTTAATTTTTAACAAACCGGACTCTGCCATTTACCATTACCGCAAAACCATTGAGTGCGAGCCTACAAACATCTTAAAAGCGGAAGCCTTCTATAATTTAGGAACGGTTTATCAGAATAACAAGGCTAATTTAGTTTACGCATCTTATTGTTACAATCAATCCTTGGCATTTCGTCCTGATTATGCACCAGCTCTTAAAGCGAGAAATGCACTTGCTTCAAATGGAATTAATACCTTGCTTGAGCCAACGGGAAACACATTTGATGAAAATGCAAAAAACAGAGATGCCAATTATTATTTCAACCTTGGCTACAAGCGTGCTTCAGAAGGCAAATACAAAGAGGCTTTAACTGCCTTTCAAGAATCGTATAAAATGAATCCAACCAATATTGATGTTTTATTGAATTTGGCAAATTGTTACGGAATGCTTGGTGAAATCGATAAATCAATCGAGTTTAACAATAAAATTATCTCACTTAAGCCTGATGAAGAGCGCGCATATAGAAACAATGCGATCAATTATGAAAAGAAAGATAGAATGGACATTTCAAAAGAATTTCTAGACAAAGCAAACGCACTTAAGCAGCCTAAGATAGTTCCTTAGTTCTTTAATTTCCTTCTGTTGAATATATTTAATGAACTATTTGAATAAATGTATGTTCATTTTATTATATATTTTGTTCTGTTTCAATGTCAATTATATTCGTGATATTATCGATGAATCTAATCCTATCTTTATTAATACCTTTACTTAGTTAATTCATCAATCGTGTTTGCAAGTGATAATCAAACAATTTTAGATTTAGAATTCAATGTAATCGTTGAGTGGTTGGAACAGTACGCAATTGAAAAGACAGCTATTCGAAAGATAAAGGATTTAAAACCTTCAAATGATTTCATGAAAATTGAATTTGAACTTAATCAATTGAATGAATTAAGAACGATTCGAATTTCAAATGACAGTTTTCCGGCACTAGATTTTGAGGAATTGGAGCAAGAAATCAAGCTCTTAAAAATACATAACGCAATTATTTCAATTGAAGGATTTCGAAGAATTTATCTTGCATCAAACTTGGTCAATCGAATGGTTTCTTTTTTTGAATACCGTAAAAAGAGATTTCCAAGCTTGGAAAAAATTGTTGAGAATTGTGAGATTAATTATGAGATCAACAAAAAAATTGATTTGGTTTTTGATCGCGCGGGAAATGTAAAAGACGATGCTTCTCCCCAATTGCATGAAATACGCCAACGAATTAAAACGCTTCGAAATCAAATAAATCGAAATTTTGAACGGGAATTACGAAAATTACTGAAGGATCAAATTTTAGGCGATGTAACAGAAGGTTTCATCAATGAGCGAAGAGTTCTTTCCGTTCAATCATCCTTCAAACGCAAAGTACCGGGTAATGTCCATGGATCTAGCAAAACGGGAAGTCTTACCTATGTTGAACCACAGTCGAATGTTCCTTTAAACAATGAAATGGAATTCCTTTTGGATGATGAACGTAAGGAAATTCAGCGGATACTTAAGCAATTAACAAGTGATATATCCATCTATTACAAATTGATTAAATCCTACCAGCAATGTTTGGTTGATTTTGATTTCCTGAATGCCAAATGTCGTCTTGCTTTGGAAATGAATGCTGTTTTGCCATTGATAAATCGAAAAACTGATTTTGATTATGTAGAGGCATATCACCCTATTTTGCGAAATACAAATTCGTTGGTTAAAAAAGAGACAAAATCTCAAGCCATTAGAATGAATCAAAATCAAAGAATGATGGTGATTTCCGGTCCAAATGCAGGTGGAAAAAGTATTACGTTAAAGACGGTTGGCTTGCTCCAACTGATGCTTCAATCGGGTTTGTTGATTCCTGTTAATGAAAATAGTAAAGCCTGTTTTTTTCAACAGATTTTTTCGGATATTGGAGATAATCAATCCATTGAAAATGAATTA
Organism: Crocinitomicaceae bacterium; assembly: GCA_044361535.1. Lineage (GTDB taxonomy): Bacteria > Bacteroidota > Bacteroidia > Flavobacteriales_D > Crocinitomicaceae > UBA952. The sequence goes on from JBIKIQ010000003.1 coordinate 186,374, forward strand.
TCGACCTATTCGTATCGCTTGCAGCGTATGAACCATTTTTTGAAGGGATCAAACCATCGAACACTTTTGCTATTGGATGAATTTGGAACAGGTTCAGACCCTGAATTAGGAGGGGCTTTAGCAGAAGTTTTCTTTGAAGAATTGTATAAAAAATCTGCCTTTGCAGTAATAACAACTCATTACAGTAATATAAAATTAAAGGCAAATACATTGAAAAATGCTATAAACGGCTGCATGCTTTTTGACACAAGCACTTTAAAACCAAAATATGAATTTGCCATGGGGCAACCAGGTAGTTCCTTTACCTTTGAAGTAGCAAAAATGAATGGAATAAATCCTGAGTTAATTTCAACGGCCAAAGGTTTACTGGATGAAAAAAAGGTTAACTTGGATCGTCTTTTAAATGAATTACAAAGCAATAAAAACCAATTAGAAAAATTGATTCAAGAAAATAGAGAATCACAGGCAAGGACCCAAGAAGCTCGAAATCAATTTGTGGAGAAAAAGGAACATTATGAAAACCGATTGAAATCACAACAATCATTGATTGATCAAAATAATAAGCACTTGGTTGCAGGTAAAAAAATGGTATATTTTATTGAGAAATTTAATCTGAAATCCCAAAAGAAAGATGCAAACATGGCACTTTGGGAAGAAATTAAAAATTTCATGAAGTTGGAGAAATTCAAAACCCAAGTCAAAATCCAAAAGCAGAAAACTGAAAACACGACTTCAAAAATCACGAAGTCAGAACAAAAAAAACAGGACTCCTTGAATCAACATTTGATTGCTTTGGGTTCTTCGGTTCAGGTCTTGGGTACAAATCGTGTTGGGATAGTGGATAAAATAAATGATAAGTATCTCGAGGTTATTTTTGGAAATACACTCATTAAAGTTCAACGTGAGAAGCTAAGGTTTTTAAAGTAGTTAAAATCCGTTTACTAATTGACATTAATTCGGCCATTCATAGGCAATCAGTTTATGAGCGAAAGGCTTGTCTGTCTGAAAGTAGTCTGATTTCTTTTTTTTCGAAATCCACACCAAAAACTTTAGGTATCGCTCTTGAGCAATGCCTTGACCAAAGCCCGAATGAATTTGAACCCGTATTTAATAAAGCCAACCAATCGCCTTCATTAGGTGAATTAAGTGCTTGGTTTTTGATTAAATAATCGCCTGCAAAACAAAGTGGACCAGCTACGTCATAAGTATTAATATCTGAGCTCTTTTCTTCTCCTTGGTATGTAAAAGTTTTGAAGGAAATTCCACGTGGTTTGCTGTAGGCATCGCGCATCAAATAATCTGCCCCGACATGAATAAAGACTACATCTTTATCGCCTCGTTTAACCACATACTCCACTTGTGAAAAAGCATATCCTGTATAGAAATAGCACCATTGCCCAAATTCTGTAATCAACTGGTAATTCTTAATATTCGCAACATTTGACGCTAATTTTTCTGCATAGCTTTGCATATTAGATTTGCTTTTTTCATCCAATTTTTCAGGAGGTAAGCCACCACCAAGATCTAAGAAAGTAATTCTCCGATTTATTCCTTTTTCGGAAAGCATTGCATTTGCTTTTTCAGCCAAATCTACAAGTATCTGAATTGCTAAAATTGATGAATCTAAATTTGTCATGTGACTTCCTGCATGAACGTGCAATTGAGTCACGGGATAGTGTTCAATAGCTTTCAAGATTTCATCTATTTCCGTAATTGGCACGCCAAATTTTGATTCATCACTACTAACATGATAAAGAGAAGGAGCACCAGTATCAATCATGGGATTAATACGAATTCCTAAGGTAAATGAAGGGTTTTCGGGAATACGATCAAGTTCTTCTAAGCAATTTACATTTAGTTTAATCTCAGGATAATTAGCGTTACAATAAACGATTTCTCTTCGTGTTTTTACGGGTGAATCGAAGATAATTTTATCGAAAGAAATTCCAGCTTGAACGGCTAATTGGACCTCTTCCAAAGAAGCTGCTTCAAGTCCAAAACCTAATTTAACAACATGCTTTAAAACTTCAGGATGTGGATTGGTTTTAATGGCAATTGCATGAAGTGTATTTTGAGGAAAAGAAGCTTTTAAATGATTGAGATAAGAATCCAATTGATTCCAAGATTGAAGAATTATGGCAGTATCAAAGTCAGTAATTAGATTCTTTGATACTAAATCTTTCAATGCCCAACTGGCTTCGTTTTCTAAAGGATTCATCCGAATAATTTAGCGACTGTTTCTTCAATAATTTCAATCATTCGCAAATCATTAAAAGGTTCAAAACGTCTGTTCAACAATTGTCTTCTAACAGAGTATGAACCAATGGCCAATCTGATAAATGATTTATCACCATATTGAACAGGTTGTCCTAAAAATACACGATTAAAACCGTCTAAACCTTCATGTTCATTTAAGACAAGGTAATCGAATAATTTTTTTAGTTCGGAATTATTGAGTGCTTTCCCGTTTGCCAATACCATAAACGATACAATGCTGTCATTGGTTAATTCCATATTAGGCATTAGTTGGAATGTATCGCTTTGAGCCAATCGACCTGTCACAACTTGGTTCCAGCGTCGAATTAATGCATTGGATTCCTCTTGTGGAAATGAAAGGTAAGCTTCCATTTCACGTAATGCTACTTCCCATCGTAAGCGCAAACTAATGTTCTTGTGCGGCAATAGGTTATCTCGGATATTACCCAAAGATTCAGGGAAATCATAGGCTGAAAAAATCTGATTAAAAAATGATGCGGCTTTTCCGTTAAGATCTTTCAGTTTTTCAGTCCATTGTGTTGGGACTAATAACGCTCCACAAAATGGAGGAGCTTGATAAAACTTAGATCCAGTAACCATGATCATTACCCCCTTGCTAATGAGTTCATGAATTAAGTTTCTGTCTGTTCTAAATTGACACATATCAACGACCCACATAATTTCTGGAAATTCGTCAATAATATGTAAATCGTCTTTAATTCCAGATTTGCTACCAAAAACTAAATTACCCACAATAGGCACGTTAGGATTTTGTTCAATTATTTTTCGAATCGATTGATTCCTATTTGAAATATGACCACTGTTTTCTCTAGCCGCCAAATAATGTACTTCAGATTGTATCTCATTCGTGAGCTTTTCTGCCATTGGAATTCTTTCTCCAAATTGATTCCATTCAGAATAATAAGCCAATTCCGCGGCCAATTTAGAACCAGAACCGAGTTCTTCAGGACAAGAGACAATGTTAACAATGGTTTTTTGAGGTTTTAACATGGCCTGGAAAAGCAAAGGCAAATACATCATATCGCTTCCGCTTGGGCCGTAATAAACATCAAAATTAATGGCTGAGTCACCTAATAAACCTTGTAGTCGCTTTGTTTGATCTTCTAAAATTGAATCGTAAAGATGTTCGTCATATTTTTTTAAAAACTCGCACCCAACTTCATAGCCAAAAGGAGTGAATGTTCCGCATGTACATGACCCCCGTTGAAATAAATTTTCGTATACAACCGGGTTTAGATGGTATTTATTTGCATTAGTTTCTGGACGTAAAAAAATTCTCTCATCACATCCTGAGGTTATTATATCTAGTAATTCTGTAGTTTCAGAAATCATTTATTTACATTTTTTCTGTGAAATCTTCTTTTTTCTCCTGTGGAATTACACTGAAAGGTAATCCAACAATGATGAGTATCATGTGCTAACTGGCAAGCTGAATTTTGAAGTTTTTCTACCCATTCAGCACTCACTAAATAATTTGCTTCAAATTCAAATTCACCTGTATTATAATAGCGTGTCATTTTAACTTCTTCCTTTTCAGTTATTTCAAGATAATGCCAAGCTGCTTCACCAATTCCACCTAAGAATAACGCTTCGTTTATGAGATTTTCAGGCCTTGATTTTGGAGGGAAATATTGACCTGGCAATTCATCTGAAGGCAGAATTTTGGCAGACTTACTCGTAAAGGATTCAAGACTATTAGACAACAATTCTTTTAATGAGTGACCAATTTTATTGGAAAAATACGCCCCTTTACCATTTTGCCAAATGATGTATTTTCCATTTTCAGATGCGGCTAAAACATTAAAATAAGGAGTAGGAGCAAGGGTGACTGGAAGTAAAAAGCGCTTACGGAAAACTGAATTTTTTGACCACCCCGCCAAGATTGCTTGAGCTACAAATCTCGCACAATTTGAATGAGATCGAACTAATGCGTTGTAGCGAATATACCCACTGTCAATAATTCCATGTATATACTTAAATAGGGTTAGTGGATTAGTTTCGTGATTAATTGAAGCATAGAGAGGACCATCACCGTGAGTGGCCTGCTTGATACTTTCTAATTCAGCACATAATTCTTCTAAATTCGTAAGTGTTCCTTGCGGTGACCATTTTGGTTTTGTGTGCAGGGTTAACTTAGGATCCGTTTCAGCTGATCTTGTTCTTCCATAACCCATTGGTGTAATGTAACGACCAAAGTCGTAATAGAGAAATTGAGTGTCCAGGGCAACAACCATTGCCGCATGTCCAACTTTAAAATTGATGTTTTTAACTAAACCTAATTTCCTTAAAATCACCCAAATCTTTTCTTGTCCGCGTGCAGTCATTTCTGGCCAAGCCAACGGAATTACAGCAGCATTTTTGTTTTCACTTAAATTAGAAAGCGACTCATCAAAGGGTTTGGAATTTAATTGTAGCGTAGAGAACATCAATTAGTTGTAGCATTTATTGTAGTTCAAAAGTAATGAAAAAACGAACCGATTTTCATTTTAGAATTGAATTACATGTTAAACGGATTGAAGAAAATAGAAAAGTGTAAAAACAAAAAAACAAACTGACAGAATCAGTTTGTTTTAAAAATGTTTTTCTTAAATAAGTTTATTTAGAGGCTAAGTCAGAGTTTTGCTGAACTTTAGCTTGACCGTAAGCATCACAGGTTGCTTTTCCACCAGCGCCACAAGACGACATAATACCTACAATGAATAATAAACTTAAAAGTGTTAAAGTAATTTTTGTTTTCATAAATTGTGTTGTTTGTTGCCTTACTTTAACGAATAAATTCAAATAAGGTTACGTTATGGGTTAAAATTACTTAAAAAAAGTTATTTGACCAACATTGCCTTGAAACTTTTGAAAATATAAGTAATTATACTTACTTATATTAATTCTAAATTAAAGAAGAGTTACAATCGTGACAAATCTATGACAATCGATCTGTATTCAATTCTGAACTTTGTATTCAGTGGAAAAAGTTGCGTTAGATTCGTTTTACAGCCTTGCTTTTACGCATCGCTTATTGTCGGTTACAAAAATCGGATTGTTGCATATTGATCCTGTTGACCAAAAAAATAGGCTGACAAAAATCAAAAATGATTGTACTATTTCTGAATTACTATTTTTATCTACCTGCAACCGGGTTGAATTTATGTTTGTGACTTCAGAAGAAGTTTCGAACCATTTTATTAAGAATTTTTTAGCTAATCTTTATCCAACGCTAACAGGTATCGATTTGAGTGACTTTTCAGAAAATTGTGAAATTTATGCCGGTCAAAATGCCGTTAACCATATATTTTCCGTTGCTTCAAGCATTGACTCAATGGTGCTGGGTGAGAGAGAAATTATCACGCAAGTCCGAAATGCCTATGAATTATCTCGAAAAAATAATTTGACAGGTGATTTTCTTCGAATTGTAATTAGGCATACGATAGAAACAGCAAAGAGAGTTTATACGGAAACTTCCATAGCAACAAAACCAGTTTCTGTTGTTTCTTTGGCATATCATAAACTGAAATCACATCGCTTAGATCTTAACTCACGGATTTTAATTATTGGAGCAGGTACGACCAACGCTAATTTGTGTCGATTTCTTAAAAAACATGGGTTCAAGAATTTTACCGTGTGTAACAGAACAGTTAGTAAAGCAGAAGAATTAGCACAAGAGTTAAATGGAAAACATTTGTCATTAGCTGATTTATCTAATTATCGAGAAGGGTTTGACATCCTTCTTACTTGTACAGCAACTGATCATCATCTCGTAGGGCAGGATATGTATAACGCATTACTTCAGGGAGATACAGATAAAAAAATGGTCATTGATTTGGCTATTCCTCAAGACATGAATCCGGAAGTCATTGCTAAAAATGAAATCAATTATATTTCAATTGATCTTCTTCAAAAGGAATCAAATAGTAATTTGAAAGAGCGAGCAAAGGAAATTGAAAATGTTGAAATAATTCTTTCTGAAGCGATTTCCTCTTTCGACTATGTAATGAAGGAGAGAAAGGTTGAATTAGCCATGAAGGATGTTCCGAAACAAATTAAAGAGATAAAATCAACCGCAATAAATCAAGTATTTAAAGATGAAATTGATTCGATGGATGAATATTCCAAAGAGGTTTTAGAGAAAATACTGGGTTATATGGAAAAAAAATACATCAGCGGCCCAATGAAATTGGCCAAAGACATATTAATTCAGAAATCATAACTATGCACATCCGAATTGGTACTCGAGGTAGTGAATTAGCTCTTTGGCAAGCTCATCATGTTAAGGAAATACTGGAAAAAAACGGCAATTCAGTCAGTATTACAATTATAAAAACTCAAGGAGATAAAATTCAGGATTTAAGTTTTGACAAATTGGAAGGCAAAGGGTTTTTTACCAAGGAAATTGAATCAGCATTACTTTCAAAGGATGTTGATTTAGCTGTTCATTCGCACAAAGACTTGGAAACTTCTCCACCGAGCGGTTTGGTTATTGCTGCGGTTTCAGAACGTGAAGACCCAGCTGAGTTACTGCTAATTTCCAAAGGCAACGTTGATCTTTCTCAAATTTGGGATTTGAAACTTAACTCATGCATAGGAACCTCCTCAGCTAGACGAAAATCAGTTGTGGTTTCAAGGCGTAAAGATTTAAATATTAAGGAATTGAGGGGAAATGTTCCAACAAGAATTCAAAAACTTAGAGAGGGACAATACGATGCAATTATCTTGGCAAAAGCCGGTGTTTCTCGCTTAGAGATTGACCTTTCAGAATTTCATGTGGTTGAATTGGATCCTAAGTCTTTTGTCCCTGCCCCAGCACAGGGTGTTTTGGCCTTACAAATTCGTGAAAATGAAACCGAACTTTGGCAAGAAATTCAAAAATTAAATAATACCCAGGTTGAGAAACAGATTGCTGTCGAGCGAAAAGTGCTTAATCTTATGGATGGAGGATGTCAGCTTCCGCTAGGTGTGTTTTGTGATTTAGAAAAAGTATTTGTTTCATTTGCAAAGGATTGGACTGAAGGAGCGCGTAATTTTGATTTTCCTTATTCTGAAAACACTTGCTTGGCAGAAGAAATTGTTGCAACCTTGAAAGTAAATGGCTGAATTTACAATCTTTGTTAGTAGAAATTCAGAGGATGTAAAGGAATTGCAAGATTTTTGTGTCGCACAAAACTGGAATTTGATATCAAAATCGCTCATTGAATTTCGTCAAACAACCATTCAATTACCTAATCAGTGGGATATAATTTTTTTCCCAAGTCCCAGGGCAGTTGATTTTTTCTTTACACAATATCCAACCGGTAGTCTTTCCAATAAGAAAATTGCTTGTGCTGGTAAAGGAACGGCTTTAACACTGCTAAAACATGTTGAAAAAGTAGATTTTATTCCTAGCAATTCAGGAGTAATTACTGAGGTTCAAAGTGAATTTCAAGAATGGGCCGGAGATAAAAAAATAATATACATCGGTTCAAATCAATCAAGGAAAAGTGTACTTGTAGGACTTACAACAGCTCAGTATATATTTGTACAAGGATATGAAACTCTTTTTAAGCCGGAGCAAATTATACACTGTAATTGTTATATTTTTTCAAGTCCGAGTAATGTGGAATCATTTTTTAGCATGAATCAGCTACCGATTGATGCTATGGTAATTTCTTGGGGGCAATCAACGACTGACGAATTAACAAAATGGGGTGTAAAACCGACGATAGAACTAAAATCCGGAAGTCAATCTGAGCTTATATCGTATTTATCGAATTAAAAATATCTCAACAAGTAAATCAGAGCTCGGAATAGCTAACTCTTTCAACCAATACCTCGGGATGAAGTGCTTCACCATCTATAATATGGTTGACTAATTCTTGACTTAATAAAGGAGCAATCATATATCCTTTTGTCCCTAATCCGTTGAAAATGAAGTTGCCTTTGTGGTTTTGATGTTCTCCCATAAAAGGACGTCTGTCATAAGTTGTTGGGCGAATACCTGCAGTATGTTCTTTAATCTCAGGAATACTATCCGATAGAACCTGAAAATTTTCCAAAATACTATTTTTCCCTTCTTCAGTTGGTAAATCATTTGTAGCATTCCATTCATAGGTAGATCCAATTTTAAACTCATTATTGCCAATTGGTAAAACAAAGCACTTTCTATTTAATGATTCTTTTTCAGGAATTTCAGAACTTGAAATAGTTAGTAATTGTCCTTTTGTTGGTTTAATGTCAAGATAAGCGAATAAAGGATTTTTTGTTACATGGCTACCCTCGCAAAAAATAACTTTGTCGAAAACTTCACTTTTATATTGTCTTAAATGTGCATTGTATTGGCTGTAATCAAATTGTTCTTGAACAACTGTATTGTAAGTCTGTATAAGGTTGTAACAAGACACCATAAATTTTTCTGAGTTCACCCAATAACACTGCTTAACTCGTCCGGTTCCGAAATTGGTTTTAACTAAATCATAATTATCATCTTCTGTGGAAAGAGTTTCTAAATAGTATTTATAACCGTCATTATTTAGTTTCTTTATCCATTCATCTCTTTCTTGATTCGATGAGAATATTCTACGAAGTTCGAGTGTGTGGAAAAATGATTGAGCGGTTTCCTTTTCAATTTTTTGATAGAATTCAATTAAATAGGGCATAAACTCATCAACACGCCAAGACTTTGTTGTTCTTCTGAAAACAATTGGATTTATCATTCCTGCTGCAGTAAGCGTAGAGTTGTTATTTCCTTGGTCTATTAATGTAAAGCTAATTTTTCTTTGCATTAACTGAATAGCAGTTGTTAATCCGGCAATTCCACCTCCAACGAGAAGTATTTTCATTTTGTTATGGCTAATGTGATTAAACTTATTTTTACTGTTGAATTTTTTTCAAGAATTGTTTTTGCAAGTCTTTCTAAAGTGGCTCCTGTTGTTAGCACATCATCTACTAGGGCAATGTGTTTAAGCGAATGATCATTGAATGTTGTTGAGAAAATATTTTCACTCGTTGACCAACGTTCCCACATTGATTTTTGTGTCTGGCTTACTGTATGTTTTAGTTTCTTTACTTCTGATGTGTAAATGGGAATGCCGGTTATTTCTCCAATTCCCTTTGCAAGCATTTCCGCTTGATTATAACCTCGTATAAATTTCTTTTTTGGATGTATCGGAACGGGGATTAAAGCATCTAAATCGTTAAACCCTTCTATTTCAATAAGTTTTGCTCCAATTTTTTTACCGAATAACCTTCCTATTTGAGGATTGTTATTGTACTTCAATGAGTGGATAATAGATTGAACAACAGTATTTTCTTCATAGTTATAAAGCGAATAAGTTTTATGAACTGGAATTTTTCCCCAAAATAATTTATCCATTTTGGATGGTTCGCTGTATTTCTCGAAAAATGTATAGGATAAAGTTGACAAACAAGATGCGCAAACAAAATCTTCTTTTTCAATAAGTTCAAGACTACAATGAATACATTTCTCGGGAAAAACAAGGTGCGAAATTGAATTGTAGATATGTGTAATTGGTCGATGCATTGACAATCCTAGTATTTGAATGTAGTTAACAGAATGATGTTAAAAATTATATCTAGTTTCTATTGAAAAAGATGTCAAACTTAACGAAATTAGATGAGAAATTTAGGAGATTAAAGCGTTAATCTTTTTTTTGAAAAGAAGAATATTTTTTTGATTTTTTTGTGTGAATATCTTTCGATTCGTTGTTAATAAACGCACAATCGTTTACCTCTCTTACGATTGCGATTTTCGATGTTAATAACATTGAAAAATTGTTAATTTTTTTTGTTGCGAAACGTTAGAATTTTGACAAAATTTGTAGACCCGATTGATTTGAAAGATTGTTTTGATAAAAACGACTTATACGACGCAGGGGAAACACGTATCTTATTGAAATACAAAAAGTTAAGCATATTTTCATATGTTTTACGCAATTTTTTTCTCTAAAGAAAAAGTGATGAAATGATTAAATTATAGAATAAAATGACACAGCAGGAACCAATTTTAGAAGAAAACAAAAATCGCTTTGTTCTTTTTCCGATTCAACACAATGATATTTGGAATTTTTACAAAAAAGCAGAGGCAAGTTTTTGGACTGCTGAAGAAATTGATCTTTCACCAGATTTAATTGATTGGGAAAATAAATTGAACGATGATGAGCGTCATTTTATAAAACATGTTTTGGCGTTTTTTGCTGCTTCTGACGGTATCGTTAATGAAAACCTTGCCGAGAATTTTCTTTCAGAAGTGCAATATACCGAAGCTAAGTTTTTCTACGGATTTCAAGTAGCAATGGAGAATATTCATTCAGAGACATATTCTTTGCTAATTGATACATATATTAAAGACACAAAAGAGAAAAACCATCTTTTTAACGCCATGGATACGTTGGAGTGCGTCAAGAAAAAGGCAGAATGGGCATTAAGATGGATTGATAAAGGATCATTTGCTGAACGATTAGTAGCTTTTGCAGCGGTTGAGGGAATATTTTTCTCAGGTTCTTTTTGTTCAATTTTTTGGTTGAAAAAGAGAGGTTTAATGCCAGGGTTGACTTTTTCCAATGAACTTATTTCAAGAGATGAAGGCTTGCATTGTGATTTTGCCTGTTTGCTTTACAATAATCACGTAATAAACAAACTGTCAAAAGAAGATGTAAAGAGAATTATCACAGACGCAGTAGAAATTGAAAAAGAATTTGTTACAGATGCGTTGCCTGTTCGTTTGATAGGGATGAATAGTGATTTGATGGGTCAATATATTGAATTTGTTGCTGATCGCTTGTTAACTGAATTAGGAAACGAAAAGGTGTATAATGTGGCCAATCCATTTGATTTTATGGATATGATTTCCATTCAAGGAAAAACAAATTTCTTTGAAAAAAGGGTAGGTGAATATCAAAAAGCTGGTGTTTTATCAGGTGGCGCAGACAACCACACGTTTACAATGAATGAAGATTTTTAATAATTGTTTTATAGAATAAAGATGTACGTAGTAAAAAGAGACGGAAGAAAAGAGGCAGTGAAATTTGATAAAATTACTGCAAGAATCATGAAAATGTGTTATGGCCTAGACCCTATGGTCTCGCCGGAAGCAGTTGCAATGAAAGTAATTGAGGGGATTTACGACGGTGTGTCAACAACAGATTTGGATAATTTGGCGGCTGAGGTTGCAGCAGCTAAAACAATTGACCATCCAGATTATGCTTTGTTGGCATCACGAATTGCAGTATCAAATCTGCATAAGGAAACAAAGAAGACATTCTCCGAAGTAATGGAGGATTTATACAGCTACATTGATCCTAAAACTGGTCAACGAGCTTCGTTATTGGCAGATGATGTCTATGAAATCGTTATGAATAATAGAGATATTTTAGATTCTAGTATTATCTATGACCGAGATTTTAGATACGATTATTTTGGTTTCAAGACCTTGACGCGCTCTTATTTAATGAAGTTAAATGGACAAATTGCTGAGCGTCCACAACAAATGTTGATGCGTGTTTCAGTGGGGATCCATAAAAACGATATACAAGAGGCAATTAAGACATACAATTTAATGTCAGAAGGATGGTTTACACACGCAACACCTACTTTGTTTAATTCTGGTACGCCGAAACCTCAAATGTCTTCATGTTTCTTGTTGACAATGAAAAGCGATAGTATTTCAGGTATTTATGATACGTTGAAAGCTTCTGCACAAATTTCACAGTCAGCTGGAGGAATTGGATTAGCTATTCATGATATTCGTGCAACTGGGTCCTATATCAAAGGCACCAACGGGACTTCAAATGGTATTGTACCTATGCTACGTGTATTCAATGACACAGCCAGATATGTAGATCAAGGTGGTGGAAAGAGAAAAGGTTCATTCGCTATTTATCTTGAGCCTTGGCATGCAGATGTATACGATTTTCTAGATTTAAAGAAAAATCATGGTAAAGAAGAGCAAAGAGCAAGAGATTTGTTTTACGCTCTTTGGATTCCGGATTTATTTATGAAAAGAGTTAAAGAGAACGGAGATTGGACATTAATGTGTCCGCATGAGTGTCCGGGTCTATCTGAAACTCACAGCGCTGAATTTGAAGCTTTGTATACGCGATATGAACGCGAAGGTAAAGGAAGAAAAACAATCAAAGCACAAGATCTTTGGTTTAAAATTTTAGAATCGCAGATTGAGACAGGAACTCCTTACATGTTGTACAAAGATGCAGCTAATGCAAAATCAAATCAACAAAATCTTGGAACAATTAAGTCTTCTAACCTGTGTACTGAGATTATTGAATATACAGCTCCAGATGAAATAGCTGTGTGTAACTTGGCGTCAATTGCTCTTCCGAAATACGTTACTGAAGAAGGTACTTTTGACCACAATAAATTATTTGAAGTAACTTATCAAGCAACAGTTAACTTAAATAAAATTATAGACGAGAACTATTATCCGGTTGAGGAAGCTCGAAATTCTAACGTAAGACATCGACCTATTGGTCTTGGTGTACAAGGTTTGGCTGATGCATTTATCATGTTGAAATATCCGTTTGAATCAGAGGAGGCTCGGGCGTTAAACAGAGAGGTTTTTGAAACTATTTATTATGCTTCAATGACTGCATCTAAAGACTTAGCAAAAGTTCAAGGTGCTTATGAAACATTTGAAGGATCGCCTGTGTCTAAAGGTGTTTTCCAATTTGATATGTGGAACGTAACACCTACAAATCGCTGGGAATGGGATGTTTTAAAAGAAGAAGTAAAAACATACGGAGTTAGAAATTCTCTTTTACTTGCACCAATGCCAACTGCATCGACAGCACAAATTTTAGGTAATAATGAGTGTTTTGAACCATATACTTCAAATATTTATACCCGTAGAGTTCTTTCTGGGGAGTTTATTGTAGTGAATAAACATCTATTGAAAGATCTTGTTAAAGAAGGACTTTGGAACAAAGATATGCGTCAAAAAATCATGGCTTCTAACGGTTCTATTCAAAATATTTCTGAAATACCACAATACTTGAAGGAATTGTATAAGACTGCTTGGGAAATTTCTCAAAGAGCTATCATTGATTTAGCAGCAGATCGTGGGGCCTATATTTGTCAATCTCAATCATTGAATGTTTTCATGGAAAATGCAAACTTTGGTAAACTGACTTCAATGCATTTCTACGGTTGGGAAAAAGGGTTAAAAACAGGAATGTACTATTTGAGAACCAAAGCAGCAACAGATGCTATCAAATTTACTGTTGATAAAAGTGTTGTGGAAGAAACAGTAGCACAGTCAATAACAAATCAATCTATCGAGGATCAACAAGCGGCAATTGCTTGTTCATTAGATAATCCAGAAGGATGTGAAATGTGTTCAGGATAGAAAATAGAATTCTACATATTTAAGTAAGTCGCCCCAAAAGGGCGGCTTTTTTATTTCTTAGTTCTAGGTGGTACAGGATCATGACCATGACCTCCCCATGGATGACAACTTAATATGCGTCTAACTCCCAAGTATGCGCCTTTAATTGGCCCCCAGATTTTTAAACTTTCAATCATATAATGAGAACAAGTAGGTTGATACCGACAAACAGGTGGCAGAAGCGGTGAGATTACCCATTGGTAAATCCTAACAAGAAAAATCAAGGGGTAAACTACTATTTTAGAAAGGATTTTCATAGAAAAGAATCAGAAAATATCAATGTTGTAGGATTAATTCACAACAAATTTCTTATGTAATACCTGTCCTTCTGTTCGTATGCCATAATAGAAGGTGCCAGGTGATACAGTGCCTGAGTCAAAACGGATTATATGTCCTCCAGGTTCAAATTCCTTTGCTGCTAGTTCATGGATTTTTTCCCAATTCGAATCTAAAATTTCAAATTGCACAAATTTTGTTGTTGGCAAGGTAAAATAGAACTCAATTTGACCAGAAACACGCGATAATTCAAGATCATATAAATTTATATATTCTTCTGTTCGAATTCTATTTCTAGAAAGATATTGCAACAGCTTTCGGTATAAAATTATTCCTATCAGAATAACTAAACTAATAGCTAAAAAGGAAGTCCAAGATTGAAGTTGCACGTTTAAATGTATTTGTAACAAAATTACATTATATTTCGAAATGTCTTTGTTTTATTAGTTCCTTTGTTTCCAATGATTGAAATTAATAGCGGGATTTCCGTTTCTTTTTTTTCTTTTTCCCATAAATGGACTGAGGAAGTAGCGGGTCATTCTTTTTACCCTTCTTAATTCTCTGTTTTTTAGATTTTTTCTCAGGAAGTTCAACTTGCATTTCCGATTCAGGAGTTCTGGCTACATGAACAAATTCATTTTGAACATCGGATTCATCATTGGGGTTTAACCATTTGTTTTTAATCTTTTGTTTCCTTACACTACCTTTTTGATTACTCGTCATGACAGTTATTCTATCATTTCCTTTTTCATTGATTCCGATCACATCTTCCATTAAATGCCAACCATCTTTTTTCCAAATATAGGAATCATATGAAAAGTCAGGAATGTAGAAAGAATAAATCCCTTTTAAATCAGGTGTTTCTGGAATTAAATGATCAAACATGATCCGTTTATATTTTTCTTCATATGTCATATTCATAGCAGCACTTTCTGCGTATTCAAAATAGACTCGATTCAGTTTCTCCTTTTGATTTTTAAAAATGGGTGCGCCTAATTTTGCCGTTTTTCCAGAGAAGGTAAGAACATCCAAAATCCTGATATTACTAGTATTTGAATTCCCATCCCAGCCAAAGAGCGTATAATACTTTTTGGATCCAATGCTTTTAGGAATTATATCTATGTACAAGGAGCCGTACCATTTTGAAATATCGATAGCACTAGTAATGCGCGAGTTTGTAGGATCATTATCTGTCAATTCAAGTACACTATTTTTTGAGGACTCTCGTTTAACAATTAGTCCGAAATATTGATAAACCCCTTCGTAATTGTTTTTAATTGCCCAAGTAAATATTCGTACTTTATCATCAGAACTTTTAACATCTTTGATTCCTTTCACATTTTTCAATGAGTCAAACGGAAATTTAAACGATTCCTTATTAGTTAATATTTTCTTGAATTGATCTAAAAATTTACTATTTGCTGTAAGTTTATCATCAAAAATCTCTTGAATTTTTATTTCACCATAGAGTTTGATCAAATCTCTTTCTTCTTTTAAAAGAGAGGATTGAGCAACAATAAGTTGGCTTGTGAATACAAATAAAAAGAAAATCAGAAATAATTTCATAATAAATAGAACGTAACTCTTTGGGTAAAGTTACTTGAAGTTTTTTACTAATTTTCGAAAAAGCAAATATTTATTGACTGCCTAGTTTCTACACTTCTTATTTCTACTTTTGTTTCGAAAGACAAAGTAGCTCAAAGCATAGTAGAAAGTACACAAGGTTCTCTATTTCTTATGAGGCTGAGCTAATAGTTATAGAGCAATGACGAACTAAATATCATGATAGGCAAACAAATAGTGACAATAATTTTTTTTTCTTGTTTTTCACAAGGATTTACTCAGCAATTATCATTTAAAGTTGATAGTATCAAAATTTATCATCTACCCTTGTCAATGAGAACTTCCCTTGCCTTGGATGATTATGAAGTAAGGCATTTTAAGGAAGTAATAAATAACAAAAGTATCCTTCAAACACACAGTATTTCTGAAATTTCGGAACTAAGAACATTCTCCGAAGTTGATCTTATGGATACTTTTAATCTTACAAAATTTAATTTCTCCGTTGATGTAAGAATAGTTATTGACATTTACTTGGAAAAAGGGATTACACTATCCATCATAATGGATGACAAGGGGTATTATTTAATAGGAAACGAAAAAATGCAACGATCAAGAAATAGAAAGTTAAATGATTGGTTAAGAAAATATATCCCTGATTTAAGATAAACCTCTATAATAAAGGTCTAGCGCAAGAGTTGGAACGATAACAAGTATAGATAGCTTTAATTTTATTCGTTTTAAATCCAGTTTAATGCAAATGCAAAGGCACATCCAATAAGGATGCTAACTAGTTTCAAAAGATTGAATTTATGATTTTCACTGGTTTCAAAAATTATGGTTGTAGAAATATGTAAAAATATACCAACAACAACGGCAAGGATAACATGCTCATCAATCCCTAAGTTTTCAGCTGGGATTATTAAACCTAGACCAATTCCAAATGGAGTCATTACCCCAAAGGCTATTAAAAACAACCACGATTTTAAATTACTAAGTTTTGATTGGGTTAACATAGTCATCAATGCAATGGCTACTGGAATCTGATGAAAAAGGATACCAAAAAAAAGCGATTTTGCATCGTGATCATGATGTGAGGACCCCTCGATTCCTTCTAACATATTTCCGAGAGGCACTCCTTCAATAATTGAATGTAATGATAAGGAGATAAAAAGTGCCCAAGGAATATTTTGGTCCTTATGAATGTGAACGTGTCCGTGCTCAATCCCACCTGAAAAGAACTCTAGAATTAATTGGATTAAAAAACCTAAAAGAATGAAATATCCGATGAAGGATGTATGTTCGGCATACAGCTCAGGAATGAAATGGGTAAATGCAATTGAAAGCATAAAACCACCACTGAAGGCCAATAGGAGCTTGATAATTTTAGATTTATTTGTAGCTTGAAGCGACACAACAGTTATTCCTCCGAGTAAAACGGCTCCTATTAAAGTTGAAATAACCAGTGTTGTGTTAAGCATTTTTTTCAGCAATAATAATTAAACGATCCGAAGTCAATGGATCAAATTCTTTTAAATCAAAACTGCCAAAAGTATGAAGAATTTTGAATTCGGGGGATAATAGTTTTTCAAAATCACCAATCTTCAATAATTGTACTTTTTCAACGTATTTCTTAACTTCATTTTTATCGATAACGGTAATTTTTTTATAAATATGTTCCCCTTCTACCATACGTTGAATGAGAAATTGAATGCCATCAATATTCTTTTCCTCCTCTGATACAAGATTTGCTACTACTTTTTCAGCATTTAAAAAATCAATCACAAAAATCCCTTTATCATAAAGCATATTTGCAACGGAAAAAATGACTCTTTTATTGTCATCGGGCGAATCAAAATACCCAAAACTTGTAAAAAGATTGAATATAACATCGAAGGATAAACCTGGGATAATTTTACGCATATCATGCACCTCAAAATGCAGTCCTCTACGCTGAGTTTGTCTAGCGATTGAAATACTATTTTCGGATAAATCGACACCAAGTACTTTGTGCCCCAATTCATTCAAAGTGATACTGTGCCTTCCTTTTCCACATGCTAAGTCGAGTAGGGAAGAGTTTGGATTTATTGTAAGGAACTTACATAAGTTTTCTATGAAAAATCGTGCTTCATCTTCATCTCTATTCTTATACAATGTATGATAATAGGTTGTATCAAACCAATCACTAAACCATTCGTTATTTGCTGCCATACTTATTTAACAGAAAATTCAAATAATTTGTTCCCATTCATGCTCGCTTCTAATTTATCACCTATTTTAAGTGCTCCAACGCCAGCGGGTGTTCCAGTAAATAGTAAATCGCCTGTTTTTAGTGTAATAAACTTAGAAACGTAAGCTATCAACTCATCGATTGAAAAAATCATATCTTTCGTAAACCCATTTTGTTTTAGTTCACCATTTTGAAAAAATTGGAAATTGAGGTCGGTTAAATCTATGTCATCTACGTGTATCCATTTAGTTGAAATAGGAGCTGAATTATCAAAAGATTTTGCAATTTCCCACGGCAACCCTTTTTCTTTGCATTTAGATTGAAGGTCCCTGGCTGTTAAGTCAAGCCCTAATGTGATTTCTGAATAATAGTTTTTTGCAAATTCTTTTTGAATAAATTTACCTGCTTTATTTATTTTAACAACGAGCTCACATTCGAAATGAATTTCACTACTAAAATCTGGAAGGTAGATATCCGTTCCTTCTTTCACAAGTGCAGTGTCGGGTTTCATAAAGATAATTGGTTCTGAGGGCAACTCAGACTTCATTTCTTTAGCATGGTCAGCATAATTTCTTCCAATACAAATTATTTTCATTTTGAACTAAATTTATTTTTTAATTGAGATAATTTGTCCGTAAAGTCTTTTTCTTTTCCTTGTTGATTTTCAGCTTTAATCTTCTCCATTTCCATACGTAAACATTGTTTTGTGTAAAGAGGAAAGTCTGCATCAAGCATCCATCCATAGTAACCAGGTTCTTCTTTCATAACCTGTTTTATGGTTTTGCCTTTGTGTTTACCAAAATTGTAAATACTATTTCCTTTGTCATCAATAGCAAGTCTTCCAGCCAAGTCTAAAAGTTTATGGTCTCCAGCCCTAGAAAAATCTGCTAATGCTTGTACGTCAACATTCAATGAATCGTATTTTTCTAATTGTGCTTTGAAAACTGACCAAGTCACTTGAGTATCATAAAGTGCATCATGCGCGTTTTCCATTGTTTGGCCGCAATAAAATTGGTAGGCCGCTGCTAAGGTGCGTTGTTCCATTTTATGAAAAATATTTTGAACATCTACAAACGCTCGATTTGAAATATCAAAATCAATTTCACAACGTAAAAATTCTTCTGCCAGTAAAGGGATATCAAATTTATTTGAATTATATCCTGCCAGATCCCCCTCTCCAATAAAAGCAATAACCTCATGTGCAAGTTCTTGAAAAGTGGGTTGATTTTTTACATGATCATTTGTGATGCCGTGAATTTCAGCAATTTCTTTAGGGATCGAAATTGTAGGATTAACCAATTTATTAAAAGATTCTTCAGTACCATCGGGATGAATTTTTATTATACCAATTTGAACAATTCTATCCTTGGTTATTTGAGTTCCTGTTGCTTCTAAATCGAAAACGCAGATGGGTCTTGTTAGTTTTAGTTTCATTATATGTAATAAAAAAAGCCCAATTAATGGGCTTTCTGATGTTAATTAGGTTAAATTATTTTTGAATAACAAATTCTGTTCTACGATTTAACTGATGTTGATCTTCAGTACAAGCAACTTTGTTTTTACAGTTGTTAACAAGTTTTGTTTCTCCATAACCTTTATAGGTAATTCTATCCGGATTTTGAATACGTTTTTTTATGTAATTAGCGGATGACTCTGCTCTGTTTTCAGATAATTTCTGATTATAACTTGCTTTTCCTCTACTATCTGTATGTGATCCTAGTTCAATTTTAACAGAAGGATATTTTGTAAGGTATGAAACAACTTTGTCCAATTCAATGGCTGCATCAGGTCTAATATCTGATTTGTCAAAATCAAAATAAATTGGTTTTAAAGCAAGGAATTCTCCTAAATCTTTTATTGTTGAAATTTCAAATGCCAATTTGATAACTGAATCACCTTTTAATGTTGCCTTAATATCAAAGGTGTCAGTAGTATGTATTTCGGCAGATACTACGGCATAGTAATCTAATTTCTGACCAAATTTCAATCCTGCAGTTAAATTACTTGTAAATTGACCTTTTGAATTCGTTAGTAAAGATTCAACTTTTTCTCCTTTACGATTGTAAATATCCACTACAGCATTTTCAAGTAGTTTTTTAGTCTTATCTGTAACGTTATTGGAGGTTACTACACCATTTAAGTCATAATCAAACATTCTTGTTATCAATTCTTTTTCTTCAACTAGTAAAACTACTTTGTAGACCTCTTGATATGCTAAATCACAATTAGTTTTGAATGTTTCTTTGTATGGGCTTGGTGAATTTTCTTTGTAATAATACACCAATTCATATTCACGGCATTTTTCCAGTTTACTAAAGAATCCGCCATCATTAATTCTCGGTAAAATTCTTTCAACCTCAGTTCCTTCCTCACAGTTTTTACAACGCAAAGTAATAAAAGAAGATTCTGGTATTTTTTTACCATTTGCATGAATGATTCTTCCGTTTAAGAAACCAACATTTTTTGTTGTAATCTCTGGGTAGGTAATCTCATAAATATCCTTTTCTCCAAGTCCTCCTTTGCGCAATGAAGATACGTATGATTTTTTTCCATCAGCAGTAGTAGTAAAGAACACATCATCTCCAGGGGAGTTTACAGGATAACCTAAATTTACAGCAGGTGACCAATTTCCACTTGCATCTCTGACAGTCATAAATACGTCAAAACCACCCATGCTATTTGCGTTATTGCTCGAAAAATAAAGAACATTATTGTCAATTCCAACAAATGGTGAATCTTCATCAAATTCAGTATTTACTGATGCTAAATTTTTAGGCTCAGACCATTTATCACCATTTTTCTCCATGAAATAAATATCTCTTCTACCTTTTCCACCTTGTCTATCTGAAACGAAATATAGTAATTTCCCATCTGGAGATACAACAAGATGTGTTTCCCATGATTTAGTATTTACGTTATCAATTTTTACTGGAGCAGCTCCACTGAATTGATCATTTGCAAATTCAGTTATAAAGATGTCACCCATTCCGCTGCTGTCTTTGTACAAATAGATTTTTCTTTCATCAACACTAACCGACACACTTGCTTCGTTCATTTGAGGTTTGGATAAGTCCAATTTTTTTGGATTATACCAATTATTATTTTCGTCCAACTTTAAAAGATAAATGTCTTCTGTGTAATTGTTGAACATGGGGTCTCTGAATGCATTAGACTCTCCATTTTCCCATTCTCTTCTGGAAGTAATATGAAGTGATTTTCCATCAAGAGAAACTTGAGAAGAATAATCTCCATAAACTGTATTTACCTTATCACCCATGTTTTTAATATTTACATTCATAGGTTTTGTTGTTTGTTTTTGAGCAACATCACATTGTTGAATTCGAAGTTTTGCTTCTGGAATTAACTCGGATTGTTTCGCTGTATTTTCCAAAAACAAATTGTAGTTGATAACGGCTTTATCATATTCTTCGTTTAAATGATAAGCTCGGCCTAAATGATAAAACACATCTGGAGGAGCAGCTTGCTCACGTGACGAATACATATCGAAGTTCTTCTCTATCTTTCCAGTTGCTCGATTTAGGTATTTTATCGCTTTGTCAAATTCCGTGTGCATTTCTAAAAGAATAAATCCTTTTCTATAGTTGTAGTTAGCACTTTCAGGATTCATTTCCAGTAACCGATTAGCAACTTTATCTGCAAAATAGAAAAAATTTTCTTGTAGCATACGTGAATTGTGTACAACTAATTCTTGCTCACTAGCATTAAGGATTACCTGGTTTAATTCTTCTTCATTCATTTGAGCCCTTAGGCTTGCAAATGGAAGTAAACCAGTAAAAAGTAGAAGTAAAAGATTGATTTTCATATTGTAAAGATATATTAGATTTCTTTATTTACATCAAATTGTTCTAAATAATCTGCCACTCTTCGAACAAATTGCCCACCAAGAGCACCATCAACCACTCGGTGATCGTAGGAGTGAGATAAGAACATCTTATGGCGAATTCCTATAAAGTCTCCTTCAGGTGTTTCAATAACAGCAGGAACTTTTCGGATAGCACCAAGTGCTAAAATGGCTACTTGAGGTTGGTTAATAATAGGAGTTCCCATAACATTTCCAAAGGTTCCAACATTTGTTACAGTGTATGTGCCGCCTTGAATATCCTCAGGTTTCAACTTGTTATCTCTGGCATTGTTAGCAAGTGAATTAACTTGTTTTGTTATCCCAACTAGATTTAATTGATCAGCATTTTTGATTACTGGAACAATTAAATTACCACTTGGTAGCGCCGTTGCCATTCCAATATTTATATCTTTTCTTTTGATAATTGTAGATCCGCTTACGGAAACGTTTATCATTGGAAAATCTTTTATTGCCTTAACAATTGCTTCGATAAAAATAGGGGTAAAGGTAAGGTTTTGACCTTCTCTTTTCTTGTAAGTGTCTTTAACCTTATTTCTCCAATTCACAATATTTGTAACATCAGCTTCAACATATGAGGTAACATGCGGTGAAACATGAGTTGACATCACCATATGATCGGCAATCAGCTTTCTCATGCGATCCATCTCAATAATTTCATCACCTGGCTGAGGAATTACAACAGGCTCCTTAATATTTGCTAAGAAACCAGCTGAAACTGGCGCGTTTGTATTGGCACTTGCTTGAGGAGCTGGAGTAGTGGTCACAGCCGCTGTATTTTCTGTAACGGGCAAGGATACAGTTTTATTAGATCGATTTTCTAGATAGGTTATGACATCATTTTTTGTAACCCTACCATCTTTTCCAGAGCCCTGAATAGCATCTAATTCTACTGAAGAAATGCCTTCTTTTGAAGCCATACTTCGAACAAGCGGCGAGTAAAATCTATCTGAATTTGAAGTGCTTAATCTTTCGGTTCCATTTTCAAGAGCTTCAGGAAGAGTTGGAATAATAACTTCATTTATTGTTTTGTCCTCTTGAACTGTTTTTTCAGTCACTGTAGCTGCAGAGCCTCCTTCTGTTGAAATGATGGCAATTACGTCACCAACTTGAGCCACTTGGTCTTTTTCAAATAAGCGCTTAACAAGAACACCTGATGCCTCAGACGGAAGTTCATTGTCAACTTTATCTGTTGCTACTTCAACTAAAGGCTCGTCCATGTTTACATGATCACCAATGTTTTTAAGCCAATTTGTTATTGTAGCCTCAGTAACACTTTCTCCCATTTTGGGCAACCGAATTTCTATCTCTGCCATACTCTAAAAAATCAAAATTTTAAAATCACGTCAAAGGTAAGGAAATTCCAATGATTATTAAAGAAGTAGGTCAATATTTAACTCTTCAAATCTAATTTAGTAAGATTCTTAAGTAGTAATTTTAAATCAATTAATGGCGAATAATCCCTCGCATACATGATGTTTAAATTATCAGATGGAATTGATGTGTTTTTTGAAAACCAATTCTCAACGGGAATTATACCCTTCTTTATCATTGGAAGCAGGTAATTTTTTGTATCTGATGAATTTTCAAATTGATACCCAATTAATGTTTTTTTTGAAACTAAAACATGGAGAATATTTTGATAAAAAGTTAACTTATTTTTATAAAACCACGTTAGTATTGGAGACAGCAAAAGAAGCATAATTGACAGGGCAACATCAAGGATTCTCTTTATTCGTTTATTCTCAGATTTTGAAATAGCATTGATATTTAAAATGTACAATTCACCTGCATTTTCAATAGAATTGCTTCCAATTAAAAAGGTTGTATCGGGTTGAGCAATTTTGAAATCGTACTTTTCTGAATTCAAATGTGTCATCCAAAAAATAATTTTTTTTGACTCCGTATTTTTCGCACAAAATATGATTTCATCAATTTTATTAATGTGTGAAATCTGATCTAATTGGTCAATAGTCCCAACGGTATTTTCCTCGCGTTCATCAGCTGGGCTTACACGGAGAAGTTTGAATTTTCCGGTTCCCTTGAGTATTTCTGAAACGCGCTGAAACTCAACAATATCCCCTACAATGGCAAAAGTTTTTGGTCTATTAAGTAAACCAGAAGTTCCATTAAGAAGAAGTGAAAGGTAGATCCTTGATATCAAAAAATAGAGCAAAGTCCAAAGCGAACCAACGAGTATATATAATCTTGAGAATTGCCATTCTTTCGGTAAAAGAGCATATATTACTAAAATGAAAATAGTGCCAATTGCAATTGATTTTAACAAGTTAATTACTTTGTACTCTCGATCATAAAGACCAAAAATCCAAGAAAAGAAAAGCCAAACAGAGGTGTAAAATGGCAGCGAAATATTTAAAATGGTTGATGGAAAATGAACATCCTGTGATTTCCATTGATTGGTCAAAGCGTATAATCCACCGATGAGAAGTAAGAAGTCCAAAACAACTGGCGTTATGGTTGAAATTAATCTCTTGAGTATGGAAAGGCTGGCTCTGAAATAAATGGCTAAATTTATGAGCGTTGAAAATGATTTTGCATGATTTTTTGAAAAATGTTTTTCTGCAAAAATCACCATGGCACGATAAAAAACAAACACATAATTTACCGAGCTTTTTTTTGTGCTTTCACCTTTGTAATGAATAATTGTTGTATCTGAACAATAATAATTTTTCCAGCCGCCTAATTGTATGCGATAAGATAAATCAATATCTTCTCCGTACATGAAAAAAGTCTCATCCAATAAACCTACTTTTTCTAGCGATTCTGCCCTCATTAGCATAAAGGCACCACTTAAAATGTCAACTGCATGGTTCTTGAATTCATCTAAATATCCTAAATGATATTTGTTAAATTTCGGAGATTTTTTGAATAGTTTCGATAAGCCAAAAATTTTGTAAAAAGCAACTGCAGGAGTTGGTAACCCTCTCTTTGATTCAGGTAAAAATCGTCCTTTCCCATCAACCATTCGAACTCCTAATCCACCTGCATCTGGATGATTAACCATAAAGTCAATTACTTTGCGAAAGGTTGATTCCTCCACAACTGTATCAGGATTTAATAGCAAAACAAACTCGGAGTTAGATTCTTGAATTGCCTGGTTGTTCGCTTTTGAAAAACCAACATTTATTTTGTTTTCAATGCATTTCACTCTTGGAAACTTAGCCTTTACCATTTCGATAGAATTATCAACCGAATTGTTATCAACTACAAAAACCTCAGCATTTATGCCTTCAAGGGCATTGTAAACGGAGTTCAAGCATTGTTCAAGGAAATATTCTACATTGTAATTGACAATGATAATGGAAAGGGTATGTTTAAAGCTTTTTTGCACTAATCAGCGATGGCAATACAAGAAATTTCTATCGGAACATCTAATGGAAGCTTCGCTACTTGTACAGTTTCTCGTGCTGGCGGATTTTCAGAAAAATAAGTAGCATATACACTATTTACGATAGAAAAATCATCCATATTTTTCAGAAAAATACTACATTTTACAATGTTGGATAGAGACATTCCTGCCTCTTCAACTAAAGATTTAATATTTAATAACACTCTATTTGTGGCCGTTTCTACGGAATCAACTTCAAGACTGCCATTCATTGGGTTTAGTGGAATTTGACCACTTACATAGAGAACTCCATTGATTAAAATAGCTTGACTATATGGACCAATTGGAGCAGGAGCGCCTGGAATTTGAATGATTTTTTTCATGTTACTATGTCTAACGAATTTCTAAAGCCTTAATTGCTTTACCTTTGTGCAAAGAAAAGCATTTCAATTCAAACAATGAAGATTTTATTGGTCGATTTTTATGATTCATTCACCTATAATTTGGCTCATTACCTTGAGCCCTTGTGCGATGAGGTTGATGTAATTCGCGACAACGAACTTGTTTTAAATAACATTTCGAAATACGATAAAATAATTTTATCTCCCGGACCAGGATTGCCCGAAAATACTAAATCATTGAACAAGATTCTCGAAATGTATTCAGGAAAAATACCCATTCTTGGAGTTTGTCTTGGTATGCAAGGAATCGTTCAGTTTTTGGGTGGGAGATTAGCTCAAAAAAAATCCATTCTGCATGGGAAACCAGTTCAATTGATAGTCATTCAGAAAATCATTCTTTTCAATGGTATTCCAGATTCATTTACAGTTGGTCTCTATCATAGTTGGGAGGTTGAAATTCCGAAAAAACAAATCAGTTTAATTACTGCCTATGATGAATTCGGTGTTATAATGGCAATAGAAAATCCTGAATTAAAATTATTTGGTGTTCAATTTCATCCTGAATCTATTTTAACCGAATATGGACGTGATATTTTAGCTAATTTTTGTTCACTTTAAGTTCTATAATTTTGCATTTGTAAAGCGGTTAAACGGAAAAATTGAAACATCTGGCATTTAGAATTAACAAGGGATACAGGCCAAAAGTGAACAAAACTACAACGAAAATTATGTCCTCGAATTGTTGTAATTATAAAACTGTTTAGCTGGTTTTGGATACTTTTTGATTTTTTGGAAATTCACACTTTTTTACAGAAAGAGGTAAAAATAAGTGTTATTTAATGAAAAAAGGAGCTGTTACGCTCCTTTTTTGTTGGCCCACTAGGGCGCAACCTTATTTGAGCTAGTAGCTGATTTTCAATACGTTGACTAACGCCTTAAGACAGTGTACACTTAATGTTGTAATTATTTTAATTTCTAATTACCGCAAAATACAATTTCGTTCTATTGCTCAACAAAGATAGTAGATTTACTTTTTAATGGTAAATTTTAGTGGATTTTATTTGATCATTAGTGCAACATTTTTTTCCTCGAATCCCATGTACTTGCAAAATTCACCGATGGTAATGAGCTGGTGCTTCTCTTTGGAATAGGATGCCTTTATCTTGTTTAATAAATTGCGGGAATATCGCTCACTTCTGCCTGTTATTATCATAATGTCTTTTGGATAAATGACAATTCTTTGCATTCGTTAATTTTAGTGTTTTATAGTATTATTGGTACTTTATCTATACTTAATCCATTTATGATCTATGCTGAATAGTGGACGGGTTCTTACAAAACTAATGACTTTTTTGCTGCTTTTTAACACCTGATTTTGTGTTTCTCGTGTGATTTATTTTAGTTTATTTTTTTTACTGTTTTTTCTTGTGAAAAATAGGGTTTTTACCTACTGAAATAAGTGTTTTCACCTATTGTCAAGGCTGGTTTTGGGTCGTAATTTTGTTGTGCTCTTAGCTGTAAGGGTGATAACATGTTTTTTGACTTATTTATATCGATTTTTAGGTGGATTTATATGGTAACCGTCATGGCAGGTCTTTTATAATCTCCTATAAAATTGGGACTGATTTTATTGACGTTAAATTTTATAATACGCATAAGATTTATCGGTATAGCTATTCTAATGCCGGTAAAGAACATGTTGAACGGATGAAACGGTTTGCTGTTTCCGGTAAATGGTTGAATCATTATATTCGATATTTTGTAATGGATTCTTTTGATAAATAATTAGATCAAATTAGGCTTCTAGCTTTGGTTGCTTTTTGACTTGTTTAAGCTTATTTTAAACTTGTGTATTTTTTACACGGCTCATTTCTCTTCCTTCCTTCAAATTAATTTCCTGTTTTGGTATTGTTCGGCATATCTTGGAACAATGTGTCGCAAACGGCTGTGGAGCGCTGTAACTGTGTTGTTACAGGTGTACTTTTGATTTATCTGATTGAACTCGCGAGGTAAAAAAGATAGCGGTTGAGAGGGTCTCAACTTTGAATTATTAATCAAAATACACTTTAAAAATGGCAAAGCAAATTGGCATTATTAAGTTGAAAGGCACAATCGGAGATTTGTCTTTCTACAAAACAAAAGACGGTCACTTGGCGCGCGAAAAAGGTGGTGTTGATGCGGAACGAATTAAGAACGATCCTGCGTTTGAGCGTACGCGCGAAAATGGAGCTGAGTTTGGAAGTGCTGCGAAATCCGGGAAACTGGTGCGCGATGCTTTCCGAACGTTGATGATGCGTTCTTCTGATGGCAGGGTGACTTCTCGTTTGACGAAGTTGATGTCTGACATTCGTGCGCTTGATACTACAAGTGCTCGTGGTGAACGAAATGTGGCGGTTGCAATTGCAGATCCTGCTGCTAAGGATTTGTTAAAGGGTTTCAACTTTAACAACCGAGCAATTTTGGGAGCTGTGTTGTATCGTCCTTTTGCAGTTAACACGGCTGCAGGTGAAATCGCAATTCAGGGGCTTGTTCCAAATTTGCATGTTGCGTTTCCTTCGGGAGCAACACACATGGCGTTTACGGGTGCCTGGGCAAAGGTTGATTTTGCAACGGACACGTATAGCGTGGAATTGACGAACACGGAAAACCTGGTGATCGATGCAACACTAACAGACTTGCTTTTAGCAGCTGGTACTGCACCGACAGGAACGGGAACCGATGTGTTTTTGTTGATGGTGGAATTTTTCCAAGAAGTGAATGGCGTTCAGTATTCGATGAATAACGGATCATACAACGCCCTTGCCATCGTGGATGTAGCGTAATCTTTGAGATGATGAGACAGCAAAAACGATGGGATGAACTTTCTTCAATGGGAGAACGCATCCAACAAGAAACACCGCCTTTCTTCAAAAAACTACGTGCGATTGGTTTAGTTGTAGCGGCTATCGGAACATCCATTGTGATGGCACCGATAGCTTTACCGGCACTTCTCACAACGATTGGGGGTTACCTCATCGTAGGTGGTTCGGTGCTTACTGCAATCAGTCAAGCGACAGTTGAAGCAGGGGAATGAACAGAAGTATTAACCTTTAAAATTCAGAAAAATGGATACTGGAATTTTGGAAAATGGCTGCACGAACAGCGACTTTTTGTTAAACGTAAAAACCAAGAAAAACATTCGTTTCAAAGCAGGAGCTGATGTAAGCTCTAGCGTGAACATCATGGATGTAAGCTTGGATGAGGACGTGACAGAAACGCACGAGTTCTTAGGCATCAGCATTCGATTGGGTTCGAAGAACTGCCCGAAAGTTGATCCTGCGATAGCTAGTAATTAATATCCATTGACAGAACACTATGCCACACGCACACGACCATACCACCGCTTGGGGAACACTGTCAGGAACTGTATTAACAGTTGTAGCGACGATTGATTCCATGGATATAATTAAAACCGTGGTTCTGGCCATTATTGGTGCCAGCGTGAGTTTTTGTGTGAGTTTGTTTTGGAGGTGGGTATGGGCTAAAATAAAACGGCCCTTCGATTAACTCAGGGTCCCTTCGACTAACTCAGGGTTAAAATCGAAAGAAAAATGATTTATTGGAAATGTTTGGAGTGCTCCCGGGAAACCGGGAGCATTTTTTTTGTAATAATAAAAATGTAATTGATGGTGGATGAATTGAAAATCACATTGGTTCTGAAGTTAGAACGATGTTCGAATTAAGGTTATTGAAAAGCGGAACGCCACCCGATGAGGTGGAGTTTTTTTATTTTGTTGAACGTTCTCACGCCTGGGGCAGGAGTCGATTTTATAGTTAGTTTTTGTTGCGATCCAAGATCGTTTTGTTTTCAATTGTTCGTTTGTCGTTACCAAAGTTTCGGCTCTTTTGCCAAACTTGTGTTATATGCTTTAATTAATACCTGAAGAATTCAAATTTCCGAGAGAGGTTACCATCTTGTCCAATTTGGATAATTTATTTGCACCAGCTGTTCTTAATTGAGCTTGGATATGAACGTTATATACATTCAAGGTGTCAAGTTTCGATTTGATTTCACCAATATGCATAATATCTGAGGAAATTATTCCTGACCAGCTAGAATCAGATAATAATGACCATGAACCAGAAGCATTTTCTTTTTCTTTTTTTACTTCATCAAACTCTGAAAAGGCTGGAATGTTTGAGAAATCTTCTTTTATATTAATAGTTTGCAAAGTATCCAATCCATTAATCTGATTATTAAACCATTTTATAGCGTAACTGTCAAGAAGAAATCTATTTAATTTATCCTTAGCCATTATTCTGGCGTTATTAATAATTGCTGGTCCGTAAAAATTGTTTTCACCAATAAAAACTTCATCCCAAGTTAAAGAGTACCTTAAGTTTACTTCGCCAATAATATTATTGATGGCAATAGTTGTTATATGACCACTATTGTATCTTTTAATATTGCTCTGGAAATATATAGCGAAAATAACCGCATGCATTGGAGTATCAAAGATTTGAAATCCGCCATCACCCGTATCAATAAATGAATTTTTTATATCATACCTTTTAATTTTTTGAAAGAAAAAAGGTTCATACTTTAAACAACTATCTATAGTTTGGTCATAGAGGATATTGAATAAATGTGGAATCAAGGTTTGTTCAAAACGCTCATATTGGCTATACTTATAAATGTCAAATCCAAGGACAGCTTTTGTTTCATATATTTTATCCAGTTCGGATTTCATTTCGGACTTAACAAAGTTCTTATCCCCAAATTCCTCGAGTTTAGAATTGAAAAATTCTATCAGTTTTATGGCTTCATTCTTTTTTAATCCCATTATAAGTTATTTAGGTAATTACATAAAAATTATTTATAATCGCAACAATATTTCTCTAATAGAATCATTTTCAGTTGTATTTTAGAAGCTATTTAGCCATTTGCCTAATTTACAAACAATACAAACATGTGATTTTTGTAAGAAATGGTCAATTTGATGTAAAAGAAAGTAAAATAAATGCTGAATTGCTTATTGGGTAAAGGATTTAACTCGTATTGATGTTTTTTGGGAATGATGAAAAAATAGTATTTATACTAATACATTTGGGGGTTTTTACTATGGTTTGTTTTGGTATACTGATACATACGGAATGGTATTTATACTAAAAAATGGCGGGGAACTACCCGCCAAAACGCTCCCGATGGAGACGAAGGCACCACTGCCAAAGATTGAAAAACATGGCCTGACGATTGGAGCCTTCAGGCAACGAAAGAGACTGTGAATGGATGAAACGCGCATGGCGATAAAACTCCTCTTTGGGCATGGAAGCGAGGATGGACTTGATAACTGCCGGATTGATGTGATACATGACCTTTTGAAAAAAACGGGGAATGTATTCACAGCATTTCGGCAAGCTCAATGCATGCAATGGTAGATCATGGAGTTTTTTGATTCGGGACTTTTTTGTCATTATTTTAGTGCGGTCTAAGAGATCGCTGCGCTTAGTTGCTTCATAAAGTAAGCAAATCCCGATGCTGCGATCGGGAATGAAAGAAGGTCTAGCGCTGGAAAGATTGGACTTCCCTTCTATGGCTTGAATCTGAAATTTTAAAAACTTCCCTTCGACAAGCTCAGGGTTCGAACAGTTGAAAATTTCTTCGATTCTTCACCATGTGGGGCCCAGTTGAATCTTTCAATGTGCATGGGTTTATGGTAATCAAGAACGCTACCTCATCGGGTGGTGTTTTTTTTATCTAATCATTTGGTGACCGATTACAACTTTCAATTCTTTGATGGATTGGGTTAGTTTGGCGTATTCCTTTTGAAATTGGTCTTTTTCAATTGGGTTTAATCGCTAATTATGTAATTTATGAAATGAAAAATTGTTAAAAAGGATTGTACTGAATAAATTCTTGTTTATATTTGTGTCAACAGTACCCGTGATGCATACCGTAAGATCTGCACTCGGGTCATTTTTTTTTATGCCAATGTCAAATAAACTTCCTCGAGAACTGGATGAACAATTACAGCTTCTCATTGAGCGTGGAATGACTGTCAATGACAAAGATTTTGCGAGACATTTTCTTCAAAATATCAGTTATTATCGATTAAAAGGATATTGGTGGGATATGCAGTCTGATCGAGAAAATCATATTTTCGAAGCAGGCACTACCTTTGAACAAGTTATTGAACGATATAATTTTGACAGACATTTACGCATTATTTTATTTGATGCTATCGAACGAATTGAAATTGCATTGAGAACGAAAATGATTTATCATCTGTCTCTTTCGTATGGTCCACTATGGTATTCTGATGGTTCTATTTTCACGGATAAAAATAAGCATAAAGTACATCTTGAAGGATTGAATCGGGAGTTTGGATTTAGTAATGAGATTTTTATAAAGGATCATAAAAAACGATATCCCGAACTTGAACCTGAGGCATGGAAAATAATGGAAGTAGCATCAATGGGGACTCTTTCTAAATTTTATAAAAACCTTAATCATCAACTCCGGGAAAAATCAATAATTGCCAATGAAATGGGGCTGAACTTACACAGCGAATTATCTAGTTGGCTTGAATCTATTGTTTATGTTAGAAATATCATCGCCCATCATTCAAGATTATGGAGTCGAAATATGGTGAAAATTCCGACTGATGAAATTATCAATCCACAATCTGATTGGTTGAATAACACTCTTTTGCCAGTTCAAAAGAAACGACCATTTTTAATTATTACCGCAATGATTTATTTATGCAATAAGGTTTCACCTAATCATCAGATAAAAACTAAAATTTTAGAATTAATCGAAACAAATTCGACCGTTCCAATCTATAAATTAGGTTTTTTGAACAATTGGAATAGCCAACCCATATGGATTGAAGAATAGTTTTTTTTAATGAAAATTGAAAATCAGAACGTCACCTCATCGGGTGGCGTTTTTTGTTTATCCAATCATTTGATGACCGATAACAACTTTCAACTCTTTGATGGATTGGGTTAGTTTGGCGTATTCCTTTTCCTTTTGTTGGAGGAGCTGCAGGGGGTTGATTATTTTGAGGATTAATTTCTAGTTAGTGCAAATTTTAATCTTTCTAGGAATCAATCTTTTATTATTTTCTGATTTATCAGCCCAATTCTTAGGAAATATACTCCGTTTTTTAGTGTTGAGCAATCCAAATTCTGTTGTTGATCTGTAATTGCAAAATGAATCATTTGCTTGCCATTTAAATCGGTAATTGTTGCATTTGAACCGATTAAAGATAGAGGAATTTCTGATATTGTGATGTTATCTGATGATGGATTGGGGAAGACATTAATATTAAAAGATGGAGTTAGATTTTCTGTTCCCAACCAGGAAGGACTGTTTGGAGTTAGAAAAGTATGGAGGTAGTTTAAATCTGCTACCCAAAGGTTACCAAGCGTATCTATTTCCAGACCGTAAAAGTGTGAAAAGTCTATTGGAGAATTGGAATTATCAAAGCGACTTGTCCAAGTATTGCCTTCCAGTTTTGAAATTGCAAAAGGAACATCGTTGGCATCTCCGAAAACTGCCCATAAACTGTCTTTATCATCAAATTCTATTTCCAACACATTTGGACTTGGCATGTTGATGGTGTTGTTTGGGGTGATGGTGTCTAAAAAATCATAGTTATAGGCATAGCTAATTCCCTTTTTTCCAGCGACATACAAAGTATCTGATTTTCGAGAGAATTTTGTATCGTGAAAAATTGTCCAAAGGTAATGTGGGTCTGAATTTAGGATAGTGGAAGTATTAGATGAAGGTTCATATTTATAAACAACCGAACTTCCATTATTTCCGTAAATAAAAGAGCCTTTCGCATCAATTTCAGTGTAGTTTTTGCCATATATTTCAGTAGTTGAGTTGTAGAATTTTCTAAATCCTGTTTGATTGGCCATAGTTACATATATAGTATCTAAGTCGGTGGTAATATTAAGATAATCGCAGAAGCTTGAATCAATAAGAGTGGATTGGTAATTGGTAAAAGTATGAAAACCAAATATATTAATATTATAATAAATGTTTGACGGAGTAAATGCAAATTGTATATTGTCCACGGTCCATAAGGGACCTAATTCTGCTGATGTAAAAACATGAATATTACCTGAGTTTTCAATAACTGAAACTTTTGTGTCATGAATGAACCAAATATTGTTTCTGTATGGATCAATGCTAAATTGACGATAGGGAGCTGTTTCGTAGGTGCCAAGCTTGGAAATGGATTGCCAAGTTTGAGCTTTTAAACCGGTAGAAAACAAAATAATGAAAACGACAACTAATTTTAACCAATTCATGATTTTATAAATTTAAGCAAATGAATACGTTTGTTATCATAACATTTAATAAAATAAATACCTTTTTGATTTTTTGATATATCGATGGTTTCATTTATTGAATTAGGGGTTGAGCTATAAACTAATCTACCATTAACATCAAAAATTTCAATTTTATTTATTAGTTGATTAGCATTATTTTTCAAATTAAATAATCCATTAGAAGGGTTGGGGTAGAGAGAAATGGTGTAATCAATTTGATCTAATTTATCTATACCTAAATTAAAATTATTATCAAATAATTGGTTTATAGAATCACAAGGAGAGTCGTATGAATTTGTAAGTGTTGTGTCTTGTATATAAATAGAAAAAAGCATTTTGGGTGAAATATTTGGATCAGTAGGAAACCAAACATCGGTTGGATAATTAATATCTAGTAAAAATGATTCATCGTCAATATACCTGCCAATAAAATGGTAATAATATCCACGTGTTTTAACAAAAAACAAATTGGAATCAACAAATGCAAGCTCTTCATAAGGCATCATTTTAAACTCATCATAATTGTGCTGAAAACCTATTGCTGGACCAGCCCAATATGCAGTTGTATCATTATAATACTCAACTGAATTACTGGCACTTGGACGTAACCATATGTCAATAAGATTAGTTGATGGTAACATATATTCAGCAAAAGAATATTTGTTTTCAACCAAAACTCTTTCAACCTGATAATATTGATTGTTTTCTAAAGGTATTGAACTTGAAATTGGGCCCCAATCGTCAGAAACAAAAGCATATTTATATGAAAGAGCTATCGTATCGCGTAGAATAATATTTGATGAAATTAAACTATCCGGATGAATAATTTGTTTTGTGGGATTTTCAATCATTTGTAGAGCTTTATAAGCGTCTAAACGACCCCATCCAGTTGTGTCATCGTAACCGGAGTCATATAAATTGGTTGCTGAGTGTTCGAGGATATACTCTACATCTTCAACTGATAAATTTCGGTTACTATAACAATTTGGCATGTTGTAATGACTCAATAACAAAGCAACTACTCCTGAAACATGTGGTGCAGCTGCAGAAGTGCCATTGAATTTGGTATACGGATTTGCCTGAGGTATTTCATAGACAACATTGGTGGTGTAAACAATCGAATCAGAACCAGGTGCAATTAAATCCATGTTTCCACCGTACAAGCTCCAATAACCGGCTTGCTCTTCATCATGGCTTTGGTTTAATCCATTTTGGATAGTATTGCCGTCATAGCCGGAGGCACCAACTGAAATAATCCAGTTATCCGGAAACGATTGCGGGTAAATGTAATTAATAACTGTAGGGTCCGTACTTGGAAAAAATTGTCTGCTATTCCCACGGCTTACCACATTGATAACCCCATTTTTAAGTGAAAATAGGTAAGCCTCTCTGCATAAATTGCAAACAGTAGTATTAATTACAGTTGAATCGTTTATTTCTTTTACAAGGGATTTATTTTCGTTTCCATTCCCATTTCCATTTCCATTTCCATTCCCATTTCCATCGTCATCATCTGTTACACTTACAACAGTGGGATCCTGGGGAATTGGCCCGTTGGTTTTGATCATATAAGAATGATTCCCAATGTGTACTCCGAAACCAGGTGTTCCATCAAAATAGGGATTTGCATCGTCATAATACCCGATAGGATAATCCCAATAGGACCCTACAAACCTTGCTGCATCAACGACACTTGCGCAAATATATGATGCCACACTTTGTTCAAAATAATTTATTCTTAAATCAACTAATGAGCATCCCGGATTATTTTGATCTCCTCCTGCAATGCCTGCAATACCCGTTGTGTTATTTCTTTTAGCTCCGATAATTCCTGCTGCCGGTGTACCATGAACATAACTGTCTTCTCCCCATTCATAAGGTAAATTGTCATAAGGGGTGAAGTATGCCCCACCGAAAACGACATCTAAATCCGGGTGTGTTGTATCAATTCCAGAATCATGTACTCCCACTTTAATAAATGGTTTTCCAGTTTCTATTTGCCAAGCATTTTCTATGTTTATTCCTGCGTTGGGTAATGAAGCAGAGCCATTCAATGATACTTGTTTTGGATATAACGTATCATTTGGCACAGAGGAAAACTCGGCTGGAAAATTATAATGACAATATTCAATTAAAGGCGATAAATTGTCCAATAGATAAATGACTTTTGCCATACTTATTTCCTTTGGTATATTTAACGTAAATGCAGCCCAGAAAGGAGGGATTGTAACTTTATCTCCCAGTCTTGAAATTGAAACAGTATCCTTAGTGGTCAAAAAAGGAAAAATTTTGTTTAATTGCCAATCACTAATACCTGGATATTGTTGCTCCATTTTAATCCAATGTTGTTTTGCTCTACTATTTAAAATTGTTTTAACAGGAAAAGAAGATAACTCTCTGTTATCTACGATTTCAAAATTTAAATACGAATAATTAAATTTTATAATAATATCTCTGTTTTGAGATTGGCTGAATGCCATAAGAGCAAACAATTGAATAAATAAAATAAAAAGAGTGCTTTTAACCATTACAGTTGATTTATGATTTCTCAAAACTATCATTATATGGTTTGCGTAAATTTGAGTTAAAATCTGATTTTCAAGCGAATTAATTCGTAATCATTTGATTTTACTGAAATTCAACCGCTTAAACGTTAAATTTTATAGTTCAAAAAATAGTACTTATACTATAAATTTTAGTACATATACTAATTGGTTTTTTGATTTGAACGCCACCTCATCGGGTGGCGTTTTTTGTTTATCCAATCATTTGATGGCCGATAACAACTTTCAACTCTTTGATGGATTGGGTTAGTTTGGCGCATTCCTTTTCCTTTTGTTGGAGCAGCTGCAGTGCTTGAACATTTTTGCGGAATTTATCCGGGAAATGGTTAGTATATTTCTGCCCCTGGTGGATGAGGTTTGAAAGTTCCTTTTTGCGAATGAAGGGAATAACCGAACCGCACAAAACTTGGTGAAATCTGCGACCTTGCCAAAGGGCAAAAAGGATCCAGTACAAGCTTTCTTTTTCCTGCTCCGATTGGCAGATACAAATAAAGCAATTCGGGCAAGGCTCTGAAAGTGGTTTTCCGCTGTTAAGACCTTTGCAAAGGATGAAGAAATGAGGCTGGGAAATACTGTTCTCCGGCCGAAACGATTTGAGTTGAAAACTGAACATAATTTAGGGTTAAAAAAATTATGTTCGGGGGATTAGCGCTTCGCGCACAGTTATAACTCAAAAGAAAAAAAAAGAAAAAAAAGAAAGCCCTACCGATAGGGCGAAAATGGAGCGGATGCAAGGTTTTTGACTGCTTTTTTTGAATTGTAAAAAGGAGTTTGATTGAATTGAAAATTTAAAATGTAAAATGTGGTTCTAAAGTGAAACCAAAAAAAGAGGCAAAATCTCGACTTGACCTTGCAGGAGCGTAATAAAGCGCCCTAGATTTGCGAGGATTTTTTAAATTTACGGTAAAAAATAAACTATTCTCGCCCAATATTCAACAAAACTCAATTATTACTTAAGTTAGTTTGAATAACAAATATAACCTCCCTTACCAGTATTTTGGATAAAATTAATTTCTGGCATAGCATCAGGAAATGTCAAATTTGGTTTTATTTTCTTTTCAAAATCTTCTTTGGTTTGTTTTTTAAAACCACTTGAAGTATTTTTCCCTTCGATTATGTAAAATTCAAATTTTGTCCTGTTAAAAATGGCAATTACTAAATCAAGATCAGTAATTTTTACAGCATTCTCAGGATTTTGTTGTTTGTATAATTTTGCTGGATCTAAGTTGTATTTATCTATTTCAATAGGAAAAAGGCAGTAGAATATATTTACATACCTTTTTATCTTAGTGACATTATTAATAATATGATTTGCGATTAAAAGATTATTCTTAATATCATCTGTTGTATATAATTCAGCGTGTAATTCCTTTAAATATGAAGAAAACTCAGCTTTTGAATTGCTAAATCCAGTAATGTGAAAATCAGGACTAGATTGAGTTAATTTATTTATTAATTGTTGATTTTCAAACTTAATGTAAGCACTTAATTCATGTTCATTTCTAAATAGTACCCTAAACAATTCCAAAAATACTTTTCTTGAATAATGTTTACGAAGAATAGACGTTGAAATTTTTCTTAATCCACTGCCAGGTAATGTATTGATATATTCAAACTTTTTAATGAACAAGGAATGAACATTAAAATAATTAAGTAAAAAATGATTTTGATTTTCCTTAGTTATTGTTAAAGAGTCTATTATGATATGATTAAAGAAAAGTGTTTTTCGACCATCATGTATCATAGATATTCTATTTTTTTTATCAGAAATTCCTGAATTTAAAATAGATCCCAATTCTTCTTCTTGAATATAGTTATTTACTATTGCCTCTTGAAAGTTAAAAAGATCACGTTTTATACCGAAAATTTCAATATCTTCTCTTGAAACATAATATTGTAAGCATTTCTTTTCATTTGGTGTTTGGATTTGAAAACTGGGAACATTTCTATTATTAAGACTTAAAAGAAAGTTATCAAATTTTAGCTTATTCAAGCCTCTTCGTGAAGTTTCGTATTCTAAATATTGGATAAAACGAACTCGATTCAATTCAAAAGCATTGGCAGAATTAGGAGATATATATAATTTTTTTGTAAGTGTAGTTTCGCATGAATCAAAGAAAGATTCGAAATCGGAAGAATTAGGATTGAATAAGGTTTTATAGTTGAAAGTGTTAAGTACTATTTTTGTTATATCAACATGAAAAGGAAAGTCACTATTAAAGCTATCTAAGTATACAAAACAAATTTGACGCACTTTATTAAATAACCATTTCAATTTTTGAAGTTGTGGTGAATTTTCTTCAATAGTTTTACTAAAAAATTGAAAGATGATTTGTCTTATTGTAGGATCTGACACATTTTGAAATAAAAAATTGAGTGCAATTAAATATTTTATTTTATAGTAATCATGAGACCTGAAAACATTTTCAACAAAATTTCGCCATGACTCATCTTGGATAATTTCTTTAAGGAAGATTTTTTTATCCGTATTATTTTTTTGAAGATACTGAAATAATGCTACTTCAGAAGCTAATGTGCCTTGAAGATGACCGATATTTGCAAATAAGACGGCTATTTGTAAAATTTCCATACCAGATGCCGTTATTCCTGTTGCTATTTTGTGATTACTAGATAAACCTGTTCTAAAAACTTCATCTTTTAGTTTTAATAATAAATGCAATTGCAACATTACATAATCCCATCTTTTGTGATTATTACCAGGATGGGATTTTGAAATAAAACCTAAATGGTCTATTGATTTTAAATATTCAATTAAGTTATTCGCTTCAAGAATATTGTAGAAATCTAATGATTTAGAATGTAAAGCAATATCAATTTTACCAAATTTAGATAGTTCGTGAGAAATTATCTTTGTCATAAATGTTCTAGCAGATTAATAGAATTTAATTTAATGTGTTTTAACTTAATTTGTACATAGCGGTTTGCAGATTTGCGATGGGCGGGCTTTTCACCACAAATGCCCGTGCGGAGAACTGAACTTTCTGTAACCACAAAACTGTCTGCGGAGCTCGAAACCCCGCCTATTGCAAATGTGCTGTTAGCAGTAGTTTTATTCATTCCAGTTTGCTAATGGCTCAAAATATGAGTTAATATCTAAACTTCGTCCAAGGAATGATGTTCCATATGATGTCAGGTAATAATAAACAAATCCGATTGCAGCTGCACTACCATTGACGGTAGCAAATTGTTCAGGCCCTGTCCAATTAAGAAGTCTCCCTTTGTTTATTAAAACGCCACGATTTAGTATGCAAATTAAATCAAATGTCTCTTGCCAACTTTTCTGATTGATTTCATCAAGCAGTGTGTCCCATGTTGCTCCTTCATAACCGAAGGCAATTCTTAATGGTCGGTTCAAAGGCGTTCCGATTGATATAGTCGCACCAGAAGTAATTGAAAGTTTTTGAACATTATCAAACGTATGAGCAGCTTCTCCAAGTTTTGTTCTGTCTAAATTGGATTTAATTTCTAAAGCAGCAAATACTCCTTCCGCTAAATAAGTATTATCAGAGCCAAACTCCAATGAAGGAGCGTCATCTCTAATAACTATTAAGTCAAGTTGTCCTGTCTTGTTGCCTTTGCTGTCCCATATTTCACCAGACTTTGTTTTAAGTTTGGGAGGCAAAACATTATTTAGAAAAAGGTTGCAAAAATTTTCTCTGTTTCTCCCCAAATTTGCGGAAGCGTTTTGTTCAGCACTTCTATCGTAATTGGCTTCTAAAACTTTTGCAGTCTTTTTAAAATAGTCAAATAGTATTGGTTTCATAAAGTATTTATTGAATTATTGTGCCACTGCATTAGCATCAGCAAGCCTCTCTTTCAGTTTAGTTTCAACAATGGATAATGGCGTAGCAATACCATTAACGTATTGCAGATTACCATCCATATTATTATTAATTAATAATTGAATAAAACTTGCTTGACTTTGGACGGAGTTCACTTTAAAAACTTCTTGCTCTCTGTCATAAATTAAATATGGGGCACCAGAAGAACCAAATCGGAAAAATCCTTTGATTAAGTATCGTGTTCCTACAAACCGATATACATTTCCTAACACATCAGTCTCTTGTGCAAAATTGTCAAGCAAGCCTTCTATTCGTGCTTCATTAATTATTCTGCCTAAGTTATCATAAGGTGCGACTTGTAAACAGTAATAATCTTGTGTTCCTGTGTCATACAATTCAAAGTCGATTTCTACTGAAGGTAATTTGTCAATAATTTCTGAAGGTGTATTGATAATTCGGTAAATAGCAATGTCTTCGTTTTCTAAATTATCTAACAACTCTAATTCAATCAGGAATGTGTGCCTGTTTATAGAAGGTTCTGGAAATTTGTGGTTAGCTGGGAAATGAATATTCAAAGAAGCGTCATTACAAAAGGCATTGTTTCTAAACGTAGTAACCAAAAATGGTTTGCAGCAACCTTCACTGTAAAGTTTTGTGTATCTTCTGTCAACCTTTGCATCATCAAGTTTTTTTGCAAGTTGTTCACCGGTTAGTTGATTTAAACCTGTAGCTATACGTTGATTAGTTCCAGCTATAAGTGGATATGCTTGGTCAAATTGCGGTTTATCCGCTGCACCAATTTTAGTTGATAATTCAGTCTGGTAATAATGGTCTGTTAATACGAGGGGCAACCTGTCTTGTTGTCTCAAGTTGTGAGCTACACTTACTATAATTCCTTTACCTATGTGGAATGCACAAATGTTATTTGCAAATGCCTTGTTTGGTGCACTAGAATTATATATTGACATTATTCTGAAAAGAGGAGAACAGTTCTCGTCAATTAATTGCAATTTTTTATCTTTCATCTGTCCGTTATTTAAATGTTTGGTGTCGGTTTAAAATTACTGCTAACTTATTTATAATCGAAACAAACATTCGCATTTACATCGTTTCATAATTGTATTAGAGAAAGCTTAGCGTATTGGCTAATTTACTAACAATAGGAATGTGGGATTTATGTAAGAAATGGGTAGAAAGATGTATAAGACGGTGTATTTTATTGTTAGTTGTTGGAATAGTGAGGGATTGGGGGGATTTTGAATTGAATGGAGGTTAAAAAAACATAGGGTTTACCCCTATAAAAATGGGGGTTTTTACTATTTGTGAGTTTTGGTGGTTGGGAATAAAGAAAAAGGGAAAACTGCCTAGAGCCAGCGATGGAAAGACGAAATGGAGCCATGAGGGTTGCGAAATGGCGTAATGAAGTGTGGTAGCATGGAAGTGAGAAAGGGATTTTAGTAAAACTGTCCCGATGTTTCACTATGTTTCAATCGGGATCAGTTCGATTCACGGAATTTCCTCCGTAAATCCCGATCTCACTGAAATGCGCGAGCCGACCGCGAGTTAGCGCCGAAGGGGGATATGAAGAACGACCGGAGGAAGTGGGAATGACCTCTGCAAGTTGCACAAGGGACTGGCACCTCGACAAGCTCGGTGGACGAAATATGAGGACGACGAGCGAAGGCGGTTTTTGATTGGGGTTGGGGAAAACAAGCTCTTTGGCATGAGGGACGAGGGACAATGTGGTTGTGTGCGGTGCGGAAAGCTAGTGATGGAACGAAAACGGAGGGGATCCAGCCATTTCGACTGTGCTCAATGGACTTATTAATGCGATGTCTATTTTTTATTTAGGATGGTCTCTGCCCCGGAGATGAAGTGGAAGAAGTTGCTTTTAGCACATGGGCTCAAAAACTGTGACAGTCCCGCAGCTGAGGCGCTTTAGCAGGCGAGCATAAACACAAGCAGCGGCAGACCCCCAGCAGAGAAATTGTGAGAGAGAGCGAAGAGAGCGCGGGATTTGGAGGAACGAAGCCGAACGAACACCTTATTGGGGACTTCTTCGCCAAGGCTACGAAGGCCGAAGAATGGGGGGATGGAGGAGCTGCGACTGAGGACGCCCGAAGAACAGGCGAAGAAAACAAGTGAACAGCCACAAAGAGAATGTTGAACGACTGGCTAAGGAACGCTAAAAACAAGGGTGCTTCGACAGGCTCAGCAACCCTTGCGGAGTGAGGGAGTGCGAGTTTGTATGGCACTTTGTATTACCCTTGTATTTATGTTTTTCTGAAGCTGTGATGAGCAGGACGAAGACCGATTATCTATTCCTAATTTATCCATCTGATTATTCACCCGAATAATAGATCCTAAGTAATAACCTAAACTTGATTCTTTAGTTTCAGATGTTAAATCACCAAGATTTTCTTTTGTAAGAATAACTCCTTTGATTACAGTTTCATCATTTTTTGATTTAATTGTTAGTTTGTTTTGATCTTTTAATGCATTACGATATTGTTCAGGTGTATATTGATCAGCATTATAATTAAAAACATTGAATTTAAAAACAACTTCATGTGCTTCACTATCTTTAAATCCTTGATTATAGTCTTTTTCTAAATCTGATTTTATTCCTGCAAGTAATTTATCTGATTTCTTAGTGAATTTTTTATCGTTCTTAACATAAAAGCCTTGATTTAAATCTTTTTTCTTTGAAATTCCAACATGAATATCAACCTCAACAATTCTTTTAATAACAGTTTCACCTTTTGAGTTGGTAAATTTTTCCAAATATGTAATACCTTCCAAACCTTCCAATTCAATTAGTGATAAAGGACTATTACTGGAAAATTGATATGGCGTTAAATAAGGATAGCTTTTCGCCAATGGATCAACAGCAAAAAACCTTCCAACCCTAGGATCGTGCTTGCGGTATTTATAATTTACGCTGTTTCCATCTCCCTTCACTTCATCGTCATGTTCTTGTCCTTGGAAGGAGTATCTATATCCATCCCCCTCAATCGTACGCCCATCAAGGGTTACGCCAAAGGGAGAGTAATCGGTTATAGTCTGCAAGCAGACCCTATATGCGTCAACTGTGCCATCGGTATTGTTGTCAAGAGGTACTTTAACATCACAAAAAACAGCTAACACGTTGCCTAAATGGTTGGAGAATTCGTATTTTTTCCAGCCCAGTGTTCTGGTGTATTTGAACGGAGAAACCGCAGCTGTCAGCATGTTTGTTTTCTCTTCTTTTGTACCCAAACGTGCCGAACCAAAGATGTTTTTCTCAATCAGATTGTATTGCACTGTTTGAGCAGCCGTGAGGTGCTCATACATAGCAATTTGGTTGCCTTGAGCGTCTAAGATGTAATACGTAGATTTTTTCAGAACAATACCTGTATTGTCATAGACATGTTTTGCGATTCGGTGCCCCATGGCATCGTAATCGAAACGAATGAAGCGCTTGGAGGTATCGGAACCACGTTGAATTTCTTTGACTTTTCCATCAACACGCCACGTAATTTTTGCGATATCCTCTGCAATGTCGCGCACTAATCGCCCTTCCTCATCGTATTTGTAATTGTTGTTTTGATTGATGTTGGTTGAAAGTGGATCAAAGGTTCCTTGATCATCAATATCTGTATTATCCACGGATGCGGATACAGCATCGTTGATGTGATACAAGCGGTTTCGTTGCAATTTGCCATTGGCGTATTGGTACTTATAGCTCATTTCTTCTATCTTGGTGCCATCTCGTTTGTGTCTTTGTTGGGTGAGTATGTTGCCCATGGCATCGTAGGTAAATGCATTGTAATAGGCATTGTTGTATGAGCTTGGACTCCATGTGTTTGATGCTAACCCATTTTCGTAACTTCTGGATATGTTTA
The DNA here is from genome assembly GCA_044361535.1 of Crocinitomicaceae bacterium. Lineage (GTDB taxonomy): Bacteria > Bacteroidota > Bacteroidia > Flavobacteriales_D > Crocinitomicaceae > UBA952. The sequence continues at coordinate 230,306 of JBIKIQ010000003.1, forward strand.
ATGTTCTATTCATACACACAATTACATCAAATGTATGATTTAATTTTTAGAAATAATGTATTTTATCATATTTTTAATTGAAAATTAGGGGTTTATCCTTAAAATTTTACAAAAAAATCTAATCTTATAACTTTTTATTCAATAATGATTTTGTAAGATAAGTTTTGGAGTTTTAGAAAGTATATTCCTTTTTTAAAACTTGAAATGTCAATTGTTTGTTGATTGCCTGTTATGATGAACTCTGACAATTGTTTTCCATTTAAATCGGTTAATAGTGCTTTTTGACCAAATAGGTTTGTATTAATACCTGAAATATTGATTGAAGACGATGCAGGATTGGGGTAAATCTGAATATTTGATAGACCAGATATTGTTGAAACACTAACCCAATTAGGTAAAGATCCCTGTTGAAGCATAAAATATTTTGTTATTGAATTACTCTTTATAAGTAACCAAATGTTATTGTAGGAATCAACTTCTAATTCTGTAGTTACGTTATTGCTATCTGTATCCGGTAAGTTCAATAATAACTCTGAAATGTTTTTACTTTGTTCCCATGCGTTCGTAACAGGATTGTATTTAGAAATTACCTTAGCATTATGATTAATCAAGTTACAATTCGGGTCACCAAACAATGTCCACAGATTTTCATCTTGGTCAAACCGAATTTTCATAGGATGTCCATTCGGCATTTCAAGTGAATTATTTGTTGTAATACTTCCCACCGTAGATGTCATTTTGGCTTTCAGAATTTTGTCAACAGCAGTGAAATATAATGTGTCTGATTGCGGTTTTATTAATAAATCACTGATAAAGTGGTTTAATGGTGTAGTAGTGTAAAAATAAGAAATGGTATTTTGATTAAAATCAACATTAGCTACTGAAATGTTATATGAGTTATAAAAGGTAGTTTGACCAATTTGTAGGCGATCAGACACAATGTTTGACTCATTTATTATTTGATCTTGAAAATACATGAGCGTTCCTGTAGGATTATTTACCTCAAGATAAAGTGTATCATTTGAAACAGCCATATTACTTTTCATCGTTCTTGATCCAGGCAAGTAAATTCTTTGAAAGGTGTTTCCATCAAAACGATAAAAGAAATTAGTTCCCGTGGTAAAACAATATATTCCGGAAGAGGTAAATACAGGTTTGCTGCACAAGAAACCAACAAAATTAAAATCAGGGACAATGCTAATATTGTATTCCGTTAGAATACCATTTTTATCAATATGCGCCGGGTACTTTTTAACCAACCACAACGTAGAATCGTATGGATTGAATGCAATACATTTTGAATCATAATTTATCATAACTTGTTGCCAAGATTGTGCTTTAAAATTTATATGAATTAAGAATAGTACACAGAGTGCTTTTATAATTTTATCCATTTTTTTGCTATATTCTTTTTTTCTGATTGAAATTCAATAAAATAAACTCCACTAGGTAGATTATCAAAGTTTAATTTATATTCTTTTTTATTTTTAACCTCAACATTATAAACAGTCCGACCCTCAAGATTTGTCAATTTTAGTTTCCCGTTTAAAATATTGCTAAATGATTCAATATTAAGTATACCATCTGATGGATTCGGGTAAATATTTATATCATTAATATTTATTTCATTCAAACTAACATTAGTGTCCAAAAGTAAATTAGACGAGTCACAAGGAAAATCATACCTATCAATTAATGTTGAGTCAAAAATATATATAGAAAACGCCATACTAGGTTCATTTATTAATGGGTTTAAAGGATACCAAAAATTAATGGTATCAATTTCATTGTTGAATTCATCATTCAACTTATTTGTAAAATTGTAATAATAACCTTTTAATTTTATTTTATTATTTACGGAATCCAACATTGTTATGTATGCATATGGTTCCACACCAAAAGTATCAACATCAATCATTTGTGCTACTTGTCCTGTATTTCCAACATATCCAAGATAATACGAGGTATCAGTAGTTAAAATTACTGAATTTGTTTGTGAGAAACGAACCCAAGCATCAATTAGCTGAGTGCTGGGCAAAATATAATTTGAAAAATCATAAGTCAACTCGTAAGCATATCTTACTGCTTTATAATTATTTTTCAAAGCTGGAATGAAACTTTGACCTATTGGACCATTAAAGTCTGCATACAAAGGATTATTAACAAAGAAATGTATAGTGTCTTTTTTAATTAATTCAATATTGATAAGTGTATTTTCAGGGTGAACGATTTGAAACCTTGGATATTCTATCATTTGAAGTGCTTTTTCTGCATTTAATAAACCCCAACCAGTAGAATCGTCGTAATTTACTGATCCAAGATCTGTTGCTGACTTTTGAATAATATATTCAACATCGGCAGGATCAAGATTAATGTTTGAATAACAAGGCTTATTGTATTTACTTAAAAGCAAACTTGCCACGCCAGACACATGAGGAGCTGCAGCAGATGAGCCATTGAAATTTCTATACGGTAAACCAGAATAAACATGAGTAGATTTTGTTGTGTAAACTGTTGATTTTGTTCCGGGAGCAATTACATCAACAGATCGTCCTATGTATGAGACATAACCATTTGCAATTAATTCATTAGCATCAATAAAATTACCATTAATGTCGCTTGAACCTACCGAAATTATCCAAGAATCATCGTAAATTGTAGGAACTTTTGGAAGACCAATTTCTGAAATTAACATGTTAGTTCGATTTCCTCGTGAGACGACATTTGTGACACCATTTTTTAAAGAAAATAAGAAGGCTTCTCGACATAATTGACATTCGTTCGTTACTGGATTATCAATATCATCAATAAAGATTGAATCACCGAGACCTGTTTCATTTGGACGATTAAAAGGAAAAACCCTCATATTGTAACTATGGTTTGCTATATGTATTCCAAAACCAGGATTTTGGGAACTATGGATTTCTGGATTATAATTTGGGTTGTTCGTTTCCCAATCATAATAAGTACCGACCCTGCGAGAAGCATCGATTAATCCTACGCCAACTCCCATTCTTGAATAAGTCCCCATACTATCGGTAAGTTTAAAATCTAGAAGGCTAACTCCAGATGTATCTGATCCATCACCACCAGCAATTCCTGCTATACCAAGATTATTATTTCTTTTAGCTGCTATAATTCCAGAAACTGAAGTACCATGACCTAGTTTGTCATATCCAAAACTATAATTGATAAATCCTGTATTTTCATAACAAGCAGACCCAGTTAATACTTGAAGATCCTCATGATTTGAATCGATGCCAGAATCAAAAACTCCAACTTTGATGAATCTTTTACCTGTTTCAATATCCCAAGCTTCCTCTGTCTTAATATCTGCATACGGAATAGAGTCGTTTTTTAATCCTTTTTGAAAATCATAAAAATTATCATTTGGGACTGAATCAAATTCTATTTCAAAGAATTGATGAGAATATACAATAAGAGGATAAGAATTATCAAGAATTGAATAGTATTTATACATATTCTTTTTATCATTAAAATAAAACGTAAATGTCGCCCAAAAAGGGGGGATTGTAACCCTTTGACCTTGTCTGCCGATCGAAATTGTATCATTTGTATTTAAGGATAAAAAAAGTTTTTCTATTTTTATTTTGTCTAAATGACAATTATATTTTTTATTGATAGAATCAATAACTAACCTACCTGATAAGTTACAAAAATCTAAAAAATTGCCACTAATAATATTTTTATTATTTATAATATTAGTATCCAAAAATTTTGGATTCAAGCGTACTACCAAAGCATTTCTTAATTCTTGTTGCGCGGAAATATTTGAAAATATCAACGTAAAAAAAACAATTAGGCTCAAGGTTACTTTTGATTTCTTCAAAGAATAATTTTTACGTAATTTGCCTAAAACGGAGAGTACATGTGTTGTTAATTTAGCCATAATTTTTTATCATTTTAACTATCTGGAAAAGATTACATTTTGAAACATAATGATTTAGATTTTCTTGATTATGTTACGGCTAAATTAACTTTATTAAACGGGCTTAAAAACCTTTAAAATATTACCTTAAACCGCTAAAAATTATATTAAACAACTCTCTTTGTTTTTATTTATAAGGGATCTGGAATTTTATATAATATTTTGTCTTTCGGAAAATATGGGGGTATACCCCTAGAAGAATGGGGGTTTTTTCCTGGTTGAAAACTGTGAAAAATGGTGATATTTAATGGGTTATTAGGTAAAAAAGGTTGTGATTTTTTGGAAAAAAAGGGGGAGATGGCACCTCGGCAAGCTCGGTGCAGGGAATTGGGAGTTGGCACCTCGGCAAGCTCGGTGGGAGGAGTAGATTTGGGAATGGACACCTCGGCAAGCTCGGTGTACTGAAAATACACGTCGACATGCTTCGACTTACTTCGACCTACTTCGACTCCGCTCGGTACTAGACGCTCGGTGCAAGATGCTCGGTTGGAGAGTCTTGCTTCAGATCTGCTCAGCATAAGAGGATCACTTAAATGAACGGAGAGGTTATGGGAAAAAGAAAAGCGTTGGCAAACTTTCCAATTTTGCACCCAATTTAAAATTCGTTTATTTTAAAAAAGAGAAAAATTAAAATTTTAATTAAAAACAAAATTTTTAGAAATGCAGTAATTATAACTTAATGGAAAAAATTCAAATTTGTTCGGTAAACTTAAATGTAAACATTCTTTTGGCTTAATTCTTATATTATAATTGTTGGTATCAGAAGGATCAGAGAATTTTGAAGTGTTTTCAGGCCATGTTTTATAATCAATACAACAAAAATTATTAAGAAGTATTCTTCCACTAAGATCGAGAAGCTCAGGAGGAGAAATGGCGAAAGGCGAGAGGATTAAAGTGATGGGTAAGTTTGTTTTGCTCTTTGTATTACCCATGTTTTCATGTTTTTCTTAAGCTGTGAAGTGCATTATGAAGCCAACTTATTCTACACTTAATTTTATTTCATTTAAATAAAGAAAAATTTCTGATGGATTTAGTTTAGTAGACCAAAATAATTTTGATTTTAAATTAAGGTTTTGTGATGCAACAACCCCGTCATATAAGGATTCCCCGTCATATAAAATGTTTCCTGAACCATCACTAATAATTAAATATTCCTTTTTTTCTGAAAGAATTTTTACTTGATTGATTTGTTTTTCCGAAGGTTTATTGCAAACTTTCGATTTGTTTTCATTCGGGTTAATTAAAGTAATGTTGGATTTTGTAGTATCTAATGCTGCATCAACATATTTACGACAATATAAGTTTTCACTAATTTGATCGGTATTGTAATAACTATAGCTTTGTATTAAAGCTGAATAATATTCGCTGGCATTAGGTACTTTTTTTGATTGAGGTATTTCATCTATGGTTTTTGTTATGTTAGAACCTACAAGATTTAAATATTTGGAATGTTCCCGATTAACATAAATACAAATGTTTGGACTTAATTGCTGAGAAATAATTAAGTTGGAATTTAAATCTAAATTAAACCAATATTTATTGGCAAAATTATACTCAGAATCCCAATAAATTTTGTCGTAAGAACCAATTTTATCGATTAATTTACCCTCTGAATTGAATTTACCGACAAGGCCTTCTCTGGTATAATATTTTTTTGTTTTCCGTATTTTAGGATGGTTAGGATATGAATGTTTCTTTTCGATTGGTAAATAAAAACTTCTTGAGGAGGTGTCGTATTCAAAATTTGTATTTAAATAACCAAGTTCTAGTCCTGTATTGTATAATTTAAATTTTAATTGTTTTATATATGAACCATCCCATTTGTGAAATGTAACTATACTTTTTTCTCTGTTAAAACACAATATTTCATCTTTTGTAATAAACAAATTATAAGCTTCGATTGAATGTTTTTTATTTTCAACTTTCAATTCAATTTCAACCTTACTTTTTGTTTGTAAATCATATTTAATGATTTTATTAGTTCTTATACCAAAAATAAAAAGAGTGTTGTCCAAGATTCTAATGCCGTAGCCATAATTAAATACACCTGGTTCAGCTAAATCATTAAGTTTTAAATTTGTAGTATAAATTGGAATTATACCAATTGATGACTGTGATAATGATATCTTAATTAAAGTTTGAAATAAGAAGAGAATTAAAATATTTTTTATCATTTTTTTAAATTAACATCCTGGGCATGTAACATTAGGACATTCTCCACGAAAATTTGCCCTCCCACATTCAGTACACTCACCTTTTTTTGAGCAGATACCTTTAGATGAGATACCTCCGTTAGGTAAAATTGAGTCGCGAGTGCAAAAACATCTTTGCCAAGGAAGAGCAGGATAAAAGTCTAGATCTGAATTATCTGATAAACTTAAAATCCAAACAGGAGAATTTTTTGCATCTTGTTCACTTATTTTGACTTGTTGAATTTTATTTAAAAGACTGTCATTATAAACCAAACCATCTAGTTTAGAGGAATTTGCATTGCCATTTATTGATGATGAAATTTTTACTTCATTCAAAAAAATCACTTCGTCAGAAAAAGGCACAAATATAAAAATATTATAGATTTCATTTGAAACAATTATTTGAGACCAATTTTTCGTTAATTTTTCAATATCTGAAATAGATCCACCATGATTAATGAGTGAATTTTTAAGCAGAGTGAGTAAATCAACACCAATTTGGTCTAATTTAAATTTAAGTTGACTCAAATATATTTTTTCATTATAGTTTTTATTTAAAACAATTTCATTAATTATGAGTTTTACTTCACTGTTGAAACTGAGATCTAGAAGAGAAAGCTTTAAAACAGTAAATAATTCGTTAATTATATTAGCGTCTTGAACGGGAAAAACTAAATTTTCTTTATCGAAAACCGAGTTGCACCTTTTGTTTGCATAGACTGCTTCTGGCAAGTTAGGTTTTAATATTTCAACTGTGGAGTTGTTATTTGAAAATTTAATTTGAATTGATTCGTTTGGTATGAAAGCACTTTTAGAGTGAGGTGAGGTCTTTCTTTCACAGCCTGTATATTCATCATAAATCGTTGTAATTTCCTTCGAGCCAAACTCAAATGAACCAATGACACGCGCATTGTGTATATCTTCAATTTGGGCAAAATTTAAAAATGGGCAGCACATAGCAGCGAATAATACTCTAATTTTTTTCATTTTATGTTTTGTTTTAATAAGATTAAATTTCGAGTTTTCGGACCAAATTGAATTAAATAAATAATTTCATTATTGATCTTTCAATATCTGAAAACAAAATTATTAAGAATAATATGGTGATTATTTTCATGAAAAAATTACATTAAAAGCTTAAAAGTGGTGAAAAGCTCAATTGATATAGATTTTGAGTTGTCTTAGATAGTTTTATAAAATTGATATTTAGGGGTATACCCCTAGAAGAATGGGGGTTTTTTCCTGGTTGAAAACTGTGAAAAATGGTGATATTTAATGGGTTATTAGGTAAAAAAGGTTATGATTTTTTGGAAATAAAGGGGGAGATGGCACCTCGGCAAGCTCGGTACAGGGAATTGGGAGTTGACACCTCGGCTTCGCTCGGTGTACTGAAAATACACGTCAACATGCTTCGACTTACTTCGACCTACTTCGACTCCGCTCAGTACTAGACGCTCAGTACTAGACGCTCGGTGGGAGGATTATGGATTAGAATTATTTCCTGAAGAGGTAGGTAGAATGTGATTGGGTAACGCTTTTTATTTAATCCTTAAACCCAATTAATTTGTGTTTCATGGCATAGATGGCGATGCCGACCATGTTTCGGGCTTTGATTTTGGTTAGAATTTTGTCTCGGTGGGATTCGATGGTTTTTTTCGATACACATAGAAAATCTGCTATCTCTTGACTTGTTTTTTCTTGACAGATGAGTTGTACGATTTTAATTTCTTGATCGGATAAATTTGTGGTATTGAAATTAGGTGTGAGTACTTTGTTGTTTACAAAATCTTTGATTTTTTGCAAAGACACTCTTTCAGTTAAGTAAAAACCAATATCTGCAACTTGTTCAATGGCCGAAACAATTTCATCAAACTCTTGTGCTTTTAAAAGATATCCGCGTCCGCCACTTTTTATAAATCGGTCGATAAAAGCTTCATTGTCGTAAGAGCTTAAACCGATGATCTTTAGGTTTTTGTATTTTCTGACGAGTATTTCTGTGGCCTCCCATCCATCCATGTTGGGCATTTGAATGTCCATTAAGACCACGTCCACCTTGATTTTATTTTTATTTTCCTTGAACCAATTGATTACTTCAATTCCATCATGGGCTTTGCAAACCACATTGATTTGAGGATGTAGTTCAAATAATCTCAACAAACCTTGTATGATGATTTCTTGATCATCTACAATTACAACGTTAATTACTGATTTCATCTATCGGAATTTTAATATTGATTTCTGCCTTGTCTGTTTTAGTTACTTCGTAGTTGATGGTTGCGTTGAGGTTGTTTATTCTTGATTGAATGCTTTTTAGTCCATTGCCTTTGGCATGACGCAGGAGTCTTTGCACTTGCGAATTGTTTATTCCTAAACCGAAGTATTCAAAATTTATTTTGAGGTAATCGCATTCTATTCGAATATCCAGATTGAGCTTATCCGTATGTCCATGTTTTAAAACATTATTGATTGTTTCTTTGATGATTCTATATATGTTCAGTTCCGATTCGACCGGGAACCTTATTCCATTGAAATCACTATGGTAATCTATGTACATTTTTCCGGTAGCATTAATAGTTTTAATTAATTCTATGAGTGCGGGATGAATTCCCATTTTGACCAATGTTGGTGGAGAAATGCGGTTTGATATGTTGCGGATGGTTTCAGCGGTTTTTTCGATTAATACAGAGGTGTCTGTGAGCAAACTGAATAGTGATTCAGGATTGTCAACTCTCCCTTTGGCGTTGAGGATATTTAATTTGAGTACGGAAACCAGTGCTCCGATTTCATCGTGGAGATCCATGGCGATTTGGGCACGCTCTTGTTGTTCAGCCTTTAGAGATGCTTCGTTAATTCGCCTCTCGAAATTAATTTCAGCGATGCGCAATGCTTCTTGTTCGCGCTCTATGCGTTTTTTGAAGGAAATGAATAGGGCGTAAAACCCTACTGATATAAGCCCAATAAAAAATGAGCAAATTAATATTACTTCAGCTATTGATATGTTTTGGGGAGTTTCCAAAATGCGTATGTAAAAAGTAATTTAGTTGCGCTTTCAATGATATTGTGGATCTCCCAGATATTTGTTGAGATGAGATTCACGAATAACCCTAAAAAGATAAGTGAGAACGAATAATAGAAAAGCAAAGTAACATTAATAACATTTATTGATTTTACAAAATTAATTTTCGAATAATTCTTTGTTTCATAAATAAAATAAATTATACAAGATGTAATAACTAAAAAGTTCATAAGGTAAAGAGTATAATTTATCTTGGCGTAAAAAAAGTTTTCTACTATAAAAACACTTGAGAACAAAATCGAGAATATTAATGGTAATTTAAGCTTAGAACCATTGACTTTATAAAAATAATGCATTAAACATAAAAATGAAGTTATCGCATAAAACTTAAACACCCATAAATTATGAACTTTTAAATTTTTAAGAATTATAATTATTGTTGTTGAAAACAATGAGAATATTAAAAAATATAAAAATGATGAAATGAATTTCTTTTTTGAGTAAAATAAATAAACTATTGGCAAGAGACCTGCCAATAGTTGAAACGACAATGTAGCGTATCTCAATGATGACAAATTATGAATTTAAAGGATTACTTATAGAACAATTTGGAGGACATGCATCTCCAAAATCATAAATTTTACCATTGTATAAATCATTCCCATTTGCATCCACACCTACCAATACGTTTGTTAGTTTACCATTTGCATCGATTCCGTTGTAAATGCGAATTCCCACACACCCTTTTTGAGACATTATGTCACTGAAAACATTTGATGTGTAATAAACACCTTGTGTTACATTTGGATAGTTTCTTCTAAATGATCCGGTCATTTTAGAAGCATCTGTTAGGGTAATAATTGAACCAGCCATAATTTTAATTTTTAAAGTTAATAAATTGTTTGTTTCTCAAATTTACACTTTGTTTTGACGTGCATTGAAGTGAATGAAAAACCATCAAAATCAACTTTTTGAAATCCAGTTTTTTATGTTTTTAAAATGGGTGTTTACCCTTATCAATATAGGGGTAAACCCCTACATCAAATAAACCAAAAACTAAATGGAATACAAAGGTATTTTACATTTTTGAAAGAAGTAGTAGGGGTAAATACTGAAATTCATAGGGGTTTATATGGGAAAATGGGGGGGGGAGAGTGGGCTCCTCGACATGCTTGGTGTTGGGAATTGCGGATTGCGAATTACGAATTCACTAGGTGGCTGCCTTCGGCGGTGCGGATTGCACCTCGACTTACTTCGACTTACTTCGACAAGCTCAGTACGAGACGCTCAGTACGAGACGCTCGGTGGAAGGAATTGGGAATTTAGAATTGAATTGTTAAATGTATTTTTGGGGATATGTTAAATCTTTGGATTTTAAAGTTGAAATAAAAAAAGATAATGGAAGGCCTTAAAGTGTTGATAAATAACAGTTTTTTGTGGATAAATGTTAAATGATTACATTTGCATGTGTTAAATGTTGAATAATATACTTGTTAAATGTCAGAAGCAGTTTTTACCCATTATGATCTTACTTTAATTCGACCAGAATTTGATTCGGCATTGACTGATTTAATTATTGAACTGGATTATTTAAGGAAAAAACAACTCGGTGGTTCTACACACCCGAAGGTTTTTTTTCAGTTGAAACATATTTTTCATACGTTGGAAAGTATTGGTTCTGCTCGAATAGAGGGGAATAATACAACGATCGCTGAATATATTGAAACTAAATTAGATGGCGAGCAAGCTATTTCAGAAGGAATTCGTGAAATTCAGAATATTGAAAAAGCTATGGAGTTTATCGAGGAGAACGTTAAGGATTATCCTATAAACAAGCTCTTTATTAGTGAACTTCATAAAATGATTGTGGATGGATTAACTCCTCCACCTGCAGGAGAAGGGGATCATACTCCAGGGAAATATAGAACACATAATTTAAGAATTCAAAAATCGAGTCACTTACCTCCTGATGCTATTCATGTTGATCCCTACATGAATGAGTTAGTAGATTTTATAAACCAAGAGGATAGCCCAAAATATGATTTGTTAAAGGCCGCAATAGCACATCACCGTTTTGTTTGGATTCACCCTTTTGGGAATGGAAATGGACGAACTGTTCGTTTGTTTACTTATGCTATGTTGGTTAAAACGGGTTTCAATGTGAATGTAGGTAGAATTATCAATCCTACAGCTGTTTTTTGTAGTAATCGTAATGATTATTATGATAATTTATCGAAAGCAGATTCAGGTACTGAGTTGGGGATTTTAGACTGGTGTGGATATGTGTTAACCGGTCTTAAGGAGGAAATTGAAAAAATAGATAAACTTTCGGATTATCAATATTTGAGAAAAGAAATATTAATACCGGCAATTATACACTCTTTAGAACGAAAGTATATTACGGATACGGAAGCTAAAATATTAAAAAAAGTAGTTGAGCTGCAACGCATTCAAGCCTCAGATTTAAAAGAGTTATTTCCGGGAAAACTGAATGCCGAATTGTCTAGACAAATTAAAAGACTAATAGACAAAAAGATGCTTGTTCCCGAATCAGATGGTGCTCGAAAATATATTATTCGATTTGACAATAACTTTCTTTTAAGAGGTATCATAAAAAGTTTGGGGGAAAAGGGTTTCTTGCCAATTAAGGATTAAAATTCACAAACGGTTTTATGAGTAAATAGCGTGGATAACGGAGTGGGGAATTACGAATTACGGATTGTGAATTACGGATTGCGAATTACGGATTGTGAATTACGGATTGCGAATTACGGATTGCGAATTACGGATTCACTACGTGGCTGCCTTCGGCGGTGCGGATTGCACCTCGGCTTACTTCGACAAGCTCAGTACGAGACGCTCGGTGGGACGAATTACTTCATTTTAGCTTTTTCCAAAATTTTATTTGCAGAAAACAATTGTTTTGAAAAATCTACAGTACCTCTTTTTTTGATTGCAGCATCAGCCTTACGGATAAAATTTTGAGCTACTTTATCAGTTAAAACAGGGATGCTTCTGATCGTAATTGACATGGGAATTTAAATTCAGTCTTAGATACAAAATTATGAATAAAAAGTTATTCAATTTAATATAAAACGAACTATTCTTGTAGAAGTAACATTTATTTGATCCTCAATTTGTATTAAAATAGTTCATTTTAGTTACTATATCGCATATCGCGATTCGCGATATTGGTATTAATTCTTGAATAGGATTTTTAAATATTGAGTGACTTTAAGAGGTTAATTAAACTTAACTGTGGATGACAATCTGATCTTCAAGAATATTCTTTGATAAATATCCCCTTGCCATTATTACATTTTGTTAAAAGATATGTGGTAAAATATAGGACATATCCTTGATCGAAATGTAAAGGTAAATAAAAATATTTATTTCCCAATTATAGGGAATAAACCTACCTACCTTCTCCCAAATTCTTCAACAACTTAATTAAACTTAACTGTGGATGACAGTCTGATTTGTCGGCACGAAAGGAGACGTGTGTCCAGATGCCGGGAGTGCCATCGAGGGCCTGGGTGTTGAGCTTCCACATGTCGGGTTGGTAGGTCTTGGGAATGGCGTATCGCTCACATAAATACTCCAATAGGAATCGTAAGGATTCGAGTTGGCTGTCCTTGTACTTGTGGAAATAGCGATACCCTCGCCATTGCATACCGTAGTCAATTACTTCTTCTTTGGGAACTTCTCGGTTGAAGGTGGAAAAGTACCTTCCGCCTTTTTCGATTAATGCTCCCCAATTGCAGATTTCAATTCCAATGGACTGCTGGTTTAATTTGGTGTTATTGTAATTGCGCGTTCCTAAATGATGCGCCCAATGTGCTGAACTGAAACATTGGTATATATTTCCTTCTCCATCGATAACGAAGGCTGTGGCTACTCGTACCGGGGTATAGCCCCACCCGCTGATGACGTTCTGCGCATTGGATCCACTGACGGTATGGTGCAAGACAATCTGCTTTTTGGGATGCACTTCGGGATAGTATTGTGCTTTGGTTAATGGGAATTGAATGAGGTCTTTGATGTTCATGATTTCATTTTTAGTTAATTATTTTTTATTCTTTTAAAGGTTGGTCACCCCTCTCGATCTCCCCTCAAGGGGAGAAGGATTGGTAGGCTTTTGTCTTACTTTCTGTGATGGCAGACAGGTAAGGGGAAAATATGTTATTCTTTTGGCTTGACCCAAAAGAATCAAAAGGTCAAGGCTGAATCGTTTTCTTGGTTTGCGGTTATTATTTTCTTTTTTCATGCTTGATTCTTGCAAACCATTTTTCAATCTTTCTCTCATTGGATGGTTGCGGATGATCCTTCGGCTTTCCTTACCATTTACCAATTCGAGTACAGCTTGAAAAACCGAAAACGATAAGGCCGGTTGTTTTCTTTGGGCGATTGTGGATGTCACCCCTCTCGATCTCCTCTCAAGGGGAGAGGAATAAGGAAGCTGTTGTTTCTCTTTCTGCCACGGCAGACAGGCATGGAGAGAAGATGTTATTCTTTTGGCTTGACCCAAAAGAATCAAAAGGTCAAGGCTGAATCGTTTTCTTGGTTTGCGGTTATTATTTTCTTTTTTCATGCTTGATTCTTGCAAACCATTTTTCAATCTTTCTCTCATTGGATGGTTGCGGATGATCCTTCGGCTTTCCTTACCATTTACCAATTCGAGTGCAGCTTGAAAAACCGAAAACGATAAGGCCGGTTGTTTTCTTTGGGCGATTGTGGATGTCACCCCTCTCGATCTCCTCTTCTGCCACGGCAGACGGGCATGGGGAGAGGAATAAGCAAGCTGTTGTCTCTCCTTCTGCCACGGCAGACAGGTAAGGGGAGAAGAATGGTAAATTTTCATTTTCGTTTGTCGGGGGTGTTGTTTGGAAAAGCGATGAGGTTGAACATTTCACGCATTCGGGAGCGTAAGCGATTGCCATAAAGTGCTTCTAAATCGGACGCGCTGAGGTTGGTTGTGGCATGCGTGACATGCCTGTGCTTGACCATCAAATCATAGCGATTTAAGAGAATCTCTGCTATGGTATTACATTCGTTACCATAATACTTCATGTTTTGCTCCACACCTAAATCATCAAAACAATATATCTGTTGTCTCCAGGAATACTTCTGTATGACTTGGTACCCATCTTCGTGAAACTCTGCCGCAATTGCTCGGGTGGATTTCATGTAAAAATGATTGTTTTGTAGCGTAAATTCTGTCATTAGGGTGATGAGTGAGGTTTTGCCGCAACCGATAGGACCTGCAAGTAAAATACCCTTGTTTGGATCTATACTATACTTTTCATAATAGTTTTGGGACTTGGTGAAGTATACCAAAAGCTTTGAAATGATGGTTAAATCTTCTTTGTAGATGCGAAAGTGCTTTCCAAACTTTTGTCGACCGATGTGTTGCAAGTAATAAATCGTTTTATCGAAATCAAAATTTCGGGTGCCTTTTTCATCTATGAAAAAAGGTTTCTCCGTTGCAGGGTTATAAGGTTTCTTCATAATTTGCTGATTTGGCATGTAATTGATTTGGAGCGAGTTTTCCGATTTTTTCGGATTGGAATTTTTGACTGTTTAGCATCCATTTTTTTGCTAATGATTGCCAATTTTGAATTGTGTTTTTTCCGGATTTCCATCCAACTGATTCATAATGGTGAAAAAATAATTCTGCTTCCCTTTCAAGCGTATTATTTTCTTTAAAAAAGTCCTTTATGGATTCAAAAGTTGGAGGTTCAAATGGTGTTTTTTGTCTCGTGCTTTTTTTTGTTTTTACTTCTTTATTAGTTGTTTCTTTACTTTTTATAATAGGACTCACGTGTTGTCCTGTACCACTCTTTGCACTTCTCTTTGTACCTCTATCACGTGTTCTCTTATTGGTTGTACTGGCTGTTGTATCAAAAATGAACATGTGTACCATGCTTCCGTTGAATGAATTGTACGAGGGGAAATAGGCGATGTAACTCCAATCGTGCAGCTGATGCAAGCCTTTGTGATAGGTATTTAGAGAGCCGATTTTTGCAGCCTTCATGATTTCACTCCGATGAATTAAAAATGGATTATTGAAATTATTTGCATTCCACAGGTGAAAGAGCGCATAATACAAACTGATGTGCCATGCTGTGAGGCGATTGTCTTCAGTAAGCATTTGACTTACCCGATTCAAATGGGTAATGTAATTGATCTTGTATAATCTTCTTTCCATTTAAACTCGGTTTCGAATTTTGGACTCAAGCAATTGGTTTATGTCTTCTTTTGGATAAAATATTACTCCACCAATTTTGGTATAGGGGATTTTTCCGGTTAATCTCAGATTTTGAAGTGTACTGGGAGAAATTGCTAACATGCGTTGTACCTGATTCGATTTTAACCAGGATTTTTCATTTTTTTTCTCTTCTTTTTTTTCGTCCACCTGTTTTAAAGAGTCTTGTAAGATTAATCTCACTTCATGGATTAAGTCTTGTTTGAAGGATAGTAAATCCTCAATTGTTACAATTGTAGCTGCCATATTTTTTGTTTTAAATTCTCTGCAAATAGAAGGTAAAAAAATAGGCGAAGGGGGTTGCAAGGGGTTGTTCAACCCCTCTTAAAGTGTTTGAAAACAGTAGCTTTTCGCCCTGTCATAATTCTATAAAAGTTGGTGGGATTCGCTGCTAAAAAGTTAAAAAATGAGTAGCTTTGACTGTAAATAAAAAGTCTAAGTAGCGACACGCTTTTTTGGGTAATCGAAACCGCCAATTATCAAACTCCCCTAAAAAGACAAGCTGGTCGTCCTCGCATGGCGTGGGCACAGTTTGCTTGGGGGAAGGAGCTTGGCGGTTCCGGGTTACCTGCAAACTGTTGACCACGCTACTTTTTAGTACAAAACATGCGATGGAAAATTCAAAGAATCTACCTCATTTAAGTTCCGAGCTTTTGTTGTTTATGCATATTCATCAGATTGTTGATCTGAATGCACTGTTGCTCCTTAGTGAGGAAGAACTGTGGACTATGAAGGGTATTTCTGTTCATCTTTTGTTGGAAATTAACGTTCTGAAAAACGCTCATTTGAATTTAGACTGATATTGAGTCGGTTGATCATTTGAATTAGTTTTGTTTTTAATTCGGTGATGTTTTTTGGATCTTTATCGTAATAGTTATTTCGTAAACTTGTAACAGCAATACTTGATTGGTGCTTGGTTTTGAACACGTTGGAAAAAGCTGAAAAGACATGGGTTTTGTTTTTTTCTTGAATTATTCCTTCTTCTACCAATAATGCTGCAAACAAGGCCAACTGAGGAACATTTAGTGTTGTGGTTAGTTTCTGTTCTTGCTTATCGGTTATCGGTTGGTAGGTCAATTGCTCGGGATTGGCTGCGTGAATTCCGTCCATGTACAGCAATTCTTCTTTTATCCATGTGGTGACTAATTCAATTGCCCCGGGAATTCCTGATTGGTACATTCTGTTTGAATGGGGAATTATTTGTTTGATTTTCTTTTGTTCTTTGAGTAACCATTGTTTTAATTCCCATGGATTGTTGAATTTATTCATTTCATTCCTGAAATTATTTGTGAGCCATGCTATGAAGTCGAGGTGATTGAAATTATGATACAATAAGAGGTATCTCATTTTTCGTACGTTCCATGTCATGCCTTCTTTTTCCCAGCATTTTTCTACGATTTCATGAATGATTGCTTTGGCATAGGTGAACTCTCGGAGGGATATAAAATCTCCTTGTATAAAATCTTCTACAACTTGAATTTGGGATTGTATGACTTGACCTAGCATAGGGTCTTCCCAGGTTGATATGGCTTTTTTTAATTGGGCTATTTTTCTGCGTAACTCATTGATGGATATGGCATAGGTTCGCAAACTTTCATTTACTTCTTCGCTAAAATGGTGTCCGTATTTTCGTTTTAATTTGAGTATTACTTGATTTAAATAATAAAGCGTCAGGGATTCCAGTTCTTTCTGAGTGTATTCGGTTTTTATTAACTCTGAAGCCAATGGTATGGTTTGATTGTTTTGTGCAAGCAACTCCATTGCCTCATTGAGCAAAGAATTTTGTATTTCGGATACCCAATGCTTTACTCTTTCCGGCGTTTCTATGCGGTACAGATTGCCAGCTAGTTCTTGTTCTATTTTTAGTGTTGCTGTCCTTAATTTCCAATTCAAAAATGCAAATTGAATCTCGTTTTGGCTGAGTTCCTTCCACGTTGCTGTATAAAGCATTAGCCATGTGTTCCGTCCGTTCCCACTGATGCGGGTTATTTTTTCTAATCTTCCAATCTTCCTACATGCTTTTTCAAGGATTTCGATTTGCTTTTTATCATTTTGCTCTGCTCGCTCTTGTTCGGAAAATCTCATGAGGTAATCTTCGTACATGGGATGTTCTTGCGTGATCCTGCCCAAACTTTGGTACTTCTTTTCCGTTCTATTCGGATTTCTCTCTTGAATTACTTCTATGATTTTAGGTGCTGGTTGCTGGTCTTGCAATATGTCGCAATAGGTTTCTTCGTTTTTGTTGTTTCGAACCTCTTGCCATAGTGAAGTAAATTCCATAAGATTAATAACACCCACTTGCATATTTGCTCTATCTTAGAATTTTGCAAATACATACGTTTTCTTATTATGAAGTTTCATTTTGACCTAAATTTTAGGGTAAACCCCACCGAATTTAGGTGTAAACCCCTAGCTTATCTTACTTTCTTTTCCGCTATCCCAGGGCATGTTTGTTCCAAAAAGTTTGGATCTTAATTGGTTCATATCTTCACTGACTTTTTTCTCTAATACTTTCGCATAAATTTGTGTGGTCTTGATACTGGTATGCCCCAACATGGCACTTACTGTTTCAATTGGAACTCCGTTTGCCAAGGTAACCGTTGTTGCAAATGTATGTCGAGCAATATGGGTTGTGAGTTTCTTTTTGATGTTACAGATGATTCCTATTTCCTGCAAATAGGCATTGTACCGCTGATTTGAATTTACCGGCAATAACTTGTTGTATCGTTTGCAATATTCGTGGTTCTTATACTTCTCTATTATTTTTACCGCTATAGGTAACAAGGGAACGCGCTCTTGCACCCCGGTCTTTCTTCGTTGTGTGCTTAACCATAAATTTCCATCGATTCCCAACTCTTCGTCTCCTTGTTCAAAATGGTATATATCTCCATACGCAAACCCTGTATAACAACAGAATATAAATACGTCTCTTACTTCCGCCAACCTTTCTATACTGAAGTCTTTATTGATTAAGACGTATAATTCTTCTTGCGTTAATACTTGTCTAACCGGATGTCTATACGATGTTTTGAACGCATTTAGGGGATGCGAGGGTATCCAATCTAAAGCTACTGCCATGTTAAATACTTTCTTAACGATTTTTACTTCTTTGTGTATGGTATTGTTTTGAAGTCTTTCTTTGGTTACTAAATAATGTTCGAATTCTGTTATGAAAGATAATTTTACGTCTTCTAAGGCTATGTCTTTTATCCCTTTGTAGGTCTGCATGAAATATTTTATTTTGGACAAGGTGGATTGATACCGCATGAGGGTCTTTTTTGTTATTTTATCAATTTTCACGAGTTCTTCCATCTTTATATTGTGGTATTCGAATGCTTCGGTGATGGTTTTTTTCTGATTTTTTGCATCTTTTCCGAGGTATTTATCCCGAATTAATGCTGCCGTTATTTTCTCCTGACAGGCTATTGATTGGTTGTAAATTGACATGAGTTGTCCCTTTACCATGGTTAAATATGAATTTAGGACACCAGCTTCTTCGTATTTATTTGAGACGATTTGCGCACTTTTATCCCAGTACTCTTCGGGTACCGTTCGTGCAAGCGATAATTCGACGCGAAGCCCGTCCACAGTGATTCTGACGTAGATTGGAACCATTCCGTTTTTGTAAATTCTTCTGCTATTTATCCAAAATAATAGGTACATTTTGGGATGAACGTTGTTGTACATGCTATGAATTTTTGTTCACTGCAAATCACACTTTTATGACCCCATCAATGGGTAAAACGGAAAAACTGTACTTTCGGAATGCGTAGAAAAATAAAGGGATACAGACCAAAAGTGAACAAAACTACAACAAAATTTATGTTCACTTCTTGTTGTAATTTTATTACTGTTTTAATACCGTTAGATGAAAACGTATGGGGTAAATTGTTGTGAATTTTTCCTAGAAATGGTAAAAAACAATGCAATTTAATGAAAAAAGGAGCTCGAAAGCTCCTTTTTTGTTGGCCCACTAGGGCTCGAACCTAGACTCTTCTGGACCAAAACCAGACGTGTTGCCAGTTACACCATGGGCCATTGCGGGTGCAAATTTAAAAACTTCTTTTGAAAAATCTAAAAAAATGATAAAAAAAATATCGCAAATACCATTTTTATGCTTTAAATAAGGGATCAAAAATGGTTTTAATCTCATTTTACCAATTCAAACTAAGTATTTATTATCTTCGCATTCTAGAAAATAGTAAACGATGACAAATTATAAGAAAATCAACACAGTTTTAGGTTGGATAGTTTTTTTAATTGCTACTTCCGTATATTTTATTACACTTGAAGATACAGTAAGTTTATGGGACTGTGGTGAATATATTACGGCAGCCTATAAATTAGAGGTTGGACATCCACCGGGTGCGCCTTTGTTTATGGTTATCGGGCGTTTATTTTCATTTTTTGCCGACCCTACTGATGTTGC
>JBIKIQ010000028.1:0-5133 GCA_044361535.1 Crocinitomicaceae bacterium
CAATTATCCAAAGTAACGATTTCTTCTTTCTTGTTTTAATTAATTGCTGTATACTACCAAAACCATTAAAATGATCAATCATTTCTACAATAGCCATTGCCCCCATTAAGAAAATTAAGATTTCCGTCGTTTTTCCAAAATGATGTAAGAGTGTCGAATCAAGTAATTCTTTTTTCTGTTCGAGACTAAACGCTACTGTTGAAATAATTTTCCCATGCTCAACATCAAACCATTGTTGAATATCGGGTAAATTTAAAGCAACAACAACCCAACTTAATGTCATCATTGTGAGTGCAGGAATCAACTTATCAATTTTTAGCTGATGTTCAAAAACAATGGCCAAATAACCAATTAAAAAAATGAGAATCAAAAGTGTAGCAATCATAACAATCCTAATAACCTGATTAACAAAAAGATAGTTGCTCCAAAAATGGCAACAATGAGAATATACAATTCAATTGGTCGTTTCATGAAAATAGTTTTTTCAAAATTCCGAAGCTGACCTTAAAAAAGAATTAGCACAAGCTTAAAATTAGCTTAAAAAATAATTGTGAATTGATTCACATCATTGTGAGCAGAATAAAGAATTTGAAAGCTATGGTGATCGATTATACGTCGAACAATAACCAATCCTAAGCCATTTCCAGGTTTCAAATTTGAATTTTTTCCTCTTCCAAATTGTTGAAAAATCAATCCTTGGTCCTCGTCATCTAAACAAATACCATCATTAATTATTGAAAGTTTAAGTTGATTTCTATCTATAAAAAGTCTTAATTTAACAAGCTTTGTGTTTGAATATAAACAAGCATTTCTGAATAAATTCAATAAAGCAATTTTAAGAATCGAAGGATTCATTAGGATTTCCAAAGAATCATAAATTCTGGGATTTTCTTCTATTTCAAATTCTATTTTGCAATCCACAAACTCAAGTTTAATATCCTCAATAACTAAAAAAATGAGTTCATCTATTCTCTCCTTGTTAAATTCTATGTTATTTCTATCTTCTATTTTAGCTAAAATCAAAAGGGAATCAATTAATCTATTAATGTCAATAGTTTGTTTTATTATGTCTTTAACCCTATCCTCTTGTTCAACATTAACTTGTTTCATTAAATTCTCAAGTTGTAAAACAATTCTTGAAATAGGTGTTTTCAACTCATGGGACGCATGGGAGGTAAACATTTTTTGACGTTGATATGCCTTCTCGATTCTTCCTAGTAATAAGTTAAATTCCTTACTTAATAAATCTATTTCATTTTTAGAATTGGATTTAACGGCAATACGTTCATGCAAATCACCTTCATTTATTTTACTAACTTTTTCGTGTAAAACCTTCATTGGTTTTAAAACTTGATTTACCATAAATGTTGCTAAAAACCAACCTGAAACACTTAAAATAATCGTTGAAAACACAAGTAATACAATGAGATACTCAAGACTTCGTTTACCATATTGATCATTCGCCTCAACAAAAACAAAATATTTTACCCCACTCGTAACATACTCTATTCCTATGATTTCTATACCACTTTGATCCTTGTATATTTTTTTTGTAACCTCAAGTAATCTCTTTTCGCTTTGAGTTATCTTAAAATTCTCTGAATTTGGTGAATGGTAAATATTCTTCCAGTCTTTATCAAAAATTACAATCTTCTCTTCGTATAATTTACCTACTGTATTTTTATCAATAATACGTAATAATTTAGAATCAACCTCTTTAACATCAATCAATAATTTAACATAGGTCAACGCCTTTTCTTCTAATCTTCGTTTAAATTCGTCTTTTCTAAATTCAGAATACAAAACCTCAACAGACAAAGCACCCAAAATAAACAATATAGAGAGTAAAACACTAATTAAAATGGATAGCCTTCTTTTAAAACTCATTCGTTGATTTAATAAAATAGCCAAATCCAACTTTTGTATGAATCATTTTTTCCTCAAAGGGACTATCTATTTTTTTTCGTAAAAAATTAATATACACCTCAATTGTATTAATGTTGGTTTCAATATGATAATCCCATAAATGATCAGCAATTTCCTGCTTACTTAATACATTCCCTCTTGCCCTAATAAGCATCAAAAGTAACTTATATTCTTTGGGGGTAAGGTCGATTTTTAGTGTTCTGCGATACACTTCTTTTTTCGTATCATCAATTTTAATTTCAGAAAAATGAATTATGTTTTCATCAGTTCTCTGAATATTTCCTCTTCGAGCTAAGGCTTGAATACGGATATATAATTCATCAAAATGAAATGGCTTGGTAAGATAATCATCCGCACCAATTTCAAATGCCTGAATTTTGTCAGAAATTTCACTCAAAGCAGTAAGCATTAAAATTGGTATTTTAGAATTAATCTCCCTAACTTTCGAACAAATTTCTAACCCACTAGCAAGAGGAACATTAATATCCAATATCAAAAGTTGAAACTTTTTCGATTCAAAAACAGTCCAAAACTGCTCACCATCAAGAGCAATACTTACCTCAACCTCTTTATTTCTTAATAAAGTTGTAATTTCAGTAGACAAGACAGGGTCGTCTTCAAGTAGCAATACTGGACCAATTTTCATTTTTACATTTCCTTATGAAAAAAAGATTATCCTTTTTGATGTGAATAAACTCAAATATGTTTTACAAAGATAACTAGTAAAAATGAATCAATTATTCTAAATGCCTTTCATCTAAAAGATCCAAAACAGTTTTTACAGGACTGAAAACATCTGATGGAATTTCAACAAAAACTGAATTCCATTCGGCCATAGATCCATTCCACAAGCCTGGATTTTCAATATATTGTATAGACCTACCTTTGTGGTTTTTTGTTACAACAAAATAGGTTTGATCATCAACAAAGTCCAATAGATTATATTTCTTTCCTTCAAAATCTTTTACAGATGCAACAATCATTACCGGATTGAAATGTGTACTGTTTTCTAAAATTTGTTGCTGATATGTATCTTCTGAAATTTGAGCTTTTTCGATAATTTGTTTGGTTAATTTTCCTTTGCTTTTTACCCAAAAAGGTCCTCCACCAGGTTGACCACTATTTTTTACCATTCCGCAGATTCGCAATGGCCGATTAATTACATCTAAAATTTCGACACTATTTGTAATAGACTCTAAGTGTTCAGAATCAACCAATTGGTATTTAGAATTTATTTGACTTAATAACTCTTTTGAAGGATTAAGCCAAACTTCATTTAATTCCGTTTTGATTTGCATACTCAAGGCCAATAAATTTGACCAAACATCAATGGAAGGTTGACTTTTTGTTGTGTGTTGGATATTATCAATGTTTCTTATCAGTACATAATCCGCCTCTACCCTATTTAGGTTTGTCAACAAGGCTCCATGACCAGATGGTCTTTTGAGATATTCATTTTCAGAAATCATCACTGGATTAAATTGATCGTCGAAAGCAATAGAATCAGTTTCCTTATATTGTTCAGAAAATTCAACTATAGGTAAATTCTCAATTGCAATTTCTGAAATTGATTCTTGAATGTCATTTTCAAACTCCTTTTGAATGGTAAAATGAAAATTAACATTGTTTATTGGTAATTTAACACCTTGAATAATTGATTCTTGAAACGGATTTGAAACTGCTTCTTTTATTATATGAAAAGGAATCAATCCTTTAGGCATTTTTGAAAAATTCATTCCATTTTCCATCAGAATATAATGAATCAATTCTCTTATCGGCAGATTATGCTCTTCAATATTCTTTCGCACTTCGCCTTCCAGTTTATGATAAAATGCAAATTCCTTTATTGAGGAAATGAATTGTTGAATCTCTTTTTTGTTTAAATCACCATCTTCAAGAAAATCAAATAAAAACTGAAACATTCGTGAACCAGATCCTGATGCAGGAATAAACCAAGTAATTGATTCATCTATTTCAGTTATACCCAGATTTTGATTTAATTTTATAATTCCATCACCTATTGAGCAAGATTTGATAATATTAATTTCAGGTATTCCGTGAATTAATTTAACCTTTTGGACATCAATGTTTGAAAAATACGAATTGTCCATTATAGATATTAGTTACTTTTGTTTGTGATTTTACCGCTCGAAATTATAAAATATTACTTAGCTGCCAAAGGAAGACATGGAATTCATTCGCCTTTTGCCTATGATTTTATTGATCAATGTGTCAGAATTAAGTTAGACAATGAGTTTATAAAGAAAAGAAATTTGGTTTATTCCACTTTGATTCATTCATCTAAAGTTATTTCAATTCAGGATTTTGGTGCTGGTTCTAAAAAGATGGGGAATAAAAGACTTGTTTCTTCGATTTTTAAAAATAGCTCCTCTAAAGGAAAATACGCAGATTTACTGTACCGAATCAGTAATTTTTATAAACCAAATCACATTTTAGAATTAGGCACCTCACTAGGAATTGGGACTATCCATTTGCAAGGTGGACATGATAATAGTTCAATAACTACCATTGAAGCATGCGAAGAAACATTAAAAATAGCTGAAGAAAACTTTGAAAAATTTAATTTTAAGGTTACGAGTAAACTTAATAAGTTCGACGAGTATATATCTTCATTAAAGGAGGAAAAATTTGATTTAATATACATTGACGGACATCATGATGGAATTGCGCTCAAACGATACATTGAAAAATTGCTTCCTCATATTCACAATGAGACGCTATTACTTTTGGATGATATCCGATGGAGTAATTCAATGTTAAAAGCATGGGAAGAATTAAAAAAATCAGAATTATTCCATGTTTCTTTCGATTTATTTAGAATGGGGATTTTAACCCCAAGAAAACATCAAGCAAAACAACATTTTGTCTTTCGCTATTAACGTTTTTCAAAATTTTCAAACCAATGTTTCAATCTTAACTTTGAGTTAGCACGTATGTCTTCCCAAAAAAGATTAACATCACCAAGATGATAATCGTCCATTCGCGCTGCCAAATATTTATAGGGGAAATTTGGTGTCGTTATCCAAATAGCCCCATCTATTAAAGTAGTAGAAAAACTATTTTGGTACATTTTACTATTCCAAAATAAAAATCCTTTGTGCTTACTCTTCTCTGCAAATTGACTTAAATCCCATGTGATTGGATTTACAACCAATTTCCCTTTATACCATTTTTCATACTTGTCTT
>JBIKIQ010000004.1:0-221888 GCA_044361535.1 Crocinitomicaceae bacterium
TGGCAGCAACTGCAAACACTGTTGTTTCATCAACTACATGGTCAACCTCTGGCACAGGAACATTCTCAAGTTTAAATAATCTTACTGCTATTTACACTCCAAGTCAAGCCGATATTACAGCAGGTTCAGTAACATTAACCATTACAAGTAATGATCCGCAAGGACCTTGTGGAACTGTAAATGATGCAATGACTTTAACTATAAATCAAACTCCAATTATACAAGATTTTACAATTAATACATGTTCTGGAGAAACAATCAATTACGTCCCTACTTCAAACGCGCCAAATGTTGTTCCTTCAGGAGTAACGTATGAATGGACTGTTTTAAATATATCAGAAATTAATGGTGAAATGAACAGCACAAATCCATTTAGTAGTGTTTCCCAAACATTAATAAATTTGACAGATGAAGTTCAATCATTAGATTATATTGTTACTCCTTCATCTGGATTAAATTGTACTGGAAATGATTTTACGCTAACAATCAATATAACTCCTGCCCCAATTATTGCTGATATTAACCTTTCCATCTGTTCAGGCGATAACTTTAGTGTTCTTCCAACCACAGGTGGAGGAAGTAGTTCAAATGATATTGTTCCATTGAATACGTTATATACTTGGAATGTTTCAAATAGCGATGTCAATGGTGAGTCAAATCAATTAACGCCAGGTTTGACACCAATTTCTCAAAGTTTAACTAACTTGACTGATTTACCCGTGATAGTTAATTATACGGTAATTCCTTGGTCAGCAGCATGTCCAGGTCCATCTTTTAACTTAAATGTAACTGTTAATCCAAGTCCCGTAATTACAGATCAAGTAGGAACAGTTTGTTCAGAAAGTCCTTTTACACTTTATTTTTCTAATCAAACAAATATTTTAATACCAACAGGAACAACATATACTTGGACATTTACTGATGAACCCAATGTATCAAATGAAACTAGTCAATCAACACCGGTTAGTGAATTTAGTCAAGAGTTAACGAATAATTCTGTTACTCAGCAAATTGTAATTTATGAAGTTACGCCTATTTCTGGGGCAGCTGGAGCATGTTCAGGAAGTCCATTTCAATTGACTTTAAATGTTCTTCCGACCCCACAAATTGCTGATGGAAACATAAGCATCTGTTCTCAAAGTGGCTTAACATATTCTCCTCAAATAATTACTGGTAATATTGTTCCATTAGGAACTACCTATACTTGGCAATTTTCAGATAATACAAATGTTTTAGGAGAAACAAATCAATTATCAAGTACTTCTATCATTACTCAAAATTTGCAAAACATTACTAATGTCCCACAGTTACTTGATTACACTATAACTCCTAGTTTGTCAAATTGCATTGGCGATCCATTTATTTTAAACGTCACCGTCAACCCTACTCCAGTCATCCAACCAATCAGTGAAATTATTTGTAGTGGCGGATCTTTTGATATAATACCAAATCCATCAGCTACGGGAAATATAATTCCATCAGGTACAACTTACACTTGGACGTATGCTGATAATCCGGATATCCTAAATGAAGCAAATAATTCAATTTCAAGTACCAACATTTCTGGCGGGCCATTAACAAGTACGGTTAATGTTACTACAGATGTTGACTATACGGTAATCCCTACTTCCGGTGCATCAGGTGCTTGTGTTGGAACTCCATTTAATTTTAACATAACGATCACTGCAACTCCAACTATTGCTAACAAAATTGATAGTATTTGTAGTGGGTCATTCCCTGTTTTAGATTTAATTTCATCGGATGTAGTGCCACCAGGAACGCAATATTCTTGGGTGATATTATTTGATAATCCATTAATTTCTGGTCAAGCAAACCAAACAAACTTTGTTTCTGATTTTTCCAATCAAGTATTAACAAATAATGATGTTAATGCTCAACCACAAACATTGACTTATCTTGTGACCCCGATGTCAGGACCTTGTCCTGGAGCTACATTCCAATTTGAAGTAACTGTTTTAGCTGCTCCAATTCTTGCAGATGAAACAATAACCGTTTGTAGCGATGACAATATATCAAATTATACTTTTGGTACACCCGGCGACATTATTCCATTAGGAACTGAATATACATGGGTTGTTCTTCCAAATACAACAGTCTCAGGTCAGGCAAGTAATGCAGTACCGTCGAATACTTTTAATACCTCTATTTTACATAATAATACGAATGTAGATCAAACATTGCATTATGTAATTACTCCAATTGCATCTGCATTAAATCCACCTTGTGTTGGTCAACCATTTGATTTATTCGTTACTGTAAAACCTACTCCTGTACTTCAAAATATAACTTTGGCACCAATATGTAGTGGTACTAGTTTTTCCTACACGCCAGTTGATGCAAGCCCAACTACAATTTGGCCAGTAGATGGGGCATTTACATGGACTGTTGCAACGAATACCAATGTTATTGGTCAATCAGATAACACCGGAACACCAACATCTACATTGAGTCAGACATTAACGAATCTTACGAATGTTGTTCAAAATGTAGTTTATACAATTTCCCCGTTAGATATTATTTCAGGTTGTGATGGACTTTCCTACATTGTAACCGTGCCTGTAAATCCTCGACCAAAAGTCTTAGATACTTTAATTTCAGTTTGTAGCGGCCAACCGTTTTCTGTTGTTCCGCCAAATAATCAACCTAATAATATGGTACCAATTGGAACATCCTATTCTTGGCCAACACCAGTTGACAATCCATTAGGGTCGATTTCAGGAGAAAGTGCAGCAAACAATCAACCTTCAATAAGTCAAACATTAACGAACATCAATTCAATAATTTGTGATACCATGTTCTACATGATTACTCCTTCTGTTGGAACAGCACCAGGATTGGTTTGTGTTGGAGATCCTTTTGAGCTTGCTGTAAGGGTTAAACCGGTGCCAACTCTAACAGCTACAGCAGGAAGTAATTTGATATGTCCTGGTGATTGTACTCCTTTAACAGCTACGCCATCCATAACGGTTGATTGTAATGGAGTTCCAGGTTCATATAGTTGGACTCCACCACTAACCTTATCACCTACTCCACCAACAACAAATATTGTTAGTGCCTGTCCTTCTCAAAACACAACGTATAATGTCACTTATACCTTAGATGGATGCTCCGTTTCTGCATCAACAACTATAAATATTGTAAATCCTCCTAACATAAGTACAATATCAGTCTTAGAACAAACGATTTGTGAGGGTGGATGTACCATATTAACAGCTAATATTCAAAATCAGTCAGTTGTTCCTGAATATGTTGAATGGAGTAATGGAGATGTTGATTACACAAGTCCGTTTTCAATACTTGTTTGTCCTACTGATACAACCACCTACACAGCAACTGCCTATTTAGCTGGATGTAGTGGAAATACTGCCTCTGTAACTGTAAACGTAAATACAGATCCACTTATCTCGGTTCAACCAACTCCTGACACAACCATTTGTGTTGGTGGAACTTATCCGTTGAGCGTAACACTTCAATTCGGAGCAGGAACAGCTTTGTATCAATGGTATTTCACTACAAATGGAACAAATTCTGGTGGTACCCCAATAGCAGGAGCATCAGGAGCAATCGTTACAAATACCTCTGGATATACTGTTTTATATACTCCACCAGCGTTTGCCACAGCGGGGAATTATACGTATTATTGTGTTATAACTTACGGTCCAAATGGTTGTGGTTCTCTAACAACGGCGCCGGCTACCATTCATGTAATTAATGATCCAGTGGTTTCAATTTCACCATTCACTAGTGATTCACTGTGTGTTGGTGGAACGGCTCAATGTCTTCAAGCAATTGTTTCAGGAGGAATTGGAACGAATTCCTATTTGTGGAATCCAGGTGGAGCCATCGATCAAACATTCTGTCCTCCATCGGATAGTGCAGGAACTTTCAACTATTCGGTGATAGTTACTCAAACCGGAATTGGTTGCGGATCTCTACCTTCGAACATCGTTCCAATTTATATAGTACCTGATCCAATTGTCACAATCCTTGGTGAAATCGAAGTCTGCGACGGTGCAGAAGTTCCTCTTACTTCAACTGTAACTGGTGGAATTGGGACAGTTAATAATTATACTTGGAATCAGTCTCAACCGGTTGGAAGTCCAAATACACTTATGACATGGACGAGTGCAGGCGATACAACAGTTGCGTTATTTGAAGATATTACGTACCAATTGAATATTACGCAAACAGGTAATGGTTGTAATGCGGTTGACACCCATTTCATCAACGTGGTTCCTGATCCAATTGTAGTAGTTGATTATGATTCGCTTGTTTGTTTGAATACACCAACAGAGTTTGTTGCAAATGTGATTGGGGGAACTGGAACGGCCTATTTTGATTGGTATCAAGTGGACAGTTTATTGACGGTGGGTGGCACACAAATTACAACGGATAGTCAAACCGATAATTCAATTATACAAACCTTGTACGAAGCCTATTGGAATTTCTACTACGTTTCCTTGCAAATGTCAGGGTTAGGTTGTGATCCAGACACGAGCGATTTAATCATTGTGGAAGGATTAGAATGGTCTGTTGCTGATTTTGATATTCAACCTGATAGTCTTGTTCAAAGTTTATTCGACCCTACCTTCTCGTTTATCAATCAAAGTGAAAATGCAACAAATTATTGGTGGGATTTAGGTGAATGTGACCCACAATTACCAAATAGTGGACTTTATCAAACACCTTCGCAATACTATAACCCAACTGCTACTAATGTTATTGATTATACCTACGGTTGTGAACCAGGTATTTATTCGGTGCAATTGGTTGCTACCAATCAAGGTCTTTGTCCTGATACTATCATTAAGCAAATTAAAATTAAAGATGAAATTGTAATTTATGTACCAAATACTTTTACGCCTAATGGAGATGGAATAAATGATTTGTTTATACCAATTATCACAACCTATTCTGGCCTAGATCAATATGAATTCCGTATTTATGACCGCTGGGGCGAAGTGATTTTTGAATCTAAAACCGTTGGCGAAGGCTGGGATGGTATAGCAGGAAGGCCTTGGCCGGGAGTAACAGGGACTAACTATCCAAATGTAATTCCTTATGGAGATCCTAATAAACAACGACCACAAGACGGGACATATACATGGACATTGAGAGCGAGGCTAAAAGCATCTTCGGAGGTGGAAGACTATAGAGGGCATGTAAATATCATTCGCTAATAAAACCTTTATTTGGAGCGCTGTACTTTTATTTGAAAAATCAAATACAACAACTGACCAAACAAGATGCTGGCAAAAAGTAAGTGACTCGTTTGAACTAAGCCAGGCATATCGGCATAGGCCAACAAAACTCCTGAAATAAGTCCCAAAGCTAGAATAACAAAAGACCAACGCAAAAGTGGAATGTGAAAGATCTTTTCATTTTTGTAGGCTAAATAACCAAGAATAATCAAAACCAACCACGAAAAACTTCTGTGAACGTAGAAAATCCAGCCCAATTTATCCGTCCAGCTTTCTCTTCCAAAACCTTGTTTGGTCAATTCATCAATGTACTCGCGAACTTGGGTACCCAAAAACATTTGATAAAAAGTGATCAGAAATATCAAATAAATAGCATAATAAATTGCTTTTGGAATCTCAAATTTCACTTTAGTAGAAAAGGATTTCATTTTGTAAATAAGATACAATTGAATTCCAATGATTACTAAGGCTAATAACATGTGAATGGTTATTGTCCAAGGAACGAGATTAGTAGCCACAACGATTGAACCAAACCAACCTTGAATTCCCATGAGGATAAGATTGAAAGCTGCCACCCAAATTAACTTTGATTTTCGGTAATAGAGTAGCATCCAGAAAAAACTCAAAAGCATAACATTTCCAGCCAAAAATCCCAATAAGCGATTGATGTATTCCGTCCAAGTTTTAGTAGCATTAAAAGATTCTTCGTAATAAATCGTGGGATCGTTCTTTATTCTTTGAGCCGTTTCTTCCATTCCAATAGAGTTCAAGAATTTGCAAAATTTCTCAACCTTTTTACCCCGTTTTGTAAGAAAAATGTCTTTGTAATCTTTTGGCAAAGCACTCTCATCAGTTGGAGGAACCCACTGCCCGAAACACTTTGGCCAATCAGGACATCCCATACCACTGCCCGTGATGCGCACAAAACTTCCTGCGATTACCACCAAATAAATGAGTATAAGTGCCAACCAATTAAACCGAATAATTCTTGTTGAAAATTCCATAAAACAAAAGTAGTTAATATGTAAGCCTAAGTGAAACAATTTCAATAAATTTCATTTATATTCGTATTATACCTGTTCAGTATGTTACTCAGGATTCTTTTACCGATTTTAATTTTATCCTCTACCCTAACGGTGGCACAAGATTCGTGTGAAATTGATCACGCAATAAAACAGCATTTTTTCGCACAAGAATCCTTTAATGATTCACTAACTTATTACCGAAAAATATTCAGAAAAACGAAGAAAATAAGTAAAAAAGAAGATCGTTTAGAACTCGCATTCTACGTGGCTTTGCGTCATTACCCAGAATTGAGAAATACAAAAATTAAGGTGCGTTTCAAAAAAATTAAATCAACTATGGTTGCTCAACCCGAAGCTGATTTTATTGTAAAGTCAAGAAGCGATAGGCGTTATAAAATAATTATCAATTCAACAAAAGAAAATATCGGAATGAATTACGAAGATCTTACCTTCAATGCGCTCGTCGGTTGGATTGGTCATGAACTCGCTCATATTACAGATTACAGCAAAAAATCCAATGGTCAACTGGTACAATTCATTTCAAACTATTTATTTTCTCGAAAACACATGAAGCATACTGAAAACTGTGCAGACAAAGAAGCAGTGAAACGAGGTTTGGGTTATGCCCTCTATGAAGGGGTGCATGAACTTTTCAAAAATCCCAAAATTTTCAAGAAATACAAAGATCGAAATAAGGAATTTTATTTAACTCCAGAAGAAATTCTTGCTGAAATCAAACAGGTGGAGAAAGAGTAAGAATGTGGTTTTCCTGTGAAAATACTATTTCAATTATTTTAAAAGCTATTTTTTTGAATAATCAGATTGTTTAAATTGGTTAATATTCAATAAAGAGCACTTTATTGTGGTATATTTGTTATAAGTCTTAAGATATGGCATTCGGATTTTTATCAAAAACAGGGAGATACAGGCGATTCAATTTCGTTCCACGTTATTACGATGAGCGAAAAGAACGTCTTGAGTTAAAACGTAAAATGTATCAAGAACAAGAGTTGGATTCTGACTCTCAACGGAGTGCATTTTTTAGAGATTCTCTTCAGCAATCATGGAATCGCGGTAAGATCGTTCGCAAGCAAAAGCAATCTGCGAACATGCGAATACTCATTTTAGTTTTAGTTATCTTGGTTCTTGGATATTTTGTATTCAACGGATTGGATGATGTGGATCAA
Organism: Crocinitomicaceae bacterium; assembly: GCA_044361535.1. Classification (GTDB taxonomy): domain Bacteria; phylum Bacteroidota; class Bacteroidia; order Flavobacteriales_D; family Crocinitomicaceae; genus UBA952. The sequence continues at coordinate 7,435 of JBIKIQ010000004.1, forward strand.
GTAATTAAATCGATTATCTAGTCTATGTCAGGTCTTATTAAAATACTGCCTGATCACATCGCTAATCAGATTGCAGCCGGCGAAGTAATTCAGCGCCCTGCCTCTGTCGTAAAAGAATTGGTTGAAAATGCTGTTGATGCAGGCTCAATCAAAATTCAAGTAATTATTAAAGATGCTGGCAAAACCCTCATTCAAGTAATTGATAACGGGAATGGAATGAATTCTGACGACGCCTTATTATGTTTTGCACGCCATGCGACAAGTAAAATATCAACCGCTGATGACTTATTTTCTTTGCATACAAAAGGATTTAGAGGGGAAGCGTTAGCGTCTATTGCTTCCATCGCACATGTGGTATTAAAAACAAAAACAGAATCCTCCGATGTAGGCACTGAAATATGTGTTGAAGGTTCAAAAATTGTATCTCAAACGGAATGTGTTACCTCGAAAGGAACCTCATTCGAAATAAAAAATCTATTCTTTAATGTTCCGGCACGCAGAAATTTTCTTAAATCAGATGCCATGGAATTTCGACACATTGAAGAAGAATTTGAACGTGTAGCGCTAGCTCATCCGGAAGTAAGTTTTTCATTACACCACAATAACCAGGAAGTTTATGCACTTGCGCCAGCAAACTACCGTAAACGAATTAGCGATGTCTTGGGTAAATCGGCTAACGATAAATTGGTGCCCATTGAAGAAGATACGGATATAGTATCTATTAGAGGTTTTGTGCTTAAACCTGAATTTGCGCGCAAGACACGAGGAGAACAATTTTTCTTTGTGAATAATCGCTTTTTTAGAGACAATTATTTTAATCACGCTGTAAACAAAGCGTTTGATGGGCTCGTTCAGCCTAAATATTTTCCTGGCTATTTCTTGTTTTTTACGGTAAATCCCAACAAATTGGATGTCAACATTCATCCAACCAAAACGGAAATAAAATTTGAGGAAGATAAATTCATCTATTCTATTTTATTGAGTAGTATTCGTCAGGCACTTGGAAAATATAATGTAATGCCAACCTTAGATTTTGAGCAGGAAACTGCTTTTGAAGTTCCTATGTCCGTTCGAAATCAGCCGCCTGTTGAGCCAACAATTCGTGTAAATCCTGACTTTAATCCCTTTCAGTCATTTCCAAATAACACAAAAACTTCTTCAGGATTAAGTCCGGCTTTAAAAGCACAAGGATTTGGTCAAGGCGTACCTGATGAAAAAGACTGGCAAAATTTCTATCAAATACAAGAAGATCAATCCGAACAAACGCACCAGCTCATTCCGGAAGAAGAAATTGAGGTTACAAAAGAGTATTTAACAAAAGACCGATATATTTTTACACCTACCAAATCGGGTTTAATGCTCATAGATCGAAAGCGAGCTCAAGAAAGAATAACATACGATTTATTAATGACGCAATTCATCAATTCTCCCATCCATTCTCAACAATTACTTTTTCCATACGATGTAGAATTATCAAAAAACGAGAAAGTTTTATGGGAAACAAATAGAAGTTTGATGCAACGCTTTGGCTTTGAATATGAAACAACTGGCAATCAATTACTTTTAAATGGAATACCTTCTTGCTTGCCAGAGGAAGCGATATATTCATGTTTAGAAAATATACACGATACGCTGGGGCACAAAGAAATTGATAAAGGTGAGATTGCTCACTATATTGTTCTTTCAATTTCAAAATCTGTTTCAGGAGCCGCACTGAAATCAAAATGTATTATTGAAAGCTTTATTGAGAATTTATTTCAATGTGAGGATCATCAATACTCACCTTCAGGGAAAAAGATATTAAGTACGTTAACGTTAGACGAAATAAAATCAAAATTTTAGTATGTTTTCATTTTTGAATTCGATACCACAGGTTACCAAAAACATTCTTTTTCTGAATGTAATGTTCTATGTAGTAACTGAAATTCTTGCGCTTCAAGGCATCAATCTGAGGGGGTCTTTGGGGGCTCATTACGTTAATTCTCCATTATTTCAACCGTATCAGATTGTGACTCACTTTTTTATGCACGGTGATTTCTTTCATATTTTCTTCAATATGTGGTTATTTATAATGCTTGGAGGATTTTTAGAGAAATTATGGGGCCCTAAACGTTTTTTTATTTTTTACATCGCCTCAGCAATGGGAGCATTCGCACTATACAATGCAATTGGCGTGTATCAATTAATTGAATTATCCAACGTCATAGGTTCAACGGTCAATATGGATGAATTCAATTTAATCATAGCCCAAAGTGAAGGATTAGATGAATTAAATTCTAATTTAACGCAGTTTTTTCAAAATGTTCCTAATTTGAATGTTGGAGCTGTTCGAGAATATATATCCCTATCCTATACGCCAATGGTAGGTGCATCAGGTGCAATTTTTGGGGTTATGGCCGCTTTTGCCATTCTTTTTCCGAATACAGAATTTATGCTTTATTTTGCCATTCCAGTTAAAGCTAAATACTTGGTAGGGGCCTACTTTTTGATAGAAGTGTATCAAGCATTTCAAAATGAGGCAAACGATCCAGTAGCCCATTTGGCTCATATAGGAGGTGCAATTGTGGGAGTTATTTTGGTTTTAATCTGGAGAAAACAAGACAGAGCAAATTTTTGGTAGTATGCAAGCTGAACAAAATTTATTCGATTCTATAAAAAACACATATCGTTTTGGTGGAATGACAATTCGACTGATTTTTATCAATGCTTCTATTTTCTTATTAATTCAGATTCTTAGTGTAATCATTCGATTAATGATGGCTGACAATAGTTTATTGTCTGTTTTTCTTAATTCTGTTTTTACATTAAATACGGATATAAAGTCTTTTATATTCATGCCATGGGGGTTAGTAACAAGTATTTTTGCTCATTTCTCACTATGGCATTTTGTGCTCAACATGCTCTTTCTTTACTTTTCAGGGCGTATGTTTGAGCAGTTATTTGACGCTAAGAGACTGTGGTATACGTATTTATTTGGAGGAATTGCTGGTGGAATTTTAGAGATTATCGCACACAGCATCTTTCCAGCTTTGCAAAATTCTCAAATTGTAATTGTTGGCGCATCTGGTTCAATCATGGCAATTTTTATGGCCTTAGCGTTTTATAGGCCAAACTTAAATGTTATGCTTTTTGGGATTTTCCCCGTTCGTTTAATATTTCTTGCGTTGTTTTTTCTATTGTCAGATGTAATTTCTTTAGGAATGAATGATGGTGTTGCTCATTTTGCACATTTAGGGGGAGCGATTTTTGGAGCACTTTCCATTCGAAATATTGCAAGTAAAAACAATATAATGGTTGTCCTTCAAAAATGGGGAGATTCAATGTTCAAATCAATCAATTCCGTATTTAAAAGCTCCCCAAAACAACCGAAACGATCAAACGTGAGAATGAAAACAGACGAGGAATACAATATGGAGAAGCGAACCAAGCAAGAAAAAATAGACCATATTTTAGACAAGATCTCGAAATCCGGGTATGAATCGCTGACAAGACAAGAAAAGGACTTTTTATTTAATCAAAGTAAAAATGATTAGTTTCTTGAGTTTTTTATGGAATTATAAATTTTGGCTGCGATTTTTCACTGTCCTTTGTCTACTCGCCCTAGCGCTCGCCTATTCAGCTCCATATATTCATCCAAAGACTCAATTTCTTTTTCCCTTTTTCGGATTGGCATATCCTATTATTCTGTGTTTTACGTTTCTTTTTCTTATACTGTGGATTGTCCTAAAATCCAAATGGGCATGGGTTGTATTGGGTGCGCTAATACTAGGTGGTAATTTACATTTTCGAATGATTGCTATTCGTGCAAATGATGAACTTCCATCCGAAAATTATTTGCATTTGATGTCGTATAACGTGCGCTTATTTGATGTTTATAATCCGAAACTATCAAATGCCATTAAAACAAGAAATAAGATATTTAATTATATCAAATCGGAAAATCCTGATGTGATTTGTTTCCAAGAATTCTATCAAAAAGATAGACCAACTGATTTCAAAACAAGAGATACCATAATGAAATTCATGAAATTTCGCGATTATCATGAACGGAGTGCACATAAAAAATATTCGCGACAAAACTTTGGTATCTATTTATTTTCAAAGTATCCTATAATCGCAAAAGGTGACGTGATATTTGATACACAAAGTGAAAAGGACTTCAACTACTGCATTTACGCGGATATCATTAAAAATAATGATACATTTAGAATTTACAATGCTCATTTACAATCCATTAAACTTCAAGGTGATTACTATTCTAAAAAAGATCCAATGGATAACATGGCATCCAAATCTACCATACGTTTAATCCTTGAAAAATTACAATTGGCCTATCCAAAACGAGCAGAACAGGCAAAAATCATCTTAAATCATATTGAAAATTCACCTTACCCAACAATTGTTTGTGGTGATTTCAATGATACACCAATGTCATATACCTACCAACAGTTTAATTCGCGATTGACTGATTCATTTAGGAATTGTGGAAGCGGAATTGGTTCTACTTATGTTGGCAGAATTCCAGCAGGACGAATCGATTATATCTTCCATACGGATGATTTAAATTCAAGTCAATTTCGCATCCAAGAAAAAGCCCTAAGTGATCACAGAGCAGTTTCCTGCAAGATTTTTAAGAAGAAGTAATTATTGAAAATTGCAAGAAAGTTTATTAGTGCTTTTCTACTAAAGGAATTATGTGTGTATCAATGAATGATTTCTTACGAACCATTATCTCATTCATCTTGGTAATATCTTTGTAAAAATTCTCAGTTAAATCTTCAACTGTTTTGTTATGGTCAATAATAAAATGATTTACAGCATCACTATATGCCATATGTACTTGACCATTCCTTATTGAAAAATAAACTAAACTATTAAAACTCTCTGAAAAATCTGTTAAATTCTTGATGAAAGAAGTAGAAATTAGATCTTTAGCTAGCTCTGGTTCATTACTATATACAACATATTTTTTTTCAAAATCTTCATCATCAATCTTTACTAATTTATCTCTTTTGAGATTTAACTTTTGTAAATATTCTCGGTCACCACTTTCATCTTGGATTACATCAATTACCAAACCATTACCTAATGAATAATTAAAGTTTGAATAAAATCCTCTAAAAACCGTGTAACTTCTATAACGAGATTTGGATTGAAGATGAACCTCAGTAAATTTTACAGGTATTTTATCAATCGTTCCTTCAAAGAGTTCCTCTGCACTATAATCATTAAAACTTGTGAAAAGCTTTCCTTTTAAAAATTGAGATTTTGTAAGTGGTTTCTCAAGATTTAGCTTTAAATCATAACCTATGCCCTTCAATAAAATGTCCAAAACATTCTCTCTGAAACCCTTTTGAAACTGTAACTCGTATTTACGAATGAACAAACGATGTAAAATACCAAACAAAACAAAAACAATTATTAATGGCAAACCCAATGCTGCTATAAAACTTGCATGAGGCCATATTAGAACAACCAAACAAATGTAAATGACTAAACATATTAGACCATAAATAGTGGATCTTCTATCTATTACTTTCTTATTCTTTAATCGCAGTTGATTAATAGTTTCAAAATTAATTTTTGATTTAATTTCCTCGAATGTCATAATTCAAATATTATTTTATCGTCGGAATAATTTGAATTTTCAGCTCTGTTCTTCGATTCAATTGATGATCAACTGAAGTACAACTTACCCCATTTGTACACTTGTTAACTAGTTTAGTTTCACCATATCCCTTGGCTAATATTTTATCTGATGGAATGCCTGCTGCACGAATATATTTCACACAACTTTGAGAACGACGTTCTGAAAGCCATTCGTTGTAATAATCCGAACCGCGCGAATCGGTATGTGAACCTAATTCAACAGTCAAATCTGGATGCTCTTTCATGTATTTCACCAATTTATCCAATTCAATCTTACCTTCAGGACGTAGATCCCATAAATCAAAATCATAATAGATATTTTCTAACTTTATAAATTCCAACTCAGATTTCTTAACTAATGTCAATGTATATGTTTTATCAGTATTACATTCGCCAGACTTATTTAAGGTAACCCTTGCATCCGAATAATTTATCATTACTGCAACAATTGAATCTGTTTCTACTATTTCTTGAGATGAAAGATCAATTAGCGAAATAGCCTTACTTGAAAGAATTTTTTTTGTTACTTTTCCTTTTGAAAAATAAGTGATTTGCGCTCCATCTACATTTTCCCCTTTATCATCAACTACCTTAAATTTTCCTGAAAATGTTTTGTAATTTGACGTTAGTTTAAGGGAGGTCTTCCCTTCCTTATCAAAGGTTTTTTCAATTGAACACGCAATAGAATTTCCTTCTCCTGCATACGAAAATTGATAGCTTGTATTAATTGAAGGCTTTACTGTAATCTTTCCTTTATCATCCGTAGTAAGCTTATCCTCTACATTTGTTTTTAAATTCTTAACAGATATTAATTGCTTGGCCAAAGGTTTGTTGTCACATGTTGACAAAACTATTTCAGCCTCAATTTTATACACCGGTTTTGATATCGTATAAATCTCATCTTTAAAGGCGTTTCTATTCGAAGAAAGAAACCCTCTTCCCGTATTTTCATCTACATAAATTCCAAAATCATCTGCATTTGTATTGATTGGATTACCAATATGTTTTGGTGTCGCATTTTGATTTTCTAGGTAAAAAACGTCCAATCCACCATTCCCAGGCCACCCGTTGGATGAAAAATAAAGAGTTCCATTATTAGAAACAAATGGAAAAACTTCATCCCTCCATGTATTTACCTTGTTTCCAAGGTTTACTGGTTCAGACCAAGATCCATTTTTATAAGAACTTTTGTATATGTCTACTCCACCCATTCCTCCCGGTTTGTCAGATGCAAAAAACAAGTCACCTTTTTCATCAATAACCCCATGACCAACTGAATAGGTTTTGTTGTTATATGGGAAAATTTCCTCACTCCAAACTCCATTCTTCTCGCGGTAAATTTTAAGTTCTAATCTAGAAAATTTAACATTCCCTTGTAGATCAACCTCATTTTGATTTACCGTAAGAACTCCTATCTTATTATCAGCTGAAAAGGATATCGGACCATCATGTGGATTGGTTCTTTTAATTTCTTTCCAAAGTTTATCTTTATCTAGAATAGCTGTATCACCAATGGCAATCAAATCTGTAAAAAATTGCCCTGTCCATGAATAATTACGATTCACAAATCCCGTATTTCTTCTGTTTGAAACCATTACAACGGCACCCTTATAAGGCACAGCGCAAAACTCTTCACCTTTCTTTATTTGTCTGTAGTTTGCAATAGAATATTCTGAATTATCATTTAATTGCTTCAAAATCAGGGGTGCATTTTTCTTCCAATCCTGTAATTTGCTCACATTCGGCATTTTTGTCAACGCTGAATCTATTGCACCAATTAATCGGCTATGTTTATTATTGATTAACAATAAATCAAAATAATTCTCCCAATCTTTAGAACATGTATCGGCATTAGCAGTCAGTTTTTCAGCCCACATTAACGCCTTATCATACTGCTCCGTATTTGTGGCTGCTGTTATTGCATTTCGAACATATCCCCAATTGTTTTCATTCTTCTTTAGCGATTTAGTAGCCATTTCTGCCCAAACAGGATATGCTTCAGAATAATTAAGTGTAGAAGATAATTTTGTGGCATATTCCTCTTTCATGGTTTGACCAAAAGACCAACCAACAAAATTTACAGATATTAAAAAAAATATTAATTGCTTCATAAACAAAATCTTAACTAAAATTTAGAAATAACGTGGACTAATGAATGCATTGTTTTTTGAACGAATATCAATGGATATTACAATCTCATGACTGCCCCAATTTTTGTAGCTTAATTTATTGAAAGGAAAATCAAACGCATATCCCACCATCAATTTATCATTTATTTGATACGACGTATTTACACCAATCGACTCATTCATTCGATACAACCCACCTACCCAAAAGCGTTTGTAGAAATAGGCCGAAAGGTTAAAATCAATTGTAGTTGGCGCATTTGCCGTATACTTTAAAAGAACAGAAGGTTTTAAATCGAATACAGTACTTATTGGAAAAGCATAGCCTGCAGCTGCAAAGACATGCCTTTGAAGGAAGGAGTTACTTGTATTCCCATCAATCGAGGACTTCAAGATATGAGGAACAGAAACACCAAGATAGGCTCTCTTACTGTATAAATATGCTCCTAAACCAATATTTGGCTTCAACGAAGAATTGGCTGTCAAAAATGTCGGATCTGTTTGATCAGTTACAATAAGACTCGTAAAATTATACTGATTAGAATTGAGTCCTGCTGAGGCACCTAGGGAAAGTCGTAAGTCTTTAGCATTTAATTGCATGTGATATGCAAAATTTGCCATTGCCGTAAAATTCGTTCTAGAACCAATTCTATCGTAACTCATATTACCTCCTATTCCAATGTGCTTTCTTGCAACAGGAGCATGGACAGACAGAAACTGCGTTGTTGGAGCACCGTCCCATCCAACCCATTGCGAACGATGTACGCCTGTAAAGTTCAATGATCCTCTACTTCCAGCATAAGCCGGATTGAAGTTCAATGGATTGAAGAAATACAAGGATGACTGTGCATCTTGTTGAGCATTCGCATTCAGCGAAACAATACCGATAAGGATAAGAATTATTTTTTTCATCTTTTTATTTCTTATGGTTGAATTTCTAAATACCCTTTAATTGGGTCCTGTGATTTTTTCATTGTATCTATCAAATAGAAATACGTGGAAGCTGGAAGGGGCCCATTTACATTTCCTCCCTCTGTATAATATCCATTCCAGTCATTGACATAGGGTTGAGATTGGTAAACTAAATTTCCCCATCTGTTATATACCCATACTTTAATTTCAGGATACTGCTGTATATTTTGTATGATCCATACATCATTTTTACCGTCTCCATTCGGAGTAATTAATTGAGGAACCACTATTGGTATCAACTCTGTACAACCCAAATCTAAAACTTCATCTACAGAACACCCTGCCGCATCAGTTACTGTCACTGTATGGTTTCCTGCATCTATTCCTGAATTTGTTGGTCCGTTTGTTCCATTATTCCACACATACGAAAATCCTCCTTGACCACCAGTTGCTGCAACAGTTAAATATCCGTTAGCCTCACCACATTCAGAGCCAACACTATCAATCATAGTAACAACAATTGGATCAGGTTCAGAAATTGTAAAGGTTGAGTCATCTGTACATAAATCTGAGTTTGAAACTACTACTGAATATACTCCAGGAGATAATCCGTTTACTGAAGATCCACTACCTGCATTTGGAGTCCATGTGTAATTTACCCCTGAAGAATTATCGGTTACGATAGAAATTATACCATCTGATGCACCACCACATGTTACATTCTGAACAGAAGCACTAGTTATAGTAATTTGAGTTGGTGGATCCATCTGCACAACTTCTATGGATGTACAACCTGTACCTGGATCTGTCATTAAAATACTATATGCTCCGGGTGTATTAATCGTAATGTTACTTGTTCCTTGCCCTGAAACAATCCCAGGACCAGACCAAACGATACTTGAGCCTGAAGGAATAACTGATCCAACTATATCAGCCGTAGGAGAAACACATGACAATCCCGAACTCGGATTTAAATTATAGGAATAATCAGGAATTGGATTGATAGAAACCGTAAATACATCTTGAACTCCAGGACATCCATTTAACTGTGCGGATACTGTTATTGTTCCTGAAATCGTACCTGACGAATTGTTGGGTGGAGCTGGCCAAGTTGCTATTTGACCAGAACCAGATGCTGCAATACCGATCGATGTGTTGTCATTCGTCCATGTAAATGTTGCCCCGGCAGGAGTGGACACGAAGTCATTTGGATTTATAGACTGACCTGGACAAACTAAAATATTTGGAACGTTATTCATTGTAATTTGAGGTTGAACAGCTACAGAAACAGTAACGTTTGGATCGGGACATTGAACACCACTTATTGAAATCGTATAGAAAACAGTATCAATACTCGATGTAGACCCATCATTAGTTAGAACATTAGCTATAGTTCCCGGATTTCCGGCTCCATTCGAAGCACCTGAAATACTAGCTGGAGAAATTTGAGTCCAAGTAATAGTAGCAGATGAAATACTACTTTCAATATTTATTTCAGGTGACTCACCACTACAAACTAAGGTGTCCAACGTAGAAACATCAATATCACCTGTAGGCTCAACCGTTACGATAAAATCTGTCTCACTTCCTGGACAACTTGGGTCTAATGTTGCTGTAATTGTAATTGTACCAGAAATAGCACTACCTGTGGTGTTACTTGGAACAGTCCAAGTTGGTACTTGACCAGAACCCGAAGCGCCTAAACCAATTGCTGTATTCGTATTCTCCCATGTAAAGGTGGCACCAGCTGGAGTTGAGACCACGTCAACTGGATTAATTGAGCCACCAGAACAAACGATAGTATCATTAATCAACGTTAAATTAATACCAGGCTGAACTGCTACTGGGACAATAATTTGGTTGTCCGGACATTGAACATTTTCAATGGAAATTGTGTAGAAAACAGTATCTATGGTTGTTCCAGAATTAAATAAGGTTTGTGCGATGTTATTGCCTGAACCATTGGAAGCACCCGTAATTGTTGAAGGAGATGTAACAGTCCATGAGAAAGTTGCTTCCTCCAAATTACTTGATATATCTATATCAGTAGCTTCATTACTGCAAATGTAATCTTGCAAGGGTGTTACTTGCAAATCCCCAAATGGATTTACGTAAATGGTATCAAGAGCTGGCGGAACATTTGTACAACCAACCGTAGCACTTATTACTACATAGCCCAAATCAGCAGTTGGATTAGTAATTACAAACGGGAATATCGTGTCAGCATTAACTTGCGACCCATTTTGAAAAGTAACTCCTGTAACATTCGATGTATCTATGAATTGCCACGTAATTAAATATCCTGGGATTGTTGATGACATGAAAATAGAATCCGAAAAATCTCCTGAACAAATGGTTTGAATCTCAGGATTAAAAATTACTTGCGCTGTAGGATTGATTGTTACCACTTGCATGATGGAATCAATTCCACAAGCATTCGCAGCATACAACCAAACGTGGTAAGCACCCGGAGTATCGAAAGTAAGCTCAACTGAATCCGCCGTTGGAGTATTCCAAAGTGTATAATCGTAGGTTGCTCCAACAAAACCATTATCTGACCCCAATGTACCATTGGTTACGGTCCAACCAGTAGGCTCTTCAACCGACCAATAGTATGCATAGTCATTTGAACAACCATCTTGATCAACATTTTCACCGCCAGTTGATTGATTGGTAAAAGTTACCGGTTCTCCTTGACAAATAGGTGAAGCTGGGGTATAAGCAAACTGCGCTTCAGCACCAGTTGAAATTGTAATTGGTCCCACCGTAACAAAAGTAGTTCCACAAGCATTTTGTGCTACAATGGTAGCTTGGTATGCATTATTAATCGTAACCGGACCAACGTCGTAAGAAGAGTCGCACGAAGACGTATTGAAAACATGGGATATAGTAGTATCATTTACTGTGGTAAATACAGATGCCGGAGTCCCATCCGAAAACGAAACATTGTAAAGAGTACCTGGTACATTATTTGACAAAATATCCAAATCATACGGAAAAGGCAAACAGGTATTTTGTCCAGATCCAGAAACAGTAATTACTGGTGCTTGGCCATTAAATACAGTATATTGTTTGATCACTTGACAACCATTTGATAAAACTACCGTGTGGGTTAAAGTATACTGACCTAGCGCATAATTATGTGAAATCTGATTTGACACTAAATCAACGTGAGTTGAATTTGGCGTTCCATCTCCCCAGTTAAAAGTTTGAGTCGTTCCAGGAGCATAGGCTGTAACACCAAAATTAAAAGTTGTGGATGCCGAAGACGTACAATTTCTAAATAAGGTAATCCCATTAGCAGTTGAGGTTGCAAAACCTGATCCCGAATTTAAAAGAGTAATGTTGGAAGTAGGTGTAACATTTACTGTAATTGACATAGAAGATGTCAAAGTAGTTCCATTGGTATTGGTGATGACTAATGTTGCTGTAGTATTTGCAACTGTATTATACCCAATTGTATGCGGACCAGTTCCAGTTGCATTAGCGGGTGTTCCGGAGCTGAAAGTCCATGCATAAGTTGCTCCAGGTGAAATTCCTGTTGAGGTATTTATGAAGGTTACTTGTTGCCCCTGACAAATAGTTAATGAAGCACCCGAGTTAACAGGCAAGGTTGTAAACGAGGCTGTCTGTGCAAGAATCACTTTCTGGAAACACAAAAACAAGACAAACATTGCTGTTATCTTGAAATTAGAAAAACGTAGTATTTTCATTTTTATAAATTATCGGTGCAAAAATATAACAAAACTATGGATAAAGTTGGCTAAGTCTTAAACTTATTTATCTCTATGATCAATTTAGAACCATTATTTGGACTACTTATAAGGCTTCCTTTGATATTTGACATTTTCATACGATGTTGAAGATTTTGAATACCCAAGCCTTTTTCCACTTTTTCCAATTCAAACCCTATACCATCATCTGAGACTTCAATAATAATATCACTCTCTGCTTTATACATTTTAAAACCAAGAGTTTCTGCCTGCGCATGTTTTATAGAATTATTAATAAATTCTTGCACAATTCTATACAAATTAAATTTATCAATAGAACCTAAATCTGATTCTAAAAACCCATCTTCAATATCAAGAAGAAAGTTGATTTTACCCAAGGTGTTGATCCTATTTGAAAAGCGATTAATTGCATTTATGAAACCATTTTCCAATTCAGGTGGCAATAAGCTATATGCAATCTCTTTGAGCTCACGAATACAACTTTGAAGTAAATTTGAAACTTCCGTATATTGACCTTCTTGCTCAGTACTTGGTTTTAAACTTTGAAACAACAAATTCAGTAGAACCATGTTTTGTCCTAATCCATCGTGCAGTTCACGTGCAATTTTTTTCTTTTCTTCCTCTTCTGCCTGTGATATAACTTCATTTTTTCTTCTTTCAAAAAGTATTTCATCCGTTCTATCCAATACTTGTGTGATGAATTCTAAGTCCGAGGTAGAATCTAATTTATTTAAAATCACCTCTACAATAATCTCCTTTCCAGTCAAGGTTTCTTGAATGAACTCCTTTTTGAATGAAGTACCCGTTTCCAATTCAGTAAATGGAGTATTACCAATTGAATTGAACTCATATAAATTCAAATCATCAAAGCCGCCGTGAGGAACTTCATACAAATCGTGTGCTGCCTGATTTGCCATTATTATTTCTAAGTTCGCACCTCTAAGTTTGAACATAGGCATGGGCGATTTATAAAAAACATCCCTGTATTTTTTTTCAGAAATTTCTAAATCCTCTTTCAGTTTTCGACGTAGGACCCCGTATTTTATCGTTTTTTCTAAAACCTGCGGCTTGACATCGCTTTTAAGAATATAATCTTGGGCCCCTCTCGATACAATTTGTAAGGCCAAAGATTGATCATCCATTCCTGAAAGAACAACGACTGATGAATTCGGAAAAATTTGAATTACTGCATCGTAAGTATCAATTCCATTTGAGTCAAGAATATTCAAATCCAATAAAATGACATCTGGAATAAATTCTGTTGCCACCTCCTTTGTTTCATTGATAGATTGGACAGCAATAATATTTTGAGATGAAAAGCCTACAAATGAAAGCTGTATTTGTACGAGTTCCGAATACGTGAGATCGTCCTCTATGACTAGGATTTGGGTTGAGTCCATAACCTTATTTTTTGTGATGAATATTATTCATAAATACTCGATCTTTGTCTATAACCTCCTCTAGTTTTTCAAAAAAACCACTTAAATTTTTATCTTCAATACAATTCGTGGGAAATGTCAATTGTAAATTCTCAATATAATCGAAATAAATTGATTGCTGATGCACGGTAACTTTTCTCAGTCCTGTAAAATAAATTAAAATTATTTCTCTATCGGCAATTAAAATTGCCTTAGAAGATAATCCAACTCGGTATTTGTTATTTCCATAGAAACTAAAAACAATTGAATCGAGTGAAAAGAGGAAGAAAACTCCTGCGGGAACATAGGTTTTTGAGTTTATTACCAGTAAACCTACTCCTATGGAAATCATAACAAGACTTTCTATTAGATTGTAAGTTAACACACGCCATTTTCTAGCATTACTAACTGGCTGATTCCATTGAAACCGATCTATTTTAGAAACAAGGTTAAGTGCCATCCATCTTCTAGAACTTCGCCTTATTTGAATAAGTAAAATACAAACTCCCAGTGCTAAAAAAACCTCTTCTTGATAATGTATTTCAGAGCCTGTCATTCCTAAAGAATCGATAGGAATATCAAAACCAGAATAAACAGCAAGAGCTAATAATGGAAAAGTAAGTACTAATGTTAGTATGTTGATGAAACTATTCACTAGGTATTGCTTTCAATTTACGTTTTAAAACTTCAATTTTCTGTTGGATAGCTCCTATTTTCTGATCTACCTCTTTACGTAAATTGTCTGCACCCTTTGATCTGGAAAAGAAACTCAAGTTAGTTTCCATTTGAATTGCTTCCGCATTCAATTGATCAATTTGTTTTCGCAAAGATGAACGTTCCTTCTGAATAAAATCAGCTCTATTCGATCCCGATGACAACGTGTCAAAACGAGATTTAAAAAGAATTAATTCTTTCTCGTTAGAATCAATATTTAACTTTTCATAGTGAGAATCCAATGTTTTACGGAACAACTGATTTATTTCATCTCTTTGTTCATTAGGCACATTACCAATTGCCTTGAATTCATCATTCAAATCTTTTAACAAGGTCAAATCAGCTTTTTTATCACCGGTCAAAACCAATTGAGCTAATTTATCAATTACTTGTTTTTTTAGATCTGCATTCTCTACTAGTGCCGACTGTTGTTCTTTTAAATTTTCTTCACGTGCATTGAAAAACACATCACATACCGCCCTAAATTCAGACCACAGTTTATTTTCAAAACGGTGACCTGCATTTCCACTATTTTTCCATTCTTTTTGAAGGCGAATCAATTTTTCAGAAGTTCCTTTCCAATCCGTTGAATCCTGAATGCTCTTTGCTTGATCAATCAATTTTCTTTTTTTATCAACAACCTCTTTCTGCTTGGACTCTATTGCCTTAAAGAATTCTTTTTTTGCTTCAAAAAACACATCACAAGCTGCTCTAAACTCCTTCCAAACGTCATCGTTTTCTTTTCGAGGAGCTTGTCCAATTGATTTCCAGTCATTTTGTGTTTTTATGATTTGCTCTGTTGCTTTTTCCCAAGATTTGGAGGAATCATATTCCGTCAATTTATCATTAATCAAACGTATTTGAGCAACTAATTCATTTTTCTTGGCTAAATTATCTAGTTGAGAATTTCTGCGTTCGTTGTAGAACTGATTTATCTTTTCATAGACTGCTCTAACAGCATCCCAATAATTCGTTTTCAACTTTTCCCATTCTTCATTCTGAACAGGACCAATCTCTTCCCATTCATTTTGAAGTGTCTTTAAGGCAGCTTCCATATCCTTGATTGCATTCGAGTTTTTTAATGCTTCAAGTTGATTTATTAATGACAATTTTAACTGTGCATTCCGATGATAATCATGGTCTTTTAATTCACGATAAATCTTCATATTGTGAAAGAATATTTCCATCATACGTGAATAATCACGCTGAATTTCATCTCGTTTATCACGTGGAATATCACCAACTTTTTTCCAAGTTTCGTGAATTTCCTTTTGAGCATTATACGCTGCTCCAATATTTTCTTCGTTTTCAATCACTTCTTGAAGTCTTTCAATGAGTGATCGTTTCAACTTTAGATTTTCCTTTTCCAAAGCATCTTTCAATACTTTTTGTTGATTACGCTTGTTTTTGAAGGCATCATATACTTCATAAAATGCTTGTTTTACAGGGGAAAAATCTTGATTTTCATACGATTCTCCATTTTCCGCAGCATTCATAGCATTTACTTGGTCCTTGCGCTCTTCCTCAAGTATAAAATCATCAAAACGTGTTTTAATCTCTTGCGCTTCTCTACCTAAATGTAAAACTTCTTCTTGATTTAATAGAGCGGTAAGTTCACTCACAAATAGATTTGTTTCCATATCTGAAAAATTATGCGAGTTGATTCATTTCAAAATTAGTAAGCGATACGAATTGTTGCATTCTTTCCTGCATATCAGATTCCGTAATCTCTGTTAATCGTGTGGTGCCAAATTTTTCAACACTGAAAGATGCCAATGCTGAACCAGCAATTATTGCACGCTTCATATTATTAAAAGAGATGTCATCCGTAGCGGCCAAATAGCCCATAAATCCACCCGCAAAAGTGTCTCCGGCTCCAGTAGGGTCAAAAACATCTTCCAATGGTAACGCCGGCGCAAAGAATACATGATTCTCATGAAATAAGAGTGCACCATGTTCACCTTTTTTGATAATCAAAATTTTAGGGCCCATGGCTCGAATTATTTTTGACGCCTTCATCAAGGAGTATTCTTTGGAAAGTTGACGTGCTTCTTCATCATTTATAATTAACACATCAACCATTGAAATAGTTTCACGTAAATCATCCATGGCAATATCCATCCAAAAATTCATTGTATCCATTGCAATCAACTTTGGTCGCTTTGCCATTCGCTCAATTACTTGGCGTTGAACTTGAGGTGATAAATTTCCTAACATTAAATAGTCAGCTTGCGAAAAAGCTTCTGGAACGATAGGGTCAAAATGTTCCAAAACATTTAACTCAGTAATAAGTGTATCACGTGAATTCATGTCATTGTGATATTTACCTGACCAAAAAAACGTCTTTTCACCCTCCTTGATTTGTATACCTGACGTATTAATTCCTCTTTTATTCATAAAATCCAAGGTATCACTTGGGAAATCATCGCCAACAACGGAAATGATTCCTTGCGATTTTTCAAAAAAGGAAGCCGAAAGAGTAATAAAAGTTCCCGCTCCACCAACAATTTTATCTGTTTTTCCAAAAGGAGTCTCAATCGCATCAAAGGCAACGCTGCCAACAGTAACTAAACGCATATTTAAGTATTTTTTAGGAGTGCAAAGATAGTTTATCGGTTTGAATATTAGAACATAACCGAACTTTAATTTGATAGAAATTAATTAGCCATTTCACTCATAAACTTGATTCTCATCAAGCGTAGTTCATCCTCGGTGTATAATCCATCAAATTCATGGTATGCATCTACAATATCATCGGTTTGGGCTTCTGAAAAATACTCGTAAATTTCTTCCTGATTCTCTGAGTCCAAAATGGTATCAATGTAATATTTGATATTAACGCGTGTGCCGGATGATACGATCGCTTCAATTTCATCAATGATTTCCACCAAGGATTTTCCTTGAGACCTACCTATATCTTCTAGCGGTAATTTTCGATCAATATTTTGAATCAACTGAACCTTTAATCCTGATTTATTAACCAAGGATTTGATTACCATATCCTGCGGCCTTTCAATGTCGTTTTCGTCAACATATTTTTCAATCAATGCAACAAATGGCGCTCCATAACGTGTTGCTTTTCCAGAGCCTACACCTTGTATATTTGTAAGATCATCGAGTGTGGTTGGGTAATGAAAGCACATGTCTTTCAAAGAAGGATCTTGAAAAATTACAAATGGTGGTATATTTCGTTGCTTGGAAATTGACTTTCTCAAATCCAGCAACAACTCGTATAAAGTTTCGTCAAATGCTCCTCCCTTTGCTCCTGCTGAAATAATGTTTTCGTCATCATCATCCGTATTGGAAAAATCACGCTCCTGAATTAACATGAAAGGGGTTGGGTTATCCATGAATTTTTTGCCCGATTCAGTCAATTTAATTATTCCATAACTTTCAATATCCTTATGAATTAATCCAGCAACGGTAACTTGACGAATAACTGCATTCCAAAAATGTTCGTCTTTTTCATTTCCAGTACCAAAAAGATCCAATTTATCATGTTGATATGACTTGATGTCTGAAGTAACATTTCCTGCCAAGAAAGCACAGTAATGTTTTGCTTTTTGGGATTCATTCAACTGATCAATTGCCTTGAGCAGCATCGCTACAAATTCACTTCCTTCTTTACGCTCTTTCGGATTCTTACAGTTATCGCAATATTCGTTACATTCCTTCTCATTGAATTCTTCTCCGAAATAATGAAGTACGAATTTTCTTCTACACATGGATGTTTCAGCATATGAAACCATTTCCCCCAACAATTGCTTTCCAATTTCTTGTTCAGAAACAGGCTTTCCTTGTAAAAATTTTTCTAGTTTTTCAATGTCCTTGTAACTGTAGAAAGCAATACATTCTCCTTCTCCCCCGTCTCTACCAGCACGTCCCGTTTCTTGGTAATAACTTTCAATTGACTTTGGTATATCGTGATGGATTACATAACGAACATCCGGTTTATCGATGCCCATTCCAAAAGCAATTGTTGCAACAATGACATCTATTTCTTCCATCAAAAACATATCTTGATGCCTCGCCCTTGATACTGCATCCAAACCAGCGTGATAAGGCAAAGCATTAATTCCATTGACCTGAAGTAATTCGGCAAACTCTTCTACTTTTTTACGACTCAAACAATAGATAATTCCGCTTTTACCTACATTGTTTTTGATGTATCTAACAATTTGCTTTTCAACATCTCGCTTAGGTCTTATCTCGTAGTATAAATTATCTCTATTAAAGGAAGATTTGAATACAACAGCATCAAGCATATTCAAGTTTTTCTGAATATCGTATTGAACCTTAGGTGTTGCTGTTGCTGTTAGTGCTATGATTGGAACATTCGATATACGCTCAAAAATTTCTCGTAATCTTCGATATTCCGGTCGAAAATCATGTCCCCACTCTGAAATACAATGAGCTTCATCAATGGCAAAAAAGGATACTTCAACAGATGTTAAAAAATCAATGTATTCTTGTTTCGTAAGTGATTCAGGTGCAACGAACAACATCTTAGTCAATCCGGACTGTATGTCATTTTTAACTTTCGTTATTTCAGTTTTTGATAAAGATGAATTTAAAAAATGAGCTACCCCTTCACTATCACTAACATTTCGAATAGAGTCAACTTGATTCTTCATCAAGGCAATTAGCGGAGAAACAATAATAGCAGTTCCGTTGCAAATCAATGCAGGCAACTGGTAACAAAGTGATTTACCACCCCCTGTGGGCATAATTACAAAAGTGTTATTGCCCGATAAGACATTTTGAATTACTTGCTCTTGAGTGCCTTTAAATTGATCAAAACCAAAGTATTTTTTCAACGATTCTTTCAAATCAATTTTTTCGTCTATCAAATATGTACTGTCGAGCATAAGGAAATTACTGTTAACGTAAAATTAATTGTTAGATAAATTTACATGATTTTTTTGTAATAACAGCAAATGATTGATTTTTTCAGAAAATTTGGGATAAAATCATCTTGCGAATAAATACATGCCCTGGGCAGTATGAAAATAGACAATGTTTTACCAATTATTTTTATACCTTTGGATAACTCAGAATTTACAGAACTGAAAATGTACGATGAACGGATAGAGAACCTGATTGAACTTGCACTGGTTGATGGTAAGTTGACCGACAAAGAGCGAGAAGTGCTTTTGAGAAAAGCCATTGAACACGGAATTGACAGAGATGAATTTGAAATGGTTCTGGATGCGCGTTTATTTGAAAAAACGAACGCAAACCAAACACAAACAAACACATCAAATGACAATGCAACGCCTCCTCCCATACCTGTTGAATCATCAAACAAATCTGTAAATCAATCGAAATGTCCTTCATGCGGGGGTAATTTACCTGCTTATTCAACGCTTTGTCAAGATTGCGGATACGAGATAAATCAGCGTGCAACAAACGCAACAATTCAAAAGTTGTTTGAAATGCTCAATGACATTGAGTCCCAAAGAGAACAGAAACAAGATTCCTCAAACCCAATTTCAGCAATGGGAAGTTTTTACGCTGAGGCTTTTTCTTCTATGTTAGGGCCTGGAGTATTAGAACGAAAAAAAATGGAGGTTATCTCCACATTTCCAATTCCTACAACAAAAGCTGATATACTGGAGTTTTTAGCTTTAGCCTATCCAAAAGCAAAAAAGAAAGGTAACTTTTTCACAAGAAACAATCCCGAATATAAAATTCACAATGAAATGGTTCCTGTTTGGAAAACAAAGTGCGAACAAATTATTGTAAAAGCTAGATTTGCTTTAAAGGAAGATCCAACTACCTTGGAGGAATTAAATTATTATGCAAAACAATTAGAAATAGAATAATATGGGTTTATTTAGTAGTTCAGAAGGCGGATTTATGGATGTAATTCGGTGTGATGAACCCGAATATATTGTTTGGAAATGGAGGCCGGCTGGAAGTACCGATTTAACGAGAAAAGAAAATGCTATTCGCTACGGTAGTAGTTTACGCGTTAAACAAGGTGAAGTAGCCGTTTTCGTTTATTCACAAGATAGTGGAACTTATCAGGATTTCATTGTTGGTCCGCACGACGAAACTATTAAAACAGCAAACTTTCCAATTCTTGCAAATATCGTTGGATCTGCATTTGGTGGACAAAGTCCGTTTCAAGCTGAAATTTATTTTATCAATATATCAGGTAACAATCAACTAAAATTTGGCATTCCTTATTTTGATGTATTTGATCCGAGATTTACTGATTTCGCCGTTCCTGTTGCTGTTCGTGGGACATTAACGTTCAACCTAACCGATTATCAGTCATTTATTAATTTAAATCGACTTATTGAATTCAATAAAGAAGATTTATACGAACAAATCAAAGCTGCTATTTCAAAAATTGTCAAGCAAGTAGTATCAAATCTTCCTGCTGAAACTCAATTGCCTATTGTGCAAATTGAACGTAAGATTCAAGATATAAATGACCGAATCAGTCCGGAAATATCGACCAGATTATCCCAAGATTTTGGGTTAAACTTAAAGGCATTGGATGTAAGTGCCGTTGAAATCGACAAAAGTTCAGATCAATATACTAAACTGATGGCAATTACCGCTGATCAGGTAAGTAAAACTATTGAAGCCCAAGGCGAAATGAATGTAAAGAACATTGCTGATACCCAGGCCATGAATGCTGAAAACCTTGAAGAAACTCTTAGAATTCAGCGCGAAGAGAGTCAACGAGCACAAAAACTACAAACCGAAACGAATTTTATCAATACACACGCCATCAATCAACAAGCGGAGGTTTTGAAAACTGCGGCTGAAAACCTTGGTGCAATGTCCCAAACCGGAGGAGGCGATGGATCGGGATTGAACCCTGCAGGACTTATGACCGGAATGGCATTGGGAGGAGCAATGGGTAATCAAATGGCTGGAATGATGAACCAAATGGCAGGCACAGTCAATCAACCTCAAAATACGCCACCTCCTTTACCTGTGGATGGTTTTTACCTGGTGCTAAATGGACAACAATCGGGACCATTCAATATGTCTGAATTGATTCAACTCGCTTCTAATAATCAATTTAACAAAGAAACCCTGGTTTGGAAAGCAGGGATGAGTACTTGGGAAAAAGCAGAAAACAAGGCTGAATTAGCGACTATATTTAATCAAGTTCCTCCTCCAATTCCACCTAATCCATAAAACCTTAACAATGAACGATTCTGATTTTTTTTCAGTTGATAAACTGGTCGAATTTGGACTAAGCCTTGCTATCTCACAACAAATGGTGGCCTCAATGAACCAAACCATAAATGCATCCATTGTTCCTGGAGCCATGAATTCGATGCAGACAAATGCAAGTACCGAACTTTTTTACTTTGCAATAAATGGTCAACAAGCAGGTCCCTTTACGGGGAGAGATACCATAGAATTGTTGCAGCAAGGAAAATTAAACAAAGATACCTTGTCTTGGAAACCAGGTATGACGACGTGGAAAAAAATTGAAGAAGTTCCTGAAATACTAAAATATATAGCATTAACTCCTCCCAAATTACCACATTCCATTTAAGTGACATGTTATTTGTAAAAGGAAATTAAAACAACACCTATGAAAATTAATTATGTGATGTTAACTTTTGCCGTTCTTCTGGCGGCTTTATTATCATATGGATTTATTCTCCTACCAGGCATTTTTAGTGGCTCAGAAGACTTTAAAATTATTTTTGGAATTAACGTGTTTCTCAATTTTGCTCTCTGTCTATCTCTAGCCCTAGCAATTACAACAGAAATGAAAAGAAGTACTTTCCTAATTCGAACAGCAGGTTTTTCTATGTTTATTTTGGCAACTCTACTTTTTTTTCTCGTAAAACTAGTTGTTATTTCAAATGGACTGATTATCGTATTATCAGGACTCTTGTTCCTTTTGACTTTATTAATTGCATTTTCATTAAAGAAAAGCAAGGTTTAGCCAATGAAAACTATTTTAATCTGTAGTTTCATTTTAACGGCTTGTTTGTTTACAACACACGCTCAACTAATTGACAATCACGAAGGACTTGCTTTTGGACAATTACCATTTTTCAACAATTCTTTTGTCGCTCAAAATAAAATTAAAAAACTCAAAGGCTTTTTTTCAGTCACAAGTCCAACAACCCCAATCATTCAAACAGGATTGTATTGTGCTTATGAATTTGATGAAAAGGGTAGGTTGACACATACAATTGAGACATACCAAGGTACTGACCGAACAGATTCCTTAGAAAATTTCTATTTCTACAATGATAACAATCAACTAATTCAGCAACGCAAAAAAGAACACAATGGATTTACCTCTATTGTTAATGAATTGGATGAGAAAGGCAGAATTATCAAGCAAATATATAAGCGAGATATCTTGAATGAAAAGAATGAATTGGTTGAAAGTTATATAATCAACGAAGAAATTATGAAGTATCAATCTGTTGATACTATCGAAACTTGTACATTATTTAACAACTATAATTTGCCGTATGTAGAGAAAACTAAAGTCTACAATTCTAATGGTTATTTAGTTCAAGTCAATGAACGTTCAATTACAACAAGTGGATTTTACAGAGTGAATTATGCCTACAACGAAAAAGGTTGGCTTGAATCAAAAAAGAAGTATGCCAATTCAAATACAGAACCCGTTGAAGAATGGCGTTACCAATACGATTCCTTCGGTAATGTGAAAAATATTTTTTCGTATTCTTTTGGCGAATTAGTAGAAGAAAAAGAAATCTATTACAACGATAAATCCTTAATTCTTTCCAACATTTTATTCATAGATTCAAAGTCAAAGCGTGTCCGGATTTTACAATTAAAAGAAAAGCAGTTTTACAAATAAATCTGCTGTTTTTCAATAAATTTTAATTCCGAAAATAACGACTATTTCTCCAGAGTAAAAGTCGAACTTCTAGATAAAGTTGATTGTCATAGGAAGAAATATATTGACCTCCGTTTATATTACTCAGTACCCCACCTCCTAAAGAAATGTAACATAAATCATAAGCAATCCCAATACGTAAATAGGAATTTCTAAAATCTGTTGAGTAAGCTAAAACCCCATTTAAAGCACTTGGAAAAATAGATGAAAAAAATCCACCTGCACCTCCCGTGATTCCCATATTCAACATCATCGCATTACTACCCAATTTTTCAGGTGAACGGAATTTGGCGTCTATTGAAACAAAAGGACCAAAATATCTCCACCCGGAAAAGGCTGGTATGAATAGAATCCGATCTACTTGTTTTGTTCCTGAGATATAAGCAGCGCCTAATTCAATCATGCTTATATTTCCTCCGAATGATTTTTCTTGATAAATACCACGATATCCAACGAGTGGGGCAATATTTCTTTTCCAATTTTGTCCATATGCAGCGAAACCTATTGCTGCAAACAAAAAGAATATCAGAAGTTTATTAAAATTCAGCATTTTGCGGAGTTCGAGGAAAAGGTATTACGTCTCTTATGTTTGACATTCCTGTAACGAACATAACCATACGTTCAAATCCTAATCCAAAGCCTGCGTGTGGAACAGTACCAAATTTGCGGGTATCCATGTACCACCACAATTCTTCGGGGTGGATGCCAAATTCTTCACATTTCTTATGAAGAATATCAAAACGTTCCTCTCTTTGCGATCCACCAACGATTTCACCTATTCCGGGGAAAAGAACATCCATTGCCGCAACGGTTTTGCCATCTTCGTTCAAACGCATATAAAACGCCTTAATTTGGGCTGGGTAATCCGTTAAAATTACCGGACATTTAAATTCTTTTTCAACCAGATAACGTTCGTGTTCACTTTGTAGGTCAATTCCCCATGAAACGTCGTACTTAAATTTTTTCTTTTTGTAATGATTTGAATTTAATAAAAGATCAATCGCCTCTGTATAGGTCAATCGTTTAAAAGGATTGTTTATCACAAATTCCAAACGCTCAATTAATGTGAGCTCATTTCGCTCGTTTTGTGGTTTTTGGGTTTGTTCCTGAGCATCACGATCATTTAAAAACTTCAAATCTTCCGAACAATTTTCCAAAATATAGGAGCAAATGTACTTCAGAAAATCCTCTGTCAAATCCATATTATCTTTCAAATCATTAAATGCAACTTCTGGTTCAATCATCCAAAATTCAGCTAAATGACGTGATGTATTGGAATTTTCCGCTCGGAAGGTTGGTCCAAAGGTATAAACTTGACCCAAGGCCAAGGCTGCCAATTCCGCTTCCAATTGACCTGAAACGGTTAGGTTTACCGGTTTACCAAAAAAATCTTCTTTAAAATTTACTGTTCCATCCTCATTCAATGGCGGATTTTTTGGATCCAAATTGGTGACACGAAACATCTCACCTGCTCCTTCAGCGTCTGAACCCGTTATTATTGGTGTATGCAAATAGAAGAACCCCCTATCGTTAAAAAATTTATGGATGGCATAAGCAACGGCGTGTCTAATTCTAAATACAGCACCAAACGTATTTGTTCGGAAACGCAAATGAGCTTGTTCACGCAAAAATTCTAAACTATGTCGTTTGGGTTGCATCACCGTTTTCTGAACCTCATCAGGGTTGGCATCTCCTAAAATTTCAATCGCAGAAACTTGTAATTCAAGCGACTGTCCTGAACCAATAGATTCAACCAATTTACCTGTTAAGGCTAATGCAGAAGCCGTTGTAATTCGTTTTAGTAAAGCTTCCTCAAAAAGTTCAAAATCCACAACTGCTTGAATGGTCGACATACATGAACCATCGTTTAATTGAATAAATCGGTTGCTCCTAAAGGCTCTAACCCATCCTTTTACTGTAATTTCTTGACCAAGTAACTCACGACCAGTGTTACCTAACAATTCTACTATTTTGTATCGCTTCATGGTGCAAAATTAGGAATTACTATGGAACCGCAAGCATAAACAAACCTACTTTTATCGCAAATTCAATCTTGGTTGATCAACTTGGTACTTACGTTTGAATCAGGTAGTGATTTTTCCTTAAAGGTAAAGGAACTTTTTCCATTTGGTAGTTCAGCATCTGCAATTACAGCACCTGATGCCGCGCTAATTGGCGCTAAAACCCAATCTAATAAGGGAACAAATGAAACCAGATTGTATGCTACGCCAAACCCCATCAATGTATAAAAATTTGCCCTCATATATCGTATACTTTCTTGAATATTCATGCGCTTTCGTTCTGCTACGTAATCAAAAAAGTTAAAGGCCATGAAATAACTGTTTACCAAAAACAAAAACGTAAGCGTAAAGGGAGAAACTACTGGAAAAAAGAAACTAATAATACTACAAATTGCTATAAATACAGTTTCAATCAATAGATTTCGGGTAGCTATTCCAGCTCCTCGTATGGAATCTTTTACCAATTGTTTAAATTCAAATGGATATGTTTTTCCGGTTAGAATTTCCTCAGTACGCTCCGAAAGATATGCAAACAAGGGCGAAAGCAGAATCAGGACAACATACTTCATGTACCGACTAAGCACATACCAAAAAAACACATACACTACTACAATCAATCCCCATTGAAAACTAAATTTCAAAATCTCTTTCCAATCGGATAAATCTGAACTTTGAGTTAAATCAATTCCCGTTGTATATTCAATAAGGTCAAAAACATATGGTAAAAGAAAATCACTAAGCTGAAAAGTAAGTCCAAAAACCAGTATGAACCAAATTATTAATGGAATAAAATACCATAAGCCAAATCTATACAAGGAAAACCCAATACCTCGAAAGAAACAAGTAAAACCATGCATGAAAGCTTTCATAGATCAAAAATAGCGTTTTAATGAAAAACTGTTCACATTCCCCTCTTATTTTTCAGTAATCCTCTAACATAAATTCACCAATTTTTGATTCCCCCCTCAAATTTCCTAACTTTGCCCAAACAATACAATTATGCTTTTATCAATGACCGGTTTTGGAAAAACCAATGGAGTACTTGGAACCAAGAAAGTTTCGGTCGAAATTCGTTCGTTGAATAGCAAATCATTAGACCTAACCGTAAAATTCGGAGGACCTTACAAAGAACTTGAATCTGATATTCGAAAAATAATAGCCGAACAATTAAATCGAGGTAAGATCGATATCGGCGTATATTTGGAAAGTTCAGGGGCAAGTGATTCCGGTTCGATAAATACAGATTTGGCGAAAAAATACTACCAAGAGATTAGTGAGTTAAATAATCAAATGGGAAATCAACCAACCGATTATCTGGCTCTTGTTTTAAAAATGCCGGATGTAGTAAATTACCAATCAACTGAAATTTCTGAGGAGGAAAAAGAATGGGTATTGCAACTAGTTTCTGATACGTGTAAAGCGTTGACTAATTTCAGAAAACAAGAAGGAGAGGCAATCAAACTTGATTTAGAAAATAGAATTGATGCAATTCGAAAGGATCTAAAAGAAGTACCCAAGTTTGAATCTGAACGAATATCCACAGTAAAGGATCGTATTCAAAAAGGACTTAAAGAATTGGAAAATAGCTCAGTCGATTTAAATAGATTGGAACAAGAAATGATATTTTACATTGAAAAAATGGATATTTCAGAAGAAAAAATCAGACTTGCCAATCACCTAGATTATTTTATTGAAACCATGCGATTGTCTTATTCAGGAAAAAAACTGGGATTCATTGCGCAAGAGATTGGCAGAGAAATCAATACGCTTGGAAGTAAATCAAACCACACCGAAATGCAAAAATTGGTTGTGGAAATGAAAGACAACTTAGAAAAAATTAAAGAACAAGTACTAAATACCTTGTAATGGAACAAAAAGAAGGTAAATGCATCATTTTTTCAGCTCCTTCCGGCGCAGGCAAAACCACGATTGTTCATCGGTTAATTGAAGAGATTCCATCCCTTTCATTTTCCGTATCAGCATGCTGCAGAGAGGCTCGTCCCAATGAAAAAAACGGAGTAGATTATTATTTTTTGACAATTGATGAATTCAAATCAAAAATTGACAACGATGAATTTATTGAATGGGAAGAGGTTTACACTAATAATTTTTACGGCACCTTAACTTCAGAGATCGAAAAAATCTGGAATGAAAACAAGAGTGTAATCTTCGATGTGGATGTGGTCGGAGGACTAAATCTAAAACAATATTTTGGAGATAAAGCATTGGCTGTTTTTGTTCAGCCGCCATCTATGGAAATTTTAGAGAAGCGTTTAAGATCAAGAAAAACCGAATCGGAAGAGAAAATTCAAATGCGTATTCAAAAAGCTACCATCGAATTGGAACGAGCAAATGAGTTTGATTATGTATTGGTTAACAATGAATTAGATCTTGCTGTTAACGAAATCAAAGAAGTTGTCCTCAAATTTTTATTCGCTGAATGAAAATCGGATTGTTTTTTGGCACCTTCAACCCCATTCACGTTGGTCATTTGGTAATTGCCAACTACATGGCGCAATACACGGATTTAGATCAAGTATGGTTGGTGGTCACACCGCAAAATCCCTTAAAACTAAAATCATCCTTATTACCTGATTTTCATCGACTCATCCTCGTTAAAGAAGCCATAGATGACAATCCAAAATTAAAGGCTTCAGATGTGGAATTTGCACTTAAAAAACCAAATTACACAATCCATACACTTACTCATTTGATGGAGAAATATCCAAATCATGAGTTTGCCTTGATTTTAGGTGAAGATAATTTACGCACGCTCAACAAGTGGTACAATTACGATAAAATAATCGAGAAACATAAATTATATGTTTATCCACGTGCACTAACGGATGGCGAAAAACAGAATGATACTAGTTCATCCGATTTTCTTTCGCATAAAAACGTTTTTTTCTGCGCGGATGTACCAATGATGAACGTGTCTAGTACATTTATAAGAAATACCATAAAAGCTGGTAAAGACGTAAGTTATTTGCTCACAGAACCGGTAAAAAAGTATGTGGAAGAAATGAATTTTTACAAGTAATTCAAACGTTTTATTCAACCAAATAACCCTTTGCAATTTCAGAAATACGTTTACTAAGTGCAACAATATTTTCTAAATTATCTGCCGGATGTTTATCATTGCTTCCTGCCAACTCTAAGAAATGTTTATTTTTCGAGGAGGTTATTTTTGCAATGACTTTACGTTGGTTATCATCGACCAAAATATTAAAACTATTTTTCTGATCGCGATAGGAAATTCGGGAAAAATCAACCTTTTTCAACGAATTAATTATAATGGTTTTCACAGCATGATAGATCTTAAGTTCTTCACCTGTTGTTATTACAACATTTCCGTTTTTAGATTCTTCCTCAATCAATCTCGGCAGAACTTGTTGAATTGAATTTGAATTAATTAAACCACGTAGCTTGTCTTTAACAGCATCGTTCATTCTTTTGCCTGGCATTCGTGCAAAAATCGCTTTGATAAAATCGTCAGAAGGATTCAGCAATTCTTCGGCTAATGCACCATTAAATCCTTCAAGGAAAAAAATGTCTTGTGCTTCTTCCAGAATTTTAGCTAAAAAGTTTGGGTCTGGATTGTTTTTATGAAATTGAGCGAATAGTTCAATTTTGGAGTCGTCAATTTCTGTAAAATCAATGACTAAAAAAGGGTTGGAATGTAATTTATTCTTCTCAAGGTACTCGGCATAAAATCTCCATTCCAGTCCATTGGTTAAAATACCAATTTTTGAGCCTTCGGTATGATTAAAGTAATTATTGAGTTGATTACCTTCCTTGTCAGTGAGTTTAAATCCCAATTTTTTGCACTCTATAATTATTTCAGGTTTCTTGCCTTTGATTATTAAACCAATGTCTGCTAAATCTCTTTTTTCACCCCACCCTGCCGTAATTTCCGTTAGCATATCCTTGGCATCACTGCGACTGTAGCCCAGCATTTCGCACATCGGTTCAATAAGGTACATGCGTGTTTGAGCTTCATTTTTACAGATTTCATCTAATCGAGAGAAATCAAATTTTGAAAAGGATTTTTTAACTGCGGCTAAGATTTTTTTGTCTACGTTCATTGCTTTTTAAAAATTGAATAATTACAAAAATACTTAATTAATTTTAGTAAAATTTAAATTACTCCTTCTAAAAAGAAGATTTAGTAGGCTATAAACACTAAACGAAATTATTGGAAATAAAGGCTGGCAAAATTTAATACCTATTAATCATTCAATTTCAATACTGCTAAAAATGCTTCTTGAGGTACCTCTACTCTACCTACTTGACGCATGCGTTTTTTACCTGCTTTTTGTTTTTCAAGTAGCTTTCTTTTTCTGGAAATATCACCCCCATAACATTTTGCCGTTACATCTTTTCGTAAGGCTTTGATAGTTTCACGCGCAATTATTTTTGCACCAATTGCAGCCTGGATTGGAATTTCAAATTGCTGTCTCGGAATAAGTTCTTTTAATTTAAGACAAATACGTTTACCCAAATCAAATGCATTACTTCTATGCACCAATGCAGAAAGAGCATCTACTTGTTCGGCGTTTAACAATAAATCCATTTTTATTAGATCAGATTGCTTGTACCCAATAGGGTGATAATCAAAAGATGCATATCCTCTCGAAACGGTTTTCAAGCGATCGTAGAAATCAAAAACAATTTCAGCCAAGGGCATTTCAAAGGTCAACTCCACGCGGTCTTGCGTTAGGTAAACTTGATTCCGTAATTCCCCACGTTTCTCAATACAAAGCGTCATAATTGAACCAACGTATTCTGATTTTGTAATTACTTGTGCCTTGATGTAGGGTTCCTCAATTCGCTCCATTGCTCCAGGATCTGGAAGTTCGGATGGATTGTTAACGATTAGGATGTCATCCGGAGTTTTGCGCATGTAAGCATGATAAGACACGTTTGGAACCGTTGTAATTACAGTCATATTAAACTCACGCTCGAGCCTTTCTTGAATAATTTCCATGTGCAACATTCCCAAGAAGCCACAACGAAAACCAAAGCCAAGTGCGGCTGAGGATTCAGGTTCAAAAACCAACGATGAATCATTCAATTGCAATTTCTCCATGGAATAACGTAATTCCTCGTAATCTTCTGTATCTACAGGATAAATACCAGCAAAAACCATTGGCTTTACATCTTCAAAACCCTTTACAGCACTATCACATGGATTTTCAGCTCCAGTAATGGTATCTCCCACCTTTACTTCATTTGCTTGCTTAATTCCAGAAATAATATAGCCTACATCACCCGCTTTTACTATATTTTTCGGCAGTAAATCCATTTTTAAAACTCCAATTTCATCTGCAAGATACGTTCTACCCGTATTGAAAAATTTAACTTTTTGTCCCTTTTGAATCGTTCCATTTAAAATGCGATAATAAGCAATTATACCACGAAATGAATTAAACACCGAATCAAAAATCATCGCTTGAAGTGGCGCATTTTCATCTCCCTTTGGAGCTGGAATTCTGTCTATAACCGCTTTTAGAATATCATTAACTCCCAACCCTGTTTTTCCGGATGCTGGGATAATCTCTTCGGGTTTACAGCCAATTAATTCAATTATCTGATCGGAAACCTCTTCAGGCATGGCACTTGGCAAATCCATTTTATTTAAAATTGGAATGATTTCCAAATCATGTTCAATCGCTAAATATAAATTTGAAATGGTTTGCGCTTCAATTCCTTGTGTTGCATCTACAATTAACAATGCTCCTTCACAAGCTGCGATTGAGCGTGAAACTTCGTATGAAAAATCTACGTGTCCTGGAGTGTCAATCAAATTCAGAATGTAATCTTCGCCCTCAAACGTATAGTTCATTTGGATAGCGTGACTTTTAATCGTAATTCCACGTTCTCTTTCAAGATCCATATCGTCTAACGCTTGTGCTTGCATATCTCTATCTGCAATTGTTCCTGTGGTTTGTAATAAGCGATCGGCAAGCGTGCTTTTACCATGGTCAATGTGAGCTATAATGCAAAAATTACGGATATTATTCATAGATGAAATGTGAGATACAAAGGTACATCAAAAAATGTAAGCATTGATATGCGGTTGTTGTTCTAAATAACATTTCACTGTTATTTTTTTCAGACAAAATTAATCGGGTAACTTTCCCAAACCTTCGCGAACTAAAATTGGACTTCCATCCGTGCAATCAATGATCGTTGATCCTTTCAGATTACCATAACCTCCATCAATGATTAAATCAACCTGTTCATCCATGCGCTCATAAATAGCATAAGGATCCGAAAAATACTCCATGATCTCATCTTCATGATCATGCAAAGATGTCACCGCCATTGGATTTCCTAATTTTTCTACAATTGCCAATGTTATTTCATTATTCGGAATACGAATGCCGATTTCTTTTTTATTGGAATCAAACAACTTTGGAACATTGGGCGATGCATCTAAAATAAACGTAAAGGGACCTGGCAAACATTGCTTAAGTAGTTTAAAAATGGGTCTTTCAATCTGTTTAGTGAATTCAGAAAGATGGGACAAATCGTGACAAATGATGGAGAAATTCGCCTTGTTTAATTTCACTTCCTTAAAATCAGCCAGTTTTTGCAATCCTTTTTTGTTCATTAAATCACATCCTATGGCATAAACTGTATCAGTAGGGAAGATAATTATTCCGCCTTTTTTTAGGATTTCAACGGCTTGATTAATCAATCGCTGATCAATATTGTGAGGATTAATTTCAACAAACATATCGCAAAGGTAGTTCGCAAATTCCTAATTCATTTATTTAGAAAACATTATTTATCTCATCTTTTTTCAGTCTTCTTGTTTTCAGAGTTACTGTATTTTGAAAAGTACTGGACAGTTTGTTGGCTGGAACAGCCGAATTAAAAGCTGTTGCGTCAACATAAGCGTAGGATCCATCGGGAAGCGCTGCAACCAATTCAGTTTGTGGACCAAGATAAGGAATGTTCTTCCAAGAAGAAGGCAAGAAATTTAATACCGTGTTGCGGTCTTTCGCAATTACCATGAGTTGAACCGGATTTTTTGATAAAAGCAATTCATCCTCAAAATCAAAATGCATATCTAATTTTACCAATTTATCAGCATCCGTTAACTTATCAATATTGTAAATGCCAAAACCACTCACCGAAAACTTGTTTAGTAATGAGGCCTCTGCTTTCAAACGGTCCTCTTCTTTTTTAGCTAATTTCAAAAACTCTTCGTATTCCTTACTTTTTGCCGCGAAATCTGCTTCAATTGCTTTGAGATCTTTTTTAGACAAATCAGCAGGTACAGCTGTTATCTTGCATTTTTCTTCAATTAGATTATTCGAATAATCAAAATTTGAATACGTCAAGGTGATCGAATATTGATCCTTCGTGCCGGGTATTTTCGTCATTTCGATGTCTGTCCAATCAATTCTGCCAATATTGTCAGTTGGAAATTTAGGGTCCGGAGTTAGCAGATTCCAAGTTACTCCATTCCAAGCTGCCATGTGAGGAAAATTTTTCAAGTTTGAATTAAACGTAAATTGAAAACTACTTCCTTCTCCCGATTCCTTATTCTTTTTTCTTTTCTTTTTTTCTTCGTCAAGCGCTAGTATTTTTTGATTTTTACTATCATTTGGAACAGTTGAATAGCTTCCAGATACATCCCATTTCTTATCTTGTTTAAGTTTCCACAATTTAAAATCCTTGGTTGGTTGAGCAAAAGCAGCTAAATCAACATCTACTGTATTTCCCTCTTTTAATTTTAGTTCTTGGTCACCTTGATAAACCCGTAATTCCATCATTCCATTTGACTCAAGGAATAAATCTCTATTTGCATCAGTCTGCATGGGTATTCCTGATAAAAAGATGTCTTTCGCATTGTGCATTTCTCGAAACTTCGCGCGAACTTTTCCTGTGACCTTTTTTCCTTTATTATCTACTAACGCGTCTTTTGGAATTCGAATGTTTGTACCTGTTGGTAGGTGAAATTCAACTCCTTTTGCGGCCTCAAACTCAACTTCTGTATAGGCAAGGGTTTTATCCAAAGGTTCGTTTATTCCTGTTAAGTACGATTCAATTTCTACTTCTTTTTGAGTGCTCTTTATGTTATTTCCAGATGGTGTTGCATCTATTTTGGAAAACTGAAATAACGCAAATCCACAAAGTCCAAAAAGCGTTGCTACTAGGAGGATTTCTTTTTTGAAATCTAATTTTTCTTGCTTTTTCATATGTATAGAATTAATGGTTAATAGTTTTTGAATCAAGTCCGAGGTCAAAATTGTATAGCTTACCATTGTGACATCCCAATAAAAAATCTGCTTTATTGTCCTTGTTGAAATCTCCAAGGATTGGCACAAATTCACTCGTTATAGTCATATGATGAATTTCCTCAAATCTTTTTTTCTGAAGGTTGAAAATTCCAATTGTTGTGAATATATCATCGTAATTACCCGAGTGGTTTTTAAATCCGTGTTCAAATGAAAGTAGTAGGCATTCATCTCCGTTTATTGTCAATGTTTTATCTGCTACTCGCGGAGGATAGTAATCATTTGTTATGGATTGGTCGTATCTAACACAAGTAAATTGGTCAATACCTTCTGAAAAATCAATGTAATGATCCGAGAAAAAGACTAAATTTTCTTTCTGGGTCATATTGAAAGTTTTAAAAACCCCTTGAAGATCAACACGTTTTACTTCTTTGCCAGTAAGGTCGTAAAATCTTAACTGATTTTTGATTTTTTCATAGCTATAATCACCTTCTGGTGTTAAATTAAAAGGTACCACGAGAAAGTCTCCTTGTTTTGTTTGAATTAATGCTGGACTGGCGCGGAAAAGATTACAATGATAAGTGTTGTAATAATCCTCTGGATATTTATTTTTTATTCTGAAAATCTGTTTTCCGTTTTTACCATCAATCGCATGAATGTCATTCCCATCGGCTATGTAAATTAGATCTATTATGTTGTCCTTGTTAATGTCAATCAACTTAGGTTCCAGGAAAAAACGATCTCCTGAATAGA
The DNA here is from genome assembly GCA_044361535.1 of Crocinitomicaceae bacterium. Lineage (GTDB taxonomy): Bacteria > Bacteroidota > Bacteroidia > Flavobacteriales_D > Crocinitomicaceae > UBA952. The sequence continues at coordinate 41,877 of JBIKIQ010000004.1, forward strand.
AATGCATTTTCAATTTGAAGGCAGTTCGATTGTCAGTTGATTTATACCCATCAAATTCAGGATGATAATAGGTCCAATTTATTTTACCATTTGTCGGATTGATGGATCTCACCTCCCCGGTTTCCATGGCGAATACAATTTGATCCCCTGCTGGAGAATTGAGAAGAATAGGCCGATGCTCTATATCACCAGATGCATCCTGTCTAAATAAAATTTTTCCTTTTGAATCAGCGCAAATTATTTCGTCGTTGTCATTTCCAAAATAAATGTTGTTGTTATAAACAAGTACACCATTGACATCCATATCGCCAAATCGTTCATTGGCAAACGACAATTTTATTTTTCCGGTAACTGGATCTAAAACAGTGATTCCATTTCCTTTATCGAGAAAATAGTCCATATAATTTCCACCGTTTGAACCTATTACAATATCCCCATTTAACTTGGCAATATTGGTTCTGAAGGATACATTTCCTATGGGAGATTCCCAGTTTTGAGGAAGATTGCAAATTTTTTCAGTGGGCTCCAGCAAAGAACCCTCGAACTGTTTGTATGCAAAGGCGAAACAAAGAAATAGTACGCCAAAAAGCGGTAGTCGTTTCATAAAGTTTGGGATTAAAAATGAATAACCCCGAAACGACGTGTTCCTTTTTGGTTACAGTTTTTACTTTCTCACAGCGACCATTAAATTTGGAGGTGTATTGTACCCGTATCTGAAATTGATTGGCTTCTCCTTTCCTGCTACAGCTGATTTTAAATCTGGCTGCGTTCTAGAGGCAAAGAGTGAAATTGGGCCTGTATATACCCCATAATGTCTTATATTCCATTTCGATTGATCATAGAATTGATAAGGAACACCTGTATCGTCTTGCATTATAGAATAGGAATTTGAAATAATAATGTCCTTAATGATTGAAAATCCCGATGAATGACACAAATAAGAGGCTGATTTAATCATGGTTGATGCATCTTTAGAAATTCGATTTACCATATTTTTCAAACCAGGTGTTGCAGTCATTCCTCCATTAGAAATATCACCAGAGAAATAGAAAAGCTCTTTGTTCTGGCCATTATCTATAAATCCAATTCTTACCCCTTTTGAGAAATCTTTCGCAGAAACTATCTCTCCTTTCTCATTAAAAGTAACAGGGCTTATACTCGTTAATTCTACGCCCATTCGATTCATAAAAAACATAAAAACTGGAATAGTACCTTTTAAAATCGGATTGTTAAATTCAACAGCCATGTACTTTGTATGAAAAAAACTCTGATTTAAATTTTCATCTACCGATTTATAAATTGTACTTAGAATATTACCTGTCAATGCTGGATTTAAAATGTTTTGTTTGTTAGGGATTTCACCTGGAGGCTCAAGTCCGAAAAGATAGTATGTTGAATAATCTTGATTTGCCGAATAAACATGTAGGAAATCTGCTCCGCTAAATGGATAAAATAAAGTTTCTGATTTCTTGCCGATTTTTTCCGCTTTTGCCCACTCACGCATGGGATTTATTTTTTCAATTTTTGCTTTTTCCCAAGCTGTATTGAGAGTTGCTTGATGTGTTTTCCAACCCAGAGAATTGAACGCCGCAGAAAAATCACCAACACTTTTTGGACTTGTACCTCCTAAAAAAGATGCTATGTTATTTAATTCCTCATTGGCATTTTCTTTTTTCACGGTTGTTGCAGTTTCAGTCGTTTGCTCGTTAGATGATGCATTTTGGGTTGAAGTTGATTTTTCATTTTTAGTAGATGACCCACAAGCAGCGAGTAGCGCGCCTGAAAGTATAAAAACAGCTATTTTTTTCATGGTAAGAATTTGTTGTGCAAAATTAGTTCGTTCATGAGTATAGGAGTTTCATGTGACTAATTAATATGAACAATAATTTGGTTATAAACTCAACAATTACTTAAATTTTCAAGTACTGTTTATAACTTAAATTTTTGAATTACCAGATTTGTATATTATCACATAACTTGGAGAAAAAACAAAAAGAAGCATCGATTATTTAAGAATTATATAATTTTAGACTATGAAATTAATTTATCTTTTCCTTTTTTCTTTCAGCATGTCAACAACACTTATTTGCGCCCAACAGGTTAAAAATCCTGAAGAAATTGTACAAGAGAACCTTGATTTTTACAATGAACGAAATATTGAGGGGTTCATGTCTTCATTCCCCGATACAATTACCTTATATCTATTTGGAAAATCAGATCCAGTTGCAAATGGAAAAGATGCAGTAAGAAAACTTTATAAAGAGCTTTTTGAGGTTTCACCCAAGTTACATTCCACAATTTTACATCGCGCTGTTATCGGAAATAAAGTCATAGATCATGAATCAATTAAAGGTCGAAAAGGCAGTAAGAAAGCCATTAAACTTGTCATGATTTATGAAGTTTCCGGAGATAAAATTGTACGAATGACGGTTATTCGGGAATAAAATTCTTTTTAATTTAGTAAATGATACATTGGAAAAACAACTTTAAACCCGAAGCACCTTTCATCGCTTCTATTTTCAATTATTACCTTTCAGATAATTTAGAAGGCTATATTGAATATGATGAACTCACATTAGAACTGGTTCAAGAAATGCCCGGTTATTTGGGTTATGAAAGTATGAAACATGAAGGTCGTGGGACATTTATAAGCTATTGGAAAGACCATGATTCTATCAAAAATTGGGCGGCGCATCCCATTCATCAAAAAGCGAAAGAATTAGGTGTCCAAAAATGGTATCGTTATTACCACAGTATGATTGCTGATGTGAATCGGTTTCATTCGCATGAATTGACTACATAGAATGTAATTTGCAAAATAGGTAATGAATTCTGCCCGTATTAGCTTGGTGAACCGTTTACATAGTTTCCATACTCAAACCAATAAATTCTTTTTTATAGTCTTTAAGAAAGTTCATTTCATTGGTTAATATCGCAACGTTTTCTTTTAATTTGTCCAGATTTATTTTTTTAACCTGCCTCTTTACTTCTCCGAAAACAATTGTTTTTTCCAACTCATTTAAGGCTATGTAATCTATCTCCAAGGTGCCTTTTCGGTTCCAATAATTACCAATTTTTGTGTATCGTTTTGTTTCTGCTGCAACAGTTCGAAAATATTTTTCCAAGAGAATTCCGCTATATGTTTCATAATCTCGTTGTATTACTTGACGAAGTTGCTCATGGGCGTCAATTTCAATCATGTGCTGAAATTTGTAAATAAATCTGAACCAAAAAATCAAGAAATTATCTTCTAAAATGTATTTCATGTTTTTCGATTCTGCCGTTAATCCGAAAATAGGCGTTGCTCTTTTAATGAGATTAAAATCACGTTCCAATTTGGTCAAATAACCACCAATTTCTCGCTGCAAAATATTTTCAAGTTCGCTTCTTCGTTGTCTACCTTGGGCAATTTCTGACAAAATACTAAAGTAAATGTTGTATTCTCGGCCAAATTCCTCCACGAGAATGTTCTTGCCTTCATTCAAAAGCAATGAATTCTCAGAGGTGAGATAAGCAATCATTTTGTCCTTTGTATAGGCTTTATTTTCCATGAAAAGCTGACAATATTTTGCAACTCCACCCGTAAAACTATACAATGCCAATAAGTCCTCTGCTTTGTAATTGGGATTATGGTCATGCAGAATTTCCTTTAAAACAGATGTTTCAAAAGGCTTTACCTGTATTTTATGGTTAGCTCGACCAAATAGAGGTTCATTTTTATCCTCAAAGATTTTGTGCATCAACGAAACGAGAGAACCCGAAACAATTAGGTTGATTTTACTTGTTTTAGAATTCAAATCCCAAATTCGTTGTAATTCACTAAAAATGGATTGATTAATAAATAAAAGTTCCTGAACCTCATCAATAATTAACGTAATATTTTTTTGCTTTGAATACGCAAAAAGAAATTCAAAAATGGAAACAAGCGAAGTTGATTCACCTAATTGAGGCACATTCAGTTTTCTTCTTATTTCTTCTTGAAAATCTTGACATAACAAGCTTTCTGATTTTCGAGCAACAAAAAAATACAGATAACACTTTTCTTCAAAAGCCTTCAACATCAATTGTGTTTTTCCAATTCGCCTCCTACCTGTTACCACGGTGAATTGTCCCGACTTTTCTGATCGCGCCTCAATCTCTTGTAGATAAGCAATTTCTTTTTCTCTATTATAAAATTTTTCCATTTTTAAGAAATTCACAGTTCCGAAATAATAGTTTCGGAAATCAAATTTACTTAATTTTTTAGAAGTTTAATACAATATTGAAACATTGTTTTATCAGAAACCAACCTTTTGTCTTTTTTTTGCATCAGTAAACTAAAATTAATTCGCGATTAATTGACTGAGGAAGAGTTGATACGGGCTTGCATTCAGGGAAACCAACGAGCTTGTAAGGAATTGTATGAACAGAACAAAGGCTGGTTGTATGCCATTTGTTTGCGCTATCACAAAAATGTGGTGGACGCACAAGACAGTCTGCAAGAAAGTTTCATTACAATTTACCGCAATCTTCATTCATTTAAAGCGCAGGGAAGTTTCAAAGGATGGATGCGAAAAGTGACCGTTCGTTGTATTTTATATAGTTTTCGAAAGAATAATAAATTCATAGAAAGCGACTTTAAATCTCTATCAGAACCGGTTGATATTTCTCTGCTCCATTCATTAGACAAAGAAGAAATTACTTTTCTTATTGAACGTTTGCCAGCTGGAAGAAAGCAAATTTTTGTGGCTCATGCGATTGATGGTTTTTCGCATAAAGAAATTGCAGAAATGCTCGCTATTTCAGAAGGAACCTCAAAATCGCAATTCTTTCACGCACGCAGAGAACTGAGAGAAGCATTGGAAAAAGACCTAGTTATTGCTAAAAAAATTGAACATGAATAAAGACACTCTAAATTCTAAAGAGGATTGGGAAGGCGCATTGGCCTCTCGATTTGAAAACGACATTCAGTTGCCGCCGGATGAAAGTTGGAGCAATATTCAACAAGAATTATTTCCCACGAAAAAAAGAAGATTTGTCGCACTTTGGATTGCTGCCTCCATAATTATATTGGGAGGAATGGGATTATTCTTATTCCAAAAATCTACTATTTCTGAAAATGAAATCAAAGCAAAAAATGAAACTCAAAACAAAGTAATAAGAACAAAACCTTCAGGCAAAAATTCATCAAATAAACCCCAACAAAAGGTAGTTTTGACTGAAAAAGCCGAGGAGTCTAATAGCAAAAACCGAGAATCTAACGTCTGCAATGAACTCAATCAGTCCGAATCAAATCAGACGAAAAATAGAGAAACTGCTAACTCAGAAACTAGGTCCTCCAATTCAAAAAATAAATCAGGTAAATCGACCAAAAGCAAGAGAAACATTAGCAAAAAACAAAATCAAACAACAAATTCATCAGCTAATTTAACTTTAACTACGGAAATCGGTAACAATAAAAATGAAGAATCAACAAAACCTGAAAAGACAGATACCGAAACGATAGCTAATAACAGCAATTCTGTAGAAAATCCCTCTAAAAACACTAAAATTACAGATATTAAAATTCGTTTAAAATTGCTTCCGGTTCACCTACTCTCAACTACGGAATCTATTCCAATTCAAGAAGTAGCAAAAAAAGATAAAACTGATTTTAAACCCTACTTTTCGTTGCAAGTAGCTCCATTAATCGGAAGAAATATCCGAATTATATCAGGCACATTCAATAGCGATAATACGAATTCAAATGCATTGGGTGAGCGGCGATCTTCGTTGCCGAAATTTGGATTTCAAACCAATCTCAATTACCATTTTAACAAGCGATTATCCCTCAACGCTGGTTTTCAATTAGCAGGTGGAGATTTTCAATCGCGTTGGTTTTTTAAGTATTTACAAATTGACCCAATTACGAATGATGTCCGTTTAAAAACCACTTCGGGTGAGGCAAGCACCACAGACCCAACATTGATACAAAGTATTACCAACGGGACTTCAGGGATTTATAAATTGAGAATCAATCATGCTTTTTCCTTGTATTCCATTCCCGTTGGAATCACGTATCGTTTTACAGATGAACGATTTTCACCTTATTTCAGAACCGGGTTAAACATGGAGTTCTTTGGTAGACGAACCTTGTCACTTGATGTGTTGGAAAATGGTATTACAAGAAATGTTGAACTCAATTTGAATCGACCAAACAATCGCTTAAATCTGCAAGCGATGATGGCTCTTGGCGTTGAAACCCGTATCAAAGGCAACTGGAGTTTCTTTACCGAAGCCGGATATTATGTACCTCTCAATCAATTCGTGAATGCAAATGGGTATTCGGTGCGTGTTGCAGGATCAAGCATTTTGGGAGGAGTGAGGTATGATTTGAAGTGAAAACAGAGTTGAAAGTAAATTCACATATAGGCTCGGGTTTATTCCGATTGCTATCGGAACCGAGCCTATGTGTTTTAAACCCATGGGTTCCCCTTTTGGCTTGAGAACCATAATAAATTATTGTTCAATTTGATAAACTGACAAATTATTCCGAAATTCGTAATTATGAACATTGGAAAATATATTGAGATTGATTCAGAAAAGCGATTTGGGAAACCAATATTGAAGGGAACTAGAATAACTGTATCTGATGTTTTAAATTGGCTTGCTAACGGTATGACTCGTGAAGAAATTTGTTCAGACTTTCCTGAATTAGACAATGAACGTATCAACGCTTGTCTATTTTTCGCTTCATCACGAGAAGGTCATTTGGGCATAGCATCATGAATTTACTTTTTGACCAAAACATTTCATATCGCTTAATTTCAAAAATAAAGGATTTTTTACCCCATGCATATCAAATTAGAGATTTGGGGTTGGAAAATTCAACGGATAAACAACTTTGGGAATACGCAAAGAAAAATGATTTTATCATTGTAACTTTTGATGGTGACTTTTATGATTTTTCTATTGTTTGGGGCCATCCACCGAAAATCATTTGGTTAAGAACATTTAACCAATCAACAAATAATGTGGAGACTATTCTGCGTAAACATTTTGAAACAATAAAAAAATTTACTCAAGACACAGATCTAGCTTGTCTTGAAATAATTGAAAGTAGTTAAATCCCAGAGCATTATCTTTTGCGATAGAGAGAAAGATATTAGTATAAATTCTTTTTATTTTCTCCTGCTCTTCCCCACATTCCATTGATATCCAATAGTAATTATATTTTTAGCGCCAAAGGAGAGGCCGCTGTAATTGCTATTTGTGAGAGGTGAAGCCTCAGCCGAAATGTTTAATTGCCCATTTTTGGATGGAAAATGAACTTGTGCATAGCCCATAGTTGGAAACACCCGAACACCTACACTAAATCCAATTCCTTCCGTTGTAACACCAAAACCCGTTTTTACGGTAACAATTGATGGAAATGCAACCCCTCCTTGTATTTCTATAAAGACATTTTTGGTAACGTAGTTTTGGTGCCCTACCAAGATGGAAGCTCCAGGAAACCAACCTCCTTCCCATTCATCCGACAATTGAGCCATTCCGCCATTTAATTCCACATAAGCTCTGGAGGTTGGAAGCTGTGAAAAACTGAATCCACATAAAATCAAAGCTAAAATCAATATTAAATTTTTCATGGTTTTATTTTAACTAATCAAAAATAGTATTGAATTTCCTGCATTCATTACTGTATTTTACACAAGTATTTTTGATAGTTGTGAATTTCGCAAATCATTGTAAGCATTGTGTTCCAGTATACAAAAAATAAATAAATTGGCCAAAACAGATACTTTAACCAACCTTTTTTAAAAAACAGTTCTCTAACTATCAAAACACTAAAATTTTAAGTCATGAAAAAAATCTTTTATTTCGTAATTGCCGCAACTACCATTGCCAGCCTTGCTTCATGTAACAAATTTCTGCAAGAAAATCAATCGGATTCTGAGGATGTGTTAAAATTGGAAATGGAGGAAAATGATTTCTTAAAAGAGGAAGAAATAGCATCCAATCCTTGCAGTTTTGATTACGCATCCCTTTTGGCACCTTGTGCGGTCGTTACAGAATCTTCCAGTACGTTTCCAAAAACAGTTACAATTGATTACGGAACAGGTTGTATTGATGCTAACGGTCGAACGAAAAAAGGGAAAATCATTATCAATGTATCGGGAGATATGCGTGTTGCAGGAAACACAAGAACCGTAACCTTTGAAAATTTCTTCATCAACGACGTAAAAATTGAAGGTTCAAGAAACGCAGAAAATACGGGACCAAATTCAGCGGGGAATATGGTTGTGAAAATAACAGGAGATATTACAGCAACAAATGGTGAATTTTCAAGAAATAGAGGTTTCACACGCTATCGCGAGTGGATTTCGGGAATTGCAACCTGTGATACTAGCGACGATGAATTTCATGTAACTGGTTCAGGAACTGCAATTGGCAGAAGAGGTATTGAAATCCCACATACAATTACTGAAAAGATTGTCTTAAAACCAGGTGAGTGCAAATATCCATTGTCTGGTAAGGTTGATATTGGGAATGAATCACGAGGAATTATATTAAATTTCGGAAATGGAATGTGTGATAACATTGCAGAAGCCACTACCAAACGAAGAAACAAAACGTATCAGATTGATTTGGATACGAGACGGATTATTCAGTAATTTACGGATTGATTAACAGTAAAAGAACAAAATTAAATCGTGGTTTTATACTTTTGATAAAATTATTGACATGAAAAATTTGATAGTATCCACCCTTTTGTTTCTCGGTTTTTACCAATCATTTGCTCAGAATTTGTATTTCCCGCCTACAACCGGAAATGTGTGGGACACAACTTCGCCAACTGACTTAGGGTATTGTCAACCAAAAATTGACAGCTTGTATAATTTCTTGGAACAAAACAATTCAAAAGCATTCATTTTATTAAAAGACGGGAAAATAGTTTTGGAAAAGTATTTTGGTACACACACGGCAACTACCCCATGGCAGTGGGCATCAGCAGGGAAAACAATTACCTCGTTTATGACAGGAATTGCTCAACAGGAAGGATATTTATCGATTACGGACACCACTGCAAGTTATCTAGGGCAAGGTTGGACCAATTGTACACCTCAGCAAGAAGAAAGAATTACTATTTGGAATCAACTTACAATGACTTCGGGCTTGGATGATGGTGTTCCAGATCATTACTGTACGCTGGATACATGTTTGAATTATTTGGCTGACCCAGGAACGCGCTGGGCATATCACAACGGACCGTACACACTTTTGGATGGCGTTATTGAAAATGCTACCGGGCTAACTTTGAATAACTACACGACGCAAAAATTGAAGAATCCCACTGGAATGACAGGTGCATTTTTTTCGGTGGGATACAACAATGTATTCTTTAGTACGGCCCGAAGTATGGCGCGCTTTGGATCCTTAATTTTGAACAAGGGAAACTGGAACGGAAATCAAATTATGACAGACACGACTTATTTCAATGAAATGGTGAATACTTCTCAAAACTTAAACAAATCGTATGGGTATTTATGGTGGCTGAATGGGAAACAATCATTCATGGTGCCTTCACTACAAACGGTTTTTCCAGCTTTTATGTGTCCAAATGCGCCGGCGGACATGATCTCTGCCATTGGTTCGGGCGGACAATTTTTAAATGTTGTACCCAGTCAAAATTTGGTTTGGTTGCGCATGGGCGATGAACCAAGTAATTCCAATGTTCCTTTCCTTCTCAATGATGATATTTGGCAATACGTGAATGATTTAGTATGTTCTACTTCGAGTGTTGAAGAAGAATATTTCGAGCCAGAAATTCAACTTTATCCGAACCCTGCGAATGAGCAATTAACAATAACGGTTAAGGATGGTTTTCTAGGAAAAGTAATTTTGTATAATCAAGTAGGGGAAAAAATCGAGGAATTAGATCTAATTTCAAAATCTGCAATCTGGGATGTTTCTGATTATAAAAATGGAATGTATTTTCTATCATTTCCTGAACTCGGAAAAACGATGCGTTTTGTGAAGTCGGAGTAAAATAGTCTGAAAAGAAATAACAGGATTATCTCTTCAACAGCTTAAATCCAATCTCTTTACAAGGGAAATTACACGTTTGATTAATCTAATGTTACACTATCGGTTGAAAATGAATGAGGAAAGAGATTAAAATTCTATTTAATCAACAATTCGTTTATCGCTTTCTGAAGATTCTCCTTATTATTCGGGCCTATTCCAGTTGACACATAGTGAATTATGCCGTTTTGGTCAATGATTACATTTGTAGGAAACCCTTTAACGCCATATGAATCCGCACTAGTCTGACCGTTTGCAACAACTTTGTAATTGAAATCTGTTGTTTTTAAAAACTTCTTAAGCTGTTTTTTATCATTCAAAGCAATTGCAAGGAAAACAATATTCTTTTCTTTAAATTCTTCAACCAATTCATTCAATTCGGGCATTTCCATAATACAAGGCTTACACTCAACGAACCAAAAATTTAATACAACTACTTTTCCTTTTAATTCACTTAGTATATGCGTTTTTCCTTTTAAATCCTTCAGATTAAAATCAGTTGCTTTGGTTCCAATCAATTCGTTTTTTTCCTGTTCCATTCCCATCCCGCCTTGTTGCATTTTTGCCATCATGGCCTTTTCCTCTGGAGTTGCTTTTCTCAAAACAAAGGCCTTAACCATCTTTTTTTCATCCACATAAGGTTCAGGAATATATTCGCTCGACATCATGATTTTCATAAAATCTGCTGGGTTAATCTTTTGAAATTGCTCATCATACATGGGCATTGACATCGGATCAAGCATTAATGGAGTGCCTGGTTGAATATCTCCAGGTCCTGCTTTTTTGAGTCCTTGAAGCACGGTTGATTCATTTTTGATGCTATCAGATTGAGTGGTTTGAGCACTCAACCAACTTGAATCAATAAACATGATTTGAACAATTAGTAAAAAAGATAAAAAATTAGCGGTAAAAATTTTTGACATTTGTTATGTATTGGTTTGTTTCTCAAAGTTAAACAGAAAAACGTTTTAATTATTAACCCACACAAAATACCTATCTTTGTACTATGTCATCAATACGTCAACACAAGATTGAAGCTGCTATAAGAAATGAATTAGCCTCTTATCTTCAGCGAAACACCAATGAAATTTGTTTAGGAAGCATGGTTACAGTCACAATAATTCGTGTAACCTCTGACCTATCTTTAGCTCGTTGTTATTTGAGCTTCTTTGCAGGGCCAGATAAGAAGGCAGTTTTAGATAACATTAATCTTCACAAGGGAAAAATACGAATGGAAATCGCTAAACGCTTGGGTAATATGAGAAAAATTCCTGAATTGTTGTTTTTTATTGATGACTCGCTTGATTATGCGGAAGAAATCGATAATTTATTAAAAAAATAATTGGGTACCAACGTTCCATTTTTCATTGCTAAACGGTATTTATTTTCTTGGAAAAAGAGAAATGCTATTAATTTAATTACTGCAATTTCTATCGTCGGAATTGCCGTCACAACTGCTGCATTGGTTATTTTAATTTCAGCATTCAACGGCATTGAGCAAATGATAGATCGCATGTATTCTGAATTTGATACCGATTTGTCAATACAAGCCAGCGAAACAAAAACATTTAATGCTTCCCAAATTGATTTAAAAAAAATACAAAAAGTTGAAGGTGTTCAATCGTTAGCGAGAACGGTTGATGAATTGGTTATTATAAAAAATGGTGAGAGGTGGGTGAATGCGCGATTAATCGGCGTTGATTCAACCTTCCTATCCATGGCAAAAATCAATAATCATTTATTAAATAAGGCTGTAATTAGCGATTTTAAATCCTTTGTTATCCCTGGTGCTGGTTTGCAAGGCAAACTTCAAATAGGTATTGATGTTGAAAATAATTATGATCCGATAGTTATTTATGCACCTAAACGAAAAATCTCAATAAAACCTGGGCAAAATCCATTTTTTCTTGAAAATGCAAACGTGAGTGCCATTATGAACTACAATCGAGAAGTTAACTCCGATATCGTATTAAGTTCATTTGACTTTGCAGCACAATTACTTCAATATGAAAATGAATATAGTTCCATTTGGATTGATTTGAAGGAAGATGCGAATCTAGAAAAGACCAAAAAATCGATTCAAGAATTAGTTGGCCCCTCCTTCAAAGTGAAAACAAGAATAGAAAAAAACGAACTCATCTATAAAACCAGTCAATCAGAAAAAATTATCGTAATCTGTATTTTGATTTTTATATTTATTCTTTCGGCATTTAATTTAATTGCCTCTTTAACAATGCTTTTTGTGGAGAAGAAAAAACACATTACTTCATTATTGAGCATGGGGTTGACCAAAAGAAATATTTTTTCAATTTTTTTCATTGAAGGAATTTTAATTTCTTCTATTGGACTTGTTTTAGGGTTAGGAATAGGATATCTTGTTTGCTTTGCCCAATTCTATGGAAATCTTATTGTATTGCCAGGAACGACAGAAGCATTTCCCATAAATCCAACTTTCTTCGACGGCGTATTGATTCTATTGATGGTCGTTTTTTTAACCGTTTTATTTTCCTATTCCACCGTACATTTTTTAGTGAGAAGTAATTTTTCATCCCAATTTTTGCTCTTTAGACGAGAGTAAAAATTATTGATTTTTTTCGTCAAAAAATGACAGTAGTAATCCTTCATTTTTTTTCTTGGTATTTTGCATAAATTAAAAGATTACTTGAAATAATTACTTATCTTTGCGCCCAAATTTTAGTGTTAATTGATCAAAAAATAACAGAAATGTCTCAAATCATCGGAAAAATCTCTCAAGTTATTGGTCCAGTAGTGGATGTGATGTATGAAAAAGGAAGTGCTCTTCCAAATATTTACGACGCATTGGAAGTGCGTAAAAGTGATGGAAGTCGCGTTGTTCTTGAAGTTCAGTCTCACGTTGGTGAAAACTCTGTTCGTGCCATCGCGATGGACTCTACGGATGGATTTACAAGAGGGATGGAAGCACTTTCAACAGGAAGCGCAATCAAAATGCCAATTGGTGATGCAATTAAAGGAAGACTTTTCAATGTGGTAGGTGAGGCAATCGATGGAATTCAAGCAATTGATAATTCAAATGGTTTACCAATTCACCGCGAAGCTCCAAAATTTGATCAGTTATCTACTGCCACTGAAGTTCTTTTCACTGGAATTAAAGTAATTGACTTAATTGAGCCATACGCTAAAGGAGGTAAAATTGGTTTATTCGGAGGTGCAGGTGTTGGTAAAACAGTATTAATTCAAGAGTTGATTAACAATATCGCCAAAGGTCATGGTGGTTTATCAGTATTTGCTGGTGTTGGTGAAAGAACGCGTGAAGGAAACGACTTACTTCGTGAAATGTTAGAGTCTGGTATTATCAAATACGGTAAAGACTTTATGCATTCAATGGAAGAAGGTGGATGGGATCTTTCGAAAATAGATTTAGAAGAAATGAAAGAGTCAAAAGCTACTTTCGTATTCGGACAAATGAATGAGCCTCCAGGAGCACGTGCTCGTGTTGCTCTTTCAGGATTAACAGTTGCTGAATATTTCCGTGATGGTTCTGGTGATGGTCAAGGAAAAGACATCCTTTTCTTCGTTGATAATATCTTCCGATTCACACAAGCTGGTTCTGAAGTATCTGCCTTACTTGGCCGTATGCCATCAGCGGTAGGTTACCAACCAACATTAGCATCTGAAATGGGTGCAATGCAGGAACGTATTACTTCTACAAAAAATGGTTCAATTACATCTGTTCAGGCGGTTTATGTACCTGCGGATGACTTAACTGACCCGGCTCCAGCTAACACATTTGCTCACTTAGATGCAACCACAGTACTTTCTAGAAAAATTGCTGAGTTAGGTATTTATCCTGCAGTAGATCCATTGGATTCAACATCACGTATCTTGACGCCTGAAATCGTTGGAGAAGAACATTACAACTGTGCTCAACGCGTTAAAAACACGCTACAACGATATAAAGAATTACAAGATATTATCGCGATTCTTGGTATGGATGAATTATCTGAAGAAGATAAATTGGTGGTACACAGAGCACGTCGTGTACAACGTTTCTTATCACAACCATTCCACGTAGCAGAGCAATTTACAGGAATCCCAGGTGTACTAGTTGATATCAAAGATACTATCAAGGCGTTTAACGCAATTTTAGATGGTGAATACGATAAATATCCTGAGGCAGCCTTCAACCTTAAAGGAGGTATTGAAGATGTGATTGAAGCAGGAGAGAAAATGTTAATGGAAGCATAAGATGTTAGTTGTTGATATATTAACTCCAGAATCAAACGTATTTAGCGGCGAGGTTATTTCTGTCACTTTACCTGGTCTAGATGGTACTTTTCAAGTATTAACTAATCACGCTCCTATTATTTCAGCGCTTAAGCCTGGAACTATGAAAGTAGAATTAGCAAAATCTTTTGATTCAGAACAATTTAAAAGCAAATTAATTTCCACCACGAGTGATTCAAAGAAAATTGAAATTACTATCAATGGTGGGGTTGCTGAGTTAACTAATAATAAAATGATTGTTCTAGCTGAATAATTAGATCCTTATAAAAATAAAAAAAGGGGAATTTGATATTCCCCTTTTTTTATGCCATTGATTAAGTAGTTGTTTGGATTTTCCTTTACTTCTCTAGTTTTAAAAATTCCTCAAAAGAGATAAGCGCTGGTACTTGAACGGTTTTATTCTTGGTTAATTCTTTTTCAAATGCTTTTATTGAACCCGCTTTTATCTTATCAAACACTGATCTAGCAGCGTCAAAATCCTTTTTCAACGATGCAATATTTTCAAGTTGTGTTGAAGATGGAGCCCCATTGTAGGAAGAAACTGTCCCATAAATATCATTCAACTTTTCCTTTAATTCTGGTTCTGCCGCTCCTACGTAATTGTCACCTGTTGTTACAACAACTGTTTTTCGAAGAGCATCAAGTTCCTCACCCAACTTTTTGACTGTTTTATTAGGAGCACTATTTTTCTTTTGGAACTCTTCCACCTTTTCATCCCAAAGATCAATTTGATAAACAAAATAGGCTAAATCCTGAATCAGATCAAACAGTTCTTTTGTAACTTTTTGCTGCTCAGTTCTTTCAGCCAATGTAAATGAAGAACTTGGATCATATTGAACTTCTATTTCTTTGGTGTATAATTCACCTCCCTTGGTTATTTTTACAATATATTTCCCTGCCTTAACAGTAGGTGCTCCTGCAAATGACAATCCTTTACTTTTTGCAACCTTCGGCGCTAAACCGTTGAAACCCCATGAAATGGTGTTAATTCCCTTTTGTTTACCTGCCTCAAGCTTAGTAACCAAATTACGATTCACATCAACAATTTCCGCAGTCATTTTACCAAAGGTGTGACGCTTTGGTAGAAAATAAGAAATTTGAGCATTAGAACTTGGATTATCACCCACAAACTGATTGGATAGTGCTGTTCCACCAAAATTGCTTTTCTCACTAATCGTGAAAGGTTTTGTATCGAAAAAAGTAAGATTTGATTTTAACAAACCCTCATTTATACTTCTTAACGGAGTAATATCATCAATGATAATGATTCCTCGACCATGAGTTGCAGCAACCAGAGCGTTTTTTTCTGGATGTAATTCCAAATAATGAATTGCAACTTTTGGGAAATTATTTGTAAATGGCGACCAACTTTTCCCTCCATTTAGGGTAATATATAATCCATTTTCAGCACCGACAAAAAGTAAATTTGGATTCTTGTAATCTTCTTGAATATTTCTAACAAAAGAGGTGATTTCAGGTGTTGTGATAGAAACCCAAGTTTGACCAAAATCAGACGTTTTATAAACATAGGCATTGTAATCATTGGTGGTATGACCTTCAAAAACAGCATAGGCAATTTCTTTTCCATGAACACTTGCTTCAATATGGTAACACCATGTATTCAAAGGCAAACCAGGAAAGTTCTTCGTTAAATTTGTCCATGTTTTTCCTCCATCCTTGGTCAATTGAACATTCCCATCATCTGTACCCACCCAAATTACTTGATCTGTAAGAGGCGATTCTGCAATAGTAAAAATAGTACAATGATTTTCTGCTCCTGAGTTATCTGCTGATAACCCTCCAGACGCCTCTTGATTTTGTTTGGTTTTATCATTTGTTGTTAAATCCGCAGATATTTTTTTCCAGCTATCACCACGATCATTGGAAATATGAAGAAACTGGCTCCCTACATACAATCGATCTGGATTGTGTTTACTTGTAGTTATTGGAGCATTCCAGTTAAATCGCAATTTTGGATCTCCTTCAACCGGATATGGTTTTATTACTTTTAATTGTTGTTTTTTCACATCAAAACGCCAGATTGCCTCGGCTCCTTGCATTTCAGAATACACAATATGAGGTTCAGTTGGATGCGGATAAACACGGAAGCCATCTCCTTGTCCTACAAGCTCCCAATCCCGAGCCTCCACCCCACCCGGACTTGCCGATGGACCAAACCATGAATTATTGTCTTGTAAACCACCATAGACGAAGTATGGTTCGCGATTATCTATACTAACATGGTAAAACTGACTTAAAGGCAGGTCTTCAATCATTTCCAGACTTGAACCACCATCCATTGAGCGATACAAACCACCGTCTGTCGCTGCAAACATTTTATTAGAATTGGCATGATCAAATACAATATCGTGAATGTCCGAATGCATGGAACCTAAACTTTTAAATGTTTTACCTCCATCACGACTTATAGAACCAAATAAGCCAGCTTTAACAACGATTTCTGCATTTTTAGGATCTACTGTAATTTTGGAAAAATAAAATGGGCGAACAGTTAAACCAAAATCACCGTTTAAAAACTTCCAATTTTGTCCGCCGTCATCCGAACGATAAAGTCCCTTTTCTTCCTTTTTCTCCGCTTCTAAAACGGCATAAACGATAGCTGGATTTGATGGAGCAATTGTAACAGCAATTCGTCCAAGTTTTCCTTTCGGGAGACCATTCTGTAATTTATTCCATGTTTTACCACCATCAGTACTTTTATACAGTGCGCTACTCAATCCACCTGAACTAAAGGAATAAGCTGTTCGTCTAAATTCCCAAAATGCTGCATAAAGAACCTCAGGATTTGAAGGATCCATAACCAATTCAGAACAACCAGTCGTATTATTTACAAATAGGATTTTATTCCATGTTTTACCTCCGTCTTCCGTTTTATAGACCCCGCGATCGTCACTATTACCCCAAAGAGCCCCAAGCGCTGCAACATAGACAATGTTAGGATTAGAAGGATGAACTTGAATAGAAGCAATACGATCCGTTTTTTCCAAGCCCAATTTCGTCCAGTTTTTACCACCATCCGTTGTTTTGTAGATTCCGTCTCCGTAGGAAACACTATTTCTTGTCCAAGTTTCTCCTGTTCCCACCCAATAGCTATTATCAGGGTCATTTGGATCAATAGCAACCGCTCCAATTGATTGGCAATAATTGTCGAAAATAGATGTAAAGCGAACCCCGCCATCTTGTGATTTCCAAACACCTCCACCCGCAGTTCCAATCAAAACGACATTGCTATTTTTTGGATGTAGTTCAACATCTGAAACGCGACCACTCATTAAGGCAGGGCCAATATGACGCGCTTTCATATCTCCAAAATACTCACCGGCATTCAAGGTAGATTCTTGTGCAAAAGAGGATAAGGACAGACTCAAAAAGAGAATGCCGATTGAAATTTTTCTCATAAATTTATTTTTTAGGGAAAGCAAACACGCCCTCTTCAACGGTTGGATTTACTTCAATTTTCTCAAATTGAATCGTTTGTGACTCACCATCTTTAAGCCCTTGTGTAGTAGAAAAAGGAAAATATACACCATTTACCTCTTGGTAATCGCTAAATTTTGTTTGTGAAATTTTTCCTTTCATTTCTCCTGAGTTAATTTCAGTCTCTACTAATACTGGAACATTACTTTCTTTGTCCATATAATAATATTCAACATTAGGCACTTCTTTTCCGTCCACTAACATTGTTTTCTTTTCCAATTTAATTTTGTGACAATCTGTTCCTTCAATCTTTTCACTTCCTAACAAGGTTGCGGAATAACCTAAATTTTTGTAGTGTACCAAGCCATTTGGAAATTCTTTAGCGGCACGACGAGCATTTTCTGAATCATCTGCTGTACTTTCCTCAGCCTCCATGGTCATGAAATTTGTTGTCCAGCTTGTTTTACCATCAAATGCAGCCATCGTCATCGTATTCCCCATAAATGTAACTTTTGTAAAAGAACGACCATCTCTCAAACCAACTACTTCAACGGGAATAGTCATTCCTCCTTGATCTATATTTGCTGTCATACGCATTCCGTTTACAGCATCCCAATTTTTTCCACCGATGGTTTCATAATAGGAATTGATAATTTCATGAACATTTTGAGCTAATGATAAGCTAGTCATTCCCAAAAGGAAAAAACCAAATAAAGACGTTTTCAAAGAGATTTTCATAGTATATTAATTTACTTTGTGACGAAGATACCTATTAATTTGTTACCCAATTTGTCAAATATTGCTGGAATTGAGAAAAAAAAAATAAAAAATCGGTGTTTTACAGACAAGGTGTAAATTAATGAAAGGCTAGACTTTTAAAATTTGTTCCCGAGGTTGCTGTTTTCTCAAAAGTGATTATTCCCAATTGATAACCGCAAATGTTGTTGGACAGCAGATAATGAGTAAATTAATAGCCAAATGGGGTGCTTTTGTTAAAACCCATTTGATTACTATGGGTATCCTTTAATCATTTCTTTTTATAATCACAAAGAAATTTTCCTTGGGACCGACATCCCTCTTTAAATTTTGGTTCTAATCGCAAATCGTCTACTAAATTTTAATCACTTTAAAAAAAAAAGGCTTTTTGGAGCTAATGAAAAATTCCCCCGCCGTTTTTTAACGCGACGAGGGAATGCAGCGATTTGTTAATTTTTATTGCTTGATGAGCTTAGTTACAGATGAACTATTTTCAATTGACAAGTAGTATGCACCGCGAGCAACATTTTGCAAATCAATATGCTCTTGGGTTGAAGTAATTTTTCCATCAAGTATAATTCTACCCGAAAAATCACGAATTGAATACCTTTTACCAACTAATTCTGATGAAACTTGTAGCGTAATGTTGCTGTTTGTTGGATTTGGATAAACAAGAATGTTTGTATTCGCGATTTCTTTCACGCCTGAAACTCCATTGTTAACGATATTTGAGCGTGACACCCCGTAATTCAATATTTTCGTCGGATCACAGTTCACTGGATTTACCACCTCAATTTGGTAATACAACGGACCTGTTGGTGGCGTTAAATCGGAATACGAATTTAGATTACTTTGAATAGTTGTGAGTAAGCTGATATTTGATGGATCTGTTCCCCGGTAAATGTTGTAACTTCCAAAGTTCAATCCTTCGTAGTGGCTCCAAATCAAATTCCACGCACCGCCAATTCCTTGGTTGATGGTTAAGTGAATGGTTTTATGGAAATCCCCTACATTGGTTTCAACTCCACACGTATCTAATGCTGAAATGTTGTAGCGATACGCTTGAACAGCAGGGTTTGAATTAACATCCAAGAACACGGCTAAATCGTTGTAATCGGTTGCTCCAATTTTTGAATAAACATTCGAAACGTTGGTTTCTTTGTACACATAGAATGAATCAATTCCTAGCGTTAATGGTTTCTCCCAAACCACACGGTTTTCATTGGTTAAGGAATCTACTCCCACGATACAGACTTGTGGAGGTGCCATATTGGAGGCATTTACCGCAAATGGATTGGAAGTTCGTGAACAACCATTGTTGTTTGTAACAGTTACAGAATAATTGCCGGATTGTGAAACCACCAATGAACTTGCCGTTGAACCCGTATTCCACAAATAACTTGAAAAACCACTAGGAGCAGTTAAAGTCATTGAACCTCCTGAACACGGCGTTATTGTTCCACTTGAAGTAATCGTTGGAACGGAAGGTAGAGGATTAACTGTTACTGAAATTCCAGCCGAAGTTACGGGACAATTGTTTTGATAAATGGTAACAGTGAATGAACCGCTTTGCATTGGATAGAACGAACTAGTTGTTGCTCCGCTAACAGGAACTCCATTTCTGTTCCATTGGTAGGTGAAAGATGGATCCGCGTTGCAAGATAACAACAGTGAATCTCCTGCACAGCCGCTCAAAGGACCAGTTTGATTAAGCATTGCAGTATGGGTGCAAGTAACTCCGCCAATCACAAAGATCATATCATTGAAGGTTTGTGAGCTGCTGCAACCCGTAGTAAGATTATCGGCCACAACTGTGACATCGGCATAGCCGTTTTGAGTATATATATGACTCAAAAAAGGCGCATTGGATTGTTGCGAAGTGCCATCTCCGAAATACCAGGTGAAATTGTAGTTGCTCAAATTAGGTGTTTGATTGGCAAAAGCTACATTGAGAGGAGCATTACCAAAAGCTGGGTTTGGGGTGATAGAGATGGTGTCGTTGGTATTTACATTTAAAGTAAGCGTTACAACACTATCACAACCAAATTGATTTGTCAATGTTTGCGAATATTGACCTGGTTGAGTGTAATGTTGCCCGTTCCACGTGTAAGTGTCGCCGTCGCAGATAGTTGCGGAAAAAGAGGAAACAGAATTTAAGATGGTTAAATTTATTTCTAATATTACACTATCACAGTAATCTTGATAAATTGGATGATTATAAAATAACGCTTCATAATAGATTCCTGTTTCTGAATAGGATTGATTAGTTGGAGAAATATAGGGACTGCAAGAACTAACATTCATTATTTCAGTTGGAACAGTAGGTAATTGTACATTTATATTTAGATAAATACTATCACAACCAGAAATATCGTCAATAACTTCAAAATAACTACCTGGACCATACGTCACTCCAGAAGGTGAAACATAAGGAAAACACCAAGATGCAGCAGTATTTACTGTGTCAGTATATGGTGCACATTGCTTGAGTCTAATAATATTATTTGAATTATTTGAATTGAAAGTTGAAAACGCTCCTCCGGCAATTATTTTTCCATCTGACTGCAAACCTAATGAGTTTACCGGACCATTAAAAGCAAGGCCTGGATTAAACGTATTATCAATTGTCCCATCAGTATTAATACAAATAAAATTTTGATGATTATAGTACATATATAATGGATAATCTCCGGTCTGAATTGCCCAGAGACCCACACCTCCCATGCAACCATTATAAAAAGGGTCATTGCAATTATCATTCATCCATGAACCTCCTATTATAAATTTTCCATTAGGCAAAGCAACAACTGATTGAGAATCTCCGTTAATTTGAACATTGCTTGCAAATGCATTGTCGACTGTTCCATCATTTTGATTTAATAGATGTGCAATAGGGTAAGGCCCGCAACAGCCTAACGCTCCGACCACTATAATTTTGTTGTTAGTAAGTATTTTAAAATCATATACGCCTCCCCATGCCAAGTTAATAGGAGCAGAAAATGAATTATCAATTGTTCCATTTGAATTAAGTCTAATAATATCAGATACAGCTATATTATTGAAATAATTTATAAAACCTGAAACAATTATTTTGCCATCACTCTGCACTGATATGCAATAAACATCTCCCACACTTACAGTTCCAGCGCTTGGATTTATTTGCATCATTATACCAGTGCCGGGATTAAAGGTTGTATCTAAAGACCCATCAGGATTTAGTCTCAAAATAGAGTTGCGAAACGCACCATTATATGCCGAAAAGTAACCACCAACTAGTATTTTTCCATCGTTTTGGACACAAATTGCCCCAATGTTACAAAATACATTTTGATATACATTCTCACTAAATCCCGTTCCAATATTAAATGTTAAATCAATAGTACCATTAGTATTAAGTCTGACAAGGCGATTTCTTGTAAAACCATTAAATTCAGTAAAACGGCCACCAACTAAAATTTTTCCATCATTTTGAACTGCAATGGCATCAACTGTACCATTAAATCCACTTCCAATATCAAATGAATTATCCAGAGTTCCATTTGAATTTAACTTTACTAAGCGATTAGCCGTTACACCATTATAAGTTGTAAAATCTCCTCCAATAATTAATTGGTTATTAGGTAATACAACAATACCACTTCGCCCTGTCGCCCCGTTTAATCCAGCTCCGTTTATAAAAGATAAATCTTTATAAACATTTTGAGAAAAAATAGAAAATGAAACAAAAAAATTAAGTATAAACAGAATTACTTTCATAAAAATATCATTAGTTAAAAATTAAACAGCCCTGAAGGATTCCTCGGATTAGTTTTATTGATTAATTGTATTTGTGGAAAATGATTCTTGAACAGATATATCAAATCACTTTCTAAATCGTGCAATGGTTTTTCAGAATTTGGAGAGTTACTATTTTTTATAAGCACCTCTTTAGAAACTGCGAATAAAACCACTTTTGCCTGTAAAAAAGCTTGTTGGTTATTTATAAAATAATCTTTGTTAACCTCTTGATGACCAAGCCCTTTGAGGACAGCATTAAATCCTCCCCATCTTCTCCCATCGATATGTTTAGCAATGCGCTCCAAAATCGTACAACTACTCGCTTTACCCACATAATATTTTCCATCTGTGAAACGAAAGATATACATACCATTTTCATGAAGTTCATTACCAGAGGTAATTCCCCTAGTATAATCCAAAAAATTGAAATCCTTTAAAGCAATGCTACTATCACTTTCTAAATGATTGATTATACGATCAACCAATGTAATATCTGCAACGTTTTGCCAACTAGGTAAAAAAAGACTTTTCTTCATTTTCAAAATTTCACTCAAAAATACGCCCCTTCAAACATTCTTCTTGCTTCACTCTTGCTTCACTTTACACTTCATTAGTGCTTCGATTGATATATCTTCTATTTTTGTTTATGCTAAATGCACTCAAAAGTGAATTGGAAAAGAAAGTGGGGTTTGCGCTCGATTCGTTTAAGAACTGTCGGCGCTTAGAAAACCTATTGCAACACAAAGGGCTCTACATTTCCTACAGCAGTTTGGCGCGTATGTTTTCCGTTGGCAACAAAACCACAGAACCGAGACTTTCCACACTCAACGAATTGAGTGTTTTCTTAGGGTATCAATCATATGAGCATTTTAACCAATTCAATGAGAATTCAGCCGAAAAGTTGGAAGCCTATACACGCAAAGTCTTGGACATGAAATCGGAACTGTTTTTCGGTAATCGGCTCAAAGGGCTGGAACTATTTATTGATATCCGTAAAAAGTTTGGGGCTTTATCTGATTTGCTTTCGCAGGAACTTGCTCTGCAACTTTTTAATAAACAGGATCTACCAAAAAACGAACTGGAACACCTCGTAGCTAAGGGGATTACTGAAGTGAACTTCATGGATTTTTTCATCTACGAAGACGACCCCTTCGGACATTACGAATGGTTTATTCAACATGCTTCTGGAGCTCAAAAACAAAGTCAAGATTTTCAAAACTTCAAGAATCTATTTTCACAGCGAAAAGAATTATTGAAAGGCATGACCACTGATGAAAAAGATCTACCAATCCAAAATATCAATCAATCTGTTCATCTGTATTCTAGAATATTGGAAATCGAAGTCTTGCAAATGGCTGCAAACCAACCTAAAAACTTATTGGAGTTTTATCAAGAGCGCCTCGATCAAACCATCAGCTTATTGAAAAATCGCCACGAATACGACAAAATCATTGTTCTTGGCAGGCTGTTTCGCGCTGCTTGTCATACTGGAATCGATAAAAAAATACTTCTGGACAATGAAACCAAGCAATTCTGCGTGGAGGTAATCAATTCAAACGCCCTAGAACTTGAATTTCAAGCGCCCATATACGCTGTCCTGAAAAATGATCCGAAATTGAATTTAAGCTTAGCTTTCTTACACAACAACTATTGGAAAAACGCACAATTTGAGTCTGAAATGCTTATTGCAAAAGCGTTAGGTCTAAAAAAAGTCTATGAGACCTATAAGAAAGGGGTATTGAGATAGGGGTTTATCCGATTCAATTATGGTTTGAATACGCGCCAAAAAGCAGTCATTTAGGAATGCTACTTAACTCTGTATAACGCTAATTATGAAAAAATGGATTACGAAGTATAATCCTTAAAATTAATAATAGATGCTAAATCACTGAAGGATAAAATTAATTTCGTTTCCTTTGATACTGTTAAGGATGACGTTCGAAAATTTATTTGCCATGATGAACAATTAAAAATTTGGAATGCCAAATATTTTAACTATTTGGTTGAAAAGATGAAGTTTATTTAAAAACAAGTTCCACAACAATTGTTTGGGCTACCAGAAAATTACAGGAAGTTCAGCGAATCAAGAATTCAAAAAATAAATCCCGAAAAGTGTTATTGACACAATGGACCAAGTAATTGCATCAGTGAGCATGATAGGCAAAGAATCAACTCTTCCTATCGGTTTTCTATTTTTTCTAATTACGTAGATAACAGGAACCTTTATAAAATCTAATGGTTTAAGATATTTCACTTGCATACTTTCAAAAATAAACTCTATCTCAAGAGTTTGAACCTTTATCTGGGTCATATAGCCAATTTTTTGTTGATATTGATTTTTTCCAGGTAATTCTCTTCTCCCTACAATTTCACCGACTGAACGTTTTCCCCATATTTTTATATAAATAATCAGTATTATCTCTTTTAAAACAAAAAAAATCGTAATGAGTATTGCTGCAATGAGACAAATCAATAAAACCATTTCTTTTCCCGATAACAATGGATGTATTTTAAAAAAATTGAACAAGAATTATTAATTATCGATATATTAATGATTTATTTATTCTTCTCCAAAATATACGTCAGAATTTTCTCAATCAAATGCGCGCGGTCTTTTCCAGTCACATTGTGTTTGTGCATAGGATACGGGAAGAAATCCATTTGTTTTCCTGCTTCTACGAACTTTTTCACCAAAGCGTAATTGTGTTGCATTACAACTACATCGTCAATGGTTCCGTGAATCAATAAGAGATTTCCTTCCAATTTGTCGGCGTAATTCAACAGCGATGCTTTTTCGTATCCTTCTTTGTTTTGTTCAGGTCTGTCCATATAGCGCTCACCATACATAATTTCGTAATATTTCCAATCTGTCACTGGTCCACCGGCTACTCCCGTGGTGAAAACACCCGGTTGGCGCAACATCAACGATGTAGTCATGAAACCACCAAAAGACCAACCATGAACTGCCATTCTTTTTCCATCAACGTATGGCAAAGCCTTAAGGAAATCAACACCTAACAACTGATCTTCCATTTCAATATCGCCCAATCGACGGTGAATTTGAGATTCAAATGCAAATCCTCTTTCGCCAGATCCGTGATTGTCTAAAGTAAATACAATATATCCCTGATTTGCCATCCAATGCATCCATAAATTCGCACCGTTCAACCATGAATTAGTAACCATTTGCGCATGTGGACCACCATATACATATACCATTACTGGGTATTTTTTGGAAGGATCAAAATTTGCGGGTTTAATCATTCGGTAATACAAATCTGCTCCATCTTTAGCCTTAATTGTTCCTATATCAGTTTGTCCAATCACATAATCATCCAATTTTTCTTTGGAAGTTATCAATGGTTTTGCCATTTTTCCATTCGTTGTCCACAGCATGGCTTTGTGGGGAACTGTTCCGCTTGAAAACGCATCGTAGTAATAGGAACCATCTCCAGAAAGTGAAAATGTATGTGTTCCTTCTTCACGGGTTACCAACGATGAATTTCCATCCAAATCAACCGAATAAACAAGTGTGTTCATGGGATTTGGCCCGGTGGATGTGTAATAGATTTTCTTACCATCTTCGCTTGTTGTCAAAATATCTTTTACCACGAATTCGTGATTTGTCAATTGTTTGATGAGTTTACCTTCAAAATCATAGTAATACAAGTTATCGAATCCGCTTTTTTCTGAAATCCAAATAAAATTAGTGGAGGTCTTACTTGGAAAATAAGCCGGGTGCTCTGGTTCAACCCATTTGTCGTTTGTTTCTTCGAAAAGCGTTTTAACGAATTTCCCAGTCTTAGCATCGTAGACATTCAACCACATGTGATTTTGGTCGCGATTTACTTCAGCGACAACAATGTATTTCTCATCTGGAGTGAACGTTAAATTGGTGAAATAATCATCTCTCGCTCCACGCGGATTGATATACACCGTTTTGTTTTTCTTAACGTTACAAATACCAACTCTTGGCTGCTCAGAATTTTGTCCAGCCATTGGATATTTGATTGAGACCAATTCTCCGGGAGTAGGATTTATGTCCAATAAAGGATAATTATGAACGTTTGTTTCGTTTTTCTGATAAAAAGCCAAATAGGTTCCTTTATCTGACCAGAAAATCCCATTTGAAATACCAAATTCATTGCGCGCAATTGATTGACCTGAAACGATATTTTTGTCCGTATTTTTGGTTATTGCAATTCGCTTTCCATCTGCTTTCAACAGATATAGATTATTGGCCATTGTATATGCCATTTGGTTGCTTGCCGTATGAAAAGATTGATTTTCAGCTCCATCTTCAACTTTTAGAATTTTCTTTCCAGTTTTTGCATTGACATCATACGAATATAGTTTGGAACCGTCATTCAATCTAATTTCGTGATCGTTTATCCATTCCATTCCGAAGAAATTCTGGAAGTCCGTTGTCAGAATTTTATTAATATCTGCAATTTTAACCAGTTCTAATTCTTTTTCGGACGCAACATCTGATTTGTATAATGTTGTCCAATCCTTACTGCAATAGGAATAAGACGCTCCTCCCGGAATCCATTGAAAATTGGTAATGCGATCCGGCGCAAACTTTCGACCTTGTTGAAGAACGGCTTCATTTAAGGAAATTTCTTTTTTCTGACCAAAAGCAGCCGTTGAAATAAATAAAAAGAAAAGAACTTTTTTCATGTAGTTTATCGTTTAATTAATTCGTTAAAATAAGATTCAACCGGTCTTCCTGCTTCGTAACAATTCAGAACAATTTCATCTAAATTTTCTTTCAAGATGGTTTCCGGTTCAAATTGTGTGTAAAAATACCATTGTTTATTGAAAATAAGAGGTTCAATACTTGCAGCTTCTCGCAAATGAGCGGGAAGGACTTTGTTTTTATCGCCTAGAATTTCACCGAAAGTTTTTACAAAGATTGGATTCTGATATGCTTTTTGAAATTTTGAGATATCTTGTGCGATACCTTCTCTAACCGCTTCCAAATCTTCTTTTTCAATTTCATAAACTCCTCCATATACACGCATGTGTTCGGGGCCAAATTCAAAATAGACACCGTTTACCGCTTTGCTTTTCTTTCCTTCAGGCGCAACCACAGCCGAGCACATCATTTTATAGGGAGATTTATCTTTGGAAAAGCGAATATCTCGATTGATTCTAAAAATACATTCTTTAGCCTCCAACTCCTTGAATGTTGCGTCATTTTTAGCTAATTGATCAATGATAAGTTTTACAAAAGCAGCAAATGGCTTTTTAACATTCTGTTCATAACGTTTACGATTCAAATCAAACCAATCTTTGTTATTGTTCGCTGCTAGTTCAATAAAAAAATGCAAATAATCGGAAGAGAAAAATGACATGATAAATTTTCAACGAAGATAAGAATGTTTCCTGTTTTTGAATAAAATTTGGGTTATATTCTTAAAGCAATACGTTATATTTGAACATTAAAAAATAATAATCTAATTCTGAAACATGTCAACTGAAAGCCATATAAAATGTCCGAATTGCGGGACAGACATTAACGTTAATAATATCTTATCTCACCAATTAGAAGAGGAAATTCGTCAAAAATACCAAGCTCAGCTTACTGAGGAAAAGCAGAAATATCAGAAAGAAAAAGACGCATTTAATAACGAAAAAGAAGAATTTGAGAAACAAAAAAAACAAGATAAGGCACTTTTTGAGGAGCGTTTAGAAAAACAGCTAAAAGAGGAGCGAATTGCAATAGAAACTAAACTTAAATCAAAATTATCCGAAGAACAAGCAGATCAATTTAAGTTGTTACAGGATGAATTAAATCAGAAATCTGAACAAGTTAAAGAACTTAATCGAACTAAAGCTGAAATTGAACGACTTAAACGCGAAAAAGAAGAAGCAAAAGAACTCGCTGAGGCTGAGGCTCAGAAAAAGTTGAATGAGCAATTATCTACCGAAAAGGAAAAAATCAGAAAATCTGAAGAGGAAAAGAATGAACTCAAAATGCGAGACCTTCAAAAGCAATTGGATGATCAAAAACGGTTAACCGAGGAAATGAAACGCAAGCAGGAGCAAGGTTCTATGCAATTGCAAGGCGAGGTTCAAGAATTA
Source organism: Crocinitomicaceae bacterium (assembly GCA_044361535.1). Classification (GTDB taxonomy): domain Bacteria; phylum Bacteroidota; class Bacteroidia; order Flavobacteriales_D; family Crocinitomicaceae; genus UBA952. The sequence goes on from JBIKIQ010000004.1 coordinate 70,242, forward strand.
GCCATTGAAGAGTGGTTGCAGACCCAATTTCCTTTGGATTCTATCGAAGAAATTAAAAAAGGTGCTCGTGGAGGTGATTGCATACAAACAGTGAATACGTTCGCTCAGCAAAATTGTGGGAAAATTTATTATGAAAGCAAACGCACAAAAGATTTTCAAGGCTCCTGGATTGAAAAATTCAAAGCAGATATGCGCGAAAAAGCTGCTGATATAGGCGTATTAGTTACCGAAGCCATGCCTTCCGATATGGAAAGAATGGGCTTGCGAGATGGTATTTGGGTTTGCACCTATGAAGAATTTAAAGGGCTGAGTGGCGTTTTGCGTGAATCAATCATTCAAGTAAGCACTGCCTTAGGTTCGCAAGTGAATAAAGGCGATAAAATGCAATTGTTGTACGATTACCTTACCAGCAATAGTTTCAGAATGCAAGTGGAAGCGATTGTAGAAGGATTTTCATCCATGAAATCAGCCTTAGAAAGTGAAAAGAGAGCCATGCAGCGCATTTGGAAAGAACGTGAAAAACAAATAGATAAAGTCATCAACAACACGATTGATATGCACGCCTCTATACGAGGAATTGCTGGAAATGCTATTCAGGCAGTAAAGGCTTTAGAATTACCGGGTGAGGATTTGGATGAAACAGAGGACTAACAAAGTATGGTAAATAAATTTGTTGGTGTATTTTGCACTAGGCTTGTTCATATTCTGTTAATATTACAACAATAAAGGATATCTTTGCAACTCTTTTGTTCTAAATTAATTTACACAAACAAAGGCATGTCAATTCAAATTATCCGCAAAGTGAAACAGGTTATTGGTTTAACCACAGTCATCATTTTTATAGGAATTAGTAAATTATTCGGTCAAGTTGATCATTGGGAAACCATTGTTTACGACACTTCTTCTTGGCGATATGTTGTACCAACGGCAGCAACCTCGATGAACTGGATTCAACCAAGTTTTGATGCATCCTCGTGGAATCTAGGAAATGGTGGATTTGGATTTGCAGATGGTGATGATGGCACAATAATTCCAACCTCATCAATTTCGGTATTTGCCAGAAAAGAATTTACAATTTCAGACCTTTCTACCATTAAGAAAGTAATCCTTAACATGGATTATGACGATGCATTTGTGGCATATATTAACGGTATTGAGGTAGCTCGTAATGGTTTAACATCGACCGGGCAGCCAGCCTACAATCAATTAGGTGAAATCTCTCACGAGGCAAAATTGTACCAAAACCAATATCCAGATCAATTCCTCTATGACATTGTAGATTTCCCCGCAACTCTTGTTCAAGGCGTAAATGTGATCTGTGTGGAAGTTCATAATCAAACTGCCGCATCATCAGACTTAACATGTCGTCCATTTTTATCTTTCGGAATTGACAGTCCAACTTTTACCTATTATCAAACCCCGACTTGGTTCATTGCCCCTATCACGTTTTCCAGTTCAACTTTGCCAATTGTCGTATTAAACACAAACAATGTTGAAATTCCAGATGAACCAAAAATTCATGCGACAATGGGTATCATTTATAATGGCGAAGGGAATGTTAATTCTATTTCTGATCCATTTAATGAATTTTATGGTGAAATTGGAATTGAAAGGAGAGGATCATCGTCCAATGGGTTCCCCATGAAATCCTATGGCTTAGAAACTAGAGGACCAGATTCTTCCAATTACAATGTATCAATTTTTGATTTTCCAAGTGATAATGACTGGATTTTGTATGCGCCTTATACGGACAAGAGCTTTATTAGAAATATTATAACATATCATTTAGGCAATGAAATGGGTAATTACTCTCCAAGAACCAAGTTGTGTGAAGTAGTATTAAACGATGAATATATCGGTGTTTATGTATTCATGGAACGAATAAAGATTAATACAGGAAGAGTAAATATAAACCCGGTTTTACCACAAGACACACTAGAAAATGAATTAACTGGAGGCTATATTGTTAAGGTTGACAAAACTACTGCTGGAGGAATTATCGCGTGGACTTCCCCACATTTAGCAAGCGCTCCGAGCACAAATTCAATTCGCTATCAATTACACGATCCTGAAATAACTGAATTACATCCTCTCCAATTAAACTACATTCAGAATTATATAACTGCTTGGGAGGATACTCTAGCGGGAAATAATTTTACGGATCCCGTTAACGGTTTTAGAAAATTCATTGATGTTCAATCATTTATAGATTTTATGTTAGTGAACGAATTGTCAAAAAATGTTGATGGTTACCGTATTTCAACTTTTTTACACAAGCAACGTTTCAGTGAGGGTGGAAAATTAGTTGCTGGACCTTTGTGGGATTTTAATTTAGGTTGGGGTAATGCAAATTATTGCTACGGAGGTGATACTACTGGTTGGGAAATTGATTTCAACAATTATTGTGCCGGTGGACTAGACAATCCATTTTGGTGGAAAAGAATGCTACAAGATTCACTTTATGCTAATGAAGTTAATTGCCGATGGTTTAGTTTAAGAAATGGGATCTTAAGTACAGATTATCTCATGAATTATATTGATAGTTTAGCAGAAATTCTTGAAGTGCCAGCCTCTCGAAATTATAACAAATGGCCAATTTTAGGAACCTATGTTTGGCCTAATAATTTTATTGGAAATACATACCAAGAAGAAATTGAATACATGAAAGAATGGGTTTTGGGCCGACTAACATGGATGGATAACAATATGTTTGGCTCTTGCCCTAGCGCAGGTATAGGGAGTAAATCTGATAATAAAATTACTTTATACCCTAATCCTACATCAAATAGTTTAAAATTAGCAGGATTGATTGGGGACGATCAATTAATTATTAGAGATGTTTTTGGTAAAATCATCAATCAAACAACCGTTAATTCTCAATCAACAATTGACCTTTCAAATCTTCAGAACGGACTTTATATCATTGAATTACTTCAAAATAAAATAACAACTAAAATTATATTAAATCGATAAATTATGCGACAAACATTTCTTCTTCTTTCGTTACTTGTAATAATAACATCATGTAAAAAAATAGAGGGGCCAGGCGGGACTTCTGCGATACGCGGAAAATTAAGTGGTCAAGATTATTCATTTGGTGATAAAGAAATTACCACTGTTTCTTTTACATCAGGAGCTACCATTGAACACGGCGATTATTGGTTATTAAATTCTACCGACAATTCCAAATTGTATTACATTTATTACACAAACCCATCATGGATTTCGTCAGCTGATCCTCAACTACAAGGAAGAACAGGAATTGCTGTTTCCTTTAATTACAGCGATTCAAATCTTGAGGTTGCTCAACGCACTTTAGATTCAATACAACAAGTAAGTGGATTGCCTTTTAGCCTATCGTTATCACAGGATATCCTTACTATTACGTCTAACACAACCGGTGAAGTTGTTGATGCAGATGACTATTCTACTCCATTTACAGTGGATGTCTCTAACCAAGGCTCCCCTAACATTACAGGAGATTCTTTTGGTCGGGGTGGTGAACGTGTTTACATCATTTATGGTCAAAATGAATATTCTTCAAATTCGGTAAGAACAGATGAAAATGGATTATTTTCTTTTGAAGGCTTGCAAAAAGGCACCTATACAATTTATTCCTTGTCTGAAGATACTTTGCAAAATGGAAAATTTAATAGAGTGTCAAAAAAAATACAAATAACTGATAAAAAACAAATTGTTGATGCAGGTGATTTACATGTGTACTATTAAGCGCTCTATTCCTTTTATTGTTGGTGTTTTAATTACGACTAGCCAACTAAATGCCCAATTTTCATCATGGTTGGGAGTTAGTGTAAATAAATCTCTTGGAAAACATCTTGATTTAGAGGGTTCCTATGAATACAGATTTAAAAACACCAATAAATTTGACAAATCTAATATTGATTTCAAATTCACTCAGAATTGGACCAAAGGTCTTGAAACTTTTGTAAGGTATCGCAATTCAATGGAAAACAACAAATTCAGTGGATTGAACTCAAGAATTTATGCATATAACAATAGAATTAGCTTCGGTATAGATGTTTCGTTTTTGAGGTTATTTGATGTTTCTAAACGCACTAAACTTAATTGGACCATTGCTCAACAATTAGATAATAACCAATTTAGAAGAAACAGCAGTATGCTTAGAAATAGATTGACATTTAAACATGATATAAAAGACTTTTTTCTTTCTCCTTTTGTTTCTATTGAACATTTTTACAGATGGAATCGTGATATAATTTATAGGGAAGATGAAATAGTTATCGCTAGCGGAACAAGCGCATTTCGATATTTTCTAGGTTCTGACATCGAAATAAATAAGTCTCAAAAACTTGTAGTTTCTTTTGGTTTGAGAGAATCATTACTTAAAAATTCTTCCTTCATTTTAAGAATTAATTATAAAATGAGTTTTTAAACGCCTATTTCCGTTTTTAAATAAAGGGAGTTCGGGATAAGAATTTTCTCAGATCTTTTGTTAAATATCCAAGTGTTAGATGTTATTCTTAGTAATAACGAGTTATCTTAAATGAAATCAAAGCAACAAATGGGTGTGTCATGGAACCACAAAATATAAATTTCTTTTAGATACAGTCGTCTACTTCTTGAAAATCACGCGTCGTATCTTAATACGCCTTGCTCTTTTCACTTGTATCCAACAATTCAAAGCGATCTGACTTTATTCATATCCGGAACTCACATTAAATAACTTATTAAAATAAAAAAAGTGGTCAAGGTTTTGACCACTTTTCGTTTTTTTTCAAGATGTTTTTATTGCTTTATCCAACATTTAATTGATTCATTAAATTTGATTAGATACGTTCCTCTTTCTAATCTCGATAGATCAAGTAATCTCTCATTTTCAGAAATGGCTTCTGAAACAATTATTTTACCATTGACATCCATTACATCTATAAGTCCATTATGAGTACCTGTAATAATTAAAAAGTCTGTACCGGGATTAGGATAAACAGTCCAGTTTTGCTCAATATTCTGATCATAAACTCCAACCGTTGTGCTAAGAACGTTTACTGTATCAGAATATGTACAACCATTTGCATCACTTATTGTAAAAATATATTCACCACCAACAAGTGCAGAAATATCCTCTGTTGTTGCTCCATTACTCCATGTGAACGAATAAGGAGCCGTAGCACCGTTTACATTTAAATCAATTGAACCATCATTTCCAACTAACTCGTCCGTAGTTGTTATAGAAACAGAAAAAGCAGATGGTTCAATAACTGTAGTACTTACCGTATCAACACAACCATTGGCGTCGGTTATAATACATTCATATGTTCCACCTGATAAACCAGCTAACGCAGAAGAAAATGATGTTGAATTAGTCCAATCATATACATATGGAGCTGAGCCACCAGTTGCAAGGACAGACACTGAACCAGTATTTGTACCGTTGCATAGAGGATTATTACTCGTTCCAGCAGCACTGAAATCTGACAATAATACATTGGTTGAAACCGTATCAGTACAACCAAGGGCATCTGTAACTACGCAAGTATAATTTCCAATGGAAGCATTTTGCAATGTATCGTCAGTCACCGAAGAATTTAACCAAGAAAAAGTGTAAGGAGCAATTCCATTTTGGACGCTAACCACTAAATCACTTGTTGAAGTTGAATAACAAACAACAGCGTCTTCAGGTGAGATAGCTTGAATTTGAGATAGCTCGGTTAAGGTATCAAAAACCACAACAACACAACCGGTAGCATCTGTTATTGAACAAGAATAGTTACCCGCTGGTAAGTTATTTGCTGTATCAGAAGCCACTACATTATTTGACCATGAATAGTTGTAAGGTTCTACACCATTTGCCGCCACTAAAATAATCTGACCAGTATTTGTATTTGCGCAACTAACATCAGTTGAACTAGTCGTAGCACTTAAATTAGATAAACTTGGTACAACAATATTTTCAGTAGCAGTACATGCATTAACATCCGTTAATGTAATTCCATAAGCACCACTTGAAAGACTTGATAAATCTTCTGTATTTTGTCCATTAGTCCATAAAACTGACAATGTGCCCGTGCCTCCAGAAATCGCATTGTCAATCGCTCCATCAGATGCTCCACAAGAAGCCGCAGTAACCGTTTCGGTAATTTGCATAGGTACACACGTTTGGAAAATTGGATTTATTACGTAGGACACTAAAAAGTTAAACTGTTCCACTGTTGCCCATGTTGCGGCACCTGCAGGACTTTGGTCCCACTTAAGAAATGCTCTATTTGGGGTATGATAACTGGAAGAAGTCGCTAATCTAATATTTCCAGCATTTTCAATTACACCAAAAAAGTAAGTCCCAGCATTTAATGGAAGAGTTCCTCCTTGAATAGGTAATTTTAATACCACACCCGAGGTATTGTCGGCAGCAGTTGTTGAGTAAGTTGTCGTACTTGCAATAGGTGTGCCGGTTGGGATTCCATTAGATGTAGCGTAAATATCAACCCTAACAGGTTGATTGGCAGGAGTTCCTGCATTTAAAACAAACTGCACTGAATCTAAATAATCATTTGCTGATAAAGTATAGGTTTGACCTAATATCCCATTGTCATATACACCAGCAGTTGCATTATTTCCAATTCCCAATGATCCAGTTATACCGTAAGTTCTTGACATAGACTGTTTTGTTCTAGAAAATCCTGTAGTTGCAGAATTATTTTGTGGAATCTGATCCGTGGCAGCTGAAAAAACATAGTTTACTGTATAATTATCATAAGCAGAAACCAAATAATTAGGTATTGTAAAAGTTCCTGTCTGACCCGCCGCTAAATCTTGTGCTGCTGAAGTTGCAGTATATAAAACATTTCCTTGTCCGTCAAATAATGAAGCCGTCATAGTAACACCTTGAATTGCTGATGTACCATTGTTTTTGCCATTTGCCGAAAACTGAAGGTCATTTCCAGTTAATGATTGTCTTGAATGAATTCTTGTATATTCACCTCCTGGATTTAAATTGCTGACATAAACAATATCATTTACTGGATCACTTCCGAATTTAGGTCGAATCATAAATGCATAACTTACACCATATAATTCCATCGGATTCCATGCTCCCGTTCCAACTTTTACAAGATTTCTTCCATTCGTAAATAAACTTGCATCACAACCAATAGGAAAAGATGTCGTTCCTGTTTTTGTAATCGCTACAACATATTCACCTGCTGTTACAGCTAAAGGAGCTGGAAACACATGATTTTTCCATCCTGCACCGTTATTGGTAATACTTGCAGATGTGTACAAAGGCGTTGTACCTACCACTCCGTTTGTAACAGAAAAAACTTGTACTGTATAGGCTTGTGTCGTTGATGTAGAAGCAATATAGTATTGTGCTCCTGTCATTTGATCAGCCCCCAATACGCTGTATTGAACTCCCTGTGAATATCCATTCGTCGTTGACCAGTTAAATGCAGTAGTATAAATATCTTTATCCCGAGCCATATAATTATAGTCTAGAATTAGGTCTTGTTGTGCCAGATTATTTGCAACAACTTGGTCTAACTCATTTTGAGTTTTCACGTACTTGATAAGATAGGAATTTGAGGATGTAAGCGAGGGTGCCCAAACACCAGAAACAACAACTTGTTGACCACCGATACCTAAATTTATTGGTGATGATGAATACGTTGTAATTGGAGTGGTTGTATTCGGTAGTTCATAAATCTCTGCTGTTAAAACTACATTTGTTAATGAATTCGCACTTAAATTTTTAATGGTTCCTCCTAAGGTAATTCCATTTGATGCTTGAGTAATTGGAATTCGTGTATATCTATTTGTCAAAAAATTAATTTCAGAATCATTATTTGATGGAAGTGGACTGAAGGTGAAATTCCAAGTAAATCCATTTGCATCCCAAACATCATCCCATTCAAAATAATACGTATTACCAGCGAGTAATATCACATTGTCGATACGAGATGCATAGGCAGCCGTACCTGTTGAAATACAACCAGCGAAATCATCATTAGTTGCAACTTGCGACAGTGCAGCGCAATTTCCTGACCAAATCCACAACCTAGTGTCAGCTCCTCCACTACATGAATTAATGTTCATAATCCCCGAATTGGAGGGAGTAAAACTGTACCATCCAGCAGCAGTAGCATCTGGTTGACTTGGGGTTCCAGTTAATGGAGAAGCTGTGAACGTACCTGGGGTTACAGGTAATGCAGTGCCACATGTTCCTCCTTGGGCTTGAGTTTCAGAATATTTAAAAACAGAAAATACGGCCAATAAAAGAAGTAATTTTTTCTTCATATAAATTTAGTTTTAGTTTAAAGTTAACATTAAATAAATACCTAACTGTAAATGTTGGCGATTTAATACTAGTTTTTAGGTTATTTTAAAGCAATTAGCTTAAGAAATTAGGCGACCTTATTCAAGTAAATAATAAAAATCTAACGTCCATCTCCGTCTAAAAGATTTCCCAAACCACCCAAAATACCACTTCCCTCTTCTTTATGCTGAGTGGTGCCATAAGCCAATATACGAGAAGCCAAACGAGAAATTGGTAATGTTTGTAACCAAACTTCGCCTGGACCTTTAAGGGTAGCAAAGAAAACTCCTTCACCACCAAAAAGTGTATTTTTAATACCACCAATAAATTGAATATCGTAATCTACATCTTGTGTGTAAGCAACGATACAACCCGTATCGACACGCAAAACCTCTCCTGGATTTAATTTTCTACTCATAACATGTCCTCCAGCATGACAAAATGCCATTCCATCACCTTCCAATTTTTGCATAATAAAACCTTCCCCACCAAATAAACCTGTCCCTAGCTTACGCTGAAATTCAATCCCAACGGATACTCCTTTGGCTGCACACAAAAAGGAATCCTTTTGACAAATTACTTTTCCATTATACTGTTGAAGATCTATTGGAATGATTTTTCCAGGATAGGGTGAAGCAAAGGCAACACGTGCTTTACCGGCTCCAGTGTGCGTGTATGCAGTCATAAACAAACTTTCACCAGTCAACAAACGCTTTCCGGCACTCCATAGCTTACCCATAAATCCTTGCTGCTGTTGGGAACCGTCTCCAAAAATAGTTTCCATTTTAATTCCGTCATCCATATACATAAATGCACCAGCTTCAGCAATGGCAGTCTCTTGAGGGTCCAATTCAATTTCAACGAGTTGCATTTCCTCGCCTTTAATAAAATAGTCGATTTCGTGATTTGTTCTCATATGTTTAGTTCAAATTATAATTAAAAATAGTTTTATTTACTCCTTCAAATACGGAAGAATTAGATGATTACCGTTAGCGAATTCCATACGAACGAAAAACAAGCCGTTTACGTTTGTCACAAGAGAGTACTGGTTTCCTTGAACAATCAGATCTTGCTTACTTCCGGTTAAATCATAAATGGCAATCTCAGAAATTTTAGATCCTATTGAAGATATTCCAAAAGAACCATTTCCCGGGTTAGGGAACAAGGTTGCAAAATCACTTTGTTCTTCTAATCCTAAATCATTAATTGAAATACAATCCGAAGTGTCAGAACAACCATTCGCAAGCGTCACTATCACAGCATATTCACCATTGATCGGAGGTGTGTATTGCACCGAAGTAGCACCGGGTATAATCGTTAAAGATGGACACAATAACCATTGATAAAGCGCATTTGGTTGTAAGGACGTGATTTGACCGTTCAAAAATTCTAAACCGGTTGATGGAGAAGGCAGTACAGTTACGTTTTGAGTGGTTGTATCACACCCTTGATTATTACAAGCAATTAGGGTAATTACATATTGTCCCGGCAAATTAAAACAAAGTGGTTGAGGATTTTCAAGAGTGGAAGAATTTCCGTTACCAAAATCCCACGAATAGGACGTTGCATCAGAACTAGTGTTAGAAAATGTAAAGCAATCGTTTTGACAAAGTTGATTGGTATTTACACTAAAAACTGCCTGAGGAACTGGTAGGATATCCGTTGTAATCTTTAAATTATTTAATGCAAGGGAAGGGTCAGAACCAGCTCCATCATTACTATTTCTCCAATCAAAACCCAGTCTCAACGAAGATAAATTATTGCATGTAGTAGGCAATGGAATTGACACATGAGACCATAGACCTTGTCCGTTTGAGCAAGTAGACGCAGGAGTAATTAGTTGTAAATTAATCCAAGTACTACCACCATCAATACTATATATGACAGCTCCATAATCATCTCCGGCCTGACCAATTCCAATATAATCGAACTCAATACTCAAATTTTGAGAATTCAAAGTGCTAATGTTTGAAGCGATAACTGCACGTTTATTGGTTGTTGCAGAGATAAATCCTAATCCACCATCACCAGCATTATAGGTTGCACCGGTTCCTACACACCAGGTCCCTTGACAACCAACATGTAAAGTTTTATTTCCATTTCCAGCTGTGCCGCATCCTCCTGCAGCCACGCCTCCTTCGGCATCAGAAATCACCCATAGATTTGCATCAATATCATTTTGTCCAGTAGAAATATTGAGAGTCCACTCAGCAGAATTTTCAAAATCATTTTGCCAAATTGTTGTTTGTGCATCTCCATTCTTTAAAATCAAAAAGAACAGCGCTGCTAGGAAAAAATATTTTTTCATAGAATTTTCTTGTGAAGATAAAAAAAATGATGGTTACTTTTACAAAGTAAATAAATTTCAGCTTATTATGAAAAAATGGTCTTTCATAATTTTCATGTTTTCACTTCAAATGGTTATTTCCCAAGAAATAATTGACACTTGGCATGGATTGTTAGATGTTGGTCAAAAGCTTCGGCTGGATTTGCATATCGCAAAAAATGGAGAAAATTACGAGGGTAAATTAGACAGTCCCGATCAGGGAGCAAAAGACATTCCAGCAACAAAAGTGGAATTTAGTAATAATACGCTAGTTTTTGAAGTTAAAAATCTAGGTGTTAGTTATTCAGGCATTCTCTTCAAAGACTCAATTGATGGAACATTTAAACAAGGTAGTTTTAGTACAAAAATGCTCCTTACTCGATCAGAAGTGATTTTAAAAAAAGCCTTCAGACCTCAAGATCCTAAAGAACCGTTTGACTATGTGGAAGAGGAAATTTCGTTTGAGAATAAACTAGAAAAATTCAATTTAGCTGGAACAATAACTTATCCAAAGGGTGAAGGTCCATTTCCCGCGGTTATATTAGTAAGTGGAAGTGGCCCTCAAGATAGAAATGAAGAAATATTAGAACACAAACCATTTTGGATTATAGCTGATTATTTAACAAAACAAGGTTTTGCTGTTTTACGTTATGATGATCGAGGTACAGCTAAATCTAAAGGGAATTTTTATTCAGCCACCTCGATTGAACTTTCTCAGGATGCCGAGAGTGCCCTTGATTTTTTGAAAACAAATTCTAAAATAAATACTTCTAAAATTTGTATTGCGGGACATAGTGAAGGAGCTATGATTGCTGTAATGCTTGCAGCTCGAAGGAAAGACATCCATTCCATTGCTCTTCTTTCTGGACCTGGAATACCTGGGAGAGAATTGCTTTTGTTGCAGCAGTATCTAATAAATAGGGCCAATGGGATTTCCGAAAAAACAAATAAATCAATACAACGATACAATAGTAAAATCTATGATATCGTTCATGAACAATCTAGCTTAGATGTGGCAAAACCCATTTTGGAGAAAAAAATCAGAAAAACGCTGAGCAAAACCAAAGATAGTGAACTGGAAAGTTACCCATCAAAAGAGGCATTAATTCAAGAATCAATAAGTAATGTATGCAATCCTTGGATGTTTTATTTTATCAAGTATAATCCTAAAAATGATTTAGAAAAAGTAAATTGTCATGTGCTAGCAATCAATGGAAGTAAAGACCTACAAGTTCCACCAAAAGAAAATCTAGGTGCATTGCAAAAGTATATTCCTAAATCTGACAAATCGCAAGTATTTAAAGAAATTCCAAATTTGAATCATTTATTTCAAGAGTGTGAAACCGGAAATCCGACCGAATATGGAACAATTGAGCAAACCATTCAAGAAGATGTGCTGAAAATCATGGGGGAATGGTTAAATTCCATCCAAAATAAGTAAAATGGGCAAAGTACTCGCCTTGGATTTTGGATTAAAACGAACAGGTATCGCACTTTCGGACGATGCGCGGATTTTCGCCTTTGGACATAGCACTGTAGAAAGTAAGGACTTAGTTTCTGTCCTTAAATCATTAATTCCAAAAGAAAAGATATCTATCATTGTTCTTGGAAAACCAAAACGACTAGACAATAGTTTATTTGAGATAAATCAAAATATTGATCTTTTTATAGAAGTACTGAAAAAAGAATTTCCAACGCATGAAATCGTTCAAATAGACGAGCGATATACATCAAAAATGGCTTCTCAGGTAATTTCGCAATCCGGAAAAAACAAAAAACAACGACAGGACAAAGGCTTAATTGATAAAGTAAGTGCTGCCTTGATTTTGCAATCTTTTTTAGAACAAGGAAAGTAAATTGTTTTTTGTATTTAAATCTTGTTTACTTTCTTCGTTTTCACGCTACCATCTTTCATATTTACTTGCAGGAAGTAGGTTCCAACACCTAATTCATTTTCTAGTTCAAGTTGAGTGTTATTCGCAGTAAGTGACTTTCGAACAATTACTTTACCCGCTATATCCATTAGAATCAACTCGCTTGCATCTAACTGATTAAGATTTATTTGCAAAGAATTCGTGAATGGATTAGGATAAACTTCAATATCTTTAATTACAGACCATTCAACTCCTACATTTCCAATGCAAAATTGAAAACTTGTTTGATCACCAAAATTAGCTTGTGCCTCTGTTATTTGACCTAACGTATCTCCTTGATAAACTACTGAAACACTTCCGTCTTGTCCACACCAGAAACCGCCAAATACACCGTCTCCATAACTATCCATAATGAAATATGTGTAACATCCATCATTCAAACACCATGGATCTGAATCCACAGGACCCGGCTGATCATCTGAGTATCCAGAACCTGAATAAATTGCAGTTGAAGTAGCATCTTGTAGTTCCCATGTAGTTTCTGAACCATAACAATCCAAAGCGAGATTCATTTGAACAGATTGCCCTCCAATTACAACATTAAAAGTGGAAGAAACAGAATTGTTATTCGCATTTTCGTCAGTAAGTCCTGCATTTGGATTGGATACAGATGCTAAAAATGTATGAATACCAGCAGTCATTGAAGCTGTTGGAAGAGTAACTGCAGCTGATTGCCATTGTGCTAAATTCCCAGACCAGCTATAAGTTAAGTTTTGTACACCATCAAAACCATAATTAATTTGCGCAGTGGTTAATGCTTCAGAACCATTATTTTGAATAGTTACTTGTGGCGTTACCTCAGTACCACAAAATGTACCTGAAACACCTTGAGGATTAGTCATTCCTGGATCTACAGCAACTGGTGTAGCATTCGATGGATCATATCCGTCGATAAATTCAGCACCTGAGTTATTTGGATCTAACCAAAATTTTAATTGATTGGTGCTGTTAGAATTAGCAGGTTCCCAAGAGCTATGAACACGACCGTAATAATCTGGTGAACTAAGGTTACTACATGATGCGCCACCGCCCCAAAGCTGTCCAATAATTCGGTGATTTTGATCAAACAAAGGTGAGCCAGATGATCCTCCCTCAGTGGTTGTATTTCTATCCCATTCTACAGTCCACGTAGAATTTGCCTCAGTTGACCCCATACCTTGACTAGAAACGGCAGGAGCATCATCAAATGAAATTTTCTTAATATCACCTGCAGGATGATGAATCGAAACTGTAGTTGTTGGTGCTATGTCAGAATTGCTCCATCCAGAAAAATAAGGATTGTAACTTAATGGAACTGTATTTGCCTGCAATCCACCTGTGATTTCTACCAAACAAAAATCAGAAGGTGTTCTTCTCGATCTCAATACCGATCCACTTAATGATTGAAATGAAGGTGAAGCTCCTGGGTTGTTGCAGTCAGTTGCTTGCCAATTGAATCGAAAAATCCAGTTTGTTGGATCTGAATAACAATGATTCGCTGTTAATACGTATGGCTTTCCATCATTTAACGTATTATTAATTAATGCACCTGAACAAAAGCCATTACTTCCAGAAACAAGCATTACCGCACTGTTTCGTTCTTGTTGCCAAGGCAAACCATCCGCACAATTCACATTCATATTACAAGCTCCTGAACTTCCAAAAGCTTTTTCTTGAAATTCGGATGCAGTACGATAACCATGCGTTACAGTACCTAATTCTATTTTTCCTTCTGAATTTCCTTGTTTTACATAATACTCAACTATTACAGTACTTCCTGGTACTAATTCGGTTCCAAGTTGGCCATTGTAAATATGTCCTTGTATAAACTTCCCTAAAATAAAATCCCTTTTTTCATTAAATACATACAACTCATTTCCCTGTGGAATCTCCGAATTTTTAAAGGATAAGTTAACGGATAAAGCCTGTTCACAGGTAAGTTTCAAAAACCAAATTCGATCACCATTATCAAGCTCAAACCAAGAGCCCGAATTGGTTAAATTAAGGTTTGTGAAATTATTATACCCAAAACGCCAAGGTGCAGTGCCTGTATTATCTACAAGGGCATCCTCCGCCTTTAGCGAGGAAATATCTGGCATAGAAAATGTCCGTTGATCTATATTCTTGTATAACTGCTCGTATTTAAAACTTTTAGGAATACCACCATTTCCTTGTTTTTGTCCGTAAATAAAAATCGTCAATAAAGACAATACTAAGGTAAATTTTACTTTCATAGTTTAATTTTTCATTCGTTTTATGCTACATCCTTTAGGAGCAGTTGATTTTGTTTTAATTTTCTTGCCTTTTGAATATGAATCTATTGCATTCATCAAATATGGAACATCTGTTTTCCTTTTATCTTCAAAAGAATTATCAATTGAACCTGTATAAATCAAATTTAAATTTCTATCAAAAAAGAAAATATGAGGCGTTGTTTTTGCGCCGAATGCATTTGCAAGCTCTGAATTTTTATCGAGGACATACGACATCATAAATCCTTTATCTGACTTTCGCTTAGTCATATCAGCCAGCGATTCTCCTCCTTCTCTTTTTGCCTCGTTGGAATTAACCAAAACAACATCAATTGAATGTGCTTTGGCTTTTTCAAAAATTGAATTGTATGAGTTTTCCCAACCTCCAAATGTACCATCGTTGAATCCAATTACAAATGGACACGTGTTGGAAGTAAAAATAACAATTAGACCCTCTTGATTCATCTTTTTTAATGACAGCATTTCGCCCGTTGTTGAAGTCATTTGAAGATCACTCAATGGTGCTTTTTGTCCTATGGAAAGGGGCGTAAACTGACTAAACGTGAATTTTGAAACTACTAGGGTTATCAAAAACAAAAATGATCTCATACTCTATAAATGTTAGTGGCTAATTTACGATTTTATTTTACGAATAAACAATCCTAATTTGTAAAAATCAAACATCCAGAGTATAAAATACCCTTTTTGAAGAAAAAAAACAACGAAAGGTCGAATCATTTGAAAAATAATTAAAACGATTTTACGCAATTTTTGTTGAGCAATTTTTTCGTAAAAACGAATAAGCTTAATCTCTGATATTTCAGGATATTGGTCTCGCATGAAATATATCTTTACCAAATTTAAAATTGCATTATCCGTTTTTTTCAAAAAAACTTTATTTGTATCAAGGTGTTTGTTCAAAACTGGATTCTCTAAATGCTCAATTTTACAATTCTTTTGAATCAACAAAATACCAAAAAGCGTATCCTCATGTCCATATCCCTTGAGCTCTTCATTAAATGGTATTTCTAAAAAAAGTTCTCTTCGAATTAAAAAATTATTCGTTTTAAAACCCAAATTTCCTTTTTCTCGCTTGTCAGCTGTTTTACTTTCTCGGTAAATGCTATATTTCCACCTTAAATATTTTGATCGATCAGGTTTGTCTTTTTGATAAATACTACCGCCAACTAAAACATCAACGGTGCTGTTTTCTAAAAATCTAACAAAATCAAACACATAGTTTTTTGAAACTATTTCTGAATCACCATCAATAAAAAGAAGATAGTCTCCTTTGGAGTGTGCTAAAAATAGATTTCGAATTTTTGAACGTCCAATATTCTCGGGCAACTCAATGAATTTACACACGTTTTTTGACGCTTCGTTTTTCTGTTTCCAGATCAGGTCGGAACAGTCATCTATTACAATGATTTCAACTTTATCTCCTAACAATTTACACTGTTCATAAAGACTTTGAGCCAAAGAATTTACATCAGAATTATAAACCGGGATGCAAATAGAAATCAGGGTTGAATCAGACACTTTTTATTCATTTAAAACAGTTTCAACCCATCCTTTTCCCCAATTATCCTTTTCTTGGGCAGACCAAAGTTGAGGGAAGAAAATACGTTTTTGAAAACGAGGAGGTAAATATTTTTGCCAGTTTGTTCCGCCTGTAGCCGCAATATCAGTGGAATCTTTTGCCAAATAACGCACTGCAGATTTATAGTGCGCAAGTGGCCAATTAATATTGACATTACTATCGTGTTGTTTTAAAACCTCAATTACCTGTTGGTCCTTTTGATCTGCTTCTGACAGTTTGCTAAACACTTGCCACAAATTTCTTTCAATGCATTTTTTTCCTAATTGAATGAATTCATCCTTGTATCGATCTTCAAATTGTGTTAATGTTAGTGTCTTTTTTCCCGTTTTAATCTCAGTGGCTCCCTCTTTCCAATAAATGTGTTCAAATAACTTCTCGATTTCTTTCTCTGAATTCATTTGTTCACGAACATCCTTGTGCACCAAATTAATAAAGTCCGTTGAATATATCTCTATTAATCGGTATTGTGCTGATTGAAAACCACTAGCAGGTAACAGTGACATACGGAATTTCAAAAATTGTTTTTGCTCCATTCCATCAACCATTATTTCAAAACTATTTATTAATGCCTCAAAATAACGATTAATTCTTCCCACACGATCCACAAAAAATACTTTTTCAATTTTCTCTGTATTACCTAATTGTTCAAATTCTCTCAAAGCCAATTTAAAATAGAGCTCGGTAATCTGATGATAAATAATAAAAACCACCTCATCTGGATAGGATGTTTTCGGTTTTTGAATACTCAAAAGCGTATCTAACTCGATGTAATCCCAATATTTTGTAACATCAGCATGTAAAAGACCATCTAAATAAGCGTTTAAGTCTTGTCCCAGTGCGTCATATTTATCACTTAATTGATCTAGTTTGGCCTTGATTTCGGGAGTAATTTCCATGAGAGTTCAGTTTTTGCCGAAATTAATAAAAAAAGTTAACCATCAAATTTTTCGACATTATTTAAAGTAAATTTGAATTGATTATAAATTATCAAAATGATCACGTACGACCCTAAAAATTGGATTCAACTCATTTTTGCTCTGAACAAGAGCGATACCTTTCGCATGTTGTGGAAAGAGCTCGTTTACATTGCTCTTTTATCCATGGCGATTGCTTTTCTTGAGATTACTTTTTTTCCAAAAGCAGTAGCCCTGAACAGTTTGATTTCTGTTTATTCACTTTTGGGGTTCATTATTTCGCTTTTGCTTGTTTTCAGAACAAACACGGCGTATGATCGATGGTGGGAAGGAAGAAAAATTTGGGGGCAATTTATTAATGATAGTAGAAATTTATCCATTAAATTATCAAGTTTTCAATTAACACAGGACGAGCGTATATTCTTTGCCCGAATGATTCCAAATTTTGCGCTCTCAAGCAAAGAATATTTGAGAAAAGGGGTTGATTTAGATATTTTACACTTAACAAATGAAGAAAGACAAATCTTTCAGACCAAAAATCATGTCCCACTTTTTGTAATTCAACTAATAACTCAAAAAATAGAATCGATCAAAAAGGAAATGCGAATTACCAATGAAGATTATTTGGTTTTAAGTAAAAATTGTAATTCACTTATTGATGGAATCGGTGCGTGTGAACGAATTAAAGCTACTCCTATTCCCTTTTCTTACAGCATGTTTATCAAAAAATTTATTTTTATTTACGTGGTTTCGATGCCATTGGCATTCGTTAATATTTTCGGATATTGGTCTGCTTTCATTTCTACATTTGTCTTCTATGCATTGGTGAGTATGGAAATTTTGGCAGAAGAAATTGAGGATCCTTTTGGAGTTGACGACAATGATCTTCCAACAGATGGAATTTCAGAAAAAATTCAACAAAACTGCAAGGAGATATTCGAAATTATTTGATACACAACTTTTAATGAAGGTAAGATTTTAATAAAACGTTTAAATTCACTAAATTCGCAGTCCGATAATACGAAAACTAAATTCGTTTCGTTTAAGAATTCATGAGTAAAGAAGAGCACATTGATAAAAACAACATCCCAAGACACATAGCTGTCATAATGGATGGCAATGGTCGATGGGCTAAACAACAAGGGCAAGACCGTTTATTTGGTCATGCTTCGGGTGTAGAATCCGTTCGGTCAACAATCAAATCTGCTCGGGAATTTGGAGTTGAATATCTTACTCTTTACGCATTTTCTACAGAAAATTGGAATCGCCCCAAAGAAGAAGTTGATGCTTTAATGGATTTATTGGTACAATCCATCGCAAACGAAGTTGATGAACTTGATGAAAACAACATCCGTTTAATTACAATTGGTGATGAATCAAAATTGCCAGAAGATTGTCAGAAAAGTTTGATATGGGCGAAAGAAAAAACAAAAAACAATAAAGATCTTACATTAATTCTTGCGTTAAATTACAGTGCCCGTTGGGAAATCATTCGTGCCCTGAAAGAAATAGCAGAAGAAATAGAAAATCATCAGCTCAAAGCAGAAGAAATAAACGAAGAAATTTTTGAACGATTTCTTTCAACAAAGGACATTCCTGATCCGGAGTTACTTATAAGAACTAGTGGAGAGAACAGAATTAGTAATTTTCTACTTTGGCAAATTGCATACACTGAGTTTCATTTTACCAATGTTTACTGGCCGGAATTTAGACGTGAACATTTCATGCAGGCCTTATTAGATTATCAAAATCGCGAGCGAAGATTTGGGTTGGTTTCTGAACAAATACAAGAATGAGAATGAAAAAAATACTTCTATTATGTATTTGCATTGCATCGTTAACTGCGGGATTTTCTCAGAAAGTAATAACTATAGGTGATACAAATTCTCGATTTGATTTCATCAATCCCAAAGAATATGAGATTGGAGCAATTCGCGTTCAAGGAGCAGATAACTTTGACCATCAAGGAATTCGTTTGATTTCAGGGCTTCGTGTAGGTGAAAAAATAAAAATACCTGGTGAACCTATCACAAATGCGATTAAAAATTTGTGGAAAGAGGAAATTTTTTCAGATATTCAAATTGAAATAGAAAAAGAATTAGCAGGAGTGGTTTATCTCCTTATAAAACTGGAGCCAAGACCAAAACTTTCTCGCTTCATGTTTACGGGTATAAACCGTCGAGATGCTGATAAAATTCGCGAAGAAATCACCCTGTTTTCAGGTAAAACCATTACGGAAAATCTTGTGTTTCAAACCAACAACAAAATAAGAGGTTATTTTCGAGAAAAAGGATTCTACGGTGTTGATGTTGCTATTGTTAGAGAAAAAGACACATTAATAAATAACGCTGAACTGTTTCGTATTAATATTAAAAAAGGTCCTAAAATTGGAATCAAAAAAATTATCATTGATGGCAATGAAGCAATTCCTGATTGGAAGCTTAAATGGGCAATGAAAGACACGAAGCAACGTGGTGTTTTTACCATATTTAGTCGCTCTAAATTCACCCAATCATCCTTTGATAAAGACAAAGACCTCCTTTTAGCTAAGTTCAATAAAGTGGGACTGAGAGATGCTGAAATTTCGCACGATACAGTATACAAATTAGATAGTAAAAATTTGATCGTACACATCAAAATAAACGAAGGATCAAAGTACTATTTTGGGGACATAGAATGGATTGGAAACACAAAATACAGATCCAGTTATCTTGATACGGTTTTAGGGATCAAGAAAGGAGATTTGTATAACAAAACGCTGCTTCAAACACGGTTGAATGGAAGTCCTGAAGGAAGAGATATTTCATCACTATATATGGATCGCGGTTACTTATTCTTTAATGTCTTTCCAGTAGAGACCAATGTTACCAATAATCAAATCAACTATCAAATTAGAATATTGGAAGGAAAAGAGGCTCGTAATGGAACTATTACCGTTCGAGGAAATACCAAAACAAGTGATTATGTCATCATTCGAGAAATAAGAACCAAACCAGGTGATTTGTTCAACAAGGCAGATATTATGAGAACCCAACGAGAATTGTCTCAACTCGGTTTTTTCAATGATCAAGCATTTCAAGTAAATCCAATGCCAAATCCAGAAAAAGGTACTGTTGACATTGAATACGTTGTTGAAGAAAAATCCTCGGATCAAATTGAACTTTCAGGAGGTTACGGAGGCGCTGGAGCAAATACAGGTCCACGAATAATTGGAACTTTGGGCTTAACATTCAATAATTTTTCAACTAAAAAATTCTTTAAAAAAGAAGCTTGGTCACCATTACCTGGCGGTGATGGGCAACGTTTATCAATACGTGCTCAATCAAACGGATCCTTTTTTCAGAGTTATACCTTTTCATTTACTGAACCATGGTTGGGTGGAAAAAAACCAACTTCCTTATCGTACTGGATAAATCACACCGCTATATCAAATGGTAGATTTTTAAGAAGCAATCCTTCCTATTCAGGGGTGGGTATTTCGGGAACAGGACTTGCCATTCAGAAAAGATTAAAATGGCCTGATGATTATTTCACCAACTCTTATGAGCTTAGTTATCAGTATTATGATGTAATGAATTACAATGTCTTCCCAAATTTAACAAAAGGATATGCGAATGACATTGCCTTAAAATATACACTTCAAAGAAGTTCGGTTAGTGCTCCAATTTATCCGCAAAGTGGTTCTAATTTTAGTTTAACGCTAAAAGGTAGCTTACCTTACTCACTTTTTGAAGATAAAGATTACACAAATTCAAGTTCACAAGAGCGATACAAGTACTTAGAATATTTTAAAGTGAAATTTACGGGAGAATGGTATTTGCCTTTATCGCCTGATAAGAAACTAGTATTGATGCCTCGATTTGGATTTGGATTCATGGGGGCTTATAACAAATCCAAAGGTGTTACACCGTTTGACAGATTTACAATGGGTGGAAGTGGCTTAACAGGAATTGGCCAAATAGGCGGTAGAGAAATCATTGCTTTAAGAGGATATGAGGATCAAACTATTTCAAGTTTCGGTGGAGATCCAATAATCGCAAAATACACCTTGGAACTACGATATCCAATATCATTAAATCCTTCCGCAACTTTTTATGCAATGGTTTTTGCGGAGGCAGGAAATACATTTCCAAGTTTTCAGAAATTCAATCCTTTTAATGTAAAGAAAACAGCTGGAGTTGGAATTAGAGTATTTCTACCAATGTTTGGAATGCTCGGGCTTGACTACGGCTTAGGTTTTGATAAATTGGATTATTGGTCAGATGGATTTGGCAAAGCATCAGATTCTTCAATTAGTACAAAAGGATTTTATCCAAAACTGACCTTTACCATTGGAATGAACCTAGGTGAATTATAGATTTAAAAGTAGTATTATGAAAACTGGAAAATGGTTAATTTTTTTGTTGGTTATGTTTGGCACATACTTTGCCAATGGACAAAAATATGCGTATATTGATTCGGATTACATTTTAAAAAAAATGCCTGAATACCAAGATTCAAAAGAGAAATTGGATAAGTTAGCAGATCGTTGGACAAAAGAAATTGAGGAGTTGTATGCAACTCTTAAAACAAAAAAAGATAATTTTGCCAAAGAAGAAGTTTTGCTTCCTGAAGAAGAAAAGAACAAACGTTCTGAGGAGATAAAAAAACTTGAGCAAGATGCAGTGAAGGTTCAAACTTCACATTTTGGGGTGACTGGAGATTATTTTCAAAAAAGACAAGAATTAATAAAACCCATTCAAGATAAAGTTTTTGAAGCGATGCAAAAAGTCGCACAAAAAAAGGGATATTCTTTTGTTTTTGACAAGTCTAATCAAAGTAATTTGGTTTATGCAGAAACAAAATTTGATTTAAGTAATGATGTTTTAAAAGAAATGGGTATATCAATTAAATAAAAAATAAAAATGAAAAAAACACTTTCAATTGTAGCTTTACTTTTTGTAACAAATTTCGCTATTTCACAATCTAAAGTAGCACACGTAGATTCTCAACAACTTCTTGATACAATGCCTTCAAGAGAGCTGGCTTTAAAAGAAATTAAAGACATTGAAGAAGAATTCAAAACTGAGCTTCAAACCATGTATGAAGAGTACGAAAAAACCCGAGCAAAACTTGAAGCAGAGAGAAGCTCACTTTCACCTACAATTATTAAATCTCGTGAAACAAATTTAATGGGATTGGGACAACGTATTCAAGAAAGAGAACAAACTATTCAAAATGAACTCCAAATACGCGCTCAAGAATTAAACCAACCAATTTTTGAAAGAGTAAAACAAGCTGTAGATATTGTTGCAGATAGAAAGAAACTAAATTACGTAATTGACGGATCAAATATGCTGTATACTAAAGGAGGAATGGACATTACTGCGGAAGTAATTGTTGAACTTCTTAAGCTGGATGCTGCAGCATTGAATAAAAAATAAAACCTATGAAAATTTTTCTCGCTATCCCCCTTCTTTTGCTAGCAATTTCGTGCGGAGCTCAAAAAGAAAGTGCATCTAAAAATTCAAACGAAGGTTTGGTTTGGCACACTGATATGAATAAAGCAATTGCCATTTCGCAAAAAGAAAACAAACCCATGATGTTGTTTTTCACTGGTAGCGATTGGTGTGGCTGGTGTATTAGACTTCAAAAGGAAGTTTTTTTAACTGAAACGTTTACGAAATGGGCCAATGACAATGTTATTTTAGTTGAATTAGATTTCCCTAAAAGCAAACCTCAAACGGATGCAATCAAACAACAAAACAGTCAATTGCAACAGACTTTTGCAGTACAAGGATATCCAACTGTGTTTTTTGTGAATGCAAAAAAAACAGAGAAAGAAAAATACGATTTAACGTCTCTTGGAAAAACAGGATATGTAGCCGGAGGTCCAGATAAATGGATTGAAGGTGCAAACGCTATGATTAAAACTAAATAGGCAATTTAATCCTGACTTTGCTTCTTATCTAATTTGGGTATTCTTAATTGATAATTTTAAGTTTACCCATTTTCTCCATCGCATCTTTGATGTGAATAACGGGCTCTATTATCAAACGTAATTTTTCATTCTGTTGAACTAATCTATATCCAGTTGGATTGGCTTGAATTGTATTCAATAAATTCATGAATATTTCTGTTTCGTAAAAAGTTGATTGAGGATTCGAAATAAAATACCCCACTAATTTCTGTGATTTTATTACAATTCGTTCCATTCCCAATTCCTGAGCCAACCAACGCAATTGGAATGAAATCAGTAATTCCTTTACCTCTCTTGGTAACGGACCAAAACGATCAACAAGTCTAATTGAAAATTTGGTTAACTCTTCTTCAGACTTTAAATTGTCTAATTCTTGATACAAACTTAATCGCTCTGCAACGTTGTTCACGTAATCATCCGGAATTCGAACTTCCTGATCAGTCTCAAATACACAATCATTGAAATAATTCTGGAAACTGTCTGACTCTCGTTCATCGAAAAGATCTTTGAATTCATTTTCACGCAATTCTTGCATAGCCTCATTCAATATCTTCTGATACATTTCAAATCCAATTTCAGAAATAAATCCACTTTGCTCACCGCCCAATAAATTTCCGGCTCCACGAATGTCTAAATCTTTCATCGCAATATTGAATCCAGAACCCAAATCTGAGAATTGAACCAAGGCCTCTAATCGTTTTCTTGCCTCTGATGTTAGGATACTAAATTTTGGAGAAATCAAATAACAAAAAGCTTTTTTGTTGCTTCTCCCTACCCTACCTCGCAATTGATGCAAATCACTTAAACCAAATTGATGAGCATCATTGATTATAATTGTATTCGCATTTGAAATATCAATTCCAGATTCAATAATTGTTGTGGCAATCAAAACATCATAGGATCCGTCAATGAAATCCATCATCACTTTTTCCAAATCTTTTCCTTCCATTTGTCCGTGACCAATGCCAATGCGAATTCCTGGACACAACCGTTGAATCATTCCAGCAATTTCACGAATATTTGACAATCGATTATTTACGAAAAACACCTGCCCTCCCCTACTTACTTCATAAGAAATTGCATCACGAATTGCCTCTTCGTTAAATGAAATAATTTCAGTCAAAACCGGCTGACGATTAGGAGGAGGTGTATTTATTATACTCAAATCACGCGCTCCCATTAATGAAAATTGCAAAGTGCGGGGAATTGGAGTTGCTGTAAGCGTTAACGTATCAACCGTAGCTCGCAAGGTTTTTAGTTTGTCTTTTACTGATACACCAAACTTCTGCTCTTCATCAATAATCATCAAGCCCAAATCTTTGAATTTGACCCGATCCGCTGCCAAAGCATGAGTTCCAATTAGAATATCTATTTCACCACTTGCTACTTTTTTAAGTGTTTCAGTAGTTTGCTTGGTCGATTTAAAACGATTGATATAATCAACAGTACATGGAAAATCCTTTAGGCGTTCTTTAAAACTTCGAAAATGCTGCATGGATAGTATGGTAGTTGGAACCAATACCGCTACTTGTTTTGAATCAGCAACCGCTTTAAATGCTGCTCGAATGGCAATTTCCGTTTTTCCAAAACCAACATCTCCACAAACCAACCGATCCATAGGTGTTGCAGATTCCATATCTTGTTTGAATGCAGCCGTGGCTTTTGCCTGATCGGGAGTATCTTCATACATAAAAGAAACCTCCAATTCATTTTGAAGATACGAATCTGGTGAAAAAGCAAAACCTGGTTGACTTTTTCTTTTGGCATACAGTTGAATTAAATCAAATGCAAGCTCTTTGATTTTCTTTTTTGTTTTGTTTTTGAGCGTTGACCAAGCCTGAGTTCCTAATTTATTCATTTTAGGAACAGTTCCATCTTTACCGGTAAATTTTGAAATCCTATGAAGCGAATGAATTCCAACATATAAAACATCTCCATCTTTATAAACTAATCGAATAGCTTCTTGAGGTTTGCCATTGACATCAATTGTTTCTAGTCCAGAAAATTGACCAATGCCATGATCAATATGCGTGACGTAATCACCTTTTTGTAGGTTGTAAATTTCTTTTAGCGTTAATGCTTGTTTGGCTTGTTGAAAACCTTCCTTTAAACGAAACCGATGGTATCTTTCAAAGATTTGATGATCTGTATAACAAACTAACTTTAAGGATGGGGCGATAAATCCTTCGTGTAAAGACGAATTCATTGAAACAAACTGAACATCTTGATTTATATCCTGAAAAATTTGATGGAGTCGTTCAATTTGTTTTGGCTGATTGGAAAATATAAGATTTGTATTCCCAAGATTTGTTCGCTCTACCAAATCAGTTGACAATAAATCAAAATTCTTATTGAAACTTGGCTGAGGGATGAAATCAAAATCAACGATTATCGTTGGATCATAGTTTTTCTTAGCTCCCCATTCAATAATTCGCAATTCAATTATTTCACATAAAGCAGCTGATGGATGAAGGTATAAATCGCTGGGAATTGCAAATTTCACAGTTGATTCAAGGGAGTTAAATATTGCTAATGCCTTATCGTATTCTTTTTTAAGCGAATCTTCAATTTGTTCCACATCAGATAGCCAAACCACAGCATCTTTTCCAATAAATTCAAAAAATGAACTTACTCCTTGTTGGATGAGACTCCCTTGAATATTTGGGACAATAAAGAAATACTGATGCGTTT
Source organism: Crocinitomicaceae bacterium (assembly GCA_044361535.1). GTDB lineage: Bacteria > Bacteroidota > Bacteroidia > Flavobacteriales_D > Crocinitomicaceae > UBA952. The sequence goes on from JBIKIQ010000004.1 coordinate 96,187, forward strand.
TCTCAGATAATTGAGTCGACGGATCAAAAGTTCGAATCGAATCCACCTCATCGCCAAAAAACTCTATACGAAAAGGCAAATCATGCGAATATGAAAACACATCAACTATACCGCCACGAATTGAAAATTGGCCAGGCTCGTAAACAAAATCAACACGATCAAAATGATAATCCAACAAGAGTTCATTGAGAAAATCTATGGAATACGAACTCGAAACTTGCACTTTTAAGGTGTTTTCTACCAGTTTTTTTTGGGTTGGTATTTTTTCAAACAATGCGTTAGGATAGGTAACAACCCAGTTATTAGATCCTTGAGTTATTCTTTCCAAAACCTCTGCACGGGCCACTACATTCGCATTGTCTGTTTGTTCCAATTGATAAGGAACTTTATACGATGCTGGATAAAATAAAATACGTTTATTATCCGGATAAAGCCCTTGAAGGTCATTGAGGAAATAGGCAGCATCCTCCTTATCAGATAGAATAAATACATGATTCCCTGGAACCTGATCTGCAGTTGCTGCTGCACAAATACTTCGTGAAGACCCCACCAATCCTTTCCAATGTATACGTTGAGCCTTATTACCTAAAGCTTGTGCCGTTTCTTCTACCGGTTGATATGCCCGAAAAAAATCTAAAAAATTCTTTAAATCCATATTTGTGACCGCTAAATTATTGAAAAAGTAGGTGGTAGCGTTTAAAATAGGTTTGATTCGTATTATTTTTCCTTTTTAATGGACTTTTAAACAAAATACATAGGATTTAATGTATTTTCGTTTTCTAATTAAATGGTAGTTTATGAAAAAGATTTTTTTGATTTTGAGTTATGTGTTTATAACAATAGTAATTTCATCAGCATGTGGTGAAGACAATGGATCGAAAACCGAGGGTAATTCATCCACAAAAAACGCGTTGAAAAGTAATTCAGACACACTAAAGCAAGCCCCTACTGAGGAAACTAAAAAAGCGTTTATCCAGGTTTTCACATCCAGTGGTATTGTATTTGATCAACCTTGTCAAAGCAAAATCATTCTTTGTGTTGAATCAGGTGTTGCAAGGGCAATTCATGTAAATTGCGAAGACGAATATGCTCTTTTTAATTACTTAGACGGAGAAGCAGATGGTTTAACATATTCTGGCAAAGGTTCTTTTTTCGATAATTGCGGAGGTAGTGATCCCGAAAAAACAATGTGCAAATCAACTAAACCTTTCAAAATGGAGTTAGATAAGGATTCTTCTAAATTGAAATTCAATGGAACAAAATACGCTCAGTCAAATTCGAAATTATCATTCAAAACCAAAGGAATGAAGCTATACGAATCTCCTGATTCCAAATCAGAAATAATCGAACAGATTGCGGATACCAAGGCAAAGGTCGAATTGCTGGGAATTGGAGAGCTACAAAAAAAGGGAACGGAGTGGGGAATTTGGTATAGAGTTAAGGTAAATGAGCAAGAAGGATGGTGTTTGGATTGCTTAAATTTCTAAAATTTAGTCTGAAAGTTAGGGTTAACTCTTGGTGATTTAGTAAATTATTGTATCTTTGCATCCCCATTTTGGGGAAATTAATTAAAAATTTAGCTATATGTACGCAATTGTAGAGATAGCAGGGCAGCAATTCAAAGTGCAAAAAGATCAAAAGATTTTTGTACATCGTTTAGCAGCAGAAAGCGGAGAAAAAGTTTCTTTTGACCGTGTTTTGTTGGTTGACAATGATGGAAAAATCCAAGTTGGCGCCCCAGCTATAGCAGGAGCAGTAGTTTCTGCAGAAGTGAATGATCACGTGAAAGGAGACAAAGTAATTGTTTTCAAGAAAAAACGTCGTAAAGGGTATAAAAAGAAAAATGGTCATCGCCAGTCTTTTACAAGCATTACGATTAAAGACATTAAAGTAAATTAATTAAAAGTTTAAATCATGGCACATAAGAAAGGAGTCGGTAGTTCTAAAAACGGACGAGAGTCACACAGCAAACGCTTAGGTGTAAAAATATTTGGTGGACAAGCTGCAATCGCAGGAAATATTATCGTTCGTCAAAGAGGAACAACTCATCACCCAGGAAATAATGTTGGAATTGGTAAAGACCATACATTGTTCGCTCTTGTTGACGGGGTTGTTGAATTTAGAAAAAAGAAAGATAATCGTTCATTTGTTTCAGTAACTCCGCTTGAAGTAACAGAAGCTTAATCGATTATATTTATAGTATTTAAACCGCTCACAAGGCGGTTTTTTTATGCCCAACATTTTCTGTTATTAAATGGGAATTATCAATGCATTAACATTTTAGTCTTTTTGTTTAAACCTCAAACTTTGTTTGTATATTTGAAATTCAATGATTCGTAGCATTTACTTGGCGGTTTCACTTCTTTTGTCTGCCCAATTGACAGCACAAGTAGTAGACAATTTCTCAGATGGGGACTTTACCAACAATCCAACCTGGTCCGGAACAACCGCAGATTTTATTGTTAATTCTTCACAGCAGTTACAATTGAACAATACGGTTGCTGCAACATCTTATCTATCAACATCTCATAACCTTTCAGATATAAATAATAAAGAATGGCGGATTTGGGTAAAACAAAGTTTCTCTCCTTCTTCAAGTAATTACGGAAGAATTTACCTTACGGCGGATAATGCTGATTTAACCTTAGCTCAAAATGGATACTATCTTCAATTTGGAGAAGCCAATGCATTTGATGCTATTCGCTTGTTCAAACTTGATGGAGGAATTGCCAATCAATTGTGCGCCGGAATTGATGGTCAAATTGCTAATAGTTTTAATGTAACTATTAAGGTTAAACGCGATGCGGTTGGCAATTGGAGCTTGTTTGCAGATTTATCAGGTGGACAAAATTTTATCTTACAAGGAACAGCTTCTGATCCAAGTTCATTGTTAGGAACCCATTTCGGAATTATAAATGTCTACACTTCAAGCAATGCCAATAAATTCTTTTATGATGACATCTATATTGGAAATGAAATAATTGATAACCAACCGCCAATTTTAAATTCGGCTACCGCTATTTCATCTACGCAAGTAGACGCCTATTTCAATGAGTCTTTAACTCAAACTAGTGCACAGAATGTTTTAAATTATTCCTTGAATCCAACTATTTCAATTTCCTCCGCTACAATCGATCCTCTAAATACATCATTAGTTCATTTGACAACCTCTAATTTCTTAACAAATGGATCTACCTACATGTTAAATTCTATTAACATCGCTGATATATCAAATAATGTATCGGGAAATCAAAGTACAACTTTTCAATATTTAGTAGCCGATTCAGTATTACCTGGAGATGTAATTATCAATGAATTTTTTCCTGATCCAACTCCGGTAATTGGTCTCCCAGAAGTTGAGTTTGTTGAAGTTTACAATAAAAGCAACAAGATTTTTAACCTAAATGGATGGAAAATTGGTGACGCATCCTCTGATGGAACAATTTCTGATTCTTGGTTACTTCCCGGAGAATATAAGGTACTAACTGCTACAGCGAATATTCCTCTTTATACTTCAACAACTGCCGTTGGTGTTACAAGTTTTCCAAGTTTAAATAATGCCGGAGATGATGTTGTTTTAAAAGATAATTATGGTCAAATAATCGATAAACTTACGTATACAGATGACTGGTATCGAGATGACATAAAACAAGATGGGGGGTATTCATTAGAATTGATAAATCCCAACGACCCCTGTTCAGATGGCGACAATTGGATAGCATCTAATTGGATTTTAGGTGGAACACCCGGAAGCTCGAACTCCGTCTTTAATGCAACTCCGGATACTATCTCGCCAAACATAACACTTGCATTAGCATTAGCGCCCAATTTTTTAGAATTGCAATTTAATGAAGGCATGGATTCCAGCTCACTTGCTAACGCACTACTTTCTTTCAATCCAAATCTAACTATTCAAAATAAGTTCATTCAAGGAAGTTATCCAAACATAATGACTATTCAATTCAATGAAAATCTAATGGGATCTCAATTGTATTCTTTTTCATTAAACGCTATTGCCGATTGTTGGTTAAATAGTGTGGCACTCAATGGAACTTTTGTTTTAACTGAAACTGCACAAAAAGGAGATGTAGTAATTAATGAGATACTTCAAAACCCTTTAACCGGTGGTCAGGACTGGGTAGAATTATACAATAATTCGAATAAAGTACTCAACTTAAAAGATTGGCAATTTGCAAACTATGACAATGATACGATTGATAATTTCAAGATAATTCCATCTAATTATTTGCTGCAACCCAATGAATACGTGGTTTTGGGCAAAGACTCAACTTTTGTAAAACAAAATTATCCGTTTTCAATTCCAGGTAAGTTTTTATACAGTGAATTACCAAGCTACAATAACGATTCCGGAACAGTATATCTAATCTATAATTCTGAAATCATTGATAAAGTTTCGTATTTCGATGCTTGGCATTTTGACTTATTGGATAATACAGATGGGGTTTCCTTAGAACGAATTGATCCAAATGGGGATTCAGATAGCGAATTTAATTGGCATTCTGCAGCAGAGGACATTGGATTTGCGACACCTGGAAAAATAAATTCCCAATATCGACCAGCAATTTCAAATGGTGAAGTCACTTTTAACGATGATATTTTCTCACCTGATAACGATGGCTATCAAGATATACTGCAGATCACATATAATTTAACGAGTCCAGGATTACTTGGTAAGGCCCAAATTTATGACGACAGAGGGCGTTTGGTTCGAACTATTTTCTCGAATGAATTATTAGGCACTTCAGGTACATTTTCTTGGGATGGCACTACCGATCAACAAGTTAAGGCGAGTATCGGAGTTTACGCCTTAGTTTTTGAAGTGTTTTCAACAGATGGAGGTGTATTTTTTGTAAAACAAAAAGCATTAACCCTTGCAGGTAAACTGTAATTTTGAGTAAAAATTAATGTATGAAAAAGATTCTATTTTTAGCTGCCTTCTCCATTTCAACATTCACATTTTCTCAATCCTACAAAACAGCAATTGGATTAAAGGGTGGTTATCCATCACTTGGTGGAATTAATATTAAGAAAATACTATCCAGTAGCACAGCTGCTGAATTCTCCATTGGAGGATATGATGGTGGACTAACCATTTCCGGTTTGTTCGAGATTCAAAAACCGCTTCCTGAACTAAATGGCTTATACTGGTATTTAGGTGTTGGACCAACCGTGGGGTTTGTTAATGAAACACTTTTACTAACCGCAAATGGCGTTTTAGGTATTGAATATACATTTCAAGATTTACCTATAAATATAGCATTAGATACTGGTCCTGTAATTCAATTAATTGGAAATAGAAATTTATTTTCTTGGGGCGGTGGAATAGCCGTTCGATACACCCTAAAATAATTACGTGTATTATCCTGGAGCTTCAGGTTGGATTGAAAAATACTTTGACTTAGTTGAAAAAGATCAAATTCAATTAGTCAATGCTAACGATTCAACATTAATTGAACTTTCACGAAATTCAGGATTGCTCTATGGTGTTGCAGTTGAAACCATTTTTATTTCTGATGCATTACAAGTTAATTGGACATCGAAGGATAAATTAAAAAATTTATTTTTTGAAGCTTTAGTATGGACTCATTGGAAAAATTCAAATTATACATTTGAAAAAGAGGCATTTATAAATGATTTAGCTAAATTTTATTCGTCCAATAAACCAAGTAATTCCTTTGATTTTTTATCCTTTTTTAAAAAGGAATCAGTAATTTCCTCCATTGAGTCTGCCATTGAGGAACGATTGGAATTAGATAAGCGTATTCTGGAAACTCGAATTTGGTTAAATACGCTAAACAATGCTTTTGTCTTTCTTGATGTCCTAGTATTTCAAGAGTTTTTAAAAACGGGAAAAAATCGACCAGTATATGTTTTGTCTGAAGTAGTTCTCAATTGCTTTATAGCAACTGCTCATTCAGATAAAGACATAACTGAAATAGAAGTTAAATTGTTTAGTTTTTTTCTTGCTAGCGCACGATTGGAAAAAGAGAAAGAAATTGAATTGGAAAATAATTTTCAGGAGGCAAACTACAAGCCTAATTTGGATGAAATTAGTTCTGAATCGGATGAATTCAAGAATTATTTAGTGTATTTTACAGCCTTTATAATTACATGTAAAACTGAGATTAGCAGTGAAGAAAAATCGTACCTCATTACTTTTTGTGAATCTTTACATATTTCAACTGAATTAGCTGAAATCGCCTTGGCATTTAATACTGCCTTTGTCTTAGAAAATTCTAAATTGATCCCTTACCTAGGAACGTCAACGGAAATTCTATTTTCAAATTTATCAAAACGTTGGGGTAAAATTCTATTGAGAAACAAAGACAAGCTTATTCTCGAGATTCAGCAGAGTAAAGAGTTAATGTTTTTACTTGCAAAGTCCACGCAAAAGGATTTAACAAAAGAAGAAAAAGAACTAGTGAAAAATCAGCTAATGGACATCATGCGATCAATGCCTTCACTGGCTATTTTTTTAATCCCGGGAGGAACATTATTACTACCCATATTTTTAAAAATAATACCTGGGTTGATGCCCTCTGCTTTTCGCGACAATGAGTTGACAAAAAACGATTAAAAGGTTGAAATGTTGTTAATAATTAACAGCTAAACAACTAGGTTTTATTTGACTTACCACATCTCATTTCATATCTTTGCATGTAATCATTTTTATAAAAAGAACTAAAAAAATTATGAGCGAAGAGGAAATTGACAGAAGTAATTATTCAGCGGATAATATTCAAGTTTTAGAAGGGTTAGAGGCGGTTCGCAAAAGACCAGCCATGTATATTGGAGATGTTGGTGTTAAAGGTCTTCATCACTTGGTTTACGAAGTGGTTGATAATTCAATTGACGAGGCTCTTGCAGGACATTGTGATACTATAAATGTTTTCATAAACGAGGATAATTCCATTACAGTTAAGGATAATGGTCGAGGAATTCCTACGGCCATGCATACTAAAGAAAAGAAATCGGCACTTGAAGTAGTAATGACAGTGCTTCATGCTGGAGGTAAATTTGATAAGGATACATACAAGGTATCAGGCGGGCTTCATGGAGTTGGTGTTTCTTGTGTGAATGCTCTATCAATCCACATGCGTACGGAAGTTCATCGCGAAGGAAAAGTATTCGAACAAGAATACTCAATTGGCAAGCCTTTATATGCTGTTCGTGAAATAGGAACTTCTGATAAAACTGGAACTATTCAGACCTTTAAACCAGATGACACGATTTTTGAATCAACAGAATATAACTTTGATACTTTGGCTGCAAGGATGCGTGAATTGGCCTTTTTAAATAAAGGCATCACCATTACGCTTACCGATATACGAATTCAAGATGAAAACGGAGAGTCTCCGACAACAACTTATCATTCGGAAGGTGGATTAAAAGAGTTTGCTCAATACCTAGACAGAAACAGAGAAGCGCTAATATCTGATGTAATCTATTTTGAGGGTGAAAGAGAAAATATACCGGTTGAGGTTGCATTGACGTATAATACATCCTATACTGAAAACATACAAGCATATGTTAACAACATAAATACACACGAGGGAGGAACGCATTTATCCGGTTTTCGTCGTGGTTTAACAAATACGTTAAAAAAATATGCTACAGATTCTGGAATGTTGGCAAAAGAAAAAATTGAAATTGACGGTGATGATTTTCGAGAAGGCCTAACAGCTGTTGTTTCTGTTAAAGTTCAAGAGCCACAATTTGAAGGTCAAACAAAAACCAAACTAGGAAATCGCGAAGTAACAGCGCCAGTTAGTCAAGCGGTTTCTGAAATGTTGTCCGCCTATTTAGAAGAACATCCGGCTGAAGCTAAATTAATTGTTGAGAAAGTGATTCTAGCTGCTCGTGCACGTCACGCTGCAAGAAAAGCACGCGAAATGGTTCAGCGAAAAAATGTCTTAACTGGGTCTGGATTGCCAGGGAAATTGGCGGATTGTTCTGAGAAAGACCCTGCTGCCTGTGAAATATATTTTGTCGAAGGGGATTCAGCGGGTGGAACTGCGAAGCAAGGAAGAGATCGCCATTTTCAAGCAATCATGCCACTTCGCGGAAAAATACTGAATGTTGAAAAAGCCATGCAGCACAAAATTTTTGAAAATGAAGAAATCAAGAATATCTATACTGCCCTTGGTGTAAGAATTGGAACAGAAGAAGATTCAAAGGCATTAAACTTAGAAAAACTTCGCTACCATAAAATCATCATCATGTGTGATGCCGACGTTGATGGTTCGCACATTGAGACTTTAATTTTAACATTCCTTTTCCGTTTTATGAAAGAGTTGATAGAGAATGGATATGTATATATTGCAACTCCTCCACTTTATCAAGTGAAAAAGGGAACAAAATCTGAATATGCATGGAATGAAGATATGCGTGATCGTTTAATTCAGGAAATGAAGGGATCAGGAAATGAATCTTCTGTTAACGTGCAACGATACAAAGGTTTGGGGGAGATGAATGCCGAACAGCTTTGGGAAACAACCATGAATCCTGAAAAGAGAACGCTAAGACAAGTTACCATCGAGAATGCTGCAGAATGTGATCAAATCTTCTCAATGTTGATGGGTGATGATGTTCCTCCTCGAAGAGAATTTATTGAAAAAAATGCAAAGTACGCAAAAATAGATGCTTAGATATTCAGTTGAATAATCGACAACTTAAAAGATATCTATTTGTTAGTTGAATAAGGTTAAATTAAATTTCAAATAAAATGCAAGTTCCAGTAACGGTTTATACTGAAATGACGCCAAATCCAACAACAATGAAGTTTGTAGCTAACAAATATTTGTTGGTTTCAGGTGAATCTGTTGAGTTTAAAAGTGGCACCGATGCCAAAGGATACTCCCCATTAGCGGAAGAATTATTTAAATTCCCTTTTGTTAAAGGAGTTTTTATTGCTGCAAATTTTGTTACAATAACAAAAACGGACAATGTACCTTGGGATTTTATAACGATGGAATTGAGAGAGTTTGTAAAAAATTGGATCGCAGAAGCAAAAGATGTACTTATACAAATGCCGCCTGTTGTTCCAGTATCTGAAGCGTCAAATGAAAATCGAAAAGAATTTCAACCACACGAAATAGATGATGCTATTCGAGATTTATTAGATGAATACGTTCGTCCAGCAGTGGAAAATGATGGCGGCGCTATAGATTACAGAGGATATGATGATGGTATTGTAACCGTTGTATTAAAAGGCTCTTGTTCTGGTTGTCCATCTTCAACGGCAACGCTAAAAGGTGGGATTGAAAATTTATTGAAGCAACACTTCGACGAAGTTAAAGAAGTTGTCGCTGAGAACGGTTAATAGTTCAGTTATGATAAGAAGCATTACCTATTTGTTATTCATTTGTTTGGTTGCTTCTTGCTCCTCTAATTCATCGTCCGATAAGTCACCTGCGCTTGGAGGTAAGTTTTACGGAGGCACCTTCCGTTTTATGTCCTTAGAAAAGGTTAATTACTTATTTCCAATGCATTCAATGGATATTTATTCTCAACGGGTAAATACACAGATATACGAGTCTCTATTTCGAGAAGCCAATACCAATCAATCTGTTGTACCGCATTTAGTTGAGTCATACTCAAAATCATCCGATGGTTTAGTTTATACCTTTAATTTGAGAAAAGGAATTTTCTTTCATGAAGACCTTTGCTTTGATGGAAAATCAAGAGAATTAACTGCAAAAGACATAGAATTTGTTCTTAAGTTTGCGTGTACTAAATCTCAACTTAATCATCTCTCTCATTTGCTTGTCTCCAAAATTGTTGGTTCGGATCAGTTTTATAATCAAACCACCAAGGAGCTTACTGGAGTTAAAATACTCAACAATTACAAATTTTCAATTGCACTAACCAAACCATATTCAAACTTTGAAAAAATACTTTCACATTCTGGATTGGGTATTTTCCCTGAAGAAGCATATAAAAAGTACGGGACGACTATTTTAACCCATCCTGTTGGGACTGGTCCTTTTATTCTTTCCAAGATAGATAATAATGGTATTGTTTTAAATAGAAATAAAAAATATTGGCGAAAAGATAAATATGGCAATGCACTCCCGTTTTTAAACCAAATAGAAATGAAGTATGGTTTGGATAAAAATAGTGAGTTAAAAGCATTTCAGCAGAACCAAATCGATATAATATTAAATGTTCCAGCAGAAAATGTCACGAACCTCTTTGGAACCCTCGAAGAGGCACAAAACGGAAAAAACATCAAGCATAAAGTCTTTTCAAGAAAAAGTTCAAGGTTAAATTATCTAGCATTTTCAACTCAAAGTGAGCCTTTTAATGATGTCTTGGTCAGAAAAGCATTCATAAATGCTGTAGATATAACGCAGGTTACTAATGAAATTTTAATGGGAGAAGGCATTCCTACCTCCAACGGGATAATACCTGAAATTAATGGGTACGTTTCGGACTCTAGTTATCTCGTAGAATATAATCCTGAAAAAGCAAGATCTCTGCTGGCTCAAGCAGGATATCCATCGGGCAAAGGGTTTCCCCATTTAACGTTGTGGGTAAATACTCTTTCTGGAACTTCAACCAATTTTTGGACAAAAAACATCACTGAACAATTAAAGAAAAATTTGGGGATTGATATAGATATTAAGTTATGCACTTTTCGTGAAAGACAAGAAGCTATCAAAGATGGAAACGCTATTTTTTGGAAATCAGGATGGATTGCTGACTATCCCGATCCCGAAAGTTTTGTTAGTGTTTTTTATCAAAAGCATTCTCAAATTAATCCTTTTTGGGGTAATATTAGTTGTCTAACAAAAGATTTTGATAGAGCCTACGAAGCTTATTTATTAGAAAAAAATGACAAAAAGCGCAATGAATACTTAAATCAATGTAATCAATATATCATGGAAGAGGCAATTATCTTACCTGTATATTTTGAAGATTTGTTTGTTGTTTACAACCTAAAAATTAGAGACTTTACCGTAAATTCTATTGAAAATATGGACCTTTCAATGCTCTATGTCAAAGAGCTTTGATTATTTCTTCAATATAGTTTAAGATGCTTTCTCTACCATGTTTCGAGGTGCTTGATGTTGAGAACACCGGAGGAATAGTTTGCCAGGTTTTTTGAAGTTCCTTTTTGTATTTGGATAAATTTCTTGCAAACTCAGATCCAGAAAGTTTATCGAGTTTTGTAAAGACGATAGAAAACGGTATTCTCTTTTCACCACACCAATTTATAAATTCTAAGTCTATTTTTTGAGGATCAAGACGAGAATCAATGAGTACAAATAAATTTACTAGATTCTCTCGCTGCAACAAGTATTCAACTATGAACTTTTCCCAACTATGAATATCCTTTTTTGATGCTCTCGCGTAGCCGTAGCCTGGTAAATCAACTAAATACCACGATTCATTGATTAAAAAGTGATTAATTAATCTTGTCTTTCCTGGTGTTCCGGAGGTTTTTGCTAACTTTTTTTGATTAGTTAGCATATTGATAAGTGAAGACTTACCTACATTTGATCGACCAATAAATGCAAATTCAGGCCTTCCGTCTTGAGGGCCTTTTTTATGATCTGTTGAAGATATAATAAATTCAGCCTGTTTAATAGTTAACATAGTTGCAACAAATGTAAACAAATATTCTTTGTTACTTGAAAGAGATTTAAAACTAAGTTGCCTATTAATAAATGAAAGGGTATTTTGCTCATTAAAGGATCGAATAAACAAGCACCTGGTTATTAAACTCAATTAAAATCTATCTTGTTAATAAAAAATAAAAGATGTTACTTAAAATTAATGATTAATTTTATCCAATATGTAGCTCAAACAAGGCAACTATAGAAACAAAAAAATCGTCTTTGTAAAAACTATTAAATAAAAATAAATGAAATTTGTTTTACTCTCCTTATTTGCTTTATCCTTATCAATTTCGGTATTTTCTCAACAAAATGTTAGTGTTTCAGACGCCCCGGCAACACCGGACCCTACAAGTGTTCTTGATGTAAGCTCAATAACAAAAGGAATGTTGATTCCACGTATGACAACAATTCAACGAAATGCTATTGTAGGGCCAGCAAATGGCTTATTGGTTTATGATACCGATATAAATTGTGTCATGTATTATTCCACAACTTTAACATCTTGGAATTCACTATGTGCTGGATCTACTGCAACAAATTTAATAGCAAATACTACAACTGTTGCTGCAGGAGTCAATTGTGCATCTGGTGGTGTTCTGCTTCAGCTTGGAAGTGATATAAATACAAACGGAATATTAGATGCAGGTGAAATTTCTTCAAGTCAGTACATTTGTAATGGTCAAGCGGGTGCAACTGGACCGGCAGGACCAGCAGGACCAGCAGGGCCAGCGGGGCCAGCGGGGCCAGCAGGTGCCGCAGGAGCAACCGGATTAACAGGACCAGCAGGACCTCAAGGACCAATTGGCATAACCGGGCCTCAAGGACCACAGGGACCGGCAGGGAATAATGGAGTTAGCTGTTGGGATGTTAATGGCAATGGAATCAACGACCCTGCAGAAGACACAAATGGTGACGGTATTTTTAATACTTTAGATTGTTCAGTTGGAATTGTTGGACCAACGGGACCAGCAGGACCAACGGGTGCTACAGGATTGACAGGGCCAGCGGGACCGGCAGGACCAGCGGGTACTACAGGATTAACGGGACCGGCAGGACCGGCAGGTGCTACAGGATTAACAGGACCAGCAGGACCGGCAGGGCCAGCGGGTGCTACAGGATTAACGGGACCAGCAGGACCGGCAGGGCCAGCGGGTGCTACAGGATTAACGGGACCAGCAGGGCCGACAGGACCAGCGGGTGCTACAGGATTAACAGGACCAGCAGGACCGGCAGGACCAACGGGTACTACAGGATTAACAGGACCAGTAGGACCAGCAGGACCAGCGGGTGCTACAGGATTAACGGGGCCGGCAGGGCCAGCAGGACCGACGGGTGCTACAGGATTAACGGGGCCAACGGGACCGACGGGACCAACAGGACCAGCAGGGCCTACAGGTGTAGCAGGACCAGCAGGACCTACAGGTGCAGCTGGAACAACATGGACACTTACAACGCCAACGGTTAACCCAACAGGAACATTAACAGTAAACGGAACAGCCGGTTCAGGTGGTCCTGTGACAACACTTGGTCAATATTGGATTGCAGCTCCAAATACAGCTGGTACAAATGCCTTAACTGCAACTGGATTCTTAGGTACGAGTACGAGCCAACATATGGATTTAGTTAGTAATAACATAGTTAGAGGTAGATTGAGTAATCTAGGGGAGTTTTTCATTGGCACAACGACTACTGCTCTACCAGGAGATTTAATGAACGGCCTTAGCAACGCAACATTTCCATGGGCTGTTAATGGATATTCCTCCTTTAATGGATCCGGAGTTTATGGAGCAATTCAGGCTGGAAATACGGTTTTTGGTGGTGTACAAGGTGAATCTGGGAGTACAGTAAATGGTGGATTAAATAACTTGAATGGCGGGTGTGGCGTCAGAGGAACTACATACAGTTTAACATTAAACGGTGTTAATGGACAACGAGGAGGGGTTGGCGCAAATTCTGGTTGGGGAGGATTGTTTCAAAGTGATTTAGGATATACCGGTGTTCTTGCCGCAGTTTCTGATAAAAGAGTAAAGAAAAATATTGAAACCATTGGAGAAGCAACAAAATTAATTATGAAGTTGCGTGGAGTAACTTATGAGCACAGACTCGATGAAGTACAATTTTCAGATTTAGGACTTAAGCAAGGTTTAAATTACGGTTTTATTGCCCAAGAGGTTGAAGAGATTTTACCTTCGTTAGTAGTAGAAAAAAATATTCCTCACATTAATAGTAGTCGGCGTCTAAATAATGAAAATAAACCAGCAGAAATATTAAAAGCAGTAAGCTATATTGAAGTGGTTCCAATCCTTGTTGAAGGTATGAAGGAGCAGCAAAAAATGATTGAAGAATTGAAAGCTGAAATTGAATTATTGAAGTCAGAATTAAAAAAAGACTAAGATGAAAGTTAACTACTTTTACGCTTTCCTTTTTTGTATTGGCAGTTACGTCAACTTTGCCCAAACACTCACGAATAATGGAGGTTTCATTACAGCACAACCTGGTTCTTTTATCTATGTAAACGGCAGTGTTGCCAACAATAATACAGGGGTTTTAGCTGTAAATGGCAATGGAACACCAACAAGTTCAGAATTGTATGTCACTCAGGATGTAATTAATAATTCAACCATAAATGCAGATGGATATATAAGACTTCTTGGGAACTGGATTGATAACGCTATCTTTAATTCCACACTAGGAACCGTATTTTTTGAAGGAGCAAACCAATTTCTAGGAGGAACATCTGTAACTCAATTTTTCAATGTTACCTTAGATGGAAGTGGTATTAAAACGCAACAAGTTGATAAAATTGCAAAAGGTACACTTGATTTGAAATTTTTACATTTAAATACTGATTTATATGGTTTTTTCGTTACTAATCCAGCATTGAACGCTGTTTTGAGAACAACTGGATTTGTGTCAAGTGCTAATGGAGGTTTTTTAGCAAGAACTACTCAAAATACAGGGATGTACTTATTTCCAACAGGTTCAAATGCTAACACAAGTGCAAATATACCCGGATCTGGTACTTTTCGATATAGACCAGTTGAATTAAATCCAGCTAATGCTAACTTAAATGTATATAGCGTAAGACTTGCTAATTTAGATGCTACCCAAGAAACATATAATCGAAATAGCGCAGAACCAATAATTTGCGAAGCTAACCCAACATTTTATCATCAAATTGATAGAATTTCTGGGACAAGTGCTGCAGATATAGGAGTATGTTATGTGCCTGCTGCAGATGGTCAATGGAGTGACCTTGCTCGTTGGAATATCACCACGAATGGAATTTGGCAAGATATTCCAGTAGTGACTTTTACGAATATTCCAGGATTTACAAAATCAGTTGCAACAGGTTGGAACAACTTTGGAGATATTCCTTACATTTTGACAAATTTAAGCCCGGGAACACCAACAATAAATACAGCAGCCATAAATGGTTGTTCACCACTAACTGCTTCTCTTCAAACCACAGGTACAGCAGGGGTTACTTACTCATGGTCGTCAAATGGAAATAACTTGGGAACAGGTGCAAATTTGAGTGAAATTTTTACCAATCCAGGATGTTATGATATAACCCTAACTGCAGCTGTAGGAAATTGTACTGCAAGTTCAACAGCGACAAGTTTAATATGTGTTGACAACACCCCGTCAGCCGCATTTACAAGCAGTACTCTTCAGTTTTCAAGTGGTACAGAAAACATTTCATTCTCTAACAATTCAACAGGCGCAGATAGCTACATGTGGGATTTTGGTAATGGCACTACCTCAACATTAACTAATCCGACTGCTTCATATTCCGCAATAAATGGAAATGTGCTTGTAACATTATTTGCCTACACAGATAATGGTTGCGTAGATTCAACAACTACAGTAATCAACTATCAAGAGGAAACTATTTTTTATGTTCCAAATTCCTTTACTCCTGATCAAGACGAATATAACCAAACGTGGGGGCCTGTTTTTACCCAAGGATTTGATCCCTATAATTTTAATTTATACATATTCAACAGATGGGGTGAATTAATTTGGGAAAGCCATGATGCTTCTGCCAGATGGGATGGTACTTACGGCCCTTGGGCTTCAGATTGTCCTGACGGGATTTACACTTGGAAGATTGATTATAAACCCATTGAAACGGACGATAAAAAGGTGATAACTGGGTTTATTACTTTAATTCGTTAATCAGAAATAGGAAACGAATCCAATGTGTATTTTCCCCTGATTCAATTGAATCGAATTGCTTAGTTCTTTCCCAAGCGCATAGGTTACAGAAAATATCCCTAGTTTTGTTCCGAATGACATGCCTATGCCAAAGCCTAATGGTGAATCATTCTGGTACTTTAATGCCGAATTATCCTCATACCATGCTTGATTATAAAATGCAAATAACGTAGAATTTTTATCCAATAAAAATCGATATTCCACAAGCCCAGTTAAGAATGATGTAGCAAAAAGTTCTTCTTCATTAAAACCACGTAATGAATTTAATCCGCCAAAACGCAGACGTTCATTTGCATAAGTAGTATCATTGAAAACCCATTCTAAATTGGCTCCAAACTTTAGGATGTGTCTTTTTGCTAGAGGCACATATTTTTCAATTATGCATTGACCTTTAGCGGATAGCTCTGATTTTTCCAGACTTCTAACCGAGCGGTTTCCAAGTGCCAATTCAACAAACAATAAACTTCCTTTACGTGGGTTAGGAGCGTAATCAAAATTTTTGCGATTTAATGAAAATCCGTAAGAATTAAGCGATGTACTTGTATAATTTAACTGTGCCGAGCTTGCGTTTAAAACACTGTTTGACCAAAAAGAATAAAATCCTTTAAGCATGAAGTTATTCTTCAATGAATATGTCACGCCAAAATTTGATTTGATTTCCAAAAATGAGCTATCTCTTTTATAAAAATTAAACTTTCCATCCAGTCCAAATCTCGTTTTGAATAAATAAGGCACATTAGATTGTATGAATAAATTTTGAGTTCCGGGTTGAATACTGCGCCAATTCATTTCAAAGAGTTCTGCTCGTTTTAATGCATTTTGAAGCTTTAATTGAAGTTGGCCGGTGAATGCCATACGTTGTGTCACAGGGTTTGGCTGAAGGCCAAGAGCACCGTTAACTGAGCTTACAGGCCGTGACTTTAAATACAAATAAACATCAACCTTTTGGTCATAAAACAGAAGTTCTGTTTTTCGATACTGATCAATAAATGGCAGAAATTCTAATTCTTTATCCATCTCCTTTAGTAAACTCTCATTATAGAATTTCCCAGATTTTATTCCACTCAAATTATAGATTAATGAAGGTAAAACTGAGGAATCACCTTTTATTACAATGTTTCCCCATTTGAACTTTTCCCCACGATCAATGGATATTTTCCCCACCAGTCTTGTCTTATCAGAAAATTTGCAATCTGTTATTTGAATTTTTGCAAAAGGATAGCCATTATTCAGATACAATTCCGAAATTGTTTTGAGGTGATTCTTTAATGAATTTCGATTAATTTTTAAATCTTCCTGAGTAAATCCGTTTCTTTTTAGATATACTTTTTCTGAAGAATCTAACACCAACCTTGCCTCTTGAAACAAAGGTCCAAGGTGAATGACGACATTTCTAACCTGAGCACTTTCCTCATTACTATCGATTGAAAAAAGCAAATATCCTTTTTCTAGATAAGAATTATGTAAGTCTGAAATATATTTATCTGCAACTTCCTTTGACTTAAATAAGGAATCGGAGATTTTTCTTGTTTTCCACTCATCACTGTATGAATATCTTATTCTATACTGCTGCGCATGGCTACTGTAGGTATAGCAGAAGAAAAAAGAAAATAAAAGAAGACGCATGGTTAATTAACGCCTTTAGTCATTAATTATTCTTGCATCATTTGCCCATAAATAGTAGAAAGTCTTTCAAGCTCTTCTATTTCTTTTGAAATAGCTTGTTTTTCAGAAGCACTTTCTGTTTTTTCTAACTTAAGATTTTCGTCTTCAATTTTCTGAGAAATTATCCCAACGATATATTCAACGATTCGGTCGAAATACAATTGAGTAGAAGAATTTCCTTCTTTGCGCAAATATTCAAGAATCGTATAGGTTTTCTCGACAACCCTAGAATTTGTATTGTAACATAGATTTAACAATGCTCCTACCACATTTAATTCATCAAAACCACTAAACTTATTGTTAATAAAAATGGACTCAAAGAACGAAAAATTTGCTTCTGTTCCATGTTGACCAAACACCTCAGATACGGCAACAAGTATTTTTTCAGACTTTTCTTTTGCAATTAATTCTTCCGCTTTTTTCAATCCTTTTTCTTTGTCAATACTGGACAATTTTGAAAGAGCAGTCACTTGAACAGAATAAGATTGATCTTTATCTACTCGATCCATATAAATTTCATTTTGCTTCACCTCATCCATATTTTTACTTATGAAAGATAATGCGGCTACACGAACACTTGATTTTGGGTCATTGGACGCTAAATTTTGAATCTTTTCTTTTGCTTTCTCAAGGTTTGTCCCAGTCAATTTTGCAGTGTTCTCAATGGCTGTTTTACGAATGTTCCAAAACGGATCATTTAATGCATCAAGAATAATTTGTTGCGAGTTTTTGTCATCCCGGCGTGCTGCATATTTCAATGCTTGAGCGCGAAGTTTATACGTGTATTCAGGTTGATATTGGTCAAGGAATTGATTAAACGGCTTATCTATATACACAGATCCTAATAAGACTTGATTTGCATCAAAAATAACATTTTTCAAAGTTCCTGAATACGAAAAAGAAAAAGTTTGATTAGCCTCTGTAATCGTTATTTTTTCTATTCTTTTCCCTTTATCATCATGAATTAAAACGGACACAGGCAATTTGTATAAAGGATATTCCGATAATTTTTGTTTTTGCAATACATTAATTTCAACTAAGTTATCTTCCGAATTATTCGTTTGATAAACTTGAAGTACCGGATGCCCTTTTCCAAGGAACCATTGATTAAAAAACCAATTTAAATCTTCGCCGCTTACCTCTTCAAAAGCAAGTCTTAAATTATGCACTTCTGCTGCTTTGTATTTATTTTGAGTCAGATAGTTATTCAATCCTTTAAAGAAAGCAGCATCGCCTAAGTAATTACGAAGCATATGCAATATTCTTCCTCCTTTGTTGTAAGAATGACCATCAAACATATCTTCTTTGTCGTAATAATTATAGTTGATCAAATCATGGTGATTACCGAAAGTAGAATTGTAGTATCCTTTTGCCTCTTCTTCAGCTTGGTAATTTGCTTCATCCAATCCATAGCGGAATTCATCCCATAAATATTGAGAATAATTCGCAAAAGACTCATTTAAAGGCAAGTTGGCCCATGATTCACAAGTAACATAATCTCCAAACCAATGGTGAAATAACTCATGTGCAATGGTTGATTGGTCATTTCCATCCAATAATTCACGATCTGTTTTATAGACAAAATCTCCAAATATTACAGCTCCGGTATTTTCCATGGCACCTGAAACGTAATCACGAACTACAATTTGATGATACTTATCCCAAGGATATTCAACCCCTAATAATTGAGAGAAATGTTTGATCATGGCAGGTGTTTCTCCAAAAATTGCTTTTGCATATTGTTCGTATTTGGGTTCAACGTAATAGTTTACTTCCATTTTACTTCCATCTGGTCTTGTGTAGAAATCTTTAACTACCTTAAATTCACCAACGGCCATCATAAATAAATAAGGGGCATGAGCTAAGTCTTGTTTCCAATGATCTGTTCGTGTTCCATCTGTATTTTTCTTGGATGAAACCAACTTACCGTTTGACAGTGTGGTGTATTTATCATCAACGGTCATGAAAAGTTCTTGCGTTGTTTTTGCATTTGGTGAATCAATTGTTGGAAACCAAACTGAATTGGCTTCTGTTTCACCTTGTGTCCAAATTTGAGGCATTTTTCCTTTATCTTCACCTTTTGGATTGATAAAATACAATCCTTTGTCAGAAGTAATAGCGGCGCTTCCTGAAGTAGTTCTCTCGTTTGGTTTAGAAACATATTCAACCATAATAGAATAGTTTTCAGTTCGTGTATATTTTCTGTCCAGTTTAATATGAATTTGGCTACTATCGTAAGTATAACTCAAACTTTTTCCATTCAAAGAAACGCTCTTAATATCCATACCTTTTGCGTCTAAGGTCAAGCTATCTGTGTCATAAAAATGAGGTTTTGCATTTATAGTTGCTTTCCCATTCAAACGCGATTTTGCCCAATCAAAACTAACTTCCAGTTTGGTATGAATTAAATCGTTGTACAATGTTCTACTTGGATTATAGTTTTTTACCTCATCTGCTTCAGCTAAACCACTGTAGTATTCGTCATCTGGGGATGCATTCATTGTAGCGTATTCTTCCTCAGGGAAACTACTTGCTTCATTGATTGTATATGCGATTTCTTTTTCGTTCTTACATGCAAAAAGTATTGCAATCAAGCTAATTATTAGAAGATATTTCATGTGATTTAAATTATTCATTTTTAGTATTGATTTACTTCCTTCTCACGAAAGAATCTATTATAAAATTTCGAAGTGTAATATTAGTCAAAATATTTTATTGGACAATTATTCATTATCAAATACCAATAGAAACAAGCTTTAGAATTAACCTCTAAAAAATTCGCAATATAATTTCAGTTAAAAAACAGTAAAAATTTCTATGGACTATGCCGATGAAAAAAAATAAAATACTAACTTTAGAAGTCATGGACGATTTTATTAAACACCTCATTTCTGAGTTTCAATTGCCATTGACTAATCCTGTGTTGGTCTTTTCACTTTTACTGTTTATAATACTACTTTCACCCATTGTTTTAAGGAGATTTAGAATTCCAGGAATTATTGGTCTAATCATATCCGGTTTATTAATTGGACCGCATGCATTTGGTTTAATCGGTTTTAATGCATTAAAATCAGAAGGATCAATAAAGTTGTTTTCTACAATTGGTTTGCTTTACATTATGTTTATGGCCGGCTTAGAGCTCGACTTGAATCAATTTAAAAAATACTTGAATAAAAGTTTAACTTTTGGTTTATTAACCTTCATTCTCCCATTGACTTTGGGTTATCCCATTTGTCATTACATTTTACATTTGAACCCAATATCCAGTCTACTTGTAGCTAGTATGTTTTCAACTCATACATTAGTCGCCTATCCCATTATTAGTAAATATGGATTATCTAAACATACTTCTGTGGCAATTACGGTAGGTGGGACAATTTTGACAGATACGGCAGTATTAATCATATTAGCTATCATTTCTAGTTCATCAAAAGGAAATCTGGATTCTGCTTTTTGGATTCGATTAGTAACATCTCTAACTATTTTTTCCATAATAATGTTTGTTGGAATTCCAAAAATTACACGTTGGTTTTTCAGTAAATTAGATAGTGAAAAATCATCCCAATATATTTATGTCTTATCGGTTGTATTTTTTGCGGCATTTTTAGCAGAAGTTGCAGGTGTAGAGCATATTATAGGTGCGTTTGTTGCAGGTTTAGTTCTGAATCGGTTAATTCCACACAACTCAGTATTAATGAACAGAATTGAGTTTATTGGCAACTCATTATTTATTCCATTTTTTCTGATTTACGTAGGAATGGTAGTGGATTATCGGGCCTTTTTACAAGGGACATGGCCCTTAGTTATAGCTGGTGTTCTAACCCTTTTTGCTATATTTAGTAAGTGGTTGGCTGCTCTTGCTACTCAGTTAATTTTTAGAATGTCTTCAACGGAAAGACAGGTTATTTTTGGGTTGAGCACGAGCCACGCCGCTGCTACCTTAGCTATTATCATGGTGGGTTATAAAGATGGATTATTAGATATTAACATTGTCAATGGCACTGTATTATTGATATTATTCACTTGCATGACGGCATCATTTGTTACTGAAAGTGCGGGTAAAAAATTATTAATTGAAATCAACGAATCAGGTGAAACGGATCAAAATGAAACAAAATTAAGAAATCAGCATCTCGTGGTATCCATGAATGAATTAAAAGGAAATGAAAGTCTAATTGATTTTTCCTTGTTGATTTCAGATCCCAAAGTTATTAATCCGATTTCGGTGGTTAGTGTTTATCCTAACAATGAGAAAGCTGAGATGATGATTCGAAAGTCGAGAAAATCTTTGGAAGAAATTGTGAAACACTTTTCAGGGCATGAAGCTAAATTAAATACAATTGCAACAATAGACTATAATTTATCATCTGGAATAGCCCGCGTATCAAAAGAATTGGTTGCTGATATTATTGTTATGAATGATAATAGAAATACCAATATCATCAAAAGAATGGTAGGAGATGATCGTGAGCACTTAATGGATGTCTGTGATAAAACTATATTCTTTTGTCATTTTGATAAATCGGCAATTACCTACACTAATCTTGTTATAATGGCTCCGCCTCTTTGTGAATTAGAAAATTCGTTTGCTATCTGGGTTGAGCGCATTTTTCGTTTGGCAAAAGAATTAAATATAAAGATTGAACTATACGCTACAATTGCAACAAGAGATCGATTTATTAAAGTAGGTATAGCCAACAAAATTGAGTTGCCAGTAAAGTTTTTTGAAATACAAAATCTTGATGAATCTTTTTTACTGTATAACAAGAATAAAAATGATTTAATTTTCGCTTGTTTGGCTCGTAAAGGAGCAGTTTCTTATGGTTTAGAAATAGATTCTTTTACAGGGAAATTAGAAAAAGCATGTCCAGAAAATGACATTGTTTACATTTATCCGTCCTCAGAAATAGATCCTTTATTTTCTTCTTACAAAGACATTTCAGCGGCGCCATTAGCTGCTGGGGTTGAAACTATTCAAAAAATTGGTAGAGAGGTAGGAAATATTCTTACAGGTCCGGCTAACAAGAAAAGAAGGAGAAAGTAACTTATTTGCTCAATACTTTTGGAATTCGAATATAATCAGAATCCTTTTTCGGTGCATTTTTTAAAGCACTTTCTTTTGAAATTGTTTCAACGGCAATATCCTCACGCAAAACATTTACAGCATCTGACATAAAAATAAGTGGCTCTACTCCAGTTGTATCCACTGAATTTAGTGCATCCATGAAGTTTACGATTTTCTCCATGTCTTGCTTGATTTCTGTCTTTTCTTCCCCAATAAATTCTAATCGAGCAAGATGTGCAATGTGATCAACGATTTCGTCCGTGATTTTCATTTAGTACTAATTTGTCTTTTTTAATTATCAAAGTTAGGATAACTTTTTCAATTCTGCTTTTTTCTGTTTGTTTTTTATCCATGCATTGAGAACCACCACAAGAATAATTAACGCTGCACCGATGTAAAATTTGCTGTTTAATAGCGTATGCTCATTTAGAATAAAAATAGCAAGAAGAATTGTATAAATGGGTTCTAAATTAATGCTTAAAGAAACTGTAAATGCACCGAGCATTTTCACAATTTCGATAGTAACCAAAAAGGCAAAAGAAGTACACAAAATACCAAGAAATAATAGCCAATAAAAATCACTTTGCGTCATTACGAACAATTCCGTGGAGAATCTTCCTTGAAAAGCCAAAACGATACTTATAAAAACAAATCCCGTGAGCATTTCAAAAAGTGTAATCGTTGGTGTAGGAATAGTTTGAGCTAATTTTCCATTGAATACAGAAAAAAGTGCGGCGCACAAAGCAGAAACCAAGCCATACCCAAGCGCTTCGTATTCATTTGCCTTAAAATCGGAAGAAACGAAGTAAATTCCAAAAATAACTAATAGACCTAACAAGAATTCAATCCGTTGAAAGGGTCTTCTCATTACCAAAGGTTCTAACCAAGTAACGTGCAAGGTAGTTGTTGAGAGGCATAAAATACCAAGTGAAGCAGTTGATAACTGAATAGATTTATAAAAAGTAATCCAATGCATTGCTACAATTATCCCAACGCCTACTAATTTTAATCCATCTTTTGCTGAGGTAATTCTCATAGGGTATTTTCGAACCACCATAAATAGTCCAAGTGCAAGAAAGGCAATTAATACACGATGCCAAACAATAACCAAAGACTCTAAATGAATTAGTTTACCTAAAATTCCAGTAAATCCCCACATGAAAATGATGAGGTGCATCAAGATGTGGTATTTGTAGGTTTGAAACACGATGCGAAAGTACGGAAAGAAGATTAGATTCGTAGCTTTTTAAAATCGAGTGTTATGTCTTGAATTAAAAAGAAACTTCCAAATACAAGAATGGTATCATTAGATTTGGCTTTCTTCAAACAAGCGGAAATTGCAAGGTTTACATGCTCATATAATTCAATTTTCCTATCAAGATTGGTTTCTTTGATATCAATCATCGCATTGAATTTCCAACTTCGCTCTGAATGAAAGGTTGTTAGATTAATAAGAGCATCTTTCGGGAAGACATCAATAATTTCGTAATAGTTTTTATCAGAACTTGATCCGTAAATGATAAATAGTTTTCCCTTAATTGATTTTTGTAATAAAAACAACGTGGCTTTAATCCCTTCGAGATTATGCGAAACATCTAGAATGACGCGTGGGTTCTCGAGAACTACCTCTACCCTTTTTTGATAGCCCGAATTTTTTGTTAAATGAAAAAGAGCCTTTTCAAATACCTTTTGATCAATGGGAATTTGTTCTGTTTTACTCAATTTTTCCAATGTACGAAAAGCAGTTTTTGCATTTTGTTTTTGAAATCCGCTATTGAAAGGAAAAGATAGATCTTCAATCCATGGTGGAAAAATAGCCTCATCAACAAAACGTAATGGCGATTTCATATCCTTCGCTTTTCTTACAAAAACGGGTAATGTCTCTTCGTCTTTTTCACCAATAACTACCGGTGTGTTTTGTTTAATAATACCTGCTTTTTCATTTGCAATAAGAGCACGTGTGTCTCCCAAAAATTGCGTATGGTCTAATCCTATGGTCGTTATAACCGAAATCAATGGGGCAATACAATTGGTTGCGTCCAAACGACCTCCCATTCCTACTTCAATGACACAATAATCACATTTCTTTTGATGAAAATGGTAGAGAGCCATAGCAAATGAAATCTCAAAAAAGGAAGGCTCAATTTCCTGAATGGATTTTATGGAATTACAGAAATCAATGACTGATTCTTCAGAGATCATTTCTCCATTTATCCGTATTCGCTCCCGGAAGTCTAGAAGATGTGGAGAAGTAAATAAACCTGTTGCAAATCCACATTCAGTAAGGTAAGAAGCCAAAATGGATGAAGTGGTTCCTTTACCATTAGTGCCAGCAACATGAATAAATTTTAATTCCTTTTCTGGATTGCCAATTTTATTCAACAAGAATTGAATATTCCCTAAATCAGGTTTATAAGCTGCAGCCCCAATGTTTTGGTAGGAAGGAAATTGTTGAAAAAGCCAGAAAATTGCTTCTTGGTAGGATTGGGACACGTTAACCTTGTTTCAAAACAATTTTTGGAAAAGTATATGAACGAGAATTTTTGTTTTTACCATTGCATTTTGTACATTGAGATTTCTGTACAATTTCTTTGATTTTCTTTTGAACGCTTGCTTCTGATCCACCTAATCCTGTAACAGCAACAGAAGAAACTGATCCATCAGCCTTAATTTTAATGGTAACTGTAGCGCTTGTAGGTTTTGTCACAATAACATTGTTTTCAAGTAAATTTACAATAGAATTGTAATTAATCGGTTTACTATCACACGTTGTTCCATCTCCTTCTCCGTTATCATTTGGGCCAGTATCATTTCCAAAACCACCTGTTCCTGTTCCTCCTAAACCTCCCTTACCAAAAGGGTTATCACCTTCTCCCTTCCCGTTTGGCTTTCCAGTTTGCGTTGTACTTGTGCTGCTTTTTCCCGTTAATACTTGCTGTAAATTAGTTGGTGAAGGTGCTGCATCTGTTGGAGATGTTGCTCCACCACCGCCTGGTTCAACAACTAGCTCCTTTAAATCTAGTTCTTCCAAAGTCGTTTCTGTTTTCACAACAACGTCCATGGGTGGCGGATCCATTTTTTGATAGGTAAAAAAGAAGAGAATAATAAATAAAATGGCTAAAACTACTACAGCAGCAATATACCCTTTACGAATATCTCTTGGGTCTGCTACCTCAGGAGATTCTGATTTATTATTCAATGTTGCTATCATCTTCTAGTTATTTATCGTACGCTAAAACAGGGTCCCAGCCATTTGCCTGTGCTAAAGCTAAAACGCTAAACACAGCTTCATAACTCGCTTTTTTATGTCCTGCAATACGCAATTTTTGTTTTCCTGTCTTTTGAACTGCAGCTGCAGCTAATTCCTTAATCTGATTAAATTCCATCGGTTTTGCCATATCGCCACCCGGCATTACTACATACTGATTGTTTTCTGTAATAAGCACTGTAGCTTCCACAGGATCTTTTACAGGTTTTAAACTTTCATCGGGTTTTGGTAAATCAATGGGAGTTTGGTTATTGGCCATTAAACTCATGATGATAAAGAAAATCAAAAGCAGGAACACTAAATCGGTCATGGAGGCCATACCTCCCTCAACCTTGATTTTATTTCGTGAACTGAAATTCATACCTTCTTATTTTCCTGTTTGATTTAATAAATCCATGAATTCCAAAGCAGCATTCTCCATTTGATAAACCACTTTTCCAATTTGACCAACTAAATAATTATACCCCATAAATGCAATAATACCAACAATCAGACCACCAACCGTAGTAATCATAGCTGTCATGATACCTGGAGCGATAATTTTCAATTCTAAGGCTTGTGCATTTTGCAAATCGATGAAAACTACAACCATCCCTATTACCGTTCCAAGGAAACCGATCATTGGGGCTGCTCCTGAGGCTGTTGCTAAGAAATTCAGGCGTTGCTCTAGGCGAAGGATTTCAAATTTCCCGGTATTTTCAATCGTAGATGCAATACTTTCATTTTTTGCCGAACCAATACGGGAAATACCTTTAGCCAACATTTTAGCAATTGGACTTTGAGAAGCTGCACACAATGCCTTCGCTGCATCAATATTTCCATTTTGAAGATTTGACTTTACACCATTTAACAAACCTGCCTCTTCTTTGGTGGCTTTACGCAATGCTAAAAATCGTTCAACAAAAACGAATACAGTATATCCGAGCATTATAACAAGAACTAAGTTAATAACCCATCCGATACCAGCATTGGATGCACTAATGATATCCCATAATGGAACTTCAACGACTTTTGAGGGTTGTTGCGGTGCGGCTTGTAATAAAAAAGTAAAATTCATAGCTTCTAAAACTTATAATTAATAATTGGTTACGAAAACAAAAGAAAAACTCCAATTCCACCGAAGTAGCCAAGAGCAGCTAAAAGACTGATTCGCTTCATGTACCAGAAGAATGTGATTTTTTCCATACCCATTGCCACAACACCAGCAGCAGATCCGATAATTAAAATAGATCCACCTGTACCAGCAGCGAATGCGATGAAATGCCAAACTTGTGCATCCATTGGTTCTTGGAACATTCCAATACTTGCGGCTACCAGCGGAACGTTATCAATTATTGCTGATGCAACACCAAGCATGGTTACAAAAATATTTTCTGAAATTCCTGCATTTTTAACGTCTTGTCCAAAGTTGAAAATTAATCCTGCAGATTCCATGGCAGCAACTGTCATAAGGATACCTAAGAAAAACAAAACAGATGGCATTTCAATTTTGCCAAGAGCACGCATGGTTGGGCCACTATGTCCGTGTGCTTCTTCTGGTCGCGAATTAGCATCCATCGTAAATGAACGATTACTAATAAATTCGGCGATAACTGCGAATAATGCCAGTGACAACATCATTCCTAAGTATGGAGGTAAATGAGTAATCGTTTTGAAAACAGGAACAAAAATGATTAATGCCAACCCTAAAAACAACATTAGTTTTGAATTTGGATTTGCTTTTTCTTCCTCCATAACAGCAACCTCTCCTTTGAAAGCCGGTAAAAATGTTCCAACTATTAAAGGTAATAAGATACAAACTAATGACGGCAATCCTAATCTGATAATCAAATGTTCTGTAGTTACTTTATTTGCCATCCAAAGCATGGTCGTTGTTACATCCCCAATTGGTGTCCAAGCTCCACCGGCATTGGCTGCAATGATTATAAAACCTGCATACCACATGCGATCTTCTTGGTCTGAAACTATTTTACGTAAAATTGTAATTAATACGATTGTTGCGGTAAGGTTATCAATTATTGAAGATAAGAAAAATGCAAGAAAAGATACAATCCATAAAAGAGCTACCTTGCTTCTTGTCTTAATCATTCCTTTAATAGACGAGAATCCTTCGAAATAGTCAATCATTTCTACGATTGCCATTGCTCCCATCAAGAAAATCAAGATCTCTGCTGTCTTACCAAAATGATGTAGTAAAGCCTCATTTACAAGATGCAAACGCGATTCGTGATCTCCTGTCATTGCAGGAATAACTCCGTCTTTTACACCTGTTGCTGGATCTATCCACTGTGTAAGGCTGTCGGCACCAAATGCGAGTAAGGTCCAGCAAGCGACCATCATTAAAAGTGCAGGAATGAGTTTGTCGATTTTTAGGGAATGCTCCATTGTTATAGCCACATAACCCACAACAAAAATGATAAAAAGATAAATTTCCATGTTATTAAATTTTAGTTTACTAATTGTTCCAGAGCTTGTTCAAAGGCTGTTCTGGCAAGCCCGGTTTTATTTTGATTAAATTTATACGTTTTGTTTAATGCAACTTGAATAGTTGTACTTGTATCTTGAAATATCCCCTCATCGGTTAATGCATGTAAATCATTGCTCATGAGATAGGCAAAAACCCGCGCCATGCCACAATTGGCTATGAAATCAGGGATAAGTGAGAGTGAAGAATCCGCTTTTTCTGCAATTTTTCCAAAAAATATTTCCGGATCGGCAAAAGGTACGTTGGCGCCACAAGAAATGACACGAACCCCTGCTGAAATCATTCTATCTAATTGGTTTTCGGTAATCATACGCGACCCCGCACATGGAATAAAAACGTCCGCTTGTAAATCCCATATTTGGTTGTTTACCTCATCATAACTCATAAGATCAGGATGATTTATTTCATTGCCGTTTTTTGTAAGGTAAAGATTCTTTATTTCTTCAAAAGAAAAACCAGATTCATTAACTAAACCACCAACTCGGTCGATGATTCCAACGATTTTCGCCCCATTTTGAGCTAAATAATAGGCAGCCGCAGAACCTACATTCCCCCAACCTTGTACAATCACTTTTTTGTCGGTTAGATCTCCTCCCCATATTTTGTAATAATGTCGGATAGATTCAGCAACGCCAAAACCGGTTATCATATCAGCAATCACAAATTTTCGTTCTGTCGATGGCGAAAAGTTTCTGTCTTCGATTACCTTCAAAACTCCTTGTCTCAGTTGCCCAATTCGGTTAATTTTTTGAGATTCCTTAGGCTGGAAATGTCCGTTAAAAACTCCCTCTTGAGGATGCCAAACGCCGCAATTTTCCGTAATTGGAATTACCTCATGTATTTCATCAACATTCAAATCACCCCCCGTACCATAGTAGGTTTTTAGTAAAGGAGAAACCGCGGCATACCACCTGCGCAAAACGCCTTCTTTTCGTGGGTCTTTTGGATTAAAATTTATTCCAGACTTAGCTCCACCAATAGGGGGGCCTGCAACTGTAAATTTTACTTCCATTGTTTTGGCAAGAGATTCAACCTCTCGCTTATCTAATCCCGCTCTCATGCGAGTGCCACCGCCTGCAGCACCTCCTCGCAAGGAATTAATCACTACCCAACCCTCAGCCTCAGTCTCTGAATCTTTCCACTCAAAAACGATTTCGGGACGTTTATTCTCAAATTTTTCTAAAAGCTCTTTCATCTTACAAAATACTCCATTTGCGGACTATGCAAAAACAAAATTAGTAAACATATAAAGATTCAACTATGCTTGAAAAAGAGTTACGAACATTTTATATGTGGAAAATCAAGAGAGTGATAAAAATTCTTGTTTAGGAAACGAAATATGAGATAAATCGATAAAAATTGAAGTTAAAGAATGAATAGTTTGATTGCTGCAATAAATCGACATAAAGTAATAAACATCCCTTCGAAATTCCAGTTTAAATTGTGGTAAATTTGAAAGAATCAATAGGGCTTTCTGATGAAAAAATTATTAGTTGTAACAGGTGGAGGTGATTGCCCGGGATTAAATGCAGTAATTCGATCAATTGTCAAGTCTGCTCATAATCAAGGGGGTTGGGAAGTTTTAGGCAGTCTCGAAGCGTTTGAAGGAGTGTTGTCCGAACCTCCAAAATTAATCCGTTTAAATACCGAAAAGGTAGCGGGCTTGCATGTGAAAGGCGGCACGATCCTACAAACATCAAATGCAAAAAACCCACTTCATTATCCTGTGAGTCAACAAAACGGTATTTGGAAATACGAAGACATCACAGATAAATTGGCGCAACGAATCAACGACTTGGGATTTGATGCGGTAATTAATATTGGAGGCGATGGCTCACAACGAATTTCTGAGGCGTTGTATTCGAAAGGTATTTCAATTGTTGGAGTTCCTAAGACAATTGACAATGATTTGGCCACAACCGATTACACATTTGGTTTTCAAACAGCCGTTAATACTGCTACGGAATGCTTGGATAAATTGGTTTCCACCGCAGAAAGTCACCATCGCGTTATGATTATGGAAGTTATGGGCCGTGATGCTGGCTGGATTGCGTTACACACTGCTGTTGCTGGAGGTGCAGAAGTCTGCTTGATACCCGAAATACCCTACTCTATTGAGAAGATTGTTGAACGCATACAAAAACGTTATCAATTAGGAAAAGGATTTGCAACACTAGTAATTGCTGAAGGAGCAAAGGCTAAAGAAGGTCAAATTAAGGCAAGTACAGGATCCTTGCACTCCGAACATGCACGTTTGGGTGGAATTGCATACGTGTTGAGTAATGAATTAAAAGAGCACGGATGTACAGCCGAAATTCGAGAAACTATTCTAGGACATGTGCAGCGTGGTGGAATTCCTATACCGTTTGACAGGTATTTAGCAACAATGTTTGGAGCAAAAGCATTTGAAATGATTGTACAGGGTGAATTTGGAAAAATGGTTATCCTGAAAGGCACTCAATTTGAATCAACCTTTCTTTCAGAGGTTTCAAAATCCACCAAGTTAATTGATCCTAACTCTTTTGAAATCAAAGCAGCTAAATCCATTGGAATTTCATTTGGTGATTAATACTCCATCGTGAGTTTAGTTAATACCTTGTTATTGCCGCAAATCCATTGAATTTTTTTAAAGATCCGTCTGGTAAGAAAACTACATCTCCTCCATGGTTTAAATTTGCTTCGATAAGTTCGTCGTAAATATCATCAACTACATCCTGTAAATTTCGATCTTCCTCTCCTACCAGAATAAGTGAGTTTTTGGTAATTCGAGCCGATTGAAATAAATTCTCCTCGAGGAACAAGGTTTGTATTTTACCTTCAGGTATTGCCTCCCAAATTTCATTTACATCGCACAAATAATTTCCATTTGTTAGTGCTAATTCCAATTCTTCGATTCGTTTATTTTCATTTTCAACGCAATGTTTATGTAAAATTTTCCATGATTCAGATACGATGTGTTGAGCGGATTCTTTTTCATGATTCCCTTTCCAATAAACTGGAAAAAGAGTATGTTTTTGGTCGGCAATTTTTAGATACTCGTGAAAATTCGATGTTTCACTACAAAC
This sequence comes from Crocinitomicaceae bacterium, assembly GCA_044361535.1. Lineage (GTDB taxonomy): Bacteria > Bacteroidota > Bacteroidia > Flavobacteriales_D > Crocinitomicaceae > UBA952. The sequence continues at coordinate 127,601 of JBIKIQ010000004.1, forward strand.
AAATACAGGCAAATTATGCAGAAAACGAATGGCATTTACCTCTTTATCAATGCGGTTGAAAAATTCTGCCGTATACTGAGTTTGAATACTGGCATTTTTTTTCTCGCTAACTAAGGTTGGAAAAAGTTCTGTGTTCTCTATCGGAAAAGGCTTACCAATTTCTTGAACTAATTTATCACTTAGTGCCTCAAGCAAACGTGCTTTTTTTTCGGACAAAACCAAAATCAAATAACTCGTTTCAAAATGTAGCGCTCGTATTAAATCCCGAGTGGCAAATGTTGTATCCATAACTACCCTATTCCCTACAGAAATAGGCAATCGAGTGTACGTTGCAATCTCTTCATTCACGAACAACAACAAACTTTCTTGGTTGTCCAAATGGTTGATTGAAGCTTCTAATTTTCGCAATTTCTCGGTTAAAAACTCGGCTTTTTCTTTTGTTTCAAATGTTAACAATCGGGCATTTGCTTGTTGAATTAATTTTTTTAGAACGATTCGATCTTGTAACTTCTCTGGCTTCGTACGATGTGTATTTAACAAAATTGTTATACAAATATCTGATGAAATGTCTTTTACGAGTTGCAATGTATTATCCATAGTAAACTGATTTGTTTAATACGAATTTACTTCCAACAGGACCACATTTGTGTTATACAAATATTAGGAATACTTATAATAAATTGAATTAATTTGAAATGGAAGTGCGTTGTAAAAATTAGCGCAGCAAAGTTACATGTCCCATGACAACATTTTTTTTATCATTTTCAACTGGCTTATATTCGATACGCCAAATATAAACACCATCAGGGGCTTTTCTTCCTTCAATATTATTTGTACCATCCCATCCAATTCGGTAATCGTGATTTTCCCAAATTAGTTCTCCCCAACGATCAAAAATATACACGTTGAAATTGAAAGGATCAAAGCCTCTTGTGAAAATAGGCAGCCAGTTTTGATTAAATTCATCTCCATCAGGAGTAAAGGTATTTGGAACATAAAAATCTCCTTCTTCCTTGAACGGAATGACCATAGATGCTGTTCCAACACAACCAAATGAAGTGGATCCTGTCAACGTCACATACATACCTCCAGTGACGTTTGTATAAAAGTGCGTTGGAGAATAATCTGTGCTTGATTGACCATCACCAAAAAGCCACGAATAACTCAAGGAATTAATTCCTGTATTACTGAAATTAACTGTTTGACTCGTATTGGTGATTTGATTTGGAGAGGCGGTAAAATTCACTAACGGTATTTCTTGAACACAAATCAAATCGTTTAAAGTAGTTGTACCCACACATCCATTATCATTGGATTGAACACTAATATCATAACATGCTTCTGATATTAAAGTGGATGAAATTGTTGAACCATTTCCGGCGGAGACACCATTTATTGACCATGAATAGGTGACATTTGGCGATGGGTTTGTAATTGAAAGTTGTACGTTTAATGGAGCACACCCTTGCGTTAAATTTGTTGTAAACAAAGGGGTTGAAGGTGTATTTATTAAAACATCCAATGTTGTAGGTGTTGCGCATTGTCCATTACCTGGAGTGAAAGTGTACGTACTCGTTCCAATGGTATTTGTGTTAATCGTGGCTGGATTCCATGACCCTGAAATGGAATTAGTACTTGTTGCCGGTAAGCTGGGTGGTGCAATGTTTTGACAAAGCGCAGGAATAGCAGCAAAGGTTGGTATTAGTAGCGGATTAATGGTTACACTTAATGAAGTAGAAGAAGCACATTGGCCTGGATCTGGAGTAAATGTATAGTTGTTAATTCCGGGGGTTGTGGTTGACAGCATGGCAGGATTCCAAGTCCCTGTAATTCCGTTATTTGACGTTTGAGGAAGTATAACTTGTGCTAAAATTGCATCTTGGCAAAAAGGTCCATAAGTATTGAAGGTTGGTGTTATTTCACTATTAATAGATACTGTTACACTGGCCTGCTGTTCACAAACAGGAGCAAAGGAAATATCATCCAGTGCAAAGTCATTCCCATCGAGATTTAAATTTAAATTTGTAATACAGATATTAGCAGTAGTTGCTGTGCCAGAATTCCAAGTGCTGAAAAATTCTTCCCATATGCATGTATTTGCTGATGCGTTTAAATTTAGACCTATTGGTATACCATTAATCGTAAATTGTAATTCAGCAGGATTCATTGAAAAGACGCTAGCAAGCCAGGCAGAAAACAAATAATCAGTATTTGGAGTAACTGTAATTGTTTGACACCACACGCTCGCGCCCAAAACATCAGTTCCATTTACTATCAACATATTTCCACTTCCGGTTGTATGATCTCCACAGGCAGAAAATCCACCGTTAAAAGTTGCTGGAGTTCCAATTACAGTATATTGTCCTTCAGTTGTGTTTGTAGGGCTTGTAAACAGATAATCCGAACTGAAACCAATATTACCTATAGAAAAATCTCCATTAGTAATAAGATTTGTCCCAACTGTATATCCTGTAATAGAATACGTTGTAGTGGAAGTTGGACATACGGTTTGAGAAGCAAGAGAGAGATCCGTTAAATCTGGGTGAGCGCCCCATTCATAAAAATCAGCACCCGATGCAGTAAGTGTTGTACAATCACCGTTACATATTGACTGGTTGGGTGTAAGGGTAAGAGGTGATACCGGTATGATTGAAACCACAACATTATCAGAAGCTGTGCAAACTCCTTGCGTTATTGTTAAGGTATATGTGGTAGTTGTAAGAGGCGATGCTGTTGGATTAAACAAGGTTGTTGACGAAAGTGTTCCTCCGTTATTCCAGGAAGGTGTACCTGACCCACTGCCATTAAGTACTGCTGTATTACCCGCACAAATTGAAATATCACCCCCTGCATTTACAGTTGGAGATGAATTTACAGTTATTGTAAAATTAACCGGAGCTCCTACACATCCATTGGCACTTGGAGTGACTACTAAATTTGCTGTGATTGGGTTAGAGGTAGTATTCGTTGCTGTAAATGCTGGAACTGATCCATTACCCGACAGACCTAAACCAATACTTGTATTATTATTCGTCCAGTTATAAGTAGTTGCTGTTCCACTAAAATTAATAGGTGTAGTTTGTTGCCCTGCACATGCATTTTGGTTTGGCGGAGAGGAAACAGTTGGAGCAGGACTTACCGAAATGCTAAACGAAATTGGTATTCCGGAACAAGAACCTGATATGGGTGTAACGGTAATTGTTGATGTTATCGTTGAATTTGTTGAATTTGTTGCTACGAATGATGCAATATTTCCTGTTCCATTTGCAGCTAATCCCGTCGTTGTATTGTCATTGACCCATGAATACGTAGTGGCATTTCCACTAAATACAATAGCCGTTGTTGATTGACCATTACAAACAGTTTGATTTAAAGGATTAGTTACAGTTGGCAGTGGTGAGATAGTAATGGTGAAAGTAACAGGGATACCCGAGCAAGTCCCTAAAGATGGTGTAACAGTAATTGTGCTGACATTATTTGTTGTTCCTGAATTTAAACCGTTGAAGGAAAGAATAGAGTTAGATCCATTAATGCTTGTTAATCCTGTACTAGTATTGTCATTGACCCAATTGAAGGTGGCGCCGGAAGTTCCTGAAAAGTTTATTGCCGACGTAGCTTGTCCTGGGCAAATTGTTTGATTTCCTGGATTTGTAACGGTTGGACTTGGATTGACGGTTATAGTAAATGTAACAGGAGGTCCACTACATGGATTATTTAGTGGGGTAACCGTAATGGTTGCTGTAATTGGAGTTGAAGTAACATTGGTAGCATTAAATACGTTAATATTTCCATTTCCAGAAGCAGGCAATCCAATCGCAGTGTTACTGTTTGTCCAAGAATAGGTGGTGGCATTACCGGTAAATGAAATTAATGAAGTTGGAGAACCCGCGCAAACTGTTTGATTATTGATTGGATCAACGTATGGAAGAGCCACATACGTTGTTGTAACCTGCCATGTATTTGTTACTAATTCTTGATAATTTGTGACACAGCCGGCTATATTTGTTGCAGCAGTTACATTGACTGGAAAATAAGTTTGATAACCTTGCCAAATATACGTCAATGAATTTTGATTGGGATAGCAACCATTGCACATCGATTGATTGGTCAAATTATAGGTTATACCATTGTTTGCAGAAGTATACGCGTAAGCAGACCCATTGTGCAAAAATCCTGTACCAGATTGCGTTGGTGTCCATGTAGTTCCGCATCCAACACGCGAACGTTGCTCGATTTTATCTGCATAATAGGTTGTTGAACCACTTTGGGCAATATATCCTTTGGCCCAAATACGGTAAGTGGTAGCCGAACCGGTAACCTGAAACCCAGTTATTGGAATATTAACAGTTAAAGGTTGTTGGCAATTTGCATTAAATTGTGTGTTTTTATCTTGAACAGCACGATTACCAGCATAGGTATTTGATACTGTTGGATCAATGATAACAGGATATACCAAATCATTTCTTCTTAAAAAATCACTATCAAAATGGATTTCAATGAAATATCCATTTTCAGTTTGAACTAATTTATAATAACCAGGAATTACATGGTTCGCTGCATCATTTTTATCTTCACTTGAAAAGCTATCAAATATTTGGGCTGGACTAATTGTACCATAAACATTGCCTGAAAAATCAGTAATTTTCAGACTACCAAACCAGCCATATTCTGTCATTTCACCCTGATCATATGTAAGTTGATAATCGCTTGGTAAAGAATAAGATTGAGTAAATATAATAGTTTGAGAAGTTGGGGGAACAATTGTTGGTGAATCAAATTCTAAATTAAAGCGAAAACTCGAATAGTTATATTCAAAGGTTGATTTAATTCCAGGAGAAGTAGTTGAAAGAAAAAGTTTATTTCCATTCACGGAAGAAACTCCATTGTTTTGAATCAAATTTTCATTGATTAGAATATTGTTTGCATCTAAATGAGAAATAGATTTTGAGGAACCTAACGAAAAACTACCTCCAACAGGATGAAGTTGAAGACTTGTTGTACCGTCGATTAAATTTGTATAGAGAGGTAAGTCGGACTTAAAGATCCCAAAGCGATTCAAGGATTGGGTAGGGTTTTGCTGGATATTAAATAATTGACTTCCAACGTAATAATGCAAATTTCCTCCTGATGTCAATGTATGATAAACATTTTCTATATCCACAAATGTTTTAGCATTCTCTCGACGGTATTGAATTAATTCAATATTTTCTATTGGCCAACCCTCATCAAACCCACCAAATTCTGGATGTAATTGATCCACCTGCGGAACTAGATTACTGTACCAAGTACTTTGAGAATAAATACTACCTAAGATGAAGATAAAAAAAATCGGTAATATTTTCTGAAGAATCATAGTAAACATATTTTCAACAAATAAACGATAAAAATTGAATACTAGTTGCCTTAACCAAAAGAAAATTAAGGTATTAAAAATAAAACAGCAAGGTATATCACGACTAACTTACATGTTTAAAAAAGCATTTAAAATCATTTTTAAGGAGAAAATTAACCTAAATTTTTCATGCAGTAGATGAAGGAAGATAAGAAGGTATTTGCGGAAACTACTTGCCTTGAGTATCGAATATATGATTTATTTGTAAGGGGTGATCGGCAGTTTATTTTATCTTGTTGTGATATAAAATTTTGTAATTTTCAACAAAAACCTTAATTTCATTTCTTAATAAAATTAAAACTCATTCAATAGTTCATTCAACCATGAAAATTTTAAAAGTTCAAGCCCTTCGAGGTCCAAATATTTGGAGCATCAATCGTAAGAAATTAATTCAAATGCGTTTGGATTTAGAAGAAATGGAGGAAGCTCCCACCAACTTGATTCCTGGTTTTAGAGAACGTATTGAAGCCATGTTTCCAACAATGATTGAACATCGCTGTTCTGAAGGAGAGCGTGGTGGTTTTTTTCACCGCATTGATCGCGGAACGTGGATGGGCCATGTTATTGAACATATTGCCCTTGAAATTCAAACCTTGGCTGGGATGGATGTTGGATTTGGAAGAACGCGCGAAACAAAAACCCCTGGTGTCTATAATGTTGTCTTCAATTATATTGAAGAAAAGGTAGGATTATATGCCGCAGAATCAGCAGTTCGTATTGCTGAAGCGCTGATTTCTGGTCAAGATTACGATTTAGACCACGATATCCAAAAAATGAGAGAAATTCGCGAGGATGTGCGTTTAGGACCGAGTACAGGAAGTATTGTTGACGAAGCAGTTGCACGAGATATTCCATGGATTCGTTTGGGGACAAATTCGTTAGTTCAATTAGGATATGGGGTAAATCAAATGAGATTTCAAGCAACGATAACTTGTAAAACAAGTAATATTGCGGTAGATATAGCCTGTGATAAAGAGGATACGAAACGCTTGTTAGATGCTGCATCTATCCCAGTGGCAAGCGGCTCAATCTGTGTAGATGAAGAGGATTTAGAAGCAACAATCAGAAAAATAAATTATCCAATCGTAATAAAACCTTTGGATGGGAATCACGGAAAAGGTGCCTCAATCAATGTCACAAATTGGGAAGATGCAGTTGAAGGCCTAGCTCACGCAAAAAAATACTCCAGACGAGTTATTGTTGAGAAATTTATTTCAGGATTTGATTTTCGCGTTTTAGTGATTGACAATAAAGTAGTGGCTGCTGCCCAACGAGTTCCCGCTCATGTTATTGGCAATGGCAAAATGACCATTCAAGAGTTAATTGATGACACGAATAAAGATCCTCGTCGTGGATACGGCCACGAAAATGTATTAACCGAGATTACAGTTGATAGAGATACAACAGAATTACTCGATAAACTTGGCTATTCATTAGAAACAATCCCAGCAAAAGAAGAGGTTGTTTATTTAAAATCAACCGCAAACTTGAGTACCGGAGGGACATCAATAGACGTAACCGACATGATGCATCCTGAAAACATTTTTATTGCAGAACGAATTTCTCGTGTTATTGGTTTAGATGTATGTGGTATTGATATTATGGCTCAAAATTTAACGGAGTCCTTAAAAGAAAATGGAGGCGTTATTTTGGAGGTTAATGCCGCTCCTGGATTTAGAATGCACTTGGCGCCATCATCAGGACTTCCTCGTAACGTAGCAGCTCCCGTAATAGATATGTTGTACCCTCCGGGGAAACAATCCAGAATTCCAATCGTTGCTATTACAGGAACAAATGGAAAAACTACCACAACGAGATTATTGGCACATATTGTAAAAAACAATGGTCATAAGGTAGGATTCACCACGTCAGATGGTATTTACATCCAAAACCACATGATGGAGAAGGGAGATACAACTGGTCCAATTAGCGCAGAATATGTATTAAAAGATCCAACGGTTGATTTTGCTGTATTGGAAACTGCTCGAGGTGGAATTCTTCGTTCCGGGCTTGGGTTTTCACAATGTGATATTGGAATCATAACAAATATTCAAGAGGATCATCTTGGTATAAGTGATATTCACAACCTCGATGATTTAGCACGCGTAAAATCAGTAGTGGTTGAAAGCATCAAAAAAGATGGGTGGGCGGTTTTAAACGCTGAGGATGACAAGTGTGTAGAAATAGCTGCTTCTTTACGATGCAATGTGGCTTTATTCAGTATGAATGAGAATAATCCAGTTATACTAGATCATTGCAAAAGAGGCGGTATCGCAGCTATAGCCGAAAATGGGTTCGTAACAATAAAAAAAGGAGATTGGAAAATTCGTGTAGAGCGAATTACGCACATCCCATTGACAATGAATGGAAAGGCTAAATTCATGGTGGCTAATTCATTAGCTGCAACTCTAGCTTCATATTTGTGGGGATTCAAAACCGAAGACATTCGTTTATCACTTAATACGTTCTTGCCAAGTGCTGCTCAAACACCAGGAAGACTAAACATCTTTGAGTTTTCTAAGTTTAAAGTGATGATAGATTTCGCACACAACCCAAGTGGTTATCGAGGAATTGAAGAGTTTTTGCAATCAGTTGAAGCAACACGAAAAATTGGAATTATTTCAGGTGTTGGTGACCGTAGAGACGAAGACATTAAAGAATGTGCGCGAATTGCAGCAAGAATGTTTAATCATATCGTGATTCGTCAGGAAAAACACTTACGTGGAAGGTCAGAGGAGGAAATTATAAATCTAATTTTGGAAGGAATTCACGAAACAAATTCAAATGTAACTTATGAAGTTGTGACACTAGAAGTTGAGGCAATACGACATGCTATTTCCATAGCTGAAGAAGGGACATTCATAACTGCCTTGAGTGATGTAATTGACAATGCTATTGATATTGTTCAAAGTTATTTAGATGCTGAAATAGAGCAAAGTTCAATTTCGTAAGAAAGTTGTAACGTTTTTTATTTTTCGTGGTTTTAGTGGAATAACCCCCCTAAATATAAAGCCATGAAAGTATCAATGATTTTATTAATTATCCCTTTTTTGTTAAGCAAGGAAGAAAGAACTTACAAGAAGTTAAATAAAATATACGAAAAAAACACAGAGAAGGCTTTTGTTTTAGCTAAAAAGATAAGTTCCAAAGACAAAACTTTAGCGTCTCCATATTATTTTCAATTTTTAGTTTATCAAAAAAAAGCAGATAAAGTTAACCTTGCTAAGGATCAAGCTCCACTTCTGACAAACGCCATTAATATGGGAAGTGCTTTTGAAAATAGAGCTGGAGAATCACTCCTTACTACAACTGATTTTGAAAACAAAAAAGCTGTATTAAAGGAAAAAGTTATTCTTTGCCTTCAACTTCTTCAAAAGGATTCAAAAAATAAAACAAAGTTTAAAAAACTTAAAGACAAATCGCTGACTTTTTTCAAAGATATGCCTGAAGATGCATTAAGTATGGTAGATCCCAAAAAGGAAGCTGAGGAAAAAGAAAAGTTAGCGGCCATTGAAAAGGAAATAAACAGTAAAAAGAAATTGGCAGAACTCAAACATTCATTTCCAGAAAATACCACTGACTCTAAACAAATAAATTTTTCAAAAAAACCAATAGGAAATGAGAACTTAGCCTCATTCAATGAGGAAGAAGAACTACAACTAATTGATTTGCTCAATAAAGCCAGAATTGAAAAAAATCTTCAACCGCTTACAATCGATCCCGACTTAGTAAGAGTAGCCAGGTATCATGCCCTAGACATGGCAAAAGAAAATTATTTTACGCATGAGAGTCAGAATAAAATCAAAAGCAAATTGACAAAATCTTTAGGGACTTTTGAACGAATAAAATTATTCTACCCAACCGGTGCTAACTCTGAAAACATTCATGCGGGATCTGCTGATGCAAAAGATGCATACGACTCTTGGTTTAACAGCCCAGGTCATTACGACAATATGTTCAACGAATCCTCAAAAAAGGTTGGAATCGGATTTATGTACGATGAAAATAGTGAATACAACTATTACTGGGTATTTTGTACTTCAACGAATTAATTTTAAATTTGAAGAAAAACAAATATGAAACGATTTATTTTAACCTTATTTATTACCGCTGGAAGTTTTGCTTTTAACGCCCAAAAAGTATATACAGTTAAGTACGAAAGTCAAGCAGACGTTAAAGTTTTCGTTGTAAAATACGAAAGTCAAGCGGATTTGAAAGTTTACAAAGTGAAATACGAAAGCCAAGCAGGAAGCAACGACGGAAAATGGTATTTTGTAGATTACGAAAGTCAAGCTAAAAAGAAAATTTATTTTGTTGATTACGAAAGCCAAGCGGATGTAAAGATCTTTTTTGCTGACTATGAAAGTCAAGCTGGATGGAAAAACACATCTAAAAAACATTTATTCTATTAGGTGATTAGCATCCTTGAATTAATTGCCACGTTCTTTGGTATTAATTACGTTGTTTTAATCATTCTCAAAAAGCCCATTGGCTGGGTTTTCGGAGTTATCTCATCCCTTATTTTTGTTCAAATAAGCTGGGATGCAAACTTATACACGCAAACAATATTGCAGTTAATCTATGTAATTATAGGAGTATTCGGTTATTTCCGTTGGAGTAATAGCAACCAGAAAATAAGAATTTTAACAAGAAATCAAAAAATAATACTATACATTCTAGCTCTTCTGATTAGTTATGGAATTGGATTTGGCACTAGTTTTACCAATCAATCACTACCCTATCTGGACGCATTCATTACTGTTTTTGGAATTGTTGCTACCTATCTAACTTCGGAAAAACACATTGAAAATTGGATAATCTGGATAATTGTTAACTCATTGAGCATCCTTTTATTTGCACAACAAGGACTATACATGAGCGCCTTTTTATTTGGAGTTTATTTAGTTCTTTCACTAATTGGCCTTGTAAGTTGGAATTATGATAAGCTACATGGAAAAACCAATTAAAATAGCTTTTACTGGTCCAGAATCCTCCGGAAAATCAACTATTTCTAATTGGCTTTCACAGCAAATTAATGGAACTTATTGTGAGGAGTTTGCAAGAAGCTATCTTGCTGATAAAATTTCCTACGGGCAAGAGGACTTAGTGGAAATCACAAAAGGGCAATTAGAAATTTGGGCAAATGCAGATCCAAAAAAACATGTTATTGCCGATACAGAATTGATTGTTATTGAAATTTGGAGTAGGTGGAAATATAAGAGTTGTGATGAATTTATAACGGCACAAATTGCAAAGCAAGATTTTGATGTTTATTTTCTTTGTGAACCAGACATACCATGGGCCGATGATCCTTTAAGAGAATCGCCTAATGATCGAGAAGAGCTTTTTGCAATTTATCTATCAACATTGCGTAAATACAACATTAATTTTTTTGTAATAGGAGGAGCCATAAAAAATAGACAAAAGCTTGTAAAACAAGTCCTAACAGATTTCGGGTTGGTTTTCTAACTTTTTAAGGTTGAAAAAAAAATCATAGGATTTAAAGGAATGATTTTGAAAAGTAAACGAATACATTAAATTTGTCGCATAATTTGTATTCAAAGGTTGAAGTATGACAAAAAGAAGATCAATTATCAGTTACGACAAACTAACGCTAGAACAAAAAAAACAAATCTTACGGGATTTTCCAGATGGTTATATCAACCATTTGACAACGATCAAAACCCCAACTGGAGAAATTTTAGACGCCTTAATTTGGGAGACAGAAGAGGTTATTTATCTTGTTAAGATTAATAAGATAATGAGTAAGCCAAAACCAATTTCTGATGAGGAAGAGGAAGATTTTGAGGATGATTTAGAAGATGACAAAGTAGGCGACATCAAAGATGATGATTTGGACGATGAGGAGGAAGAAGATGATTATGACAAGCCAGATCAAGACGACGAAGAGGAGGACGAAGATTAAATCAAAAATTCAATATACAACTAAGTTGAAATACATCTTTTTCATTTCTTTTTTGGGAATCTATCTTCTTGGATATAGCCAAGATATTTATAAATATGCCATAACATTTTCCAGTAAAGGTGAAAACAATCCCTATTCGGTAAATAAACCTAAGCAATTTTTAAGTCCTCGTGCAATCAAGAGGAAAAGGAAAATGGACATTGCCATAACTGCAGAAGATTTACCCGTAAACCCCAATTACATTAGTGAACTAACCAAGCTTATTCCAAATTCGCGCATTGTCAATAAATCGCGTTGGTTTAATCATATAATTATTCAAACTTCAGACACTAATTGGAAAACGTCTATTGTACTCCCTGACTTTGTCACGAACATCAAATTAATTTATTCAGGAAAGAACCCGAAAGCTACAAATACTCGTTTGTTTTCGCCAAGCAAATCAGGAGACATTATCTCTAAAAAGAACGCAAAGAAACTGACCTTTGACAAATCTGATTTCCAAATTAAATCGCTTAATGTTCATGAGCTTCATGCCAAAGGCTTTTTAGGAAAAAATATTCATGTTGCAATTTTAGATGGAGGATTTAGTAATGTGGATAAAATTGAGGCCTTTCATCACCTAAGATCTACCAATCGTGTTTTGGGCACTTGGGATTTTGCCTCCAATGAAAATGAAGTTTATGGTGATGGCGAACACGGCACAATGGTTCTAGGCTGCATGGCTGGATTTGTTGAGAATAAATTTCTTGGAACAGCCCCATTGGCTTCGTATTGGTTATTCAGAACTGAAGATGGTGCAACTGAGACAGTGACCGAAGAATACAATTGGATCTCTGCTGCTGAATTTGCAGATAGCGCTGGAGTTGACATAATTAATAGTTCTCTTGGCTATACCACCTTTGACAAAGGAATTGGAAGCTACTCCTACAAAGACATGAACGGTAAAACAGCGATAATTTCCCGAGGTGCAGATAAAGCCGTTGAAAAGGGAATCTTAGTTGTAAACAGTGCCGGAAATTCAGGAAATGACAAATGGAAATACATTGGTGCGCCGGCTGACGCAGAAAAGGTGTTTTCAATCGGTGCAATCACAAAAACTAAAGAAAGAGCTCGTTTCAGTTCGTTTGGGCCGACTTCAGATGGTAGAATTAAACCAAACGTCTGTGCTTTGGGGTATAATTCAGCAGTAATTAATTCAGCTGGATCTGTTACTGAAGCAAGTGGAACCTCTTTTTCAGGGCCCATCATGTGTGGAGCGATTGCTTGTCTTATGAATAAACACCGTTTTATACGCCCAGAAAAATTAATGAACGCGATTGAGCTTTCAGGAAGTAGTGCCGATAAGCCTACAAATGACCTTGGGTATGGAATACCTGATTTTTTAAAGGCAAGTGGGATTATCTCCGAGAAAAAGAAATAGTTCGAGTAACGAAGTTTATTTATTTCTCTATCAGTTCAAAATTTTCAATTTCAATAAAAACTCCACCTCGACTTTGAATATCTTCGTCGTAGTTGCAATTATCCAGATCTCCATTTTGTAGCTTACCATGTATAAGTACTTTTTTCCTATGTAATCTTGTAGCTGGAGGCAATATTTTATCGCAATCTTTTAGGAAAAAAGTACCTCTTTTTGTTTTTAGAAAAATTTCATGTTTATCATCATGTATTCTTCCTTTTTTATCAGTGAAATTTGTAACCAAAAAATATCCCTTATAATTTGTTGACTGAGCATAACTAACAGATAAAAGTGATGTTGACAACACCAAACAAACTAAAATAGAATAGTAATTGAAGGACATTAAGCAAATTTAAATTCATACAAACTTAAGGAATATAACAACGACTTTAAAAAAATGTCAAACTAGAATTCCAACAAATCGTCTTGAATTTATTTTTATCAAATCAAGCGTTTTTTTTTCGTTTCTTGTATCTTTGATACTAATCAATTTACATCCCTTTTGAAAGCAGTATTGTCCCCGTTAGAAATTGTTTCAAAATCTCCCCAAATAGACAAAGTTGGGGTTGAGGAAAGAGTGGCTCGTTTCCAAACACGAAGTATAAAAAATGAATCAAAAATGCAAGGTCTGAAAATGGCTTTGAGTATGATTGATCTCACAACCCTGGAAGGAAAAGACACGCCTGGCAAAGTAAAACAGATGTGTTATAAAGCAGCTCATTTACATGATCAATATCCAGATTTACCGACCGTTGCTGCAGTTTGTGTTTATCCATCTATGGTGAAAATAGCACAAGAAGCACTCAAAGGTTCAAACATTCAAATTGCATCAGTAGCCACGGCATTCCCAAGTGGACAATCAACGCTAGAAATAAAGCTTAACGACACCAAATTTGCAGTTGATCAAGGAGCAACTGAAATTGATATGGTAATTTCACGAGGGAAGTTCTTGTCAGGAGATTACAATTTCGTGTTTGATGAAATTTGTTCTATTAAAGAAGCTTGTGGAAAGGCAAGACTGAAAGTGATTTTGGAAACCGGCGAACTCGTTACACTAGAAAACGTAAGAAAAGCAAGTGATTTAGCCATTCATGCCGGGGCGGATTTTATAAAAACCTCAACTGGTAAAATTCAACCCGCAGCGACAATGCAGGTAACCTATGTTATGTTGATGGCAATCAAAGATCACTATAATGCAACAGGCAAAATGGTGGGAATGAAACCTGCAGGAGGAATTTCTACCGCTAAGTTGGCCTTACACAATTTGGTGATGGTCAACGAAGTTCTTGGTCCCAAATGGTTGAATAATGAGTGGTTTAGATTTGGAGCGAGTAGTTTGGCAAACGATATTTTAATGCAGATTTTAAAAACTGACACAGGTCTTTATCAATCAGCAGATTATTTTACACTAGATTAAAATGAAAAGTAAAAAAACAGAGAATTCCACTTCTTGGTTGTATTCTCCATCACCGGAAAGTACATCTCATATTCATTTAAAGGAATCGTATGATTTATACATCAACGGAAAATGGGAAAAACCTTCTTCGGGAAAGTATTTTGATTCCATCAATCCGGCAAATGAAAAACACCTTGCAAAAATCGCTCATGCCGATCAAACCGATGTAGATAAAGCAGTGAAAGCAGCAAGAAATGCATACAATACTGTTTGGTCGAAATTGCCTGGCAGCGAACGTGCAAAATACATTTATCGCATTGCACGCATTATGCAAGAAAGAGCAAGAGAATTGGCTGTAATTGAAACGCTTGATGGTGGTAAACCCATTCGTGAATCGCGCGATATTGATATTCCTTTAGCGTGCAATCATTTCTTTTATTATGCCGGTTGGGCAGATAAATTGGAGTATGCCTTTCCTACTCGCAAAGTAGAATCATTGGGAGTTGCTGGACAAATCATTCCATGGAATTTTCCTTTACTCATGGCGGCATGGAAAATTGCACCTGCTTTGGCAGCGGGAAATACAGTGGTGTTAAAACCTGCAGAAACTACTTCCTTAACAGCCTTGAAATTAGCTGAGATTATTCACGCTGCTGGTCTTCCTCCTGGAGTTGTAAATATCGTTACAGGCTTTGGAGATACAGGAGCGTCAATTGTTAATCACCCAGACATTAATAAAATTGCGTTTACAGGATCCACTAATGTTGGGAAAATCATTCAAAAAGCGATAGCCGGAACAGCAAAAAAAGCAACCTTGGAGCTTGGTGGAAAATCCGCCAATATCATTTTTGATGACGCTCCAATTGATCAAGCTGTTGAAGGAATTGTTAATGGAATTTTCTTCAATCAAGGGCATGTTTGTTGTGCAGGTTCGCGCTTGTACGTGCAAGAATCAGTTGCAGAAAAAGTTATTCAAAAATTGAAAGATCGTATTCAAACATTGTATGTGGGCGATCCACTCGATAAAAACACAGATATTGGTGCGATAAATAGCAAAGAACAACTGCAAACGATTGAGAAATACATCAAAATTGGAATAAAGGAAGGCGCTGAAATGTATCAACCTACGTGCGATTTACCAAAAAAAGGATATTACTGTCCGCCTACACTTTTTACCAATGTAGCGCAATCAAACCTCATTGTTCAAGAAGAAATTTTTGGTCCTGTTTTGACAATTCAAACTTTCAGAACGGTTGATGAAGTTATTCAAAAAGCAAATAACACTCCTTTTGGTTTAGCCGCTGGTGTATGGACAGACAAAGGTTCGCGCATCTTCAATCTTACGACAAAATTGAGAGCCGGAGTTGTTTGGGCAAATACTTACAACAAATTCGATCCTGCATCACCTTTTGGTGGATACAAGGAAAGTGGATTTGGTCGAGAAGGTGGAGTTCATGGCTTAAGTGCATACGTGAAATTGAGTTAAGGTGGTTCTTTTTTCAAAAAATTAAAAATGGAAAGATTGGAAATTCTAAAAACCTATAAAATATATATCGGAGGACAATTCCCTCGAACTGAGTCAGGAAGATATTATGTCGTTTCTGATAAAAAAGGAAAGCCACTTGCGAATGTTTGTTTATCCTCGCGAAAAGACGCAAGAAATGCCGTGGTTGCAGCAAGAAAAGCAGTTGGTTCATGGTCGGAAAAAACGGCTTTTAATCGAAGTCAAATTCTCTATCGCATTGCTGAAATGCTGGAAGGAAGAAAAGAACAATTTGTAGCTGAATTAATCAAACAAGGTTCAACGCAAAAAGCTGCTGAAAAAGAAGTGGAAATTTCCATTGACCGCATCGTCTATTATGCCGGTTGGGCTGACAAGTATCAACAAATCGCTAGTTCAGTAAATCCAGTATCTTCTTCACATTTTAACTTTTCCGTTCTTGAACCAATGGGTGTTGTTGGAGTAATTTGTCCTGAAAACTCATCACTTATTGGACTTGTTTCAACTATCATTCCTGCAATCACAGGGGGAAATACCGTTGTTGCTTTGGCATCAGAAACCTTACCGCTTTGTGCGATTACGTTTGCTGAGGTTTTAAACTCATCTGACGTGCCCGGTGGTGTTGTAAATCTATTGACCGGAACTCAGAAGGAGGTGGCGACCACCCTTGCTTCACACATGGACGTTAATGCTCTTTTAGGAAGCACTCCAGATTTGAATTCTTTCAGTGAATTAGCAGTAGATAATTTAAAAAGACTTATTCCGTTTGATGCAGATTGGATGAAAGTTGAAGCGCAAGGCTTACATTTTGTGACTGATGTTCAAGAAGTAAAAACAACCTGGCATCCTATTGAAAATATTGGTGGAGCAACAAGTTCGTACTAAGGCCTTACTTTTCTGATTTTTTAAGTAATGAAGTATCCAGATAAACATCTTTGTTTATTCCATTCACTCTACCCAAATAGTAACTGGTCATGGCAGGTGTTTCTCCAAGTTTATTGAGTTCTTGACTTGGAATCACCCCTGAATCCGGAAGTGGTTTAGCTACTAGGAACTGCGCCTTTGAATTTTTTTGTTTTATAATTTGCTCTACTCGATTGTCATATTCCTGAGCAAAATGACTCGTTTTTATTTGTTGGTTAAATGAAAAAAATCCAATCATTAAAATAGCAAATATTGATACTGGAAAGAAATAAATTCTATTTACTTGATACTTCAATCCTAGGAGAAAAGTCCAACAGAAAATCAGTATTATCAGCACAAGAAAAAAGGGCAATGATGCGCGAGCTGGACCAAAATTACCGTAAACATAAAACATGGGTAAAAATGTCGTTATAAAACTTACTATCAAGATGATAACACTTAAAAGCAACATTTTTTTTACGTTCCACGAAGGCTGCTTTACTTGATCCTTGATCCTGTTAGCCATGTAAAATATCAGAATTAAAATGATTAGAATCATGGTCAATCGATTGTAATTTAATCCAAAATCATAATCCGAATAAAGTGTTTTAAAAATCCCATTTTCAACTGAATAATAGGCTTCATTTTTTATTCTTTTTCCCAAGCCAGAGTGAACTATGGAAAGAAAGGGTAATATAAGCAACGCCAGTATGGAAAGTGGTAAGCGCCAATCTATTTTTCTCGATTGTAACCACTTATAAAAACCCACAACTAAGACGATTGAAACCACAGTCAACACCAAATTTTCAACCATTCCACCTATGAGAAAGAAAAGAATTCCTGAAGTCAAATAAGATCGTTTGGTTCTGTACTTAATCAATTCAGAAATGGCCAAGAATAGAAGCGGAATTGGCAGTAGATAAATTGTGGTTGCAATGGTCCAAAACCAAACCTCTTGAGCATTAATCGTTGAGAAATAAAATGCAGCTGTAAAAAGCAGAGACAAATTGAAAACCTGTAAACATGAGGTATTTTCTGCTTGAAAAAAGTGAGTAAGAAAAATTTTGATTAATCGATACGTTGAAAAAAGCAGAAAACTGAAAAGTAAAAGATAAAAGACAAAAAAAACAAGCGGAAAATCTTGAAAATCGGAAACTAGCAAACAAAGCGTGTTAAACATTAAAAATCCCGTAAATCGAATATTTGTTCCCATTTCCCAAATGGAAGAAAACCAACCTTTATCCAAAAATTCAGCGTAAAAATAGAGATCATCCGAGCAAGGACGAACAGAATAACTTACCAACACAAGAAAAACGAGAAAAATGATTCCAAAAAGCAAAATAGCCCACTCCAAGTAATTAGGTATTTCCGTTCTTTTCTCGCTATTTCTTATTCCCATTGCTAACAAAGTTAACCATAAATCAATATAACAATTTCTCGCTCATTCTATCTACCTTTGCAGTATGAATTCTTCTTCCGATCCGATATGCGCATTAGCAACTGCCTCAGGTGTAGGAGCTATTTCCGTTATACGGGTGTCGGGTGTCGGAAGCAAAGCTTTAGTTTCAAAAAACTTTTCGAAAGAACTAACGACTAAATTAAGTCATACATTGCATTTTGGTGTTTTTTCAGATTTGGAAAAGAAAGCGATTGATGAGGTACTTATCAGTGTTTTTGACGAAGGGAAAAGCTTTACTGGCGAGGAAAGTGTGGAGATTTCGTGTCACGGATCGGTATATATTCAACAACAAATTTTGCAAACACTTTGCGCTTCCGGATTTCGATTGGCTGAACCGGGAGAATTTACTCAACGTGCCTTTTTGAACGGAAAAATGGATTTATCGCAGGCAGAAGCCGTGGCGGATTTGATTGCTTCACAATCCAAGCAAGCGCACGATGTGGCTTTGAGACAGTTGCGTGGTCAATTCTCCAACCAATTGCAAGAGTTGCGTGAAAAACTCATTCAGTTTGCCGCTTTAATTGAACTGGAATTAGATTTTGGTGAAGAAGACGTGGAATTTGCCGACCGAACGCAATTGAAAAAATTGGTAAAAGAAGTGTTAGCCATTGTGGAACGACTTGCCAATTCTTTCTCCTTGGGTAATGCCTTGAAAAATGGAGTTCCGGTGGCCATTGTGGGAGCGCCCAATACAGGAAAAAGTACTTTATTAAATCAATTGTTGGGTGAAGACAGGGCCATTGTCAGCAATATTGCCGGCACTACTCGCGATGTGATTGAAGAAACATTGAATATTGAAGGAATTCTCTTCCGATTGATAGATACCGCTGGAATTCGTGAAACTACGGAAACCATTGAAGCGTTGGGAATAGAACGATCGCAACAAAAGATTGAACAAGCGAGCATTGTATTGTGCATGGCCGATGCTACGGTCGATAAAAGCGCGGAAGAAGTGAGAACTTGGAAAATGGAATTGGAAAACCGCTATTCGGAAAAGAAAATAGAATTTGTACTCAACAAAGTGGATGCGGTTCAATCAAATATATCTGATGCACTTACTATTAGCGCCAAAAACGGCGATGGAATTGAAGCCTTGAAACAACGATTGGTTGAATTGGTAATAGGAAATTTTGATTTGCAAAACGACATCATTGTGGCCAATGCACGCCACCACGAGGCGCTACAAAAAACGGCAGTTGCACTCACGCAAGCACTAAATGGACTAGAGAACGGAACTACTGGTGATTTTGTAGCGATGGACATTCGTGAAGCCATGCTGCAACTTGGAAATATTACTGGTCAGATTGATATCGATACGGATATACTTGGTGCTATTTTCTCCAAGTTTTGTATTGGAAAATAGATTTCTTTAATTTCAATTTTAGTTTTACTATCTTTGTTAAAGTCAATAACATATGCAAAATTTGATTGAAACATACAAAAATGAGTTAAAGTCACTTTGCGAAAAGTATGACGTGAAAATCATGTATGTGTTTGGTTCTGCGGTTACAAGTGACTTTTCTGAATCAAGCGATGTAGATATTTTGATATCATTCAAAGATATTTCGTTTGAAAAATATACAGACAATTATTTTGAATTACACGAAGCGCTTGTAAATTTATTTCAACGAAAAGTAGATCTAGTTACCGAACGATCACTATCCAATCCCTATTTTATTGAGAGCATAGAAAAAACAAAACAGCTCCTTTATGCAGCATAGTATTGAAATGTATTTGTTAGATATTTTCAACTCGATTGAATCAATTGAAAAATATTTAGGAGAAGAGAGGGATTTTACGCATTATGAAGCGAATAAATTACTCAGACGTGCTGTTGAGAGAGAACTAGAAATTATTGGGGAAGCAACGAATAGAATTCTCAAATTAGATTCAACTATTGATATTGCAAATGCACGCAGAATTGTAGACTTAAGAAATTTCGTTATCCATTCCTACGATAGCGTTGATAATGTTATTATTTGGGGAATTATCATCAAAGATTTACCACTCCTCAAAATACACGTGCTAAACTTACTGCCTAAAAATTAGATTGATATCGATATTTTGGGTGCGATATTTTCTAAGTTTTGTATTGGGAAGTAGAATTTTTAAAGAAGTAAGATAAACCAAACCAGCAAAAAATAGTTTTTTAAAAATTAAGAGTTCATTTTAAATTCCGAACAACACGAACATAACTCGAGTCGTTCTTATTGAGGTTGAAGCTGTAGGATTCTCCCTCAGAGAGGAAGGCGAAGCCCCATGCGTTGATGGTGTCGACCTCCGTACTACTCCAATAGAAGAGATTTTCAAAACCGCCAATTTTGTTGCGATTTTTATACATAAAGACAAGCTCTGCTTTTGTAGGTAATCGCCAGCCATCACCCAAATTTTCACAAGCTGTTTTTGCTTCATCCCAATTCATATAACCTAAATCGATTTTCATTACTTCTAAACTATCGCAATAATTAATTTTTACACTTTGTGAAAATCCTTGAACTGATATAAAAACCAATAGAATAAATAAAACTTGTTTCATATCTTATTTTTTTAGATAAAGATATTAATTTTCAATTACTTTGATGAGAAGCAATAAATTTAAAATTGTTCAATATTCCTTAATTATTTAGGTTTCAATTCCAATATAACTTTTAAATGCCAAAACCTCACACATTCTCAACCCTATGAGATGAGGTAAAAACTATTAGTCTTTCCATTTGGAAAAGGCAATGATTATTAAAGCATCGGAAAAAAAGGATTTAGTTATTAAATTTTCTATCAGAACTATGATTTACTATAAAAATTTGGGTTTGTTAAGGAATTAGAACAATTTGTGATTAACAACAATTTTCCGTATCTTCAATGGTATGAAGAATGAAATCATTATTTACCGCCCAAATGAACTAGCTGAACATATTGAGGTGAGATTGGAAGATGAAACGGTTTGGCTTTCTCAATATCAAATGGCAAAATTATTTAATCAAACCAAGGAGAATATAAGCCTTCACATCAATAATTGTTTCAAAGAAAAGGAATTAGAAAAAACATTAAGTGTCAAGTATTCCTTGACAGTTCAAAAAGAAGGAAACAGAAACGTAAGGAGGAGAATTGAATTATACAATTTAGATGTTATTATTTCAGTAGGTTATCGCGTTAAATCCAAGTATGGCGCCCAAATTCAGTATTTGAGCAAAAGAAACACTTAAAAAAATCTTTTACCAGGAGAAAAAACTAATATCCATAAATGTGCTATCTTCGCTTTAAATTTTTTTACCTATGAAATACAAATTTTACTATTCATTACTATTTTTGATTATTACAACAGTAATTTATTCCCAAAAAAACGAAACAGTTTATTTTAGAAATGATAGGTTTGTTGTTGAATATGTAAAACAGATACAGCCAGGAGACAATTATGTTTTAACAGGTTTTAAACTTTATGAATTTTTTGAAAATAATCTTATTCATGTTGACACTTCCAATGTTTCGAAAATATTTCCTGTCTATGACAAAAATTTTAATAATAATTTAGGTGATTATGAATTTGGACAAACTGTTAACAAAAGAAAATTACTTGTAAATCTAAATCCAGAAAATAGCAATATTGGTTTTTATCAAGAGGAGGGGATCTTTGATGAAAAGAATAATCAACTCTTTTTAGTTTCAGATATATTAGGATCAGCCCCTAAAAAAATCGCAATTGACGCAGTTGCTAATAAAAAAAATGGTATTTCAAAAAAGGATATTTATGAAAGTCTTATTAATATTGGGTATGATGAATTAATTGACATTCTAAAGACTGAGGATGGTAGAATTAGAATTGACAATAATAACACTGGTTTTGACGAACTTTCTCAAAAATATTTCGCCATCAAAGAGTTAAATTTTGATTTAGAATCTAATTCTTTTTATTATTCGAACACAGGGAATAAGTTAAATGAAAATCAAACATTTGATTATGACGGGAATGTTTATAATACGGTTTCTATTAACGGACAAATATGGATGGCCGAAAATTTAAAAGCTACACATTTTGCAAACGGAGATGAAATACGAAATACTAAAAGCGATATTGAATGGAGTAATTTGAATACACCTGGGTTATCTACTGGATTTTTAAATTCAGATTCTACTGGCGGGTATTATTATAACGGATATGCACTTATTGATGATAGAAATGTTTGTCCTTTAGGATTTCATGTGCCAAACAGAAGAGATATTGTACAATTATATAATTCAATTAATGTTTATGATGAACGCGTAAAAATCAAACCCAATGGTGTGGCTAAGGTAAAAATATATCCAAAAATTTTAGCGCCAATTATTGAACCTGTTGGTGCTGCCTTAACAATCGGTACATATGGAATTGCTGGGACAGTTGATATTGTTGGAAATATAGGGTGGATCACAACAGATTTACTTATCCTTGGGCCTGTTAAGCTATGGAAGAAAAAGGTTTTAGTAAAAACTGACTCTACTTCATATTATGTAACAAAACGAACCGCATTTCCTACCTATGAGGGATTCTCGCTTTTTGGTGGTCTATGGGAAAATGGGTTTCATTTAGCTATTCCACCATCAATGAAGCTAAATAATGATGATTATGAAACTAATTACGAAGATGAAGAAGGAATTCGTAATTCATTTTCACACATAGATAAATTAAAATCATCTGATGGTTATAAACTCACTGACGAATACAAATTTAATTTATCTAAAAAAAACAATATATTAGTAGCTTCTCTTAACGAAAGTCAATGGGAAGAAATGTTCAACATTGCAAGTTATGAGCTTGAGAGAGGAGAGGAAACGACATCATTCACAACAATACCTTTTACTAATTACGAACGAATTTTATTTTGGGGAAATAAAATGGACCACGAATTACAACAAATGAAATATTATAAACACTCTCCTTTTGTTAATCGTAACGGTGCAAAAATTCGTTGTGTAAAAGATTAGTTATTGAATTAATTCATGACTAAACAACCGACTACAAATATTTTCATGATTTTATAAAATGAAAGCACGCATCGCAGAATTAGTTGAATCCCTTGAATTAAAACCTCATCCCGAAGGAGGATTTTACAAAGAAACATATCGTTCAGTGTTAAAAAATGAAGAAGAACAATCTTTGATGACTTCCATCTATTTTTTGTTGACCTCTGATTCACCCTCGCATTTTCATCGTATTCAAAGTGATGAGCACTGGTATTTTCACGAAGGAAATCCATTGAGCATTCATCTTTTAACTGATAAGGGATTAGAAACAATCCAACTAGGACTGGATTTAGCTAAGAATCAAACTCCTCACGCACTCGTGGAAGGAAATACTATTTTTGGCAGTGAAATTCAAACAACCGATGGTTATGCACTTGTGTCTTGTGTCGTATCTCCAGGCTTTGATTTTTCAACTTTTGAACTCTTTACAAAAGAAGATTTGTTACCAAAATTTAGTGAACATAAAACACTAATTGAAAGACTAACCTAAAAAAGGGTGCATTTTCTTTAGTTGGCAAGGTGATACATGCTACCTAATCCTCATTTTTTCTTATAAACTATCCTTCTCTAAAGATGATAATAAGGTTATTAAGTGAGGGAAAAAAGGAATTAGAACGCTCTTCAGTTGTAGCATTTAAAACAACATTTCCATAGAATGGGAAGTATTTTCAACCGAGATTCAATTCCCTATTTTGTTCAAGTAATGAATTATTTTAAATTCGCATTTCGGAAATAAAACCTATACTCCACAGGAATGAAAATCATGCGATTTATTTTATTTAGTAAAGGAATACTGATTTTCCTCTTTTTGATGGGTAGCTGCGTTGAAAACAAAAAACCTACAGCCCATGTTGAACAAAATTTTCCTTCAGAAAAAGTAGAACAAGTAGTCGATGAACCAATTGCCGATTCACTCCTTCAACAACTCGAAATTCCTTTTTATCAAAAAGGGGAGCAAATAATTACACATACTGGCTATACCTTATCATACAATGAAGCCGCTGAGCAAGCAAATTGGGTTGCTTACGAGCTCACAGCACAAGAAACCCAAAGAGCCTATGAACGCACCAATAAATTTCTAGTTGATCCTGCAATTTCTACAGGTTCTGCAACAGATGCAGATTATAAAAAATCAGGTTTTGATAGGGGTCATTTGGCACCTGCAGCAGATATGGGATGGTCATCTACCACAATGATTGAGTCGTTTTATTATTCTAACATGAGTCCACAAGAACCCGGTTTTAATCGCGGAATATGGAAGAATTTAGAAAGTTTAGTACGAACTTGGGGAACGGAAAACGAATCAATTTACATCGTCACGGGGCCTGTTTTATCCAAAGGATTACCCACAATTGGTTGGAACGAAGTAGCGATACCAAAGTACTATTATAAGGTGATTTTAGATTACAGAAATCCATCCATAAAAGGCATTGGTTTTATTTTGCCCAACGCTTCATCAAATGAGCCATTGCAAAGCTTTGCTATTCCAATAGATAGTGTAGAAAAAATTACTGGAATCGATTTTTTTCACTCCCTTCCTAATGATCAAGAAGAGAAAATAGAAAATACACTTTGTATTGCATGCTGGTCATGGAAAGCTGCAAAGAAATCTCATTCATCCAATTCAACGGGTGTTCAATGCAGCGGAATTACAAAAAAAGGTACACGTTGTAAACGAAATACATCAAACCAATCTGGTAAGTGTTATCAACATCAATAACAGAAAGGAAGAATAGGAAATAGCACCTAATATTTTCCAATAAAACTGTAAATAATACCCGCCTTAGTGGTCAGGTTGTTTGATTCTTCATTAAAGTTTGCACTTCCTGTTTTTTTAGATTCAGCCCATTCCCAAAAAATATATTTATCCTTATTTGCCCATGTTCCAGTGTATAAAACAGGAGAATCAATGGCTTCTGAAATATCTGCACCCGCTCTAACATCAATTCTACCAGATTGATCAAAAATAAAATAGAACGCTTTTCCATTTTTGATAATTGGTGTGGCTGTTGAATCACAGGATACAAAAACAGAATTATTCATTTTTTCTAAAATCAAATCAGTTTGTGCCACCGTGCTGAATGACGTAAAAAGTACAACAAGAATTAAAAGATTTTTCATAGTTTAAATGAGCTAATGTTAGTAGTACAAATATAGAAAAAAATCAATACATACAACTGACTATTAAATATTTAGCTATTTTATGGATGTAGTTACAAAGTATAAACAGGATGTGATTGAAAAAGAAAGCGATTAAATTTAGCTATATTCAGTAGAAGCGTATTGCCGTATCAATAATGCTAGTTAACTTTGTTTATGCTATCATTTGCATTAATTCAAACAGGAGAACTGATTGTTAGAAATTCACTTTACGATTCGTATCAACTCTTGCTTCTTTTTCTGGGAGTCGCTTTCATAGGTATGGCTCGTCTCAGTAATGCAAAAACAATCAATTCAGCATTTGGTACCCTGGTAAATTTTAAAACAGAGGTTACTTTTAACGACGCCATTAAAATTCATCCCATTGGATCTTTTTTCTTACTTCTAAATTTTCTTTTCAGTGCTTCACTCCTATTGCTTCTGGCAACACAAACTTTTTTCACGAATTCATTCGAACATTACCTGTTTTCATTCGGCTTGGCCCTCGTTATTCTCTTAATTTATTTGGTTGGAATTTATCTTGTTGGTTTTATTACCTCATTTTCCAGTAAATTGCCTGTTGGCTTTTTGCACAACTTAAATTTCTTACATATTTGCGGCCTCGCAGCACTAATCATTGACTTACCTTGGTTGTTAAACTCGCAATGGAATGTTCAATTTTCAATACTAGCCTTGATTGTGTTTTCAATATTGTATATAATTCGGGTAATAAAAACTATCTCTTTCGCATTTCAAGAAAAAATTTCGTGGTATTACATAATTTTGTATCTTTGCACCCTCGAATTTTTTCCGATTTACATGTATGTTCATGTTTTCCTAAAATATTCAGAGGTATAGAAACGGTTAAACTTTTTAGAATTGGCTATCAAATCAATTTTAGTATCTCAACCTAAGCCAGAAGGAGAAAAATCGCCTTACTATGATTTGGCTGATAAATATAAAATCAAAATTGATTTTAGGCCTTTTATTAAGGTTGAAGGAGTAGATGCCAAAGAGTTTAGAGCTCAACGAGTAAATCTTCCCGATTTTACAGGAATTATCTTAACTTCTAAAGTAGCTGTTGATCACTTTTTTAGAGTAGCTGATGAAATTCGTTACGAAGTTCCTGACGATTTAAAATATTTCTGCATTTCAGAAGCCGTTGCACTGTATCTTCAAAAGTACGTAGCATACCGCAAGCGAAAAATTTTCTTTGGCAAACAAACCATCGAACAGCTTGCTGATGTAATGAAAAAACACAAGGAGGAAAAATTCCTTTTACCGTGCACTGATATTTTGAGAGACAACATTCCTCTTACTCTTGAGGAACAAAATATTGCCTTTACAAAAGTTATTCTATACAAAACCGTTGCAGCTGACTTGTCTGATCTTGAAGATGTTAAATACGACATGCTCGTGTTTTTTAGCCCGGGAGGAATCGAATCGTTATTCAAAAATTTTCCGGATTTCAAACAAGAAAATACGGCCATAGCAGCTTTCGGAACAACCACCGCACAGGCAGTTGTTAAAAATCATTTGCGTCTTGACTTGCACGCACCTCAGCCAAATGCTCCATCAATGGTTGGTGCAATTGAGCTATTCATCAAAGAAAGATTAAAGAAAGGATAAGAATTTAAGTACTTTTTCTTTTTACTTTTCCGTATTTTTGCCAAAATTTTAATTAAATCAACTACTAGGATATGAAACAGTTAATTCATGATTTTCCAAAACACATTGAAGAAGCGCTAACAATTGCTCAAGCTGCCGTACTTAAAAATCCAACAAACAAAATTGATAATGTTATTATCTGCGGAATGGGAGGCTCAGGAATTGGTGCTAAAATCGTTTCCAATTGGGTTTATGATGATATAAAAATACCTGTTTCCTTAGTAACGGATTATACCCTACCCGCCTTTGCTTCGTCTAATTCATTAGTTATTGGTTCATCCTATTCAGGAAATACAGAAGAGACTATCTCAGCACTTGAAATTGCAAAATCATTGGGTGCACATATCGTTTGTGTTTGCAGCGGCGGTAAAATGGAAGCATTTTGTTCAGAAAACGATTACGATTGTATTCTTGTACCTGGTGGAAACCCTCCAAGAAGCACCTTAGCATACTCATTGGTTCAATTACTTCATATCCTACATTCATTTGGACTAATTGGATCTTCATCAATTGACCAGATGGATAAATCCAGAGCTTTGTTGACTAATAATTTAGAGGATATTCAAACCGTTGCCAAAGAGTTGTCAAGCCATTTGTATGGCAAAGTGGGAATTCTGTATGGCGAAACTATTTATGAAGGAGTAATTGTAAGAGCTAGGCAACAATTCAACGAAAATTCAAAATATTTATGTTGGCACCATACCATTCCTGAAATGAATCACAACGAGCTTGTTGGTTGGGGTGGCGGAGATAATCGTTTTGCTCCTGTATTTTTTGAAACGTCGGATATTCACCCAAGAAATAAAAAACGTTTTGAAATTACGAGCAAAGCCACAGAGGACAAATGCGGTAAAGTGATGACGGTCCTTGCTAAGGGAGAATCTAGAGTTGAGCAATCACTTTACTTAATTCATATTGTTGATTGGGCTTCCTACTATTTATGTGAGGAGAATAATCAAGATATTATTGATATCAAAATTATTGATTATTTGAAAGGAGAACTTTCTAAGTTTTAAGATATGACACCACTTGTTTCCTGTCATTTTTTAGGAAAGGTCGATTACAAAGAAGCGTGGGATTTTCAGGAAAAACTTTTTCAGGAAGGCGTTCAACGAAAAATAAATCTACGAAATGGAACAGGGGAACAAAAACCGGAAAATTATTTGCTGTTTTGTGAACACCCTCATGTCTATACATTGGGAAAAAGCGGCGACAAGGAGCATTTGTTATTGGATCAAAGTGAATTAGAACAAAAGAATGCTACGTTCTATCACATCAATCGTGGGGGAGATATAACCTATCATGGCCCTGGTCAGTTGGTCATTTATCCCATTTTTGATTTAGAACAATTTTTTACAGACATCCATAAATACATGCGTTTTTTAGAAGAAGCAGTTATACAAACTTTATCTAAATTTAACGTTGTTGGTGAACGTAGCGAAGGATTAACAGGAGTATGGCTCGAACCAAATACAGCAAATGCTCGGAAAATTTGTGCTATGGGCGTAAAAAGTTCAAGATGGATGACAATGCATGGAATTGGGTTTAATATCTGTACTGATTTAAATTACTTTAACCACATCATCCCTTGTGGCATTCAGAATAAAGACGTAACTTCATTGGAAAAAGAAATTAATCTTACTGTAACAGTTGAGGAGGTGATTCCACTAATATTAGAAGAACTTCAAGCACTTTTCGGTTTTGAAACGCTTAAAAAATGAAGAAAGCTGCCAAGAAAATAGGGAAAGTAGTATTATTTTTTCTTGTTGGTTTTTTTCTTATCGCCAATTTATTTATTATTCTCTCAGGGAGATTTTACATGTATTCAGGCATCGCAAAAACCTATCTGAGAGGTGAAACTGGCCCTGGAATTTATGATTTAGATTTATTTGCAAAAACAACTATAAAATCAGGGGGGCAAAATTTTAGATGGACAGATCATCCTAAGAAAAACAATTTTAATTTTTCCGATATACAGACTTCATATCACCAAGAATGGGGCACCACAGCATTTTTAGTTATAAAAAATGACTCACTTTTAGTTGAGAAATATTGGGGGGATCACAATGAAAAAACCGTATCAAATTCATTTTCTGCTGCAAAAACAATTATAGCATTACTTATTGGAATCGCACTGGATGAAGGCAAAATAAAAAGCTTGGATGAACCCGTTGCTAATTACATCCCAGAATTCAACGATATGGGAAGAAATAAAATTACAATTCGACATTTACTACTAATGGCTTCAGGATTGGATTGGGAAGAAAGCGGAAGCAATCCCATTTCTGAAGCTGCTGAAGGTTATTTTACAGACGATTTATACGGATTAGTAACGCGCCAATTGGTCGTGGAAAAACCGGGAGTTCGCTTTAATTATCAAAGTGGAAATTCACAAATACTTGGGATTTTACTTAGCAAAGCAACAAAGATGCCTTTGTCCAAATACATGGAAGAGAAATTATGGAAGCCGCTAGGCGCAAGTTCTGAAGCGTATTGGAGTATGGATGATGAAGGTGGAATTGAAAAATCATTTTGTTGTTTTTATGCCACAGCTAAAGATTATGCGCTGCTTGGAAGATTATTGTTGAAGAAGGGGAATTGGAATGGGAAACAAATAATCTCTAAAAGATTCATGGATGAACTTATTAAAACCCCTGATTTGAAATTCGATGAAGGAACGCCAAATCAACGGTATGGATTACATACATGGGTGTATTATAACCAAGGAAATCCGGTGCATTATTTCAGAGGTTTTAGAGGTCAGTATATTCTTACAATTCCAAAGGATAACCTTATAATTGTTCGCTTAGGAATGAAAAGAGAACAAAATTATGACATTCCCGTTGAAAAGAAGAATGATAAAATATTCCTGAATAAAAACCTTGATAAGGTTGGGCATTCACCGGATATTTTTAGATATATCGAAGATGGTTATGCTATTTTAAACGCATTGAAATGAGAGAAGAATTATTTGGACCAAAGGTAGAGAACGTTGCGGTTACGGTCATTAAACAAATGAATGAAGAAAACGTTGCTGAATATGGTGTTTATCTTTTGAATCTGAGAGATGATATCATGGAAGGTATTATAATCACCAGTACTGGTTATGGTGAAAATGCAAATACAGGTGAAAAAATAAAAACCTCAACCTTACGACATTGCATCGAGCTGTTACTCCCAAATGAAGCTGCTAAAATTGAACCAATCATGGAAGATGTTTTTGGAATTTCAAACGAATATTGGGTGAGTTTTTGGGTAGATGAGGTGATGTATGACAAAAAGTTTGTTTTCCCTCCCGAATCAATTTGTGAAAAAAATTTGAAGACAATCAAACAACTTGGAGCACCTGGAATAATGATACAATAAAGCATGATTAAACATTTCGCCACATTTTTTCTTTTTCTCATTCTCAATTTTGGTGCCTTGGGACTAGGTGGTTTCTTAATGGGACAAAACCCAGGACAAAATGAATGGTATCTTACACAAAATCTCGCTCCTTGGACACCGTCAGGATGGGTTTTCGGTGCTGCCTGGACAATAATCATGTTGCTTTTCTCTATTTACATGACCTTGGTTTGGAAAAAAAATCCAGGGAAGCAAAATGCACTTATTTATGGCATTCATTTATTGTTAAATATCGGATGGAATCCCGTTTTTTTTCAATTCCATCTTGTAACAGCAGGACTAGCCATTTTAATCGCACTTTTTAGTGTTATTCTAATCAATCATCAGAAAAATTTTGGTTGGAAACATTGGAGCATAACACTTATTCTACCCTATTGCATTTGGTTATGCATAGCAGCCTCTCTTAATCTGTACGTATTACTGTACAACTAAACGGTCTTTCCACTTAGGTTTGTACCCCAAAAAAGCCAAGAGCATAATTCCATTTAAGATTGGAAGAATTAGCAAGTAAATCGGAACTAATATCCATAGGCCAAGCTGCCCATTGTTTTTATAGAAACTAAAAGAAAAAACAAGCTCTAACAAGGTTTTGAGTAAGACTAATGACACAGCATGGGTTAAAGGTAATCCCAAAATACATCCGAGCAGAAAGATAATATTAGCAAAAGCGAAAAAGAATTGTAGTTGCGCAAGTGTATTAGCCAACGAATCTCCAACTTTAAAAGCCTTTCCCAACCAACGCATTCGCTGATGAAAAAAATCGGGAATTGATTGTGGTAATTCCGTTTGAACTTCCAAAGATGAATCCGTTTGAAATTCGATTTGTTTGTTATTTAATTGAAATTCCCTCAGTAAAAAAACGTCATCACCACTGTCAATTTCAAAATAAGGTGAATTATTGGTTGCCTCTAAATACTCGGATTTTCGGAACAAAAGATTTGCCCCACTACAAAAAATTGGACGCTTCCAACCGGCTATTGCTACATTCAAAAAATTAGCCAATAACACATCTTGTTGAATAAAGCGATGTAACAAGTTAGACGAGGTATGTGCAACGGGTAAAACGTGTAAATCTGCCTGTTTCAATTTTCCGATTTTCAAAAAATACGCTTTTGAAAGGTGAATATCAGCGTCTAAGGTTAGGATGTATTCTGTATTTGCAGCTAAGACTCCTTGTTCAATTGCGCGTTTTTTCCCTTTGATAGAGTTTGGTAAGGAAATAAGCTTTATTGATTCATTTGTAATTTGTTCAATCAACCTTGGCGATTTATCAGTCGAATGATCATCCACAAAAATTACTTCAATCGGTAAATGTTTCGTCTCGCCAATACTATTTAACAAAGGAATAATACGTTTTTCCTCATTTCTGAAGGGAATAATTACAGTTATATTCTCTAGACCAATTGACTCATCGTTAGTATTACTTGCAATTTTTGTAAGTAACCGTTTCCATCCTCCCCAAAGGAATACCACCAAATAAATGGAATAGACCAACAAGTAAATTAAAAACAAAATCATTCTCGTCTTTTTACAAATATCACGTAGCACCAAGCAAGACAAACCGGCAGAAAATTATTTGCCAACCAAATGAAAAATGTCGCATACAAAACGGGTAAAATCGGATAATTAGCCATTTCAAACACTGAAACGGTAATACTTTCACGAATGACAATATTCCCTAAAAACAACGATGGAGAAAAAGAAACAAACAGGTAACTAATCCAAATATAGGTGAATAACTGAAAATCCAATGGAATCGAAAAAGAATGTAAAATCAACCCAAATTGTGTTGAAAATACAAGAAATCTAAAAAGACTAATTAGGAGCAAATATACTATTACAATAAAATCGTTTTGCACAAAGACATAATTACGAATATCATTGGGTAGAGAAATCACTTTTAATTTATACAAACAAAAAACGAAGAACCCGATTAAAGCAAGAATAAGTATGTAGTATATAGAATTTGAGTTAAGCGATAAATTCAAAAATAACATAGAAAATATTCCAAAAACCAACGTGATAAAAAATTGTGTGAGATTTGCCAATTGAATCCAAGCTGAAAGTTTAAAACGATTTTCCTTTTCGAAATAGAAAATTCTTCCAATAAAATTGGAAGGAATGCCTGGGATTAAAAATTCACTTAAAACACCAGAGGCAAATGACATTTTAGCATTAGTTTGCGGTATCGAATTCCTTTTGAGAATTACAATCCATTTTGCATATTCCAATATCCAATTTAGTGGCATAAGTAGAATTCCTATCCAAAAAGTAAAATGCAAGGTTATAGGAGTACTCGATAAGTCAATTTTTGGTTTGTAATAGAAGGATAATGCAACCAAAACCGGAATCACTAAAAATTGTACTAGAAGATAATATGGTTTATTGCTTTTGAACAAGTAGTTGATTTTAACAAAAGTAAGAGAATACCTTCAATTTGCGCATGTAAGATCTAATTTCATGGTACAAATTACTAGTTGAAATTAAAACAACAATTGAAAAGCGTGTGATAAATAAGAAAAAAGATGTATCTTGTTCATTAACCCGAATAAGATGTGCAACCTTTAGTGAGAAATTTTAATCTATTGAATTTAATTACACGTATGCTTAAGAATTATTTCCTGATTTTTTCATTGTTAATTACATGTTATGCTGAGGGTCAAACCTTGATTTTTGCTGAACTTACGGGCTCACCTGTAGTGAATACAACTGGCTGGAATTTGACGGGGGCAACCTATGCCGGTGATACTGGTGGAGATGCCGATAATTTTACGGATGAGATAATTCTTACAGATGCAGTAAATACTTCAAGTGGTGGTATATTTTATAACCAATCTATTGATCTATCTACCTGTTATCAATGGAAAGTTGAATTTGATTTCCGTATGTGGGAGGGAAGTGCCGCAGACGGAATTGCATTTTGTTTTTTAGATGTTCCACCAACAGGATTCGTTAGTGGTGGCGGTGTTGGCATTCCAGCGGCTTCAAATGGGGTTTTTGTTATTTTAGACACGTATGACAATGGTTGCGGTGCCAATCCTGAGATTCAAATATACCAAGGTGCCGGTTATAATGAATGTGGTCCAGGTATGATAAATCGCGCAACGAGCATGAATTTTTTACGATCTTCGAATTATCAAACCTGTCGAATTGAATACAACAGTGGTTTAATTTCTGTTTTTGTAAACAATAACTTATACTTAACAGGTAATTACAATGCCAGTTTTGTCGGTTACATGGGTTTCACTGCAAGTACGGGTGGTTCTACCGATAAACATTCGATTAAAAATGTTCGAATTTATGCTGATATCGCAGTTGCAAATGCAGGTTCTGATGTAACCATTTGTAGTGGTGAGACTGCCCAATTAGGCGACCTTGTAAATCCAAACTTCACGTACAATTGGACAGGTGATTCAAATCTAAGTTCATCTGCTATTTCAAACCCAACTGTTACTCTTACAAATACAACGTCCAACCCTGTTACTTATACATATACTCTTCAAACCACCTTAACAAATTCTCCAACTTCTTGTCCTGATAACGATGTAGTTTCTGTCACGGTTAACCCAATTGTTGGTTCAGTAACAAATGCTTCAATATGCCAAGGTGGCACCTACAGTTTTGCAAGTCAATCCTTCACAACTGCGGGAACATACCCTGTGACTTTACAAACTGTTTTTGGCTGTGATTCTATTGCAACATTAAACTTATCAATAAATCCCGTACCCAATACCATTCTGAATGAGGCTATTTGTCAGGGGTCAAGTTTTCCATTCAACGGACAAAATATTGGAGTTGGTGGACAATACACGCAAGTTTTTCAAACATTGTCAGGTTGTGACTCAACTGTAATATTAAATCTTACAGTTAGTCCTATAATCAATACTTCTTTAAGTGAAACAATTTGTAGCGGCGATACTTATGCGTTTTTTGGACAAATACTTACAAGTTCAGGAAATTATTCTCAAACACTGCAAACTGTAACTGGTTGTGATTCAATTATTACCTTAACCCTCACTGTTAACCCTTTGCCATCTGCACCATTAATAAATTCCAACAGTCCTGTAGTTTGTCTTGGTGATTTTGTCACCATAACGGCTAATTCGGCTTCAAATGCTCAATACTTTTGGTCTGGACCATCCAATTTTTCCTCTACAAATTCAGTAATCTCCTTCCCAGTTCAAGAGGCCAATATGGGAATATATTCGGTATATGTAATCGTGGATGGGTGTCAGTCAGTCGTATCTACATCTCCCGTTTCGATTCAAAACTTAAATGGTTTTGATGATTTCGAATTTCCGAATGTTATAACACCAAACGGTGATGGTGTAAATGATTCATTGAATATTAATGACTACTTTAAAACCTGTCAAGAATACACCTTGGTTCTTTATAATCGATGGGGACAAGTAATCTTTGAACAATCAATTGGTACACCTTCTTTCGCTGGAAAAACAAAGGATGACGCAGACTTGGTAGAAGGAGTTTATTTTTACACACTCACTTTTGGAGAAGAAAGAAAAAATGGGTTCCTTCACATTATCCGCTAGTATTAATTTTTTAAAACGGCTGCAACTTTTAAGACAAGATAAGTGTCTATATTGATACGTTCTAACTATTTTTGTGCATGTCCTTATTTTTTAAATTTTATACGCTTCTTACATTTGTTTCAATAACTATATTCACATTTGGGCAAAACTCAATAAATACATCTGGGGCAGGTCTTCGATGGGTTTCGGTTGGAGATGTAGATGTTGTTGGAAACCAAATAACGGTTGAGGCAATATTTAGAAAATCAACCACTGCAAATGCCACCAACATTGTATCAAAGCACACAGATCCGGCAACATGTAATTATTTACTAAGACCGAATAGTTTTCAAATTGCAACAAACAATGGGTTCTATGTCTGTCTAAATTCACAACCCACCCTTCAAAATACGTGGTATCATGCAGCTGCAACCTATGATGGAAGCGTAATAAAATACTACATTAACGGTTGTTTGATAAATTCTATTCCCGCGAGTGGAAACCTTGTAAATAACAACCTAATAACGGGGATTGGAATGCAGTCTCAAAATCCAACTGCCACAACTGAAAATTTCAAAGGAAATATTGATGAGGTTCGTATTTGGAATGTTGCCCGTACTGAGCAAGAAATTCAACTCAATATGAATTTTTTAATTCCAACAACGCAACCAGGTCTTTTGGCCTATTACAAATTCAATAACAATTACCTTAACTCACAAGGTAATGCTGCCTTTGATGGAGTTGCACAAGGAGCATTAAGTTTCGATGTTGAAGCTCCGTTGTTTATACCACTAGCTATTGTCACAGCAATCCCAACCGATGCCTCTTGTTTTGGCTATTCGGATGGTTCGGTAGTTATTACAGCTCTTGGAACAGGCGCATTAACATATTCCATAGATGGTGTGACCTATGTCGGGAGTTCAACTTTTAGTAACCTACCAGCAGGTACGTACACGGCATACGTTAAAAGTCCACAAGGATGCATTGCAACTCAACCCTTTTCGATTGGAGAACCACCGCAGGTTCCTGTACCAATAATGACGTATCCAAGTCCATTGTGCCAAACGGATAATCTTGTTCTCCAAATTGACACCCTTTCTGGTGCCACTTGTACTTGGACAGGTCCTAATAATTTCTCAACAAACGCATTAGACACAGTAATTGTAAATGCAAGTTCTATCAATAGTGGAGATTATTCCGCATTTTTCACGTTAAATGGATGTAACAGTGACACCTTGGTAGAAACGATTACAGTAAACCCGATTTATTCTATCAGCATAGATACTACAATTTGTTCAAATGAATTTTATGCATTGGGTAATCAAAATTTAAATACCGCCGGATTCTACACACTAGCGCTTCAAACTACCGCTGGTTGTGACTCAATAATTAATCTAACCTTAAGTATAAATCCTTCTTATGACATTCAACGAGATACAACCTTGTGTGAAGGGGAGTTCTTTACCTTTCAGGGACAAGTATTAAATACAAGTGGGACTTATCCATTCTTTTTACAAACAATTTTAGGTTGTGACTCAACGATTACATATAATTTAATTGTTTATCCAATACCGGCACCACCAGTAATTACGTCTAATAGCCCTGTTGAATGTCCCGGCGATTTGTTCACATTTGCTGCTGATACTGTTCAAGGGGGTTCCTTCGAATGGGTTGGAGAGAACAATTTTACATCAACATCTTTAACTAATTCCTTCAATGCAAACATTGAAGATATGGGCTTCTATTCATCTACTGTTACCGTAAATGGATGTACTTCCCCACCAAGTGAAATTGAATTGGTTATTTCAAAAATTTATACCTTCGATGATTTCGACTTTCCAAACGTGTTAACACCTAACGGAGATGGTTTAAACGATGTAATTGATCTAGAATCCTATTTTCAAACATGCCAAGAATTTACATTGTATCTCTTCAATAGACTCGGGAATTTGGTATATGAACAAAGCAATGGAGATCCTATCTTTGAAGGAAAATACCAAAATTCAGACGATATGATGGAAGGGGTTTATATCTATAAATTGGTATATGAAAAAGGTGAAAAAAATGGCTTTATCCATTTAATTCGATAATCTCTAACTGTTTTTAATTTATTTCATGCCTATTCTTATCGGAAAAAGTTAATTTTGAGAAAAATAACGCTGGATTCAGATGTCGATTGAAATTAAAAATCTTTTTAAGTATTACGGAGAACAAGCTGCTGTTAAAAATGTAAGCTTCTCTATTCCTAAAGGTCAAGTTGTTGGATTTTTAGGTCCCAATGGCGCTGGCAAGTCAACCACGATGAAAATAATTACCGGTTTTATTCCATCGTCCGAGGGAAGTGTTGAAGTATGCGGAATGCCCGTTGACACAAACAACTTGAAAACAAGAGAAAAAATTGGCTATTTACCAGAAAGTAATCCGCTCTATACCGATATGTATGTGCGCGAGTATTTGGAATTTGTTGCCCGGATTTATAAAATTAAAAATAGAAAAAGCCGAGTAGATGAAATGATATCGCTCGTAGGTTTAGAAGTGGAACAACATAAAAAAATTGAAGCTCTTTCTAAAGGATACAAGCAGCGGGTTGGATTGGCTCAAGCTATTATTCACGACCCAGAAGTGTTGATTTTAGATGAACCGACATCGGGATTGGATCCTAATCAATTGGTAGAAATTCGTGAATTGATTAAAAACATCGGAAAAGAAAAAACAGTTTTGTTGTCCACGCACATCATGCAAGAGGTTGAAGCTATTTGTCAACGTGTTCTTATCATTAAGAGAGGAGAATTAGTTGCAGACAACATATCAAGCGAAATAAAATACAACGACTCCAAACAAACAGTATTTGTTGAATTTAACCAAGTGGTTGCTAAAAATCAATTATCTAAAATTCAAGGAGTTGAATCAGTTAAACAATATCAGAATGGATGGTTAATCGAATCTTCTGATCAGATTGATATTCGCCTGAATATTGCTGAATTTGCTCAACGAAATGGAATATTACTCTTAACAATTAAGGTTGAATCAAAATCCTTGGAAGATTATTTCAAAGATTTAACAAAAAATTAATTTACGAGAATTCAACTTACTTTGAATTTCTTCGTTTTTCTAACCACGAAGGAACTTTCTTTTCTTTTTTCTGAAGATCTCCCAATAATTTCTCTGCTAAATCAGGCCTCTTTACCTTATCTAGTCGTGACTTAATCCACTGGTGATTTTCGCGCTTGTACCAAAAGAAAAAACGATTTTGGTTTTGCTTTTCCTCTTTGGTTTTTGCGGTTTTTACTGGTTTCAATGTGTAAGGATGAACCCCTGTATAATAAATTACCTCGGCAACAGTCATTGGGGTTGGCGTGAAATCTTGAACTTGCTCTAACTGAAATCCCATATCCTTTGTTTCTGCAGCCAAATTTGCCATGTCCTCCTCTTCACACCCTGGAT
This sequence comes from Crocinitomicaceae bacterium, assembly GCA_044361535.1. Taxonomy (GTDB): domain Bacteria; phylum Bacteroidota; class Bacteroidia; order Flavobacteriales_D; family Crocinitomicaceae; genus UBA952. The sequence continues at coordinate 165,817 of JBIKIQ010000004.1, forward strand.
GTGATGAGATGAAGTACGGAACCAATGGTTGATTAAGTTTATGTTTGGCTGAAATCTTTTCGTATTTTTCCTTGAACTTATGGAAATACTTAAAAGAAGGTTTTCGCATTACGCGTAATGTTGCATCAGATGTATGCTCAGGAGCAACTTTTAATCGACCACTGATATGATGCTGAACCAATTGCTCAATATACTCATCATGATTGCCGTCCTCGTTATTTTTATTAAAATCATCAACCAACAAATCATAACGAATTCCACTACCTACAAAGGCCTTTTTAACCTTTGGATTAGCATCTACTTTTTTATATAATTCAGTCATTGGTTTGTGAGATGTATCCAAATTATTACAAATCACTGGATGAATACAACTTGGAGAGGTGCAGCGTGCACAAATGGCTTCGTCCTTCCCTTTCATTTTATACATATTGGCTGAAGGGCCGCCTAAATCTGAAATATACCCTTTAAATTCTGGATGATTCACAACTTCTTCAACCTCAGCTAGTATTGATTTCTCACTACGTGATGCAATGAACTTCCCCTGATGAGCTGAAATAGTACAAAAACTACAACCTCCAAAACATCCGCGATGCATGTTAATTGAAAATTTAATCATTTCATACGCAGGAATTACTCCACGTTTTTTATACTTAGGGTGTGGTAAGCGTGTGTAAGGCAAATCAAATGAACGATCTATCTCCTTTTCATTCATTGTTTTGTAAGGTGGATTAATCACTAATGTTTGATTACCAACATGTTGTATAATTCGATTAGCTTCCCATTTATTTGATTCAACTTCTACAATTTTAAAATTAGCCGCGTATTTAATTTTATCAGTTAAACATTCTTCGTGACTTGCCAATTCAATTGTTTCCCAATTTTTATTTTTCGGTAATTCGTTTTGTTTATCTTGTAAAAAGGCAACTTGACGAATGGTTTTGATTTGATTAAATGGAATTCCTTTTTTTAATAAATTTAATAATTCGCGCAAGGGCTGATCTCCCATACCATACACCAATCCATCTGCTCCTGAATCGACTAATATTGAAGGCATCAACCTATCTTTCCAATAATCATAATGTGTAACACGACGCAATGAGGCTTCAATACCACCAATCAACACGGGGACATCAGGATAAATTTCTTTTAGGATTTTTGTGTAAACCGTTGTGGCATAATCGGGACGAAAACCCGAAACTCCGCCAGGCGTATAGGCATCTGTTGAACGCAATCGTTTTCCAGCAGTATAGTGATTAACCATAGAATCCATACATCCTGCAGTTACACCAAAAAACAATCGAGGTTTACCTAACTTCTTAAAATCGCGCAAATCATCCTTCCAATTGGGTTGTGCCACAATCCCTATCCGAAGGCCCTCATCTTCAATTATTCTTCCAATTACGGCTGTGCCAAAGGCTGGATGATCCACGTAGGCATCACCTGAAATAAGAATTACATCAAAAGCTTCCCAACCGCGCTTTTCCGCATCCTTAAGTGACAAAGGCAACCAATCAGATAAAGGTCTTTCATTTTGCATTCTGTAAAATTATCCAAAAAAAACAGTGTTTTTGTGTTTTTAGATAGAATGTAACTAAATTGAAGGAGAATTAACCAATTTTGGATTTATCGCCAAGATTGCATGATGTTTTTCTTCCATAGATTTTTTGCAAAATCTTTGAATTCTTTCGGCCCCTCTTTAAACGCTTTATCAAATGTATAATCACCTCCCAAATAATCACCAGGACCAAATTCTACCTTATTTTGATCACTCATTTTGAAGCGTGAATTTCCCTCATACATAATTATCTTCATATCAGCAGGACTTACATCACCGTGACAAGCAGTTTTATACATCAGCCATACCTCACCAATACCATTCTTATTTAGGTCCGTGATTTGTAATGTATTTCTGATAAAATTTGCCTCCAAATCAACAGGACAATCGTGAATAAAATCATGTACTTTCCAGGAAGGTTTAGCTTCATTTTCAGAAATCACAAAATGATATGCATATATATCCGCATCTGTCCCTTCATTCTCGTGGTTAACTTTAGGATTTTGGTAAATACCAGTTTCTGTGGTTAAAATGATATTATCACCGTTTGAATCAATCCATCTTAAGGCCTGTTTAATTTTACCAGAATATTTAATCCCCTTGGGCAATTGCTTTAGGTCAATATCTACTATTTGGATGGTATCTTGCTGGTTTTTGCTGGTTTTTGTTAATGTATCAGTGACTTGTTGAGATTTAGTTGGTAATGAATTTGGAGTGGTCTTTTTTTCAGTGGAATCACAGCCAGCAACTAAAAGACAAACAAAAATTAAGACACCCATTTTTTTCATAGCTCGTAAATTAAGTCATTACATTCAGCTCTTTTTGGGCTGATTAATTAACAAAAAAGATTCAAATATAAAGGTAATTGCAGAAAAAATAATATTGTAATTGAAAATCATCATTTTCTAATGTGACAATACAATTTTTTCCAATTTTTTAAAATGGGATAATTCATATCAATCCCTTTTTTAATTTTAATAGGTCTTTTTTATCCTTTAAGTTGTAAAAAGGTGTTTTTTGTATACGCTCGGACACTACAAATTTAAAATACAAAAGAAAAAATCTTCATAAATACATTCAATTTTCTTTCACAAGATAACGTTTAAAGTATTTTATTCAATAACAAGCTTTTTTATAGAAACAGTATTATTGAATGCAATCTTGACAAAAAATAAACCTTTTGAACAATTGGAAATATCTAAAGATCTACTTGAATGATTATCCTCTATGTGACGTATAATCTGACCTTGACTATTACTAATTTCAATCGAAACTTTATCTTGATTAAAATTATTTAAATCTATGGTAATTGTGTTTTTAGCAGGGTTTGGATAAAGGCTCCATTCGAAAGTGTTGCTAGTTGATTCTGTTAAAGAGTTTGTAAGAGAATAGCAAACCTCAAGTTTTGGGTGTAAGTTAGGATTTGAATTATCACTTGAAGCAAATACCATTCTTCGGTAGAATTCTTCGGTTACAAGTTTTAAAAGAAACCCATAGCTGTTACTAGGATCATTAATCATGTCTTGAACCATATTTGTAACATCTATATTCAAATAATCTTGAATAGAATTTGTACTTGCAGGCAAATAGACTTGGTTTTGGGTTGTAATTGATGGTTGATTATTCCAAGTCACTGTATTTTCATCCCACAACGAGGTAATTCTACTTAATACAGATTCATTTGAACCATTTTGAGTAGAATGAGAGCCATTTGCCGGGGAATTATAGGAATAAAGTGAAAGGTTTGCTGAATTGATAATTGCTCCATTCGGAATACTGGAGAAATCAAAATCAATTAATCCTCGAGCATTAACCGGTATCTGTCCATTTGTCCAAGCAATAGAAGGAAAATCAATATGACTTCCATAATTATTTGTATTCATGCGACTGTCAATGTAGGCATCTTTTCCTTGATTTGCTGACGGCCGGATTGTAATGCAACTATCTGCTTGAATAGCTTCTGTATACGTTATCTCCAGTTTCGGATGTAAAAGTGCATTTGTATTATCGCTAGAAGCAAATACCATCCTTCTGTAATATTGTTCGGTAGCAAGTTTTAAAAGAAACCCATAGCTATTAGCCGGGTCGTTAATCATATCTTGAACCATATTCGTAACATCCATGTTCAAGTAGTCCTGAATCGCGCTTGTACTCGCCGGTAGAATAACTTGATTTTGAGAAGTAATTGAAGGCTGATTGTTCCAATTTACTGAATTTTCATCCCAAGAAGAAGTAACTCGGCTTAACATAGATTGATTGGAACCGCTTTGGTTGGAATGAGATCCATTGGCAGGTGAATTATAGGAATATAACGAAAGACTTGCAGTATTAATTGTTGCTCCATTCGGAATACCTGAGAAATCAAATGAAATGAGTCCCCTTACATTTACTGGTGTTTGGCCATTTGTCCAAGCAATTGCAGGAAAATCAATATGACTTCCATAATTATTTGTACTTAATCGACTATCGATATAAGCATCTTTCCCTAATGCTCCATCCGGCTGTAAAACAATTGTTGTTTGCGCATGTAGTAAATTAAAAAAGAATATACTTAACACAAAAGCACCTATTTTTTTCGAATCAAATCCTATCATAATAAATGAATTAAAGTTTGTTCGAAAGTAGATAAAAAATATATACTTGTAGTGAAGATGCTTAAAATTAGGGGTTTACCCCGAGTATGTTTTCTAAAAAATTCACTCTTTTATAGTAAGAATAGCAGTAACAAAAAAAATACTCCATGCTATTTACCACTCAAAGGCCTCAGGCAACATCCATTTACTTTGAACGCGAAGTGTTTGTTCAATTATATCGCGCACACAGCCTTTTCCGCCATTAATTGGTGATTGATAATCCACAATTTGCTTGATATCTGAAACCGCATCTTGTGGGCAACATGAAAGTCCAGCTTCCTTCAAAACAGGATAATCCGGAATATCATCACCCATGTACATTATTTCAGTATCAACCAACGAATGTCTTTTTTTAATGTCGTTATACACATCTATTTTTCGGGTTGAACGCATATGAACTTCCTTAAAGCCCAATCCGAGTAATCGCGCCTCAACATCTTTAGAATGACCTCCTGTTATTGCAAATAACTTATAGCCCAACTTGGCAGCATATTGAACCACGTAGCCATCTTTCGAATTGAATGTTCTCACCACATCATCTTTATACAACAAAACGGCTCCATCTGTAAATACGCCATCTACGTCAAAAATGAAGGTTGTTATTGAATTCAATTTTTCTTTATAGCTGGTCATGACCGTATGTTTTTAATAGATTGTTTGTCAATAATTTATATATTTCCCTTTCGTCAGCTTCGAGCAATTCCAAATGACTTTTGATGGTAGCTAAATCATTTCGTACCGCCGGACCTGTTTGTGCCTCCTCGGCAGTTAATTCCTTAAGTTTCTCAAACGTTTCCTCAATCAAAGCTGAAAAAAGTAGTGGATTAATTTCGTTCTTTTGTGCTAATTTTTGGCCAAGCGAAATTAAATGATTGCTGAAATTATTTATAAAAACGGCTGAAAGATGAATTCGTTTTCTTTTTTCCGAATCACAATATTCAACAACACTACTAATTTTTGATCCAACTTCTCCAATTGCTTGTGCCAATTCCATCGTTTTAGCCTCAATTAATAGTGGGAACTTAAGGTTTATTGATTTCCTTGATTTCGAAAAAGTTTGAAGAGGATAAAAAACACCACAATTTGGATGAGCAATCTCTGAAAGTAATAATGAACCCGCTGTATAAACTACAATCTTTTGATTATCAATCTTTTCAACAACTTCTTTAATAACTGTATCAGGCAGACAAACTAGTATAAATTGACCACTAATGTTATCGATATTTTCGATACGAGCAGACCATTTATTTGCTAATTCAGCAACCCGATCTTCATTTCTTCCTACAACTGAAACAAGTTGAAAACCTTCATCAAAAAGTTGTTGTCCAAGAATTTCAGCAACATTCCCGGTTCCAATTATCGTAATGGTTGGCGGGAAAGTCATACTGTTATTTTCCGTGACATTGCTTAAACTTCTTGCCACTTCCGCAAGGACAAGGATCGTTTCTGCCGGCCTTTGGCTCAACAATTACCGGTTCTCTTTTTTCAATTTGTGGAAAACTTGATTCTATTGCTTGACGATATCCTTCTGATCCACTAAATTTTGGTGGCTCAGTACTATTTGAATTAGACCTAGAATTACCGTAGTTATTTTGACGTTCTTCCTTGTTGGTACTTTGAAGTTCTTGCTCAACAGGAATATCCAATTTCATCAATAACTCCACAGATTCAGTATTCAAGCGATTGATCATGTTTTTGAATAAATCAAATGACTCTAATTTATACACCAACAGCGGATCTTTTTGCTCGTAACTAGCATTGTGAACTGCAGAACGCAAGTCATCCATTTCTCGCAAATGCTCTTTCCACTCATTATCAATAGTAGATAAAATCACATTGCGCTCCAATGATTTTGAAATGGCTCTTCCTTCAGATTTATAGGCTTCTTCAAGATTTACAATTAATTGCATTTCCCTTCTTCCATCTGTTAATGGGAAAACAATATTCTTGTATTTATTTGACATAGTTTCAAATACATGCTTAATTTGAGGAAATCCTTTCGTTGAAATTTTTTCGGCTTTACGCTTATATTGTTCAACCATTTTAGTGTAAACAGTATCTACCAAAGTGTTTTCATCCGTTGAGGCAAACGCACTCTCTTCAACCGGAGATTCAATTCCAATTACTCGAATAAGTTCCATTTCAAACTCTTCAAACGAAGCGCCTTTCAATTTGCGCACAGTAGACTCACAAAGCTCATAAAACATATTGTCAACGTCAATATCCAGACGATCTCCGAACAACGCATTTCTTCGTTTTTTATAAATCGCTTTACGTTGGGAATTCATTACATCATCATATTCCAACAAACGCTTACGCATTCCAAAGTTGTTTTCTTCAACTTTCTTCTGTGCCCGTTCAATGGATTTGGTAACCATGCTATGTGTAATTACCTCACCCTCCTTCAATCCCATTCTATCCATCAATTTGGCAATACGCTCAGAACCAAATTTTCGCATTAAATCATCTTCCAATGAAACAAAAAACTGGGTTGAACCCGGATCTCCTTGTCGACCAGAACGACCTCTCAACTGACGATCTACACGTCTTGAATCATGACGTTCTGTACCAATAATTGCTAATCCTCCCGCCTCTTTAACACCTGGCCCTAGTTTGATATCTGTACCACGACCTGCCATGTTTGTTGCAATCGTAACTGTGCCTGCTAAACCAGCATTGGCTACAATTTCCGCTTCTTTCTGGTGATACTTCGCATTCAATACTTGATGTTCAATTTTCTTCATTTTGAGCATTCGACTCAATAATTCAGAAATTTCAACGGTGGTTGTTCCGACAAGAACTGGTCTTCCGGCAGCAACTAGTTTTTCAACCTCATCGATTATTGCAGCGTATTTTTCACGAGCGGTACGAAGCACGAAATCATTATCATCCTTACGTACAACAGGACGATGGGTTGGAATAACCACAACATCCAATTTATAAATATCCCAAAATTCCTTAGCCTCTGTTTCCGCCGTACCGGTCATACCCGCCAATTTGTGGTACATACGGAAATAATTTTGTAATGTAACCGTTGCATAGGTCTGAGTAGCAGCTTCAACCGTAACATTTTCTTTGGCTTCAATTGCTTGATGCAATCCATCTGAATATCGTCTACCATCTAAAATACGACCCGTTTGCTCATCTACAATTTTTACCTTGTTATCTAAAATAACGTATTCAACCTCTTTTTCAAAAAGCGTGTATGCCTTCAACAATTGATTGATGGAATGGATTCGTTCTGATTTAATTGAATAATCGCGTATTAAACTATCTTTTTTCTCCAGAAAAGTCTCTTTCTCAAGATTTTCGCGCTGTAGTTTAGCTATTTCAGAACCGATATCTGGTAAAATGAAAAAGTCTCGATCATCATTTCCGGAAATTAAATCGATTCCTTTAGATGTTAACTCAATCGAATTGTTTTTCTCATCAATAACAAAGAAAAGTTCAGCATCAATCTTTTTCATATGCTTCCCTTGCTCTTGCATGTAGTAGTTCTCTGTTTTTTGCAAGTGAACGCGAATTCCTGATTCAGAAAGAAACTTGATTAAGACCTTATTTTTTGGCAAACCTCTGTGAGCTCTCAACAAGGCAATTCCACCTTCCTCTAATGCGACTTTTGTATTCGTTCCAGCGTCAGGAGTATCACTCGATAAAAAAGCTAGATGCTTACGCGCATCTGTAATACATTGTTGAATATATTGCTTTTGTGCAGCAACTACACGCTCAATACGTGGTTTCAATTCATAATATTCGTGCTCCTCACCACGTGGAGTTGGTCCAGAAATGATCAAAGGAGTTCGAGCATCATCTATCAATACAGAATCGACCTCATCGACAATGGCAAAATGATGCTTACGCTGCACCAAATCCTCTGTACTTCCTGCCATATTATCACGCAAGTAATCAAATCCAAATTCATTATTGGTTCCAAAGGTAATGTCTGCTTGATAAGCAGTTCTTCTTGCTGGTGAATTGGGTTGATGCTTATCGATACAATCAACTGATAGACCGTGAAATTGATACAAAGGCCCCATCCATTCAGAGTCACGTTTTGCCAAATAGTCATTTACGGTAACAACGTGTACTCCTTTGCCTGAAAGTGCATTCAAAAAAACGGGCAATGTAGCCACAAGTGTTTTTCCTTCACCTGTTTGCATTTCAGAAATATTTCCTCGATGCAAGGCTGCTCCACCCATCAACTGAACATCGTAATGTACCATCTCCCACTTAACATTTGCACCAGCCGCAGTCCATTCGTTGTGCCAAATTGCCTTATCACCTGAAATTGTTATTCCGTCTTTTTTATTGGCTAACTCACGATCAAAATCCATCGCCGTTACCTCTAGCTTACCGTTATTCGTCCATCTAAAGGCAGTTTCTTTCACTATTGCAAATGCTTGAGGAAGAATTTCAAGTAATACTTCTTCGATTTTTGAATCGATTTTTAGCGTTAACTTATCTATTTCTTCAAACAAATCCTCTTTTTCATTAATGGACAGCTGTACATCCTCTGCTTTTTCCTTCAATGAAGTTAATTCATCTTCAAGCGATTGAGTTTGCTCTTTGACGTAATTACGCAATTCCAAAGCTCGTCCACGCAGCTCATCATCTGAAATTGATTTTATTTTACTGTATTCTTGATTAGACTTATCTACAAAGGGTTGATATTCTTTTCTGTCTTTCGAATTTTTGTCGCCCAATAGGCGTTTTAACAAGTCACCTAACATGTGTTTTTTTTTGAGATATCAAATGTAACTATTTTATGGCATTTTTAGGGCCCAATCCTCTAATTTATGCCCTGCAAGAAATTCTTTATAGTGCATTTTTCGTTTTCCCTCTGGTTGTAAGTCACATACAATCAGATAAAAATCGTTACAAGGAAGTAAAATTCCTCGATCATCTAATTCGAGGTTTTGGGAATTTTTAACCTTCAACAAACTTTTTTCAGTTCGTAGAATTTTGAAATTCACCCATTCTTGCTTTTTAAGAGAATAAATCTTTGTCCATGCACCAGGATAGGGAGATAAACCTCTGATCAAGTTGTGATTTTCAAGCATGCTTTTTTCCCAGTTAATTTCACAATCTTGCTTGAATATTTTGGGGGCATGCTTTAACTGAGAAACGATTAAATCTTCCTGTTTTTTAGGTTCAATCAAGCCATTAGCAATATTATCAACGGTTTTAACTGTAAGAATTGATCCAAGTTTCATTAATTCCTCATAAAGATCACCAACAGTCATATTCTCAGAAATTTTAGTTTCGAGTTGATCTATTACTCTCCCCGTATCTATTTCTTTATCAATGAAAAAGGTAGTAACACCCGTTTTTATCTCTCCGTTTATTAGTGCCCAATTAATGGGTGCTGCACCTCGATATTGCGGAAGTAGTGATGCATGTAAATTAATGGTCCCTTTGGGCGGCATTGACCAGACCACTTCAGGCAACATTCTGAAGGCAACGACTACAAATAAATCGGCACGTAAATTATTCAAATCATCAATAAATTCCGGATCTTTTAGACTATTGGGCTGTAATAAATTCAAACCCCTATCAATGGCGTATTCCTTTACTGCACTTCCTTTTAATTGTTGTCCTCTCCCAGCAGGTTTATCCGTTGCTGTTACCACGCCAACAATTTTATGATTGGAATGAACCAAGGCGTCAAGGATGGAAACTGCAAACTCGGGAGTCCCCATAAATACAATATTCAGAGAAGTATCATTCATTTTGCAAAGGTAATGCTAAATAATGTGAGTTGTGGATAAGAATAAAGTCAGATCGCTTAGAAATTGAACGAAAAAAGCGAAAAAAAGTGAGGCGATTTGAGAAAATTCTAACAAAATTCTTATACCGAACCTCTTAAATTACCTTTTTCTTCCAATTAAAGCGCTTCAAATAAAGGTAGGAAAGAAGACCAATTGTTCCAAAATAAATATATTCAACTGACCAAATCCAGTAAATATCTAACTGAAGAACTTTGATAAAAATAAAGGCAACTAATAAATATAAGAACACAGATAACATTTCGACAGTCATTGAAAAGATTGTGTTGCCACTGCCGTTAATTGTCTGAAAATAAACACTTACAAAACCATATAAAAATATTGATATAGAAACAAAACGTAGAATCTCTGCACTTTTAGCAACGTACAATTCGCTTGGGTTGACAAAACGTATTAACGTTTCTGGATATAAAATAGAACCATGAAATGTGAAAAGTAATAAAATCACAGTAATAATTTGAATCCTTCTTTGAATGATTGGAATAGTATCAAATTCTCCCCTACCCATATATTGTGAAATATACGTTTTAGTAGTCCCAGCAAATCCCCAGATGGGAACAAATGCAAACATATACAAGGAACGAATATTTTGTGAAACAGTTAATTCAAAGGATCCAATTTGTTCAATCCAAATGAAAAATACTGTCCATGTTGCAAGTGCCGTTAACCCTTGTAGCATTAATGGGGTACCAATGCTTAACAATTCTTTAAATGAAAACCAACTGATTTTCAATCTTTTAAACAAAAAATAGTCCGATTTATATTTCGTGAAAAGTGTAAATGTTACCAAGAAAAATGTTCCTAAGCCATCGGCAATTGTGGAGGCCCATGCTGCACCTTCTAGACCCATTTCTGGAAGTGAAAAATTCCCAAATATCAGAGCATAATCTAAAATGACATTACTCAAAGCAATAATTAAAGAGGCAATCATCACAACCCATGTTTTTCCTATAGCCAGGTAAAAAGCTTGAATGGACAAGGTTAATACGGATGTAAAAAGTGCAAAACTTCTAATTTGAATATATTGTCCTTGATACAATGCAATCTGTTCATTTTTTGAATAACTCATTATCCAATCAGGCATGATAAAATACAATAGAAGAAAAAGGAGCGATGCCACAAGTGATAACACCAAAATGGATGTGCCAAAAATCTTACTAATAGATTTTATTTTATTTTGTCCAATGCGTCGCGCAATCAAAATTTGAGCACCATCCCCTAATCCTAAAAGAGTTACATACATTGTAATGTATAATAACCCACCATTTCCAACCGCATCGAAAGCCAATGTATCATAGCGACTAATAAAAGCTGAATCTGTTATTAGGACAATCGATTGAATAAACGATGAGGCCATCAAAGGAAGAGCAACACTAATGATTGTTTTATATCGTATATCTAACATTAGTCAATTTGAATTACAAGTCCTTTCAAATATTCCCCCTCTGGATGAAATGCATTTATTGGGTGATCTGCTGGTTGATGCAATTGTTCTAAAATTCGAATAGCCCTTCCTGAATTAATTGCTGCAGCAATCACCGTGTTTGAAAATAAGGATTTATCAACTACTTGAGAACAAGAAAATGTAAAAATTATTCCCCCTGGTTTGATTGCCTTGATTGCCATTTCATTCAAGCGTTTATATCCCTGAATTGCTTGATGACGTTTATCCCTGTGCTTCGCAAAGGCAGGCGGATCAAGAACAATAATATCGTAAGAATCATCAAGTGTTTTTAAATACTCCATGGCATCTGCAACAATGGATTTATGATTACTTGTGAAATCATTCAGTGCAATATTGGTATTTGTCAGTTCTATTGCTTTTTTTGAACTATCTAACGAATGAACTTCCTTTGCGCCAGCATGTAAAGCAGATAGACTAAATCCTCCACTATAGCAAAATGTATTCAGAACTTTTTTATCCTTCGCATATTTGCCTAACAAAGATCTATTTTCTCTCTGGTCTATAAAAAACCCGGTTTTTTGACCTGTAATCCAGTCTATTGAAAAGCGAATTCCTCGTTCAGTAGCCACATGCGGAACATCTACACCACCAAATAAAAAAGAATCCTTAGCTAGGTCTTTTGCGTGCAAAGTATCACTAGATTTTGAATAGACCGCCTTTAAATCGGTAAAATTCTTTTGTAAGGCCTTATTTATCAAAGGCAGTGAATAATACATTCCAATGCTATGACATTGAACGACCGCAACATTTTCATAAAAATCAATAATCAGTCCTGGCAGTCCATCGCCCTCTCCGTGAACGAGTCTACAAATTGTATTCTCCGTTGAAAAAAGTCCGAGGTTTCTTCTAAGTTGAACTGCTTCACCTATTTTCTCAGTAAAAAATGATTGGTTAATATCACGCTCTTCAAAACTTACAATGCGAACAGCAATAGTTGCATTCTGAAAATGACCAATAGCTAAAAACCGTTTTCTCGAATCATAGACAGAAACAATGTCTCCGTCAACAATTTCTTCATCAATAAGGTCAATTGCACCAGAAAAAACCCAAGGATGCTTGCGCAAAATAGATTCTTCTTTGTTTTTTTTGAGGATTACTTCCTTGTACATAGCCGGCAAAGGTAAGGCTTTGCTTTTAATTAGGATCAGTTTAGCCTAGAACAAATTTCAGATGCAATTATTCGAGCCTCTTTATCAGAAGAAACGTAATCATCATAAACCGGCGACATTATTTTTGGGGATTTTGCGACTGTTTCCTCATTTACTCTAAAAATATCAATAAATTGTATTTTGTCCGTTAAAAATGCATCAACAGCAATTTCATTCGCTGCATTCAAGTAACATGCGGCAACACCCTCTTGATTCATTACCTCGTAGGCCAAATTTAAATTGCGAAACACATTCATATCTGCCTTTTCAAAGGTAAGGTTGGGGTAATCCATAAAATTAAATCGAGGAAAATTAGTTTCAAATCGATTCGGATAGGTCAAAGCAAATTGAATAGGAAGTTTCATATCGGGCAATCCCATTTGCGCTTTCATACTACCATCTGTAAACTGAATCAGAGAATGTACAATTGACTGCGGATGGACAATTACATCAATTTGTTCTGGTTTTAGATTGAACAGCCATTTCGCTTCAATAACTTCTAGTCCTTTGTTCATTAAGGAGGCTGAATCAATTGTAATTTTTGCACCCATTGACCAATTGGGATGTTTCAAAGCTTGCTGTTTAGTCACAAGCTTCAACTGTTCAGCACTATACCCTCTGAAAGGACCGCCAGATGCAGTTAAATAAATTTTTTCAATCGGATTGTGAAATTCGCCAACCAAACATTGAAAAATTGCTGAATGCTCAGAATCAACAGGATAGATGTTTACACCATTTTCTTTCGCTAATCGCGTTATCAAATCTCCTGCAACGACTAATGTTTCCTTGTTTGCCAAGGCAATCGTTTTTTTGGCTTCAATCGCTTTTATGGTTGGTCTTAGACCGGCATATCCGACCATTGCCGTCAGAACCGTGTCTACTTCAGTTGACTCAACTACTTGACAAATTGCGTCTTCTCCGGCATAGATGTGAATATCTTCATTTGCCAATGCTTCCTGAAGCTGAGAATACAATGTTTCATCTGCAATAACCACACTGTTCGGTTTGTGTTTCTTTGCTTGTTCAATGAGTAACTCAACATTTTTACCGGCGGTAAGCACCTCTAAAGAAAAATAATCTGGATAATTTTCTAGTACTTCAAGTGCTTGTGTTCCAATAGATCCAGTTGAACCTAAAATTGCAATTCCTTTTTTTTTAACCATAAATGAGTGGCAAAGTATCAGTTGTAAATGCGTAATAAATCTGTCCCGTTAAATACAGTTCGGTATTGTCTAAGTCCAAATTGACTATTTGAAACAGGTGAGCCATCATACATTGAAAACGTAGCATTATTGCATGTGTCATTCAGTTGCAGGAAATTATCTGAATCTGGAAACAGAGGAAGAAAACAAGTTCCTTCGGGATCTGCAGGCGAATGACGATCAAACGCAACAAACTCATCAATTGCTCTACGATAAACAATAAGCCCTTTTGAGCCCCCATTTACATAAGTCCATCCACCTACTCCAGTTAGATTTGAATAACTCGGTAAGGTAATATCAATGGTAATATCAAATGGAATGTTTGGAACTGGATTAACCCCATTTTTATTGCAGGAGGATGCAAGCAGTATAGTGGTAATTACTAAAAAAAGTACGAACTTCATTCTTTAAAATTACTAAATGCTTTTGAAACGTGCATTATTATGGGCCATTTTATTTTGTTTTCTGCCGCTATTTGGTTGTGGAAGCAAAAAAATGACTCCTTCCGAAAAGCGCGCTGCACAAGCAAGTAAGACAATCAAAAAATCACAAGGGAAAGAGTCGAGAGCAAAAGAAAAGGCAATCAAAAAGGCTAAAAAAAGACATTGGAAAAACCAATCTAAACAATTCAAACAAACCATTCGTAGAAATGAAAGACGTTTGAAAAAAGAAAAATCTAAAAAAGGAAGAGAACCAAATGATTTTATTGATTCATAATTTCACGATACAGATTTTCATAAATAGGAAGTATCGTATCTAAAGAAAACACCTCTGCTCTTGCTTTAGCTTGCAACTTAAATAGATTTAATTTATCATTATTTGATAGTAATTCTATGGCAAATTCAGCCATTTTTTCTACATCACCTACTTCTGCCAAATAACCTGAATAATCGTGCAAATTAACCTCTGGAATACCACCAGTATTAGAGGAAATAACCGGCACACCAACTGCCATTGCTTCTAACGCTGCAAGTCCAAAACTTTCAGTTTCAGATGGCAAAAGAAATAAATCTGCAATTGGCAAAATATGATTGGTATCCCTAACTTTTCCGAAGAAAATGACACGATCAATCAATCCTAGCTCGCGACTTAATTTTTCTGCCATGTACCTATCAGGCCCATCACCAACTAAAATTAATTTTGCATCAATTTGTTGATCTATCAATGCAAATATTTTAATAACATCTTCAATTCGCTTTACCGGTCTAAAATTCGAAATATGACAAATGATTTTTTCATCTTTAGTCGCATATTTCTGTCTCAATTGCTGATGAGAAAACATACTGTAATTTTCCTGAACATCAATAAAATTAGGAATCACATGTATTTCTCTCTCAATTCCAAAATACTTTATGGTGTCATTCTTTAAGCTCTGCGAAACAGTAGTAACAGCATTGGATGCATTAATACAAAAACGAATAACCGGTTCAAACGAAGGGTCTTTTCCTACAAGAGTAATATCTGTACCGTGCAGCGTAGTGATGAACGGTATACTTATACCTTGAGTTTTTAAAATTTGTTGAGCCATAAACGCCGCTGATGCATGGGGAATTGCATAATGAACATGCAATAAATCAAGCTTTTCGTACTTAACTACATCCACAAGCTTACTGGCTAATTCAGTTTCGTATGGCTGGTATTCAAAAAGCGGGTAATTACTCACTGAAACTTCATGGTAATAAATATTCTCGTGAAAACTTCCTAAGCGAACGGGTTGAGAATAGGTTATAAAATGAATTTGATGCCCTTTTTTAGCAAGCGCTTTACCTAATTCAGTGGCAACAACACCGCTTCCTCCAAAAGTGGGATAAAGAACAACTCCAATTTTCATACGATGAATAAAAAATTACTCTTCTTCAACATCTTCCTCATCTGATTGTTCAGAACGACTTAATGTAAAAATGATAGATAGCCTGTAAATAATTGGTAATATTTGAACCACTTGGCCTTGTTCATTCTTGATTTTTATCGCGTAAGCA
The DNA here is from genome assembly GCA_044361535.1 of Crocinitomicaceae bacterium. GTDB lineage: Bacteria > Bacteroidota > Bacteroidia > Flavobacteriales_D > Crocinitomicaceae > UBA952. The sequence goes on from JBIKIQ010000004.1 coordinate 181,585, forward strand.
CTTCGAAAAGGACTATTGGGTGCGTTTATCAAATCGTAGTAAACACCTGCCGTCAAGGCAACTGATTTTGCAATATCAATTTTTGCTCCAGCTGTTAAGAATAAGGTAGGCGCCCATCGATTGGTGGTTAATTCCTGAAAAGTTATAAAATTATATGGGCTTTTTAACATTTCAAATTCAGCACCACCATACAAATGCGTTTTGCCAGTACTAATAAATCTTCCATGTGCAAAAATTCCTCCGCCATAAATTCTCAAAGTAGTATTAACACCAAGGAAATTCGTATTTGTTTGTTGCAGTCGGAAAGAAGGCCCCACCACTAGGTTTTCTCCAAAGAGCATCCCAAACTTTGGTCCTATTCCAAAAGAAGATCCTAAATTTGATGCGCCAAAAAACCCATCAAACCCAAGTTCTGTTCCAGTTATACTTTGTCCATTAACTACGGAAGAAACAAGTGTAAAAAAACAAATAATAAAATTTTTCATCGGTTTATTTTTACACAAAGATACTTCGTTTTTTTACTATTCAGTATCTTTAACCTTTCAACGTCCATTTTAGAAAAAATACAACAAAACGTTTTCATTTCATGAGCTATTTAGACGAATTAAATGCCAGCCAACGAGCAGCTGTAGAGCAAATTGACGGACCACTTATGGTAATCGCTGGAGCTGGTTCAGGAAAAACCCGTGTGCTTACCTTCCGCATTGCTTACATGATCGAAAATGGCATTGATCCATTTAATGTTTTGGCACTGACATTTACCAATAAGGCCGCTCGTGAAATGACTGAAAGAATCGGTAAAATTGTAGGGCCTAGTGAGGCTAAAAATATTACCATGGGCACCTTTCACTCCGTATTTTCACGAATACTTCGGTTCAACGCTGATCGATTGGGCTACCCAACAAATTTTACCATTTACGACTCCCAAGATTCTAAAAACTTGATCAAAGACATCATTAAGGAATTAAATCTCGACGACAAAGCATATAAACCAAGTTCTGTTCTTGGTCGGATTTCCTCTGCAAAAAACAACCTTGTTTCGGCAGATATGTATGCCCAAAATGAGGAAATACTTTTTGAGGATAAACAAGCAAAACGCCCACTAATTGCAACTATTTATAAGACGTATGAAAATCGCTGTCGAAAAGCCGGCGCTATGGATTTCGACGATTTGTTGTTTCAAACGCATGTTTTGTTGCGCGACTTTCCAGAAGTTTTAGCTTATTACCAACATAAATTTCAGTTCATCCTTGTAGATGAGTATCAAGATACAAATTACGCCCAATACTTGATTGTAAAAAAACTTGCTGCGACTAACGAAAACATTTGTGTTGTAGGAGATGACGCTCAAAGTATCTACTCCTTTCGGGGTGCTAATATTCAAAATATATTGAATTTTAAAGTTGATTACCCTGACTTTAAATTATTTAAATTAGAGCAAAACTACCGCAGCACTAAGAATATTGTAGAGGCAGCCAATTCAATTATTTCAAAAAATAAAGATCAAATCAAAAAAACAGTTTGGACCGAAAACAATGATGGTGCGAAAATTACTGTTGTCCGAACCCTGACTGATAACGAGGAAGGAAAAATTATCGCAGGAAAAATATTTGATTCCAAACAATCCATGCCTATATCTTTTAATGATATTGCCATACTTTATAGAACCAATCGACAGTCCCGGGCATTTGAGGAAGCTCTGCGTAAGTACAATATCCCGTATAAAATTTATGGCGGTATTTCATTCTATCAACGCAAAGAAATCAAAGATTTATTGGCGTATTTTCGTCTTACTACGAATCCTTCCGATGAAGAGGCACTTAAAAGGGTTCTAAATTACCCAAGAAGAGGAATTGGAAAAACAACAGAAGAAAATCTGATAATAGCTGCAAATAATCATTCCGTAAGTATTTGGGAAATATTACAGAATTTAGATCAATTTGGTTTAAATTTTAACAAAGGCATTCGTGATAAACTTTATGAATTTGTAACGATGATTCGTAGTTTTCAAGCCCAACTTCATTCTTTAAATGCCTTTCAATTAGCTGAAACCATAGCCAAATCATCAGGAATAATTAAGGAATTAAAAGCTGAAAAAGACAAAGGTCCGGAAGAGGTGGAACGTTTTCAAAACATCGAAGAATTACTATCAGGTATTCAAGAATTTGTTAATTCATCTGAAGAGGTTAAAACACTATCCGATTTTTTATTGGATGTTGCACTACTCACTGATGCTGATGAAGATAAAAATGAAGAACGAAATCATGTCACTTTAATGACCATTCACTCCAGCAAAGGTCTTGAATTTCCCTATGTTTTTATAGTAGGAATGGAAGAGAATTTATTTCCTTCACAAATGGCGTTAAATTCCAGAACAGAGTTGGAGGAAGAAAGACGGTTGTTCTATGTAGCAATCACACGTGCAAAAGATGCATGTACTCTTTCCTATGCGGCATCACGTTTTACTTGGGGACAATTAATTTCTTCTGAACCGAGTCGATTTATTGATGAAATTGATAGCCAATTTTTAAATTTTGATACTCCTCCTAGAGGACAAGGTAGATCACTTGGAATGGGAATAAATCGAGGGGAAAGGGCTTTTTCAGGGGGATTGAACAGAAGCATGGGTAGTCCGAAATTAACCTCTATGAGTGACTTAAAAGGACCGAATAACACAAGTGGTGACGCTACATATATGGTTGGACAAAATGTGCAACACGAGCGGTTTGGAAAAGGAAAAATTACAAAATTAGAAGGTGTTGGAAACGATCAAAAAGCAACAGTTTTCTTTCCTCATCATGGAATAAAAAACCTTATAGTTCGTTTTGCTAATTTGCAAATTCTTGAAGAAGATTAAGCTGAAATCAAGCAGGCGGCATACGCTTTTATTGCTCGTCGCTCGCCAAAGGAATCTACTTTTTCATGTGTGGTAGCCTTAATTGAAACAGCATCAACATCCATTTCTAGAATTTCGGCTATTGTATTTTGCATATCTGGAATATGAGGATTAACCTTTGGTTTTTCCAAAATAACTGTGCAATCAATATTTCCCACAGTATATCCTTTGTTCTTGATTTTTTTAAATACTTCGCGAAGTAATATTTTAGAATCAATTCCTTTGTATTGAGGATCTGTATCTGAAAAATGAAATCCTATATCTCGCAAATTCGCAGCTCCCAAAAGTGCATCACAAATGGCATGCAATAATACATCGGCATCTGAATGACCTACGGCTCCAAGATCAGATTCTAATTCAATTCCACCAATAAATAAACGGTATCCCTCTTCCAGTCGGTGCACATCTACACCATATCCTACACGAATTTTCATTTATACACCTTCTTTTTTCTCGCCGCCGGCAGTTTTTCCATCAAGATTCAACCTCAATGTAAATCGGAGTGTATTGGCTAAAGGGCTTTGTCTCCCACTAATCGATGCTAAATAGGAAAAATCAATTCCAAACATGTTGTATTTGAAACTTGCACCTAAGTTTATAAATTGACGATTTCCCTTGTTTCTGTTTTCATAAAAAATTCCTCCTCTTACAGCAAGAACGTTGTTATACCACCATTCTAAACCTCCAGCAATATTTATTTCTGTTAATTCTTCTGTAAATTTTGAGCCTTTTTTTACTTCATATGAGCCATCCGCATTTTGAATGTATTTTCCATCTGCATCTGTTAAAGGTGCTCCCGGTGCGTCATAAAATGATTGAATCATACCTGAAATAACACCAACATCGTTTGATCTTCCAGAAATCATCGTATACGAACCATCTATTACATCGTAGTATGCAGGTGTAGGAACTAATAATTTTTGAAGGTCTAACGCAAATGTCACTGAATTGTATTTATCAAAATCTGCTTTGAATGCATTTCCTATCTTTAAGTTCATCGGTATGAAATCTCTTTGAGACAATTCTGAATAAGCGACCTTATTTCCAATATTATTAATAGTGGTAGCAAATGTGTAAGATCCTTTGGTTTTACCAATTTTTGCATCCTCATTGAAATACGTAAAAGACAAATCAGTTGCACCAACTATTCCTGCTTTAGTATTTACCCCACCTACTGTTAATCCACCGGTAAGGTTTGAATACGCAAATTTCCCATTTAATCCAATGCTAAATCTATCTGAAAGTCTAAATGCATAAGCTCCTGTAAGTTCAAATTCACTAGGCTTGTCATCACGAATAACATTTCCCGAAGCATCAGTAAACGTAATTTCACCCAAACTAAAAAACCTCAACGCACCACCAACCGAATGCAACCGATTCACCTTATAATAAAATGACAGATATGATAAGTGGATATCATTTGTCAATTGTCTTAACCATGGAGTATACGACAAACTCAATTCCGACTTTTCTTTAGCAAAAGAAATCATAGATGTATTCCAATAAACTGATGTTGAAGTAGGACTTAATGCTGTTCCCGCATCACCCATACCACCTGCACGAGAATCAGGGGTTATAGCCATAAAAGGCAACGCTGTTGTGATTGTATTTAATTGTAAATCGCCATCAGAAGCGCCACTTCCTCCTGTTGGTTGTGCGAAACTCACTTGTGAGACAATCAAACAAAAAATGAAAATTATATTCTTTCTCATAAATAATCTACTAAATTTGGCCGACACTAAATCAGTTGGTAAATATACGCAAAAGAGCTGCGTTTATTGTATTTTATTTCAATAAAACTAATTTTTCTGTCTTTTCAGCCACTTGTCCATCCGGATTTTTTACTTTGAGGTGATAGATGTAAACCCCTTTCGCTAATTGATCTCCAAAATCATCTCGACCATCCCAATTAATTCCTTGATTTCTAAATCCAACTGTGTTAACACTTTCATTAATAGTCTTTATTAATTTTCCAGAAATTGTAAAAATTTGAACTTGTACATCCAAAGTACTACAAGACTGATTGTGCTCAAACATAAATTCCGTGGATGTTGTAAAAGGATTGGGATAATTATACACGTTTGATAAAACAGGAGTCTGTTTTTCTTGAACAACAAACGACGTTTCCACGCTACTTGAGTTATTATTTACGTCCCACACTTTTACAAGTACTGTGTGTCTTCCGGGCGCTAACTCACTCATTTGATAACGAATTTCACCTGATTGATATGAGTTTAATTCACTTGAATAATAGTCGTTTAATACAATCGGATCAGAAGATTTTCCATCAATAATTGCAGTAATATCATGGCCAATTCCGTTTCCTACTGTGTTTATTCCGTTTTCATCAAATGCTTTCACCAAAAGAACCGGGGTTTCGTCGGTAATGCTACCGTCAATAAATTTCTCGTCATTTAAGAATACTTCCAATTGTGGCCCTTCATTATCGTTTATACCATTAGGATTTATTCCTCCAATTCTGAAATTCGTATCATACCCATAAGCATCCACATTCGAATCGTAGGCATAATAACTAATTTTACCTTTTCCAATAGAAAGCGCAATGTCTTTTGGAACAACAAATGAAAAATCAAAATAACCATTAACGACACTGCTTTTTCCTTTGTAAACAATATTACGTTGCAATTCAAATTCAACTTCTTGCGAATTTGGATCTTGGCCTAACGTTTTCATTTTCTTAGCCTTATCAAAAATTGATGGCACCAATATTCCATTAAATCCATTTTGAATATTTCCACTAACGTCTTCAATATGACCTTTGATACGAACTTTGCTTAAAGCGTTTAATGTATCAATTTCTACAAGAGGACTTTTGCCGTTAATACTATCAGTTACTACTTTCAAAGAAGGCAATGCAATCTTCAATGCAGGGTCTCCGATTAGTGTAAAGCTGCGCTTATTATCACTATCCAATGCATCATTCTTTGTTCGCATCATTATTTCACCAAAGGTCAACGGGGAATTATCCGTATTTCGATCAAAAACATTGTCAAACAATGCATTGCCAACAGATGTGTTAACACCAAAATATACCGCTCGTGTTGTTGTCATCAAAGCAATAGCTCCACCTGTAGGATTTAACGCAACCCATTCACCAGCCGAAATACGTTTTGGATCGTCGTATTTGGTGAATTCACATGTTGCTGAGACAAATAAATTTAGGGCATTGATGTTACTCCAATCGTTTATTTGAGGTATTGAAACCACTCTTTCCTCAGCTAAGCCAACCTCACCGCCATGACCAACGTAGTTAACCAATACTGCTCCTCGCTGAATTCGGTCAGTGATTGCGTTATAAACATCAGGATATCGTTGTCCTCCTGCAGTTGTTTGTTGAGGATATGCATCCAAATATAATTTATCACAATTCATTTCAAAATGATCTGATTTTACTGAATTGTACTGAGGCTCGGTATCATTCAAGATAAAATAATTGTTTTCCTCATCATCAGCAATTTGCACATATTTTAATTTCCAGTCACCGAATGTTGAATTACTATTGAATTCTAAACAACACGAAGCATTGTTGGAATTAAACAACGAAGAACCATTCTTCATGTAATGTTCAATTTTATCAACTTGTTGTTTGGCCTGAGTTTGATCTGACGCAAGAATACGACCGATTCCTATATCTAATAAATCGTTAGCTGCAAGCGCTTCATTATCGTCTAACATTCCAAAAAAATCATCTGAAACATAACAAGATAAATAGTTTTCGCTATTTTCTGCTTGATACGTCAAAACCATATTGTTGTTATTTGGCACTCGATTTTTTGGGTCAAATGTTCCATCACCAAAGAGCAAGAGATACTTTAATTCAGTTCCTGGATTAGTCAGTGCTCGATCGTGGAACATCTTGGCAAACATTCGAATTGCAACGGCATCTGGAGCTCCTGAACTAAATTCATTGAATACCTGATCGGTGGTAACAACATGAGTAGAGGTACCTTGAGCTCGGTGTAAATCTGCCAAACGATTGGCTTGAGATAAAAAACTCGGGTGTGTAACTATAACAAAATCAGCTTGTTCCAATCCGTGTAAATTTTGATAATCTACTTCTCCAATCTTTTCAGGTGTGAAAAATGAAGTTCCGTTTGATGCAACAAATTCTTTGAACACAAATTCTGTTTTAAATCTGAATACATTATTTGATAAAGTACCACTAACAATTTTAGGATGATTTTTATCTGTAAGATCCCATACAAAACCAGTTGAAGGCAAAGAGGAAAGTACATACTCCCCCGTAAATCCAGGCTGGAATTGAGTCAAGTTTCTGAAATTCATTTGAGTTCCATAAAAAACAAGCTTCCTTCTCGTATTCAGCGTAATGAAATCTAAATACGTAAGTACTGAAGGATTACTTCGTGAAATAGTTAATTTTAGCGGTATATTCGATAAACCGGTATTGAACAAAAAACTTGATTCTTTGCGTGTAAATTCACTAAAATAAGGTAAAGGAGTAGTGAAAATCGAATTTCCATTAACACTAAAATCTTGCGTGATTCCGCTACCATTTGTGGCCATAGCAGTTTTTATCTTAACTGGAAACGTATCAATGTTTGGAATTGAAAAATTAAATGTTTTTTCCAACTCAATATCAAATAACTCACCGTACCAGCGCTTACCGCCACTTACCAAATTAATTAATTCGCTTTCATAAATATCACGGTAATCATAACTTGTTACTTCAAACGCTGCTGGATCAGTAATCTCAGCTAAATTTTCAATGCGTTCTGGCGTATTTCCTGAATCGATATTTATGAAATAGTAGGATTTATCAGAATAGACATGCTGTTTGCGCTTAAATTCAGCATTCCCGTCTGGATCCCATCTGTGTGGTCCCCATCCATAAAACAAAAGATAATCCCCTTCGTCAAAATTACCATCTGAATCCCCTTTGACGTATATTGCATTTTCAACAAGATCATCCATGCGGGGAACAGAATTACTTTCAGGAAGTAATCCCTCTCCATTGCCAAAAATATGGATGTGATTGGGATTCAATCCATTAGCAGAAATACCACAACTCTCCAAAAAAGCCTTGTCAATTTTATAAATTCCGTCTTTCTCTACCGCAATTTTATACCAAGTTCCTGTTCCCTGTCTTAGTGCTGAATTAGCAACAAAATCTTTTTGTAACACAGGTGCCTCAGAATCTTTTATTTCAAAATTTAGTTTTGTGACCTTTTTCACTTCATTGTTCACCTTAAAAAAAGGCTTCGCACTTACTACCGCAAACCATTCGTCACCGCCTTTTGTAACCTTACAATCTATCTGTGGATTTTCTGAAAGATCAAATAAATATTCATTGGCATACTCCCTTTCTAGTTGAGATACATTTTCAGAGTCGTATGAAATGAGTTGAATCTTTTTATTTTTGGATGTTTTTTCTTTCCAATAAAAACTTGGTGTTCTTCCACTTAAGGATTGATTTTGTATAGCAGGAATACGTATGTCCTGATCTCCAGATTTAATAAGAACTGGTTCAGCCCATGGAATGGAAATTGATATCGTATTTTGACCATTTGCGTAAGAGCACAATAGAATAAAATATAAAGAACTTAAAAATAATGTTTGAAAATACCTTGATGAAATCCACATAGATCAAATTTAGACTTTTACCAGCATTGAACGAAAAAAAAAATTGTTTATTTCACAAATTAGTTTATTTTTGTAACCTTAATTTCAGATGAACGTTATAACAAGTTGCACCAAAAAGTTGTTTAGTGAAAATAAAATTGACTGATTTACTGCTGTTTACGATAGTTTTTTCGTTTCTTGGAGCGACCAATGTGTTTGCCCAAGACCCGACGTTTACGCAGTTTTATGCTAATCCGGTTTATTTAAATCCCGCTCTAGCAGGTTCTCATGGTTGTCCTAGATTAGCTGCAAATTACAGAAATGAATGGCCTCAGCTAACAGGTAATTACGTGACGTATGCTGCGGCTTATGACACGTATTCTCGAAGTGTAAATGGTGGAATTGGAATTTTAGCCATGCATGATCAACAAGGTCAGGCTACTATTCAAACATCGATGATAGGTTTGGTTTATTCGTATCATTACAAAATTAATCGTAAAACGGCTATGATGTTTGGAGCCAAGGCGTCTTGGTTTCAAAAGTTTTTGGATTGGGATAAATTGACTTTTGGTGATATGATTGATCCTCGTAGAGGTTTCATTTACCAAACCGGTGACGTTCCAAGAGGTGGGAATAGAGGTTTCTTTGATGTTTCTGCTGGTGCTGTAATTTTCACAAAGAAATTTTTTGGTGGATTAGCTGTAAATCACCTAAACAGACCGGATGAATCAATGATTTTGGGTCAATCTAGATTGCCTATGCGTTTCACTGCTCACATGGGTGCAGACATTCCATTGGGACAAAAATCTAAATACAACAACGTTACTTCGATAATGCCAAACATCATTTACCAATACCAAAACGGGTTTCAAGAATTGAATATCGGAACGTATATAAAGTATGGCAATATCAACACCGGAGTTTGGTACCGAAACAGAGATGCGTTTATTTTAACGGTTGGTTTGAATACTGGAAAATTTAAGTTGGGATACAGTTATGACGTAACTGTTTCGAAGTTAGGCAATGGTATTTCCGGTGGTTCACACGAAATTTCCATGGGATACAACTTAAAATGTAAGAGAAAGCCAAGACAATTTAGAACAATTTCTTGTCCATCTTTTTAATGATGTAACTTTTTAGTTAGAATGACGTTTACTATTTCCTTATAATACGAAAAAGTATGAAAATGAAAGCAATTCAACATGTTTTTATTAAAGGGAGTTCCTTTTTATTAGGAGTCCTAATTTTAGTTTCTTGTCAACCTGAGCGTTCCAAAACAACAGGTTGGCATCATAACAGTCCAGAAAATTTTGGGAGCGGGTATGAAAAATTCCCTGCTATGGACCAAGAAACTGGACCAGGGTTAACCCTTATTGAAGGTGGTGTATTTACAATGGGTCTTGCAGAGCAAGATGTGATGAAAGATTGGAATAACAATCCTCGTCGAGTAACAATACCTTCATTCTACATGGACCAAACTGAAGTTTCAAACTTTGACTATCTTGAATATTTATTTTGGTTAGGGAGGGTTTATGGTAGCATTGATCCAAATAATCCTATTGGTAATTATCAATCAGATGATTTAGGATTAACTTTGGATGAAATAGAAGATATTAAGACTATAAGAAAAGATGAATATGACTCAATTAAAGAAGCACAAGAAACACCTCCTACTGATGTACGCTTAGATAAAAATATTTTAGCGTTCGATAAATATCAAAAGAATTATTCTGAATCATTCACTGCAAGTTACCAAGAAGTATTCAGAAAAGCCCTTCCAGATACCCTATGTTGGAGGAGTCCGCTATCCTCCATGGAGCATTTTGTGAATTATTACTTGCGTCATCCAGCTTATCGTGACTATCCCGTTGTTGGGGTTTCATGGATTCAGGCAAACGAATATTGCAAATGGAGAACAGATCGTGTGAACGAATACATTTTAGCAAGAGAAGGTATTTTAGATTGGGAAATGGGTAATAAGGAATTAAATCCCTTTCAAATGTTTAGCACAGAAGCTTATCTTGGAGGTCAATACTTTGGACTACAACCTCAATCAAGTTTAAAAAATAGACTCTATACAACCGATCATTCAGATCCAGATACAGACGGAGATGGCGTAATAGATGCCGAAGATAATTGTCCGAATATAAATCCGGTAAAAGACGATAATAATGATGGTTGTGAGGATGATGCAGATGTTTTTGATGATGCTCAATTTACAAATAAGTCAGATGCCACAAATGGAAGGAGATTGAGAAATTATAATCCAAGTGCCAAATCAGTTGGTAAAGGTGGTAAAGGAAATTATGGTGCTCGTATCGTGCGTATGGAAGATGGGATATTATTACCAAACTACCGACTACCGACAGAAGCAGAATGGGAATATGCTGCGACCGGGTTAATTGGTAATTTGCAAGAGAATTCTGAGAACTATACCGACAGAAGAACCTATCCATGGAATGGTCATTGGGTGCGTCGCGAAGAAGAGCAATTCCAAGGGTCTATTCAGGCGAACTTCATGCGTACATCCGGAGATTATATGGGTATTGCAGGAAACTTAAACGACGGTGCAGCACCAACAGCTCCTGTAGAATCCTATTGGCCTAATGATTTTGGTTTATTCCACATGGCTGGTAACGTTTCCGAATGGGTACAAGATGTTTATCGACCTAATTCGTTAGATGATGTAGATGGTTTCAGTCCTTTCCGTGGAAATGTTTACACAACTAAATTAACAACTACAATTGGCCTTAATGATGCGATGAAAAACGACCGTATTCGTTATGATGTGCATGGAATGAAGCAATACGTTCTTGATTTTGAGCGCGTGAGGTATCAGAGGATTGCCGGAAGTGATGGTGTAAAAACTCAAGGTTGGAATCCTTTAACCGACGATCCTTCACAATCTGACAAATTAAGGGGTTCTAGGCCACAGAGTACCGGACGAAAGGATACAAACTTAGATTTCTATTATGATTATAATATAATCACATGCTACAAGTTAGATACAATAAAATATCCTTACCAATCAGGATTACCGAGGGGATTCATTGTTGAATCAGATACAAGCAAAAAAGGAAAAGCATTAAAATATGAAATAGTTGATGCTGAAGGTAAAAAATTGTTTAATATTACAGATACCTCTGGCTTAGTTAGAGCTAAAGACATTAAAATCATAGAACCAAAAAATTATAAATTAACAATTAAACTAACAGATTCAAGAACTAAAAAGAATTATTTCGATACTTTGTATTTTAATGTTTTGAATAAAAGACCACAGGATTTTGATGGAATGAATGCCGCGTCTAATGCCAAATATGCACCACAGGCAAGAAGTGGGGCATCTCCAGATCCTCTGTATGTTTCTTCAGGAAATAGCTTAGACGTTTATAATGTTAATGGTTCTCAATACAAAAAGGAACTTCAATTTTTAGATTCGGTTAATAATGTACTTGATCGTGCAATTTACTTGACAAATAATCTTCAAACAACTGAAGCCAGCAGAATTATTAATAAAGATCTTTGGGGAAGAGTTTTTGATGATACATATTTAATAAGTTTATTTCCAAATTATTTGGATGATCCTGCACTTACAACAATGATTAGTGTTTTGAGAAATGGGTTAACAGAATACATTATTGAAACAGAAGGTCAAATGCGTTATCGTCGTGTAACTGAGGAGGAAAATCTTGGAAGGTTGAACTACAGAAAAGATGATTACATTGATTATTTAGATGGTGATATTGAATCATCTATATTCTATGACAACCAAAAAAGAATGAATGATATCAATCTTGGTATGCGCGATCCAAAATTGGTTATGTATCAAAGTAATCATGAAAGATATAATCTTGACGGAACAGCCATTGGAAATGGAGACAAATCTTTTAGACAAGGGGTGCCAACTACCTTAGTTTCTGACAGAACTCGTGTTTACAAAGGAGGTTCTTGGGAAGATAATGCATATTGGTTAGGTTGTCACACTCGTCGATTCTTAGATGAAAGACAATCTACTAGAAACATTGGTTTCCGTTGTGCTATGGACAGAGTTGGAAGTCCTACCGGAAAAAATTACGGTAAACGCAAGAAAAGAAAACCATAATCATTATTTTTAAGGCCTGTTTATCAGGCCTTTTTTTATGGAAAAATTATTTGAACTTTTTTATCAAACTTCCGGAGTATTTACAGATACCCGTAAAGTGCTTACCGACGGGTTGTTTATTGCTCTTAAAGGAGCAAATTTCAATGGGAATGCATTCGCCGCAGAGGCAATAAAGCAAGGTGCAAAGTATGCAATTGTTGATGAAAAAGAATTTGCCACTAATCAAACTATTTTCTTTGTTGATGATGCTCTAACTTTTCTTCAAAAACTAGCTAATTTTCACAGAAAGAAATTCTCCATTCCAATAATTGGTATTACAGGATCTAATGGAAAAACAACAACAAAAGAATTAATCCATCAGGTTCTAAATAGCCAATATCAAACTCTCGCCACAATTGGCAATTTGAACAACCATATTGGCGTTCCTCTTACCCTACTGGCAATTAATAAAACTCATGAAATTGCTATTATAGAAATGGGAGCTAATCGCTTACATGATATAGCTGAACTCTGTGAGATTGCAGAACCAACTCATGGTATTATAACGAACATTGGCGCTGCCCATTTGGAAGGGTTTGGCAGCTTTGATGGCGTCCTAAAAACAAAACTTGAACTATTCGACTCTGTTGAACTAACGAAGGGGTTACTTGTAGTGAACAAAGATGATCGAACACTCTGTTCACATTTGCCAAAGAACGCATCTCTCGCATATTATTCAATAACTCAAACTAGTGAACTACAAGGAGAAGTTGAATCATTAAATCCTTGCTTAAACTTTAAATGGAAGGATGAAGAGGGTTCACATCATTTGGTCAAAACAAATTTATTTGGAGGATACAATTTATATAACTTTCTTGCCGCTATTCGATTTGGACAACTGTTCAAAGTGCCAACCGAGAAAATAAATGACTCATTATCAAAGTATTTGCCGTCAAATAATCGCTCTCAAATCACAAGAACAGAAAAAAATATACTGCTTGTTGATTGCTACAATGCGAACCCATCAAGCATGCTCTCAGCAATTTCAAGTTTCATTTCGACTGAATCAAACGAAAAAATTGCAATCATAGGTGACATGCTTGAACTTGGTCAAGAAGCAATAGCCAAACATAACGAAATACTTGAACTACTCAACAAAAATTCAACCCAATACATCACTGTTGGAACACTGTTTTTTGATTCTACCGAAAATAAAGCAGATCAAAAATTTAAAACGGCAGAGGAATTGCTTGTGTATTTAAAAGATAATCAGCTCCATGATAAATTTATACTACTGAAAGGATCGCGAGGAATTGCCCTTGAAAAATCAATAAACTATTTATAATCATGTACAATAAATTAATACTTACCTCTCTCCTATTCATCGTTTGTTCAACAACAATTCTTAGTCAAAAAATTAGCTATGTCCTAAGAATGCCAAATCCACAAAGTCATTATTTTGAGGTTGAAATGATTTTGGAAGATTTTAAACAAAAAGAAATTGAAATTAAAATGCCTGTATGGGCCCCTGGATCATACCTTGTGCGTGAATTTTCAAAAAATGTTAACCAAGTACGAGCTAAAGATGAATCTAACAAAGCACTGAAAATAACGAAGAAATTAAAAAACACTTGGGTTATAGGCAATACCACTAAATCAAAGAAAATAAGTATCAACTACGAAGTTTATGCCTTTGAACTTAGCGTAAGAACAAGTTTTTTAGACCTAACTCACGGTTTTGTAAGTGGTTCTGGTGTTTTTATGTATGTTTCTGGAAATCAAAATCTGCCAGGAACATTGGAGATTATACCATATAAAGACTTTAAAAAAATCACAACAGCCTTACCTAAATCTAGCATAAGTGTTGCACAAGATGGTTCTGAATCCTATCAATTTGAAAACTACGATCAGTTGGTTGATTGCCCAATTGAAATTGGAAATCAAGAAGAATTTGAATTTGTTGCTTCAGGCGTTAAACACACCGTTGCCATGTATGGAGAAGCTAATTACGATATTGATAAACTCAAGAAAGACATGCCAAAAGTTATCGAAGCTGAAACGGCTGTATTTGGCGAAAATCCTAATAAAGAATATGTTTTTATCGTTCACAATGTAGTCAATGGTCAAGGTGGTCTTGAACACATGAATTCTACCACTCTTAGTGTTAATCGTTGGACGTATTCAGGCTCAAATTACATTAACTTCCTAAACCTTGTTGCTCATGAATATTTTCATCTTTGGAATGTTAAAAGATTTCGTCCAATAGAATTAGGCCCCTTCAATTACGATCAAGAAAATTATACAAATTTACTCTGGGTAATGGAAGGATTTACCTCGTATTACGATGAGCTAATAATGAGAAGAATTGGTTTAGTAAGTCAGGAAGATTTCGTGTCTAAGATTCAAAGTACAGTAAATTATGTTGAAGGCACTATGGGTTCTCGAGTTCAATCCTTAGCTCATTCCAGTTTTGATGCTTGGATTAAAGGATATCGTCCCAATGAAAACTCATCTAATACCATCATGACCTATTATTCAAGAGGTCAAGTAATTGCGGTTATTTTTGATGTGATGATCGTTACAAAATATGCTGGTAAAAAAGGATTGGATGATTTCATGAAACATGTATATATAAAATATGCTAAAGAACTAAAACGTGGAATTACCGATCAAGAATTTAAAAAAGAACTCGAAGATTTCCTCGGACAAGATTTAACATCTTTCTACTCAAAGTACATTGAAGGCACAGAGATTCCGCCTTATAACGAATACTTTTCAAAGGTTGGAGTAAATGTGAATTACAACGGATCTAAAAAACCTTCGTTTGGCGCCACCCTGAAACAAGAAGGAGGAAAAGTACTTGTTAAAAATGTCCGTTCCGGATCATCCGCTGAAAAAGCAGGACTTAGTGTGAATGATGAGATTATTGCTTGTGATGGTTATCGTGTTGATCAGAGTGCATGTGAGTCATACGTGAATTCTATGGATGAAGGCGATGATACTGAAATACTAATTAGCAGAGACGATCTAGTTTTTCCGCTTACAGTTAAAATGTTCTCTTATGAAAAACCTCAATTTTCGTTTACGATTTCAACCGATGAAAAAACAAAGAATCTTTTCTCTTATTGGCTGCGCTAACATAGCGTTGGTATCCTTTTTTTCATCTTGTCAATCGGGCAAGTTTCAAAATATTGAAATTACTAAAGGATACAAATCTAGTGTCTTTTACCAAGTTTCTGAACCCTCTATTGCGATAAATCCAGCAAATACAAATGAACTAGCAGCGGGCTCAATCCTCGATAATTATCACTTTTCACAAGACGGTGGAAAAACATGGACTAGTCGTAAAATTGATAGTAAATACGGCGTTTGGGGCGATCCTGTATTAACATTTGATCGTTCTGGAAAAGTATATTATTTTCATTTAGCAAACTATAAAAAAACTTCATGGATTGATAGAATAGTGTGTCAGGTGGCACCAACAGTTGACGCAGAATTTTCAGACGGAACCTTTCCAAAGCCCAATGGATCCAAAGCACAAGACAAACATTGGGTAGCTCTTCATCCGAAAAATAATACATTGGCTTTAACATGGACTCAATTTGACAAATACGATTCAAAAGAACAAAAAGATTCTTCCCATATCATGTTTTCTCGATCCATAGACCAGGGGAAAACGTGGAGCAATCCACTTAGAATTAATAAATACGGAGGTGACTGTATCGATAATGATAATACCGTCGAGGGAGCGGTCCCATCCTACGGACCAAATGGAGAATTATTTGTTGCTTGGTCAGGACCAAAAGGATTGGTGTTTCAAAAGTCCTTAGATGGTGGAACCACTTGGCTTTCTGAAGAAAAATTAATCGCTGAACATCCTGGAGGTTGGACAATTGACGTTCCTGGAATCAATCGATGCAATGGATTACCCGTTTTGATTTGTGATCAAAGCAACGGACCTCATCGTGGAACGCTCTATTTAAATTGGGCGGATCAACGCAATGGAGCAAATGATACAGATATTTGGTTGATGAAATCAACAGATCAAGGGGAAACGTGGTCTGCTCCAATTCGAGTAAATCAAGATGCGGCAGGGAAACATCAATTTTTTACTTGGATAACGATTGATCAAACAAATGGAAATTTACATTTTGTTTATTTAGATAGACGGAAGTATTCTGACAATAAAACCGATGTCATCTGGTGCACCTCAAAAGACGGAGGAAAATCTTTTCAAGAAAAATGTATTTCAGATAAACCCTTTTTACCCAAAAAAGAAGTTTTTTACGGAGATTACCTAACTATTGCTGCTCATAATGGTGTAATTCGCCCAATTTGGCCGAGAATGGATAAAGGAAAAATGACTTTGTGGACGGCGCTTATCGATGAAAAATAACCTAAAAATAAACAGGATAAAACTTAAATTTATTCCCTCTCAATGAAATTGCAGGTGCAGGAATTTTGAGGTAATTCAGTGAAGTAAGAACTTTTTTAAGTGTCTTATTTTTAATTGGTAATTTTTTAAAATCTACGTCCAAACTCACATAAAATTCAGGGTTGGAAAAATAGGTGTTCCCATTTGCGTCCATGTAGCTCGTTTTATCACCAACAATTCTTGCGTCAATTCCATAACCCATTGAAATACATAGCCAACCCGGAAATTTACTCGACTTTAAAAAAGATTTTGGAGAAAAACTTAGCCAGTATGTTTGACCGTTATAATCTTTCAATAATCTTTCAGCATGATTTGACCCAAGCGTATTTGGGCGCAACGCAGCATACGATGTTGGATGATAGGAAAATTTTGGAATAAAAATCTGCTCCTTAAAAGTCAATTCTTGCCCTAAATACAGTGAAGAACCAAGTATGTTAAACCAAACATCACCCCATGAGAATCCATATCCTGTACTAAATCCATCAAAAATTTCCAAAGTTGTTTGATAGCTTAAACCAAGCGCAAACCCGACCCATGCCGAATTCCTATGGCTCATCCCAGTCCATCGGTATAAATTACCGCTTGTTCGTGACAATTGATAACTTGAATAAGCATGACCATATTTATCGACATTACCCCAATTACCATAATCATTAAAAAAATGGAAGGTTGAATTTGCATTTTGCGAATACCAAACTCCATACAAGGCGGAAATAGATCCAATTTGAGTATATGCAGAAATACCAGAAGCAATCCACACACGTTTTTTTGAAAGTGTATCCGTTGAGTTAAAAAATTTTGTTTGTCCGAACGAAAAGTTTGGAAAGAAGATTTCCATACTCCATAGTAGAAAAAAAAATCCAATTAATTTTTTTTGACCTCGATTCACAGTCAAAAATAGCGTAATTTTATATGTTAATTAAAGAAAAATCATGAATAAAAACAGAAAAGATTGGAATGACATTAAAAGCAATGACAGCTGGTCTATTTTCAAAATAATGTCGGAGTTTGTTGAAGCGTACGATCGCATGGCGAAAATCGGTCCTTGCATTTCTGTTTTTGGTTCGGCTCGCACAAAATCAGATCACAAATATTACGAATTAGCTACTGAGGTTTCGAAGAAATTAGCACAAGCTGGATACGGAATTATTTCCGGTGGAGGGCCTGGAATAATGGAAGCAGCAAACAAAGGCGCACAAGAAGGAGGAGGCCGTTCTGTTGGATTAAATATTGACTTACCCTTTGAACAAAATCATAATCCATATATTGATCAAGAACATAACCTAGAATTTGATTACTTCTTTGTTCGTAAAGTAATTTTTGTAAAATATTCTCAAGGATTTGTGGTATTACCTGGTGGTTTTGGTACTCTCGATGAAGCTTTTGAAGCACTAACATTGATCCAGACAAAAAAAATTGCTAACCGCCCTGTCGTATTCATTGGTAGAGAATATTGGTCGGGATTGTTGATTTGGATTGAGGAGGTCATGTTAAACGAAGAAAAAAATATCTCACCAAATGACATGAATATGTTTCACATTGTAGATACTGCGGAAGAGGCTGTTCAATACATTGAAGATTTTTACAAAACACATATGCTTTCACCAAATTTCTAAATGTGAAGGATTTATACATTTTAACTACCTTTGTTGGCTATGAAGCAAGAATCATTTATTAGTGCCTTTTGGAGTTTTATCAAATCACGAAGATTTGTTAAACATCTTGGATTGGTAATTTTGTTTTATTTGGTGGTCATTTTTGGAACTATTTTCATTCTAGATTGGTCAACCAACCACGGTGAAAAAATTGAAGTACCTAATATCGTTGGAAAAAATGCTAATGAAGCCAAAGAAATTCTGGAAGAAAGTGGATTAAAATATCAAATAATTGATTCTATTTATGATCCTAAAAAACCCAATGGAACTGTACTTGAGCAAACACCTGATGCAACAAAAAAAACTTCCGTTTATGTAAAATCGGGGCGAATAATTGGTCTTCGTGTTTCTAAAAAACAAAAATTGGTTCAGGTACCTAATTTGATAAATAAATCGCAACGTTTTGCATCAAGCATACTTCAAAACAGAGGATTGAAATACGAAATCCGCTATAAACCTGTTGTTGAGGAATTAAACGGAGTTGTTGTAGATCAAATTTTCAAGGGCAAAAAAGTAGTCAACGGAACAATGTTACCTGTTGGTTCAATTATTACCATTTATGTTGGTGAATTTGTAATCGAAGATCCTGAAAAAATTCCAGATTTATATGGGATGACCATCGGTGATGCTATTAACCTGTTAGATGAATTAGGATTCCGATATGAATACGGATGCTCAGATTGTCAGTCAAGAGCAGATTCACTCTCAGCAATTATTTTCAGTCAAAGTCCTGAATATTCAAGAGGTCGAGAAATTTCAAAATCATCCATAATCACCTTTACAGGGTCTTTGAATCCAGAAGTTGACGAAGAGAAAATGAATCGGTCAAAATCAAATCAAGAAGCGTATCAAAAAGAGCGTGACGAATTGAAAGAAAAACAAAAGAAAGAGGCCAAAAAGGATGATGATGAGGAATAGATAAGTAAACTTATAATTTACGAGTAAAAAATACGTTATTGAATTTATGAAATCTTATCTTGTCTTATTTCTATTGATTCTATCAACTGTTGGAAATTTTGTTTTCACTCAACATTTGGAAGTTGGGCCGATTACTAAAAATCCTCATATTTCTAAATCGAAAACCTTAAAATCTTTAGGGGATACATTTGATAGTACTTTTGTTTTCTTGCCTGATACGATTCAATTACCGTTTTTTGATGACTTTTCAACAAGCAAATTTCAACAATACAATGGCGATTACAGTGCACCAGGTATTACCTCAGAATTGTACTATCGATTAATTGACCCAATCACTTTGCTTCCATTAAATAATTCATTAGTATTTACCGGTCAAGTCACATTTAAACGCACCTATGATTTAGTAGCAAATAGCTATTCAGACTCTGTATTTAACACCACAAATGTTAAGGTTGGGGATTTGTCAACCTATCCCCCTCAATATAACCAATTGGGGTTGTACCCACCTTATTTTATTTTTGATACAATTAATGACCCAGGAAATACACTTGACACTGTTTGGATTAGCAACCCTCCATATGTTCAAGACTCAGCACGCATCTTTTTCCAACCTGTTAATGACCCAGAAAAGATTTGGTTAGATTCTTATGCTTATCACAATTACCGATTTGCACTGAATCCTCGATCGTTGGGTGTTGTCACTTTTGACGGTTTAGACGAAACAGGTTATCCGTATGAAATTGGTACTTCTATGACCAATTATGCTGATAAACTTACATCTAAACCTATTGATTTACAGCCGTATAATGGGTCAGATTCACTCTATTTTTCCTTTTTATATCAACCGGAAGGATTAGGCGATATTCCTGAAAGTGGGGATTCATTAATTGTTGAGTTTTACGCTCCTGAACTTCAAGAATGGAATCGTGTTTGGGGTGTAGAAGGAGATACCGTATATCCTTTTCGAGCAGCACATATTTTAGTTGACAATCCTATTTACCTAAAAAAAGGCTTTCAATTTAGATTCAGAAATTACGGATCACTGGCAGGTGGTTTAGATCATTTTCATGTCGATTATGTCCATTTGAGAACTTTATCTGCCTATGACGATACCTTATTCAAAGATTTTGCCTTTGTTTACCCTTTGAATTCACTGCTTGATACCTATACATCTGTTCCTTGGGATCATTACAAAGAAAGTACGAATTCTAACATGACTGATTCTCTTCTCATTAAATTACACAACGGAAGTCCAACCGCTGAAAATTACCAAAATGGTCAAATCTCAATTAGTTATGGTGGTTTGTCAGAAGGCAATTTTGTTTTACAAGGGTTTAATTTAGCCGAATCAAATATCAACTACAATCCGCGGACGACACATACTTCTTTTAATGATTGTTCAAATGGATATGAGTTTGATCGAACTAAACCTGGCATACAACAAAGCTTTGAAGTGAGAGCTAGCGCCTCAGCGCAGTTCCCCAACTTCACGTTAAATGATTCAACCATTTTTTATCAAGAATTTTACAATTATTACAGTTATGACGATGGTAGTGCGGAAGCGGCATTTGGACCAACTGGAACACAAGCTCGATTAGCCATTGAATACAATAGTTATCAGTCTGATTCCTTGATTGGTATCAACATACATTTCGTTCCATCCGTTACCGATGTTTCATCAAATATCTTTTTATTGACGGTATGGAACGATAATAACGGGGTTCCGGGTGCTGTTATATATGAAGACGACGTATTTTTTCCTCGCAATCCTCAATATGGAGATGATGAAAATATTTTTATTACCTATTATTTCAAAGACACAATGAAAGTGGCTGTTGGAACTAAGTTTCATGTAGGATGGAGACAACTTGATGCCGTTCGATTAAATGCAGGTTTGGATCGAAATATTGATAATTCATCAACAATCAGATACAGTGTAGATGGTGGATTTACTTGGCTTACATCACCCTTTCCGGGTTCAGCAATGATTCGCCCTATTTTTTCAACTGCGCTTGACACTACATTGGCACAAACAACAATCGTTGAAGAAAAAGAAATTACCCTATATCCAAATCCTACCTCAGATGTTGTTTATTTCATGGAAAATAAAGAGTTTGTAAATTATGATTTCATATTGTATAATTCTCTAGGACAATTCATTGAGGCTAAAAATTCATCTGAAGTTGAGCTTGGTCATTTGAATCGAGGAGTTTATTTCATTCAATTTCCCAAAAACTCCTCAAAAATTTTCAAAATAGTCAAACAATGACGGAAGACCATCTTTTGACTGAATCAGAGGACGGCGAAGATTTATACGAACATTTCAAGTTTCTTGTTGATAAAGGCCAAGAAATTGTCCGAATCGACAAATACTTATTGGACCGAATGCCCAATACTTCACGAAACAAAATACAAATTGCAGCACGTAATGGAAATGTTATCGTAAATGGACTTAAAGTAAAACAGAATTACAAGGTTAAACCAAAGGATGAAGTAGCCATTGTTTTGCCTTATCCAATGAGGGAAATAGAGTTGATTCCTCAAAACATTCCCTTAAATATTGTATATGAGGATGAGGATGTTGTGGTTATTAATAAGCCATCCAATATGGTAGTTCATCCGGGTTATGGAAATTATTCTGGAACACTTGTAAATGCACTTATTTACCATTTTAATCAATTGGGAAAAGGGAATTCTAGCGAACTTAGACCTGGATTAGTTCATAGAATTGACAAACACACTACTGGTATTTTGGTTATTGCCAAAAATGACGAGTCCTTATCACATTTGGCGCAACAGTTCTACGAAAGAACAACTGAAAGAAAGTATATAGCTTTGGTATGGGGTGATTTAGATGCTGATGGCACAATAACGGGTAATCTAGGTAGGTCTCCGAAAAATAGGAAAGTAATGACGGTTTTCCCGGATGGGAACGAGGGAAAACATGCAGTTACACATTACAAGGTGCTGAAACGCTTTGGATATGTGACTTTAATTGAATGTAAATTGGAAACGGGAAGAACCCATCAAATTCGTGTTCACATGAAATATATTGGCCACCCATTATTTCATGATTTAGAGTACGGTGGAGATCAAATACTAAAAGGAACAACGGGTGCTTCTTATGTGAAATTTGTTCAAAACTGCTTTTCGATGATTGATGGTCAGGCTCTCCACGCCAAAAGTTTAGCTTTTATTCACCCGAAAACAAAAGAAAGAATTTATTCAGAGGCAGAATTGCCAATAGGATTCAATACTATTTTGCAAAAATGGGAATCTTACATTGGTGAGAAATAAAAGTTTGAATATTCATTTTTTTTTCTATTTTTGTGTGACTTAAAATTAAAATTATTCAGTAATCAAGTCTTTATGAGAAATTTGAATTCATTTTGCTTAGTTGTTTTATTGTTGATTTTCACTAATCAGGCATTATCTCAGAAAAAATATGTTACCGATGCCAATAAGGCATATTATGCTCAAAAGTATTTTGAAGCAGCCGGAAAATGTACTGCTGCATTTACCAAACTTGGAACGAAAGGAAGTATAAAAGATAAAGCTGACATGGCGTTTAAAGCCGCGGAATGCTACCGACTTACTGAAAAAATTGGTGATGCGCAAACATGGTATGAGAAAGCAATTGAATTGAAATACTTCGAAGAAAATCCAGCAGTTTATTTTTACAATGGTGAAATGCTTCGTATGCAAGCTGAAAATGATAAAGCAATTAAAAACTACAAGCTTTACCAGAAATTGAATCCTTCTGATAAAAGAGCACAAGTTTCATTAGAAATTTGTGAGCAAAACGAAAAATTTAAACTTTCAAAAACAAAACATGTCGTAACGCACGAACAAGGATTGAGCAAAAAAGAAATGGACATGGCTCCTATGTTTGCTGATGCTGCTCAATCGTTAATTGTTTTTGGTTCTTCTAGAAAAGGAAGTGTAGGTGAAAAAGCTGATCCGATTACTGGAGAGCCTTATATGGACCTTTGGATGTCGGCTAAAGATAAAAAAGGAAATTGGCAAGAACCTGTTTTATTGGACAAAGGATTAAAAGTAAATACAGGAGATAATGAGGGAACAGTTTGTTTTGATGCTCAGTTTAAAACAGCATTCGTTACAAGATGTCCAAGTGTTCGCAAACAAAATTTAGGTTGTCAAATTATGATCGCTGAAATGTCAGGTCTAAAATACGATAAAGGTGGGGGCAAGTGGAAAGATTTAGATACATTTCCAATTAAACAACAATTCACATTAAATGATTCTGTTTCTTTAGGTCACCCATGTGTTACAAAAGATGAGAAAATGTTAATATTTGCATCTGATGCATCTGATATTAATGGAATTAAATCATTCGGTGGTAGAGATTTGTGGTCAGTTAATTTTGTATATAACAAAAAGAAAAAAATGTATGAATTATCGGACGTTAAAAATTTAGGTCCGAAAATTAATACTGCAGCAAATGAGTTATTTCCTACAATAGGATCTAATGGCGACTTATTCTTTGCGTCAGATGGCCACCCAGGATTTGGAGGGTTGGATATTTTTGTTGTTGCAAAAGACAGTTTAAATCCAACTTTAAATTCATGGCCAGGAGATCCTGAAAATTTAGGCTCGCCAATCAATTCTCAAAGCAATGATTATGCTATCTATGATAACAACAGAACTTCAGGTTATTTTACTTCAGAGCGTAAAAGCCCGAATGGTGAATACACACCAGATATTTACAGCTATAATCTTCCTGAAGTTAAAGTATTGTTTGATTTGAAAGTAATTGTTTATGAACGTTCTAAAGACAAGAAAAATAGGAAAAAAATTGAGGGGGCAACAGTTTATCTAACTGAAGTTGGTGGTGATTATAACTCTGATAAATTAACTAATTCAAAAGGAAAAACAGAATGGGATGAGGATAATAATAAAAAAAGAATAATAATTGGAAATAAAACTTATAAAATTACTGCTTCTAAAGAAGGATATGTAAATGATTTACGTGGAGCAACAATAACTACTGTTGGATTAACAGCAAGTAAAAGTTTTATAGTTGAGTTAACATTATTGCCAATGAGGGATATTGAATTGAACGAAGTACTATATGTGATCAATCAATGGACGTTTGTCAATGACCCTAAGATATGTATGTCTAATGACTCAATTGATACTGTCAGAAGAGAGTTGGTGGAAAGTTTCCCTAATGTTGTAATTAAAATAGTTTCTCACACGGATAGTAGAAATACGGATGAGAAAAACCAAACACTGTCTGAAAATAGAGCACGCGCCTATTTCTCAAGATTGGTTGATCTTGGTGTGGACCCACGTAGAATTATTCCAGAGGGTAGAGGTGAAAAGGAACCAAGAAAGTGGATCGATGAGGAGGGCAAAGAGGTAATCCTTACAGAAGAGTATATCAATACTTTTGCAAAGTCAGATCCAAAAAAATATGAACGACTTCACCAGTTGAATCGACGCACAACCGCAGAAGTTGTTCGCCAGGACTTTGATCCAACAAAGGAGACAATGACCATCGAAGAAGCAAAGAAAAAATATAATTATAAGAATTATTTAAAGTATTAAATAATGAAGGTTTTGATACGTTTCATTTTTAGTGTAAGCTTTATTTTAGCTTCGGCCTCATCTTTTAGTCAAGAATTTTACTTAAACGTTTTATTTATTGATAAAAAAGATAAAATGCTAAATGATCCGAAAATTTGTCTATCAGCTGACACGCTCAAATCGCTGGTAGAAGAATTAAAGGCATTTCCTGAAATTGTAATTAAATTATATTCATATACAGATTGGAGAAAAACTGATGATTTTAATACTATATTAACTGAAAATAGAGCTAGGGTTGTTTATTCATCATTAGTGGACTTTGGTATTGACCCTCGTAGAATTATCCCGGAAGGTAGAGGAGAAAAAGAACCAAGAAAATGGATTGATGAGAATGGAAAGGAATATATCTTAACAGAAGAATTTATAAATTCATTTAAAAAAACTGACAAGGAAAAATTCAAGAAATTAATTGAATTAAATAATAAAATTTATGTTCAAATAGTAAGGAAAGACTTTAATCCCGAAATTGAAAGCCTAACCCCAGAGGAAGCCAAAAAGAAGTACAACTATAAGAATTATTTGAAATATTAATTAGAAAAATCCCGCAAAAACAGCGGGATTTTTTGTATATTCATAGTAAGCAAAAATACTATGAAGGAAGATTTTCTCCAATTTACTTGGAAACTCAAACGATTTAATCATACCAAACTTACCCTTACGGATGGTCGTGAATTAATCATTCAAAATCACGGAATATTTAATGGTACTGAAAATGGACCGGATTTTCTCAATGCACAAATAACGATTGATTCCATTTCCTGGTATGGTCATATTGAAATTCATGTCCATTCCTCCCAATGGTACAATCATAAGCACAATCAAGATCCTAGCTTTGCAAATGTAATTCTACACGTTGTTTGGGAACACGACAGAGATGTTTATTATAACTCAGAAACAATCCCTGTTTTAGAACTTAAAAATCTCATTTATCCATCAACTTTAGCCAATCTCGACTCACTCAAAATTCAACATGCAGTTTTCCCTTGTAATAAATTAATCCAAGGCCTAGAATCAATTTATTTGCATCAAATGATGGCGAATTCATTTGTTCACCGGATGGAGAGAAAAATAGCGCAGTACGCTGAAATGAATGAAAAAGAATTGATTTATCAATTACTGGCGAAATCATTTGGAGGAAAATCAAATCAGTATTCATTTGAATATATTGCCGAAAAATTGCCTTATTCATTAGTAAATCAAATGGATTCAAAAAAACAAAAGTTAGCATTTCAATCTTATAGGTTGTTATTAACAAAAAAACAAATAAATGAACGAATTGCCGTTCCATATTTTAAGAGGAAAGGTATGCGCCCGCAAAGTAATCCTGAAATTCGAATCGAACAATTCATCAATTGCATTGGTATAATTGATTCATTGAAAAATTGGCAAACATTGGAGGCCAAAGAATTTGTTTTTCACTTTAGAAAACAAATTACCAAATTAGAACCTACTCTTTCTTTCTCAATGCAAAACCAGGTATTAGTAAACACCATTATTCCCTTTTTCTATAAATTAGGTAAAATGGATTACGATTTACGACAAAAAGCCATTGAAATTTCTGAAATTCTTCCTCCTGAAAAAAACAATCTCGTTCAACAAATGAAAACGCTTGGTTTTTCAGTAAAGAATTCTTTTGATTCTCAAGCAGTATTGGAAATTTATAACGAATTTTGTCAAAGAAAAAAATGTTTAAATTGCATCATCGGATGTAAAATTGTTAATTCATGATAGGAAAAACCATACAGAAAATTCTTCTTTATTTTGAATTTCAGTCATTTGGGGTTTGCAAATGGTGGGGAAGAAAGTTGGGTATTGAAACTTCCCAAGTTCGAATTGCATTCATTTATACTTCATTTTTTACCTTAGGATCCCCATTAATTCTCTATTTTGCGATGTATTGGATCATAGAAAACAAACATTATTTCATGTTTGAACGTAAGAGAAAAAAAACCATTTGGGAATTGTAAAAATAGAATGATGAAATTACTTATTACAGGCAGTAATGGATTATTGGGTCAAAAAATTGTTAACCAGTGTATAAGCCGTAGAATTGAGTTTATTGCAACCTCCAAGGGTGAAAACAGAAATAGCAAATGTCCTGCAGATTACTATCATAGCTTGGATATATGTGATAAGTATGCGGTTTATGATAGTCTTAATGCGATTAAACCCACACATGTTATCCATACAGCAGCCATGACAAATGTAGATCAATGTGAATTGAATCCAAAGGATTGTCAAGAAATCAATGTTGTTGCTACTCAAAATTTATGGTCGGCATCAAAAGAATTAGGAATTCATTTTCAACTTTTATCGACCGATTTTGTATTTGACGGTATTAAAGGGAATTATTCAGAAAATGACAAGCCAAATCCCTTAAGCATTTACGCTCAATCCAAAGTAGTTGCTGAAAATCTACTTCTTACCAGCTCAAATTCGGAATGGTCCATAGTTAGAACGATAATTGTATACGGTCAAGGAGATAGTTTGTCTCGCACTAATATTATTTGCTGGGCAAAGGAAACATTAGCCAAGGGACAAACAATGAAGATAATTGATGATCAATTTCGTGCGCCAACTTGGGCCGATGATTTAGCATGGGCTTGTATTCGTATTTGTGAATTGAATAAAAAGGGCATTTATCATATTTCAGGTCCTGAAACAATGTCTGTATTCGAGATTGTTAACCGTGTCGCTAACTTTTACGGTTTAAATGCTCATGTTATTGAAAAAACGGATAGTTCCACCTTAAATCAACCTGCCAAACGTCCGCCAAGAACGGGTTTTAACTTAGCCAAATCAAAAACAGAATTGGGTTATAATCCAAAAACATTGGAAGAAACATTGGCCTTGATTGTTTAATATTAATCAGCACCTCCTTAACCTCAAACTGCATGAATGAACGACTAAATTTCAGTAAATCAGCATTGATTTTTATGTCGTCAGCCTTGTTTATTGGAGGTTTCATTTCAAGTATTTCAATTGAAATTATAAATAACGGATTTCTCTTTGTAATTCCCTACCTTGTATTTTTGATTCTTGGTTTTTGTGTATTAAGAATAGAATATTTCTTTTTGGATGGGCTAACCAAAAAATCCATAGATTCAAAAAAGTCATTGCAATTTGTAAAAACCTTTCTGTCCTTCAACTCTATATCATCTATAGTTCTATTGGCATTTTTTTCTTTTATAGAAATCTACTTGTCATTTCAAATTGCCAACTATTTGTTTCAGAATTTAAATAAATTACTCAATCCCGATTATCTCCCTTCCGTCAAATTCTCAAATTTAGTTGTTTTGCTAGCCGTTCTTGGATGGTTAGCACTTGTTTATCTAAAATTATTTACCAATCCTACCAGAATAAGATGGGTAAAGGCCTTTCATTTCCTTATTGCAATAATGACCTTAGGTCTAATCCCTCTTCTCTTTTTTCAAATAGACATTGTAGTTGAGTCCGTAAAAACATACATAGAGACCCTAAAAATAGAAGATAATTATTTACTAAGACCAAACTCAATTTGGGAGTTAAACCTTTGGCATAACGCCGCAGGAAAATCTTTCATATTACTTGTTTTAGGTTATTTTTATTATAAAAGTTGGAAAATTAACAATGAGACCTATAGTTCCTCAAATAAAGTGGGATTAGTTACTATTTCTATTTTCTTTGCCGCACTCGGATTTGTTTTTGTGTATTTTTTACCAAAATTCCTTCCTAAGATTTATGAGTTTGACTTTTTACAAACAGAAAAGTTACCTATTTTTCTAGGAGTAGCTTCACTTGGGATTTTGCTCTTATTGGTAATACTTAATTCACTTAACAATATCTTGTTTTCAATTACGAAAAAATTGGGTTCATTTGATTATTTGGACTTTCAAGAATCTCGATACTTAACAAAGCAAAATATCAAGTTTGTTCTTATCTCTTCTCTAGGATTGGCTTCAGGTATTTTATTTGTTTTTGTTGATTTTGTAAACTATTTTCATTGGTTGGGGATGGTGTTTATCATGTTGTTAACGTCCGTATTCATAATTCAGTTTTTTGATTATTACTCATTCAATAAGAGTAATAAATCATTTGATAAAAAAGAAGCCAATTACCAACTTTCTTCAACAAATCGACTTATTCTAAAAATTGTTATCCCAACTTTTCTAATTCCCATACTTTTTATTTCTTTGCCTGATTTTTATTCCAATTTTCTAGGGAACAAGCGGTTGGTGAAAAAAATTGAGTATTTACAAGACCTCGGAAAAATCACAAGCAATCATCATTCATTAGAACCTTACATATTGCGTGATTATAATAAAGTTGTGATGGAAATTGATTCCAATAAAGTTGTTTTAGATAAAATTGATTCATTAAAACCAATACAGAAGGATTCTATTCAACTTTATTTAGAAAACAGAAACTATAAAATGAATGAGGATTTTCGTATCAACAAACTTCAATTCTACCACAATATAGTTTTTGTTAAGAATTTCAGTAAATGGTTCACATTGATTTTTATTTTGATTTTTATTGTAGTATATCGGTTTAAATTAAAAAATCAATAATCCTAGTCTAAATTCTATTAAACAAAAAAGTCGCCCGAAAGCGACTTTAATTGTATTAGGCGTAAAAAATATTAATCTTCATCTTCCTCATCATCGTCTCCTGCATCAGCACCTTTAACAGCTCCACGAGCCATTTTAACAGATACTACAACGGCATTTGCCGGATCAAGGAATGTTACTCCTGGTATATCAATAGATTTAACACGAATAGATTGACCGATTCTAAGTTTCGTTATGTCTAGTGTAATTGCATCTGGAAGATCATTTGCAAGACCGTTACAACGCAATCTTCTAAACACTTGCATTAACTTACCACCAGCCATTACACCACGAGAAGAACCTGTGATTCTAACTGGTAAACCAACTGTGATTGGTTTTGCATCAGTTACTTCTAAAAAGTCAACATGTTGAATTTTATCTGTAATAGGATGTTGTTGAAGCTCACGAATAATTCCACGTGCTTTTTTTCCTTCCACGTCTAATTCTACCTGATATACTTCAGGAGAATAAACGATTTTTTCAATGTCGTTTAACTTTACGTGGAAGTGAGTCTGCTCACCTGTACCGTAAAGCACACAAGGAACTCTTCCAGCATTTCTAAGTGCTGTAGCATCCTTTTTCCCTACGTTCACACGGGGTGAACCGCTCAATTGTGCTGTTTTCATTTATTATTTATTTAAGATATTACAAAATGTGAACTGATTGATTCGTTATTCATTAAACGTTTAATCACATCAGCAAAAAGATCTGAAACTGAAACTACTCTGATTTTATCACTATGCTGGGATAATGGAATAGTATCTGTTACAACCAATTCAGTCAGTTTAGAGTTATTAATGCGGTCATAAGCTGGTCCTGACAATACAGCATGCGTACAGAAAGCTCTTACACTTTTAGCGCCTTTAGATATGAATAAGTCAGCTGAGGTTGTTAAAGTACCCGCAGTATCACACATGTCATCAATAATGACAACATCCTTGCCTACTACATCACCAATTACAGTCATTTCAGCAATTTCATTGGCTTTTTTTCTGTGTTTATGGCATAAAGCTAAGCCAGTATTCAATTTCTTGGCATACGAATTTGCTCTCTTTGCTCCTCCAGCATCTGGAGCGGCCATAACTAGATTATCCAAATCAAGTTTTTCTAATTCCTTTAAGAATAAGGTTGAAGCAAAAAGATGATCAACAGGAACTTCGAAAAATCCTTGAATTTGATCAGCATGTAAATCCATTGTAATAACACGATCAACGCCTGCTGCCATAAGCATATTGGCAACAAGTTTCGCTCCAATCGCAACTCTTGGCTTATCTTTTCTATCTTGACGAGCAAAACCAAAATAAGGAATTACTGTAATTATTTTTCTTGCAGATGCTCTTCTTGCTGCATCCACCATTAACAATAATTCAAACAAATTATCGCTAGGTGGCATGGTCGATTGGATCAAGAATACATCTTGGCCACGAACCGTTTCCTCAAATGAAGGCTGAAATTCTCCGTCACTAAATACAGTAACTTTAACATCTCCTAAGCTAGCTCCATATGATTTAGCAATATTTTGAGCTAACTCTTCAGAAGCCCTACCAGCAAATAATTTAATTCCGAATGACACGTTTCAAATTTGAAGGGCAAAGCTACGATAATTTCAGGAAAATACCAAAGGTGTACTTACCAAAAAAAAGGATTTAATGATTAATCTCTTGAAGTTTGATTGGGTCATGTCTATGCTTGAACATAATTGCAAAAAGCACAGTGATAATGGCTGCATAAATGGAAAAGGAAATCCAAATGTTTGTCCAATCATTTGCTCCAGATGGAAGTGTAAAATACGCTTTAATGATCACTCCGCTTAAATAACTTCCCATAATGGCACCAAAACCATTGGTCATCATCATAAATAATCCTTGAGCACTTGATCTTATTTTTGAGTTTGTGGTTGTTTCAACAAATAAAGAGCCTGATACATTGAAAAAATCAAAGGCCATACCGTAGATTATACATGATAGAATAATCATCCACAAACCATCTGCAGGGTTTCCTAAAGCTAACAAACCAAAACGTAAAACCCACGCTACCATACTAATGAGCATAACTTTTTTTATTCCAAATTTTCTCAGAAAAAAAGGAATGGCTAAAATGAAGGCAGTTTCAGATATTTGAGAAATTGACATGATAATTGTCGAATGTTCTACAACCCACAGATTGGCGTATTCTGGTACATTTTTAAATTCGGATATATACAAATCACCATACATATTGGTTAGTTGAAGTGCTCCACCCAAAAACATTGAAAAAAGAAAGAAAATCGCCATTTTATATTTTGCAAATAGCGAAAAGGCATTTAATCCTGAAATTTCCAAGAACGACGCATTTGATTTATTTTCTTTAGCAGGCGGACATTTAGGGATAAAAATAAAGGAATAAGCCCCCAGAAAAATTGCAGCAAAGGCAGCAATGTAGAACTGACCTTCTAATGCTTTGTTTCCCGTTAAATTTGTGGTCCACATGGCGGCTATAAAACCAATGGTACCCCAAACACGTATTGGAGGGAAATCCTTGATTACATTGAAATTGCCAGATTTTAAAACAGAATATCCAATTGAATTTGAAAGAGCAATGGTGGGCATATAAAAAATCATTGCTAAAAAAATCACCCAAAAGAATGTGTTTGAATCATTTACTTGGGGTAAAAATAATAGAACAAGTCCACCTAAAACATGAAGAATACCGTATAATTTTTCTGCATTAATCCATCGATCGGCAATAATTCCAACAAGTGTTGGCATGAATAAGGAAGATAAACCTAAGGTGCTAAACACAGCGCCAAATTCAACGCCGGGCCATTTTTTTGTTTCAAACCAATAATTTGCAACCGTAATTAACCAAGCTCCCCAAACAAAAAATTGCAGGAAACTCATTAAAGTTAGTCGAAATTTCACATTCATTAATCTGCTCGTTTTTGCAATTCATCCCGAATTTTAGAGGCTGATTCATAATCCTCATTATCGAGCGCTTCGTTTAACAAATTTTCAAGCTCCTCTTTTGTAGCAACCCCTAAGGATGCTTCAGACGCTTCAAATTCGTCATCATCATCCTCTTCAAGGTCAGTTAAATCTTCTTGATCAAATTCATCATCAATCAATGTGCCTGCATCTTGAAGAATCTTATCGAAGGTATAAAACGGGCAATCAAAACGGACACCTATTGCGATAGCATCAGACGTGCGAGAATCAATTTCTGTTACTACACCATCTTTTACACATATTATTTTTGCATAAAAAATACCTTCGTCAAAATTGTATATTATAATTTCACGAACTTCAACCTCATAAGCCACGGCAAAACTTTTAAAAAGATCATGCGTAAGTGGTCGATTTGGCTTCATTTTTTCTAACTCAACAGCGATTGCTTGAGCCTCAAACCCGCCAATCACAATCGGCAATTTACGCTTCCCTCCTACTTCGGTCAACATAAGTGCATATGCACCAGACTGAGTCTGGCTATATGAAAGTCCTGATATGATTAGTTTGATTTTTTGCATTGGAAATTGAACAAATCAGTTTTGTGACGACTTAAATTTGTTAATCGCCTCAGTAAGTTTAGGAAGTACTTCAAAAGCATCTCCAATAACACCATAATCAGCTGCTTTGAAAAAAGGAGCTTCTTGATCTGTATTAATTACAACAATTACTTTTGAACCATTAACACCTGCAAGATGCTGAATCGCACCCGAAATACCAGCGGCAATATACAAGTTTGGACGAATTGCAACTCCTGTTTGGCCAACATGTTCGTGATGTGGTCTCCAACCAATATCCGCAACAGGTCTTGAACAAGCTGTTGCTGCACCAAGTGATTTTGCTAAATCCTCTACAATTCCCCAATTTTCAGGGCCTTTCAATCCTCGACCTGCTGAAACCACTAATTCAGCCTCAGGAAGAGGTATTTCTCCTTCTGGCTTTTTGGTAGTAATAATTTTAATTCGACCATTTGTCGCACCTGAAGAAAATTCTTCCACGCCACAAGCTGAGCCATTTAATTCTGGTTGAATACTATTTGGAAGTACTGAAATTATTCTTTTTGGTGAATTTACTTTCACAAAACCGAATGCTTTTCCTGAAAAAACATTTACTCGTGTTGCGCCGTCCCCATTAGGTATCTCAGTTGCTCCTGAAACCAAACCTGCTTTCAAACGAACAGACAAACGCGGTGCAACTGCTTTTGCAGTTAAATCATGTGAAAACACGATGGTTGTTGCGCCAGTAGATTCTGCTGCCGCTGCAACTAAATCAATTACTTGTTGAACATCATCCGTAGATACAGTACGATCTACTAACACTTTGGAAGCACCAAATTCTCCAAGTTGAGCCAACACATCAGAAGAGGTATTTCCATTGCTTACAACAACAACTGAATCTCCTAATTTTTTAGCATAGGTAACAACTTCTTTAGAAGCTTTGGATAACCCGTTATCTGTATTTGAATATACTAAAATCATAATTAATGTATTTGTATTAAATAACTTTTGCTTCGTTGTGAAGAAGTTGCACTAATTCATCCATATTGTCTGCTGAAATAATTTTACACGCACTTTTCGCCGGCGGTAAATCATATGAAACATAGGATGTCAATTCTTCAACTGAGTATGCAGGAACAACGGTTAATTGTCTTGTTCTAGCAGCCATAATCCCCCTCATATTTGGTATACGTTGTTCAGCCATTCCTTTTGCACAAGAAACGACAACAGGTGTTTCAACCTCAACTACTTGAACTCCTCCGGCAATTTCTCTTTCTAATGTTAATTTATTTCCTGAAACATCTAATTTGGATGCAAGCGAAACAAAAGGCAATCCAAGTGATTCAGAAATCATTCCTCCTACTTGTGAACCATTGTAATTAATCGTTTCTTTTCCTACTAAAACTAAATCAAAATTTTGAGTTTTTGCATATTCTGCAATCTGCATTGCCGTATAAAACGCGTCTTTAGGATCAGCATCAATTCTCACAGCATCATCAGCACCAATAGCCAGTGCTTTTCTCATTATCGCCTCATCAGCTGCATTACCAACCGTAATGATTGTAACATTGCCACCGATACTCTCTTTTATTTCTAAGGCACGAACCAATGCATACCACTCGTCATAAGGGTTCACAATAAATTGAACTCCATTTTCATCGAAAGAAGTATTGCCACCTGTAAAGGCAATCTTTGATGTTGTGTCTGGTGCTTTACTAATACAGACTAAAATTTTCATATTTCTTTGTTTTCAATAGGTTTTACCAAAAAATTGGCACAAATTAGACAAAGCAAATTTAATGAATTAAGACTTTCATTTTTCGATTTTTAAAAAACTGTTAAAGAATTTTTTTTCATGTATAAAATTTAAGTTTGATTTACCGAATAAATTTTGTTTTAAACTACTTTTACAGAAGTAAACTATATGGAAGAAATTGTCAATAAAGTAAAGGAAAGTGGGTTGATTTCAATTGACCTAGCTGATTATGACCCACAAGCAGAAATTGTTACTATTGATCTATCTTCTCAGTTGTGGCAAGGACTTGTACTAAAGGAAAAGGATTTTCGTCAATGGATCAAGGAAAATAATTGGACGCAATATGCTGGGAAGGTTGTTTTAATCACTTGCTCAACAGATGCAATTATTCCTGCTTGGGCATACATGTTAGTTGGATCAGTTTTGAAAGATATTGTTCTTTTCTATGCAAATACAAGCAAGGATGAGATTCTTAAGCAATTAATCATACGTGAAATTGAAAAAACGGAGGTGGCCAAGATCAAGGATGAACGAGTTATTGTTAAAGGTTGCTCTAAAATCCCATTCCCTGATTTTGCGATGCTAGAATTAACGAAGTTTCTCTTGCCACATGTAAAATCGTTAATGTTTGGCGAGCCTTGTTCTACAGTGCCTATCTACAAGAAAAAATAGTTGACACTCATGATTTCAATCAATAGATTGGAAATGAAGGCCTTTTTCGGTAATTACATCCACAACCTTAGGGAGTAGTACTTTTAATCGATCGTGACTTTTAAGATTGTCGTGAAAAACCAATATATCTCCTCCTTTAATTGATTTGGCGTTAGCTAAAATATTATCAATTGAAACTGTATTATCATAATCATACGAAAGCCAACTCCACATTACAATTCTGTAGTTTTTGCGTATCTCAGTTGTTTTCCAAAGTGGTAATCGACCGTAAGGAGGTCGAAAAAGTTCACTTTCAATATATTCACCAGCGTTTTTAACTGACTTAAGGTAATTTGAACGATGAGTTCTGGTTCCTTTTTCGTGTTTCATTGTATGATTGCCAACTCTATGACCTTTGGAAAGAATTTTCGAAAATAACACGGGTTGGTTTTTGACATTTTCACCAACACAGAAAAAGGTAGCTTGAATATTGCGTTCCTCAAGAAAATCAAGAATCCAATCTGTAAGCCCCTCTTGAGGGCCATCGTCAAAAGTCAAATAAACAGCATTTTTCGATTTCATTTTCCAAATTCGGCGAGGAAAAATCCATGGCACGAAAAATGGAATTCTGAAATTTTTCATCCATTATTTCTTTTTAATGGAATCTGTTTTTACCTTTTGTTGGTTCATCATTTGACGAATCATGGCAGAATCTAACTTTTGTTCACCATTTTGAGGAGCAACCGGGGTTGTACCTTTCAGTTTTCCGTAGTGAATGCCGATCAATTCAACATACAATGCAAAGTCTGAGTCAAGATTATCCCTTGAAACTAATTCAGCAGAAATTTCCTTGAACTTAGAACTATACCATCCGTCTACTTTTGATGTTGTATATTTTGCTAATTCTCCCGAAGCATTATTTTCTTTAGCAACTTTATTCAACTTCATGAACGCATCAAGGTTTGCATAAAAATCATCTGCATTTTCAGAAGAACCAACAAATTTTGAATCACTTGTCAAGAAATAATTGATTACAGATTCAACATTTTTTGCTACTCTTAAACCATACTTTTCAGCAGATTGTTTGTCTCCAGCCGCGTAAAATAATTCAATGTAATCTTGTAACACACCATCTTGGAAACTTTGTTTTTCTCTATTACCATCCTTATAACTCTCTCTACTAGGATTTGGTTCCCCACCATCTAATACGGTTTCGATTGGCATTACCTCTAACGATCGTTTCAATAAATTGATTGCTTTGGTTTTATAACCCTTTATTCTGTCCGTTGCACCTGCCTTTCCATCCAATAAGAATTTTGCTCTTTGCTCTTCACCACTTCTTTTGTAGTATTCTGCTGATCCCTCTGGATTCTTATAAAATGTTTCTTCTTCCTCTGCCAACGTTAAATAATGCTGAGCCAAAGTCATAAACTGATATCTGTATTGTGACGTATGACGACGAGCATAATAGTCTGTCAACACAGATGGATTTTTCATATCGCCAAAATCATATCGTTTCATCAAATTAGCATACATTACCTCATCATCAAAACGATTTCTTCGATTCTTCACTGGAGTAAGGACGTAAGCCATTCCGTTTTGTTTAATGTATCCTGTTTTGTTTAAAGCCATAGCTACATCCGATCCTCCTGGACTTGAAAAGAAAATACCTCGTTTCCATTCGTTATTAGCTAGTATGTCAAGCATCATTACTTGTTCTCTTGTCAAGCCTTGTTCCTCGAATTGGAATTTTAGTTCGTTGTAACATTCTGTTTTTTGTGCAGCCGTAATAATTCCAGATTTCACAGCATTTTCAGCATTCACAGGTAGAATAAACCCTGACGAAGGAAAAATTCGTAATTTACTTTGTCCTTCATAAATAACCTGGTTTTTATCGTCACGAACAAATTCCATCGCACTTGCCAAATTCGTGTAATCCCAGGACTTTTCGTAAGTGTCAAAAGCTTGTTGAAGTTGTTTCATGATTTCTTCAGAACCTTTGAAGGTGCTATTGCTTATGCCTTGTATAAGTTCCAGTGTTCCAAAAGTTCTATTTAAAGCATCATTTACCAAATTCGTAGTATCTAAATTCAAAAGTTTGCTTTTTGATTTATTCAAAGCAACTTGATTTGCTGGATCTGCAGTAATCATTGTTAAAAGAGCTGAAATAGATGCCGTATTTGATATCGTACTATTTTTCATCTCACTTGGCATTTGCTTCATACGAAGGGAAATAATTTTTTTCATTACATCTTCGCCGGCATTCATATTTGCCAATGACAATAAACCAGAAAATAGAACTTGGTCTGTATTTCCGGCATACATAAGAATTTGATCTTCTCTAAATTTAATAGGCAATGGGTCTGATTTATAAGCACGCATTTTCATTTGCTCAGTATACCAGTCAGTCTGCATTAATGATAAATTACAAACACGTACATCTGTTTTCATTCCTTCTACTTCTTGCATATACCAAAGCGGAAATGTATCATTGTCACCATTTGTGAATATGATGGAATTTGGTGTACAAGAATTCAAATAATTTGAGGCCAATTCATGTGCTGAAGTTTTTCCACTACGATCGTGATCATCCCAGCCTTGCATCCCCATAATTAACGGAGCTGTTAAACCAATAAGTGTTGCTAAAATAGGCCCTGAATTTTCATTCGGAATTACTTTCTTGACTAAACTCATGAGTAACATTAAACCAATACCACCCGCAGATATAATTAACCATGTCATGGCTGAAGACAAGCCACTATCTCCTTTTGTATCAATAATGGCAAAAACAAGTAACCCGCCCAAGAAAGCATAAATGATTTTAATGACATCCTTTATCACAAATCGTTTAAAGGCATCATACATTGCATAAACACTGATACCAATCCAAAATGCAAAAAAGTAGAAAGATCCCGCATATGCATAATCACGTTCACGCGGTTCAAATGGTTTTTGATTTAAATAAACAACTATTGCTAAACCAGTGAAAAGGAATGCCAAAAACAAAACAAAAGCATCTTTAGGGGCTTTATAAAAATGGAAAAACAGTCCTAGTATACCTAATATTAGTGGAATTAAAAAGAATTTATTGTTTGATTTGTTTTCCTTCGTAAAGTAAGGTGCATTTTCTTGACTTCCCAAACGCATTTCATCAATGAATGAAATTCCACTTAGCCAGTTACCTCGCATGGCATCTCCATGGCCTTGTATATCATTTTGACGTCCAGCAAAGTTCCACATAAAATAACGAACATACATCCAATTTACTTGATAATTGAGGAAATATGAAATATTCTCTCCCATTGTAGGCAAACGCTGACCATCTTTTCCAGTTGCCGTTCCATCGCCTGAAGATTCATCATAACCGGACCAACGTTTGTATCCATCAATTCTTTGCTGTTCTTGATTCCAATACATTCTAGGAAATAATGTAGATTGATCCCCTGAGTAGGTTGCTACACTATTTTTACGAACTGACGAGTTACTTTCAAAATACTTTTCTTGCACTTCGCCACCTTCTTTTTGAGCAAAGGATTGAGCATCTTTTTCATTCTTGAAAGCTTTAACCTCAATATCTCCTTTCATTACCACAAATCGTCTTAAATAGTAAGGTGATAAATCTTTGTAATTCTCTCTATCATCCTCAACTGAATTCCAAAAAGGCCCCTTGAATAAGGGTGCTGATCCATATTGTTCGCGTTTCAAATAGGAATGAAGTGTAACGAGATTTTCTGGATCATTTTCATCTAACGGTGTGTTAGCATTTGAACGAATAACAATTACTGCGAAAGATCCATATCCAATTAGTAACACAACCAACCCCATCATGGCATTGTATAGAATATATTGTTTTTTGTTGCGCGCAATACGAATAACAACTACACAAACTAAAATTAAAAGGATAAAAAAGAATATTGTTCCGGAAAAGAAAGGAAGACCAAGTGAATTAACAAAAGCTACTTCAAATGTTGATGCCAATGAAATTGAACCGGGTATAATTCCTTCCTGAATAAACCCGAGCACGATAACGGAAATAACTGCCGTAAGAATTAATCCAAGAGGAGTGACTTTAGGTTGATACCTGAAATAAAGAATAAATCCTATCGCAGGAACAACAAGAATTCCCAATAAGTGAACCCCAACAGCAAGACCTAGTAAGAACATGATCAGAATTAACCAACGTGCTTGTCCGTGATCAGAATTTACCCGATTATCTTTAATAAGACTCATTTCTTCGTCCCATTTAAGGGCTGCCCAAAAAATAATTGCTGTAAATAGTGAAGCCATTGCATATACTTCACCTTCTACTGCCGAAAACCAAAAAGACTCAGAAAAAGTGTAAGCCAATGAACCTACGGTGGCACTACCAAAAATAGCTATCTGATCTGCCATGGAAATTTCATCTTTGTTTTTCAAAACCATTTTTTTGATGAGAATAGTCAATGACCAAAACA
Organism: Crocinitomicaceae bacterium; assembly: GCA_044361535.1. Taxonomy (GTDB): domain Bacteria; phylum Bacteroidota; class Bacteroidia; order Flavobacteriales_D; family Crocinitomicaceae; genus UBA952. The sequence goes on from JBIKIQ010000004.1 coordinate 221,709, forward strand.
TAAAAAGTATTGTAAATGAGCTTGATAAAGCTGACAATCGATTTATCCAAACAGCAACATCAGTAGGGTCGGCAAAAAATGAAAATAAACGCCCGATAACCATAAACAAAGGCGCACCCGGTGGATGTCCAACCTCTAATTTATAGGCTGCCGTAATATATTCACCACAGTCCCATAAAC